>JBGAQX010000043.1:0-26619 GCA_044220545.1 Rhodocyclaceae bacterium | reverse complement strand
CAGACTCTGATCCGGTGCGTCGCCAATCGTCGGTGGCGCCATCGATCCCGCCGTCCAAGCCTCGACTTCGACGATTCGTGAATAGCTTGCCAGTGCTGCGGTGACCTGAATGCGGATGCGGTCGGTCGTCATCGGCGCGAAACTGACGGTCCGCTTGACGAGGTTGTTGCCCGTCACGCTGCCGAGGGTCACCCAGCTCGTCCCGTTCCATCCCTGCACCGTGAAACCCGTTATCCCATACTTGCTGAACGTCATCGTGTCGGTCGGTTCGACGGGGCTCGCGTAGTTGTCCTGCAACGTATAGACCACGACCCGATCAATGGTCCGGGCACCATTGAAATTCACCTGCACCCAGTCAGGATAGGTGCTTGCCGTCCCGTCGTTCCACCCACCGCCGCTCGCCCAGGGAGCCCCGGTGCGCCGATTGTCGTTGATCGAGGCAACCGGATAGCCGGCGCTGTACGTGCTCGATGCCGTCGCCACCCCGCCGTTGCTCGCCAACGCAACATTCAGCGACGAGGGCGCCACCGGCGCCACCGCGTTGGACGCACTCGATGTCGCACTGCCCACGGTGGTCGTGATCGTCACGGTGCAGGTGTAATACGTGCCGTTGATCAGGCCGCTCACCACGATCGGACTGCCGCCGCCCGTCTGCGTCGTCCCGCCGCAATTGGCGGTGTAATTGATCAATGTCCCGGTCCCGAGGCTTTGCCCGGAGAACGACACGCTGATCTGCCCGCTGCCCGCCGTTGCCGCCGTTACGCTCGTCGGCGCGGTCGGCAGTACCGCCGCCGGCGCAATCGTGAACGTAATACTGTCCGCCGGCGCCCCCGCGCCATTGGCGTCCGTCGCTGTCCAGGTGACCGTCGCCGTGCCCGCCGTCGTCGGCGTGCCACTGATCACTCCGGTCGCCGAATTCAAGCTCAGACCGCCGGGCAACGTCCCCGACGCGATCAAGTACGCTACCGTCCCGTGGCTGTTCGCCACATAACCCGAGCGGTTCAACGGCGTCATCGCCACCCCCACCGTTAGACTCTGATCGGGCGCGTCGCCAATCGTCGGCGGACTCCCGCTCGATGGGCTCGATGCCAACGCGGCGTCGACCTGAACTCTCGGTTTCACAATCCCGTTTCGACCGTCGGTCACGGCAACACCGGTCGTGCCGAGGGCGGTTAGCCCGTCGCTGACGGTGAGCGAGGCGTTCTTCTGTTTCATGAGAGCCCAGGTGCCTGCCACGAATGGTGTCGCCATGGATGTGCCGGCCCACGTGGCGTAGCTGCCACCTGGAACCGAAGACGTAATCCAGATTCCCGGCGCCAGCAGATTGAGAAAACTTGAGGAGTTGGAAAAGCACGCCACCTTGTCCACACCACCGTGGTCGACGGCAGAGCAACTGATGCCAGTCGCGTAGTAACTGTCCCATGTGGCGCCAACGCCGATTGCACTCGAGATGCATGCCGGTGCATCGATGCTGTCCGTGTGCCCATCGTTGCCGGAGGCAATCACGGTGGCTATGTTTGCCGATCGGAGTGTGTCGATGACTGACTTGATCGCACCGTTGTCACTGTCGCAGCTTGCCTGTGAGTAGTACCGGCCGCCGCCAAGACTCATGTTGACGGATGCGATCTTGTAGGTGTTCCGCAGGGCATAGATTCGCTCCAGGCCCAGTATCTGATCCGACGTATAAGACATGACACATGGGCTGCTGCCCCCGCAGCTCGCGGCGCTATCGAATCGGCTGAAGACCTGAACGGCAACCAGGGTCGCCCCTTTCGCGACCCCGGAAAAGCTGCTGTTGCCGCCCGCGGCGATACCGGCGACATGTGAGCCGTGGTCGCATTTCCCGGCGGGACAAGTGCCCGCATAGGGAAGTGCCGAGCCGCTTGCGATACTCGAGCTGACCCCGCCCGGGCAAATCGAGGTGGCGCTGTAGAGCGATGCAGTGGTCGAGTAGCACGCCTCGGATACAACCTTGTTCGAGAGGAAAGGGTGGGTACTGTCGACACCGGTGTCCAGAATGGCGATGGTTTGTCCCGTGCCGTCGTAGCCGGCGCTCCACGCGGCGCTGCCACCGACTATGGGTACGCTCTCGGCAAGGGAGACGCGCGACAGGCGGTCCACTTCGATGCTCGTGACGTCCGGCAGGGCCGCCAACTGCTCCAATTGAGAGGTATCCGCCTCAACCGCCATGAACGGAACCGTGGCGAAACGCTTGACCGAAGTCGCTGCGAGCGATGGCACGCGACCAAGAATGGCGTTCTGCGCCGCGGCGATGTCGGCTCGTTGTAAGGCGGCTGTGGCGGCCGTCGTCAATCCCTCCGGCGCGAACGCGGCAGGTACCCCGATGATGAGTCTTGCCTTGCCCGTTGTCGCCGCCTGCGCGCGAAGACTGCTCAGAATGTCAACTGTCGAGGCATCTGTACGTAGCGCGGGAGGCACCCCGAGCCCATCACCGAGGATCACTCGGGGAACTGCCCGCGCGGCTCCGGTCGCACAGCCGAGCGTGACGACAACGGCCAGCAGCAACGGGAGCCGGCTCAAAAGATCGCGAGTACTCATCACAACTCCGGATATTGAAAGAAAGCAACGCGAGAAAATGCGGAGACATTATCTTCTGAAGCCACTCGAATCGCTATTCGAACGACAATGGCAACTGCGGTCTGTGTTCATGGTTCAATGTGTTTAGGCTGAACTGCGACAGGTCATCGGCAATTCGGCTACAGATTGGGCCTGCTGAAGACCCGCTTGAAATGAGAGACGGGAATTTCTGTCGGCAGGTTCTTGGGTATTGCAGTCGTTCCAACGACAGGGATCACGCCAACGCGAACTTCAGCTGGTGGCCGAACCGTGACCGTCAGCCCGACTGCGACTCGTGGTTCCGTATAAACCTGCCGCCGCCGTCAGTTCGCCGGCTCGCTGCGCTCCAGTTCGATGGCGGCGGCCAGCAGGGCCAGGCGGGCGACGACGCCGTAGGCGTAGAAGCGGTTGGGGGGCGCGTCGGGGGCTTGGGCGGAATCGGGCAGGGTGCAGCCGGTTTCGAAGGCCAGGGGCTCGAAGTGCATGCCGGGGGCGTTGAGGTTCTCGTCGGTGCCGCGCTGGGTGTTGACGCGGTAGAAGCCGCCGACCACGTGGCGGTCGATCATGTAGACCACCGGCTCGGCGGTGCTCTCGGCGACGGTTTCGCAGGTGGGCACGCCTTCCTGGATCATTACCTCGGTGACGGCCAGGCCTTCCTTGCCCACCGCCATCTTGTTGCGCTGGCGGCGATTGAGGGTCTTCACTTCGCTGGCGTCGCGCACCGTCATGATGCCCATGCCGTAGGTGCCGGCGTCGGCCTTGACGATGACGAATGGCTTGGCGTCGATGCCGTTGTCGCGATATCGGAAGTGGATGCGCTCCAGGAGTTCATCGACCTGCGCCGCCAGGCATTCCTCGCCGGAGCGTTCCTGAAAGTTGATGCGGCCGCAGACCTCGAATTCCGGATCGATCAGCCATGGGTCGATGCCGATCTCCTTGGCGAACGAGAGGGCGACCTCCTTGTAAGCCAGGAAATGGCGCGACTTGCGCCGCACATGCCACCCGGCATGCAACGGCGGAATGACGAACTGCTCGTGCAAGTTCTTCAGGATGTCCGGCACGCCGGCCGAGAGGTCGTTGTTGAGCAGGACGGCACAGGGGTCGAAGTCGGCCAGGCCGAGCCGGCGGCCGCTGGCGCCCAGCCGGCGCAGCGGCTCCAGCACCAGGGTCTGGCCATCGGGCAGATCGAGGGTGGTCGGCGCCGTGACCTCCGGCAGCAGCGAACCGATGCGCACATTGAGGCCGGTGTGGCGCAGGATGGCCGCCAGGCGGGCGACGTTCATCAGGTAGAACTGGTTGCGGGTGTGGTTCTCGGGAATCAGCAGCAGGTTCTTGGCCTCGGGACAGATCTTCTCGATGGCGGTCTGGGCGGCCTGCACGCACAGCGGCAAAAAGGCGGGGTTGAGGTTGTTGAAGCCGCCGGGAAAGAGGTTGGTATCGACCGGCGCGAGCTTGAAGCCGGCGTTGCGCAGATCGACCGAGGCGTAGAAGGGTGGCGTGTGTTCCAGCCACTGGCCGCGCAGCCAGCGCTCGATGGTGGTTTCCGCCTCGAGGAAGCGGCGTTCAAGGGCTAGCAGCGGGCCGGAGAGGGCGGTGGTGAGATGGGGGACCATGCCCCGAGTTTACACGAGGCCCTAGACCAGTCCACCCACCTCGTAGGCGGAGAATTCCTCGGGCAGCAGCGTGTTTTCCAGGCTGCGCTGGGCGAACAGGAAACGGCCGTCGCAGACGAAGCCGAGTTCCGCCCAATCGACGTCGTTGAGCATGTCGGCCAGGCGGGCCAATTCGCTCGCCGGCAAATGCGGGCGGTGCGGGAAGAGAGCGAGGACGGCGCCGTCGTAGTTCTGGCAGTCGTTGAGAAAGAACGGCCTGGGTTGGCGGGTCTTCTGGTTCACGTAGATGCGCGGCGCCGTCGAGACGTGGTGGCGACGACCCCACTTCCACCAGTTGTGCTCGTCGAAATTCGTGACCCGCCGCGCCAGCAGGCGCTCCTTGAACTGCTCCAGATAGGGCAACGGTCCTTCCCGGTCGAGGAAGATCATGCGCCGCAGTTCGCCGGTCTGGGCGGTCCTGGAGCAGACGAAATCGGCGTTGCCCAGTTCGGCGTGGGTGAAGATGTCGTCCGCGCCGGAGACCGCGCCCACTTTCACCAGGAACACGCTTTTCAGCGGCACGCTGTAGATGCCCCGGGTAAACATGATCTGGCCCGAGGCACAGACGGAGCGCCGGCCGTCATGGGTGCGCCGCCCGGTGTTGCCTTTCTCGAAGCGCCAGATGGCGCAATTGGGCACCACGCCGGCGAAGACGCGCGCGTCGCCGAGTTCCTCGAAGTCGGTGATGGTGCCCTGGTCGAACAGCCAGGTATTGAGTCGGGCGGCGCCGGTGGCCTTGAGAAAATCGCGTGGCGTGATGAAGATCAACTCGCCGCCCGGATTCAGGTGCCGGACGCACTTCTCGATGAAGTGCAGGTAAAGGTTGGCATGGCCGTCGAGCAGTCGGCTGGCGAAATGCCGCCGTGTGCCCGGGGCGATGTCGCGCGCCTTCACGTAGGGCGGATTGCCGATGATGGTGTCGAACTTCTCGGCCTCGGGGTAGGTGAAGAAGTCCGCGTTCAGCGCGCCCTCGGGACAATGGGCCGGATCGAGCTCGATGGCCACCACCTCAGGGTAGTGCGGCGGCAGGCGGGCGACGAATGCCCCATCGCCGCAGGCCGGTTCGAGGATGCGGCCCCGATTGCGGACCAGCGCCAGCATGCGTTCGACGATCGCCTCGGGCGTGAATACCTGACCGCGCGTGGCGACATCGAAAGCGACGCTCATTGCCGGGCGTCGGCCGGGGTATTTGCCTGTTCCAGGCGCCTTGCCTCCCGTTCGGCGAACTCGCGCTTCCGAATGCCGCGCTCGATCTCGCGCGCTTCCTTCTCCAGTGCGTAGGCCCGGCCTTTCTCATCGCGCAGCGACTTCGCCGCATCGGCGAGGCAGGCGCTGACGAGGAACTTGTCCCAACAGGTCGTTTGCGCCGTGCCGTGCCGGACCTCCGCCGCTTGCCGGATGGCATTGGCTTCCTCGCGCAGGTGACGGGCCCGCTCCTGGGTTCGCGGCTGGCCGTTTTCGGCCGAGACTGAATCGGACTGAGCCAGCGCGGCGCCGGCGAACAGCCATGACGCGCAGACCAGCGGTGACAGCAGGCGGGATTGCTTGATCAAAAATGGACCTTCGGCGGAAATCTTCAGCGCGGATGCCAACGGCGGGGGTCGATCCCCCAGCGCGCATAAGATTCTACGCCGACAATCCCAGGCGGATTGAGCCGGCGACTCAGGTCGAACAGGACCGGCGCCAGATAGCGGTTGCGGCGCGTGTCGTACATGATGCGCACCAGCGGTTTGAGCAGATTGTTCCGGTTCACCGCGACCACCACGGCCAGTTGGCCGGTGTCGAGCCGCACCAGCGAACCGGCCGGATAGATGCCGATGGTGCCGATGAAGGCCTGCAGCAGATCTTCGCGGAAGTGGCTGTTGGCCATGCTGTAGAGCTTGCGCAGGGCGTCGGTCGGCTCGATGCGATGCTGGTAGGGGCGATCCGAGGTGATCGCGTCATAGACATCGACGATGGCCGCCAGTTGCGCATGCAGGGGAATTTCCTCGCCGCAGCGCTTGTGCGGGTAGCCGGAACCGTCGACGCGCTCGTGATGGTTGGCGACGATATCGATCATCAGATCGGTGACGCCGGGGGTGTCTTCGAGAATGAGCTGGCTCTCGAAGACATGGGTATGGACCACGCGGGTTTCCGAGGCCGTCAACTGGCCGGGCTTGTCGAGGATGCATTCCGGAATGCGCGCCTTGCCGATGTCCTGGAGCAGGGTGGCCAGGGCCGTCTGGCGCAGGGTTTCCTCGTCGAGGCCGAGGGTGATGCCGAAGGCGACCGCCATGGCGGCGACGCTGATGGAATGCTGGTAGCTGTAGAGGTTGTGATCCTTGAGCAACAGCAGAGGGATCAGGGCGTCGCGGTGGCGCAGCACCGAACGCATCATTTTTTCGATCATCGGCTCGGCGCGCTGGACATCGACCTGCCGGCCGAGCCGAATGTCGTCCATCAGGCCATGGACGGTCTGGATCGCCTCCCGTTGCAGAAACTGCACGCGCCAGCGCTCTTCCTCTATCGAGACGGAGTCGCGCACCTTTTCGGTGCGCTGCCGCGCGGCATGGCGAAAGCGCTCGTCGAGGGAAGCGAAATTTTGCTGGCGCTGCTCCTCGGTTGGCACGGGGTAGGGCGCGACATCCAGACCGAGCGTGATATCGATGACCACCTCGCGGATCGGTTCCTGGCGAATCCGCTCGACCGTCTGTTCATCCTCGATGACGAAGCGACGGCGCCAGAACGGGTGGGCCAGCCAGCCGACCTGCAAGTCGTGGACGAACATGCCCGGCCGCAGCAGGTCGACCGGAACCTTGCGCAGTTGCGGGCCTTCGGAGACGAATATTGGGTTGTTCATGGCGCGAATGCATAAAATTACGGCAATTCCGCACAGGACTGCATAGTGATTGCACTAAATAGTTTGACGTTTGCCCGTGGCGGCGTGCCGCTGGTCGAGGCCGCCACGCTGCAAATCCACCCCGGCTGGAAGGTCGGCCTGACCGGGGCCAACGGCAGCGGCAAATCCTCCTTTTTCGCCATCTGTCGCGGTGAGCTGCATGCCGAAGCCGGTGAATTGAGCCTGCCGCCCGGCTGGCGGATCGCCCACGTCAGCCAGGAAACGCCCCCGTTGCCGGATGCCGCGCTCGATTTCGCGCTCGATGGCGACAGCGAATTGCGCGCTGTCGAACGAGAATTGGCCGATGCGGAAGCCGCCCATCAGGGCGAACGGATCGCCTTGCTGCACGGGCGTTTGCAGGACATCGGCGGCTATGCCGCCCGCGCCAGGGCGGCGGAACTGCTGCACGGGCTGGGCTTCAGCGATGCCGACTTCGCCCGGCCGGTGGCCGATTTCTCCGGTGGCTGGCGGGTTCGCCTCAATCTGGCCAAGGCATTGATGGCCCGTTCCGACCTGTTGCTGCTCGACGAGCCGACCAACCACCTGGATCTCGACGCCGTGCTCTGGCTGGAAGGTTGGCTGAAGACCTATCCCGGCACGCTCCTGATGATCTCCCACGACCGCGACTTTCTCGACAGCGTGGTCGGCCAGATCCTGCACATCGAGAGCCGGCAGATGCGCCTGTACACCGGCAACTACTCGTCGTGCGAGCGGGCGCGGGCCGCCAAGCTCGCCGCCCAGCAAGCCATGTACGTCAAGCAGCAGAGCGAGGTGGCGGCCCTGCATCGCTTCATCGACCGTTTTCGCGCCAAGGCCAGCAAGGCGCGCCAGGCCCAGAGCCGCATGAAGGCTCTGGAACGCATGGAGGATATCGCCGCCGCCCATGTCGATACCCCCTTCGACTTCCGCTTCGCCGAGCCGGCCGGCATGTCCGATCCGCTGTTGCAACTGGAGCTGGCCTCGGTCGGCTACGGCGACCAGGTCGTCCTGGCGCGCCTGGCCCTGACCTTGCGGCCGGGCAGCCGGGTCGGCCTGCTTGGCCGCAACGGCGCCGGCAAGTCCACCCTGGTCAAGCTGCTGGCCGGCGAACTGCAACCCCTGGCCGGCGAGCGCCGCGAAGGGCGTAACCTGGCCATCGGCTATTTCGCCCAGCACCAGCTCGAACAGTTGCGTCCCGACGAGTCGCCGCTCTGGCACCTGGCCCGGCAGGAACCGGCCACCCGCGAACAGGACTTGCGCAACTATCTGGGCGGCTTCGATTTCCATGGCGAAATGGTCGGCGCCCCCTGCGGCCGCTTCTCGGGTGGCGAAAAGGCGCGCCTGGCTCTGGCCCTGCTGATCCGGCGGCGGCCCAACCTGCTGCTGCTGGACGAGCCGACCAACCACCTCGACCTCGAAATGCGCGAGGCGCTGACCCTGGCGCTCCAGGAAACCGAAGCGGCCGTGGTGGTCGTATCGCATGACCGGCACCTGTTGCGTACCACCTGCGACGAACTCTGGCTGGTGGCGGATCGCCAGTTGACGCCCTTCGACGGCGATCTCGACGACTACGCGGCATGGCTCGCCCAGCAGCGCAGCGCCGAGCGACCGGCCGATGCCGACAAGGCGACGCGCCGCGAGGCCCGGGAAATGGCGGCGGCCGACCGGCGCGTCCTGCTGGAAAAGCGCCGACCCCTGGTCAAGGAAGTCGAGCGGCTCGAAAAGCAATTGGCCGGCTGGCAGGGCGAAAAGGCGCCGCTCGACGAGCGTCTGGCCGATCCGGCGGCCTACGCCGACGGCAACCGGGAGCTGCTGGCCGGCCTGCTCAAGCGGCAGGCCGAGCTGGCCGGCTTGATCGAGACGGCCGAAACCCGCTGGCTGGAGGTTCATGAGGCGCTGGAGGCACTGCCGGCGATCGCCTGAGATTGGCGGGAGAGCGCGTGAGCGCTTCTTGCCAACAACCACCGGTCGGCTCACCATGGCGGCATCGATTCGGCAACATCCCGACTAGAAAGAACCCGCTTCAATCCAGGAGACAGCTCATGGCCCACCCCCTTGCCGGCCAGCCGGCCCCCCAGTCCAGCCTTACCGATATTCCGGCGTTGCTCGCGGCCTACCGGAACGCACCGGACGTCAATGACCCGACCCAGCGCGTCGCCTTCGGCACCAGCGGCCATCGCGGCAGCGCCCTGAACGGCAGTTTCAACGAGGCGCACATTCTTGCCATCAGCCAGGCGGTTGCCGAATACCGCCAGCGGGAAGGCATCGCCGGCCCGCTGTTCCTGGGCAAGGACACCCACGCGCTCTCGGCTCCCGCCCAGCAAACCGCGCTCGAGGTGCTGGCCGCCAATGGTGTGCATACCCACCTGCAAGCCGATGATGGCTACACACCGACCCCGGTGATCTCGCGCGCAATCCTCGTACACAACGCCAATCCGGCGGCGGCGCGCGCCGACGGCGTCGTCATCACGCCCTCGCACAACCCGCCGCGCGACGGCGGCATCAAGTACAACCCGCCCCACGGCGGTCCGGCCGACACCGACGTCACCGGCTGGATCGAGCAGCGCGCCAACGCGCTGATGGCCGATGGCAATCGCGGCGTCAAGCGCCTGCCTTACGAACAAGCGCTGGCGGCGGCGACCACCAAGGTGGTCGACCTGATGACGCCTTATATCGCCGATCTGGGCGCGGTGATCGACATGGAGGCGATTCGTCGGGCCAATCTCCGCATTGGCGTCGATCCGCTCGGCGGCGCGGCGGTGGCCTACTGGCGACCGATCGCCGAGCACTACGGCCTGAACATCGATGTGGTCAATCCGCGCGTCGACCCCGCCTTCGGCTTCATGACGCTGGATCACGACGGCAAGATCCGCATGGACTGCTCCAGCCCCTACGCCATGGCCAGCCTGGTCGCCCTGAAGGACCGCTTCGACATCGCCTGGGGCAACGACGCCGACGTCGATCGCCATGGCATCGTCACGCCGTCGGTCGGCCTGCTGAACCCCAACCACTATCTGGCCGTCGCCATCCACTACCTGCTTGGCCGTCGGCCGCAATGGCCGACCGGTGCCGCCGTGGGCAAGACCCTGGTGTCCTCCGGCCTCATCGACCGGGTGGTGAACGAGCTCGGCCGCCGCTTGCTCGAAGTGCCGGTCGGCTTCAAGTGGTTCGCGCCGGGACTGTTCGACGGCAGTGTTTGCTTCGGTGGCGAGGAAAGCGCCGGCGCCAGCTTCCTGCGCCGCGATGGCTCGGTCTGGAGCACCGACAAGGACGGCATCATCCTCGGCCTGCTGGCCGCCGAGATCACCGCCGTCACCGGCAAGGATCCCGGCCGCCACTACCAGGACCTGGCCGCCCGCCACGGCACGCCCTACTACGTTCGCATCGACGCGCCGGCCAGCCCGGCACAGAAGGCCGCCTTCAAGCAGCTCACCGGTGAGCGCGTCACCGCCGCCGAGCTGGCCGGCGAAGCGATCGTCGCCCGCATGACGCGCGCCCCGGGCAACGACGCGCCGATCGGCGGCCTGAAAGTGGCGACGGCGAACGGCTGGTTTGCCGCCCGGCCCTCGGGTACCGAGGACATCTACAAGCTCTACGCCGAGAGTTTCAAGAGCCCGGAACACCTGCAACAGATCGTTGCCGAGGCGCGGGAGATCGTCACGGCGGCGCTGGCGGCGTAGAGCGGCAACGGGCCGGATGCTATGATCAAAGCGAGTTCCTTTAAGGTTCCTTTGGTCGTCGGGATCATCATGAGGCGGTGTTGCTTCTTTGCCAGGGTAGTGGCGGTTGCCGTTGCCTGCTGGCTGGTCGGATCTTCCGCCGCGCTTGCCGCCGACAAGCCGCCGGTCCTGATTGGTCTGGATGCCGAGTTCGGGCACAAGACCAGCACTTCGGCGCAAGCCGTGCGGCAGGGCATGGAAATAGCCATCGATGAAGTCAATCGCGCCGGTGGGGTGCTCGGCGGCAGGATGCTGGAACTGGTCGTCACCGACAATCGTTCCATTCCGGCCCGGGGTGTCGACAATTTCCGCGAACTGGCCGCCAAGCCGGATCTGGTGGGGGTGTTCGGCGGCAAGTTCAGCCCGGTGGTGATGGAATGGCTGCCGGTGGCGCACGAACTGGCCCTGCCGATGTTCGCCGCCTGGAGTTCGGCCGACCCGATCACCGACCACAGCTATAAGCCGAGTTACAGTTTCCGCCTGTCGTTGAAAGATACTTGGGCCGCGCCGGTATTGTTGCGTTTCGCCAGGGAAGAGCGCGGCGCCCAGCGCGTTGGCGTACTGCTGCCCAACACCAGTTGGGGGCGCAGCAACCACACGGCCATCACCAGGTCGGCGGGCGGCTTCGGGGTTGGCATCGTTGGTGAGCGCTGGTACAACTGGGGCGACAAGTCGCTGGTCGAGCTCTACCAGGAACTGCGCCATGCCGGCGCCCAGGCCATCCTCCTGGTCGCCAACGAGAGCGAGGGTTCGGTGTTGATCCGGGAAATGGCGGCGCTGCCCGCCAACCAACGCTTGCCGGTCGTCGCCCATTGGGGGGTGACGGGCGGTGCCTTCAGCGAGATGGTCGGCGACGCCCTGGCCGAGGTCGATCTCTCGGTCGTCCAAACCTACAGTTTCATTGGCGCGGATTCCCCGGCCGCCAAACGTGTGCTGGCCGCGCTGAAGGCCAGATATGGTGTGCCCGGTGCCGAAGCGGTGAAGAGTCCGGTGGGCGTCGCCCATGCCTACGACCTGACCCACCTCTTGGCCAGGGCCATCAACAAGGCCGGCTCGACCGACCGGCGCAGGATTCGCGATGCGCTCGAGCGACTCGGCCCCTACGACGGCCTGGTCAAGCGCTACGAGCGGCCCTTCACCGCCGATCGTCATGACGCGCTCTCGCCGGCGGAGGCGTTCATGGCTCGATACAACGCCAACGACGTGCTGCTGCCGATCGCCTGGAGCGGGAAGTAAGCGCATGAAACACGGCGGCGCCAAGGCAGTTGCCGGCGGGGGCTTGGAACGTCGTTTCCGGCGTGCCGCCTTCGCGCTGACCATGCTTCTGGTGGCGCTGCTCGGCGCCGTAATCGTCATCACCCAGGTGGCGGCAACCAACCGGAGCGTCCAACGGGCTCACGGCGCCGCCCTCCGGCTGCTGGCCAGCGACCTGCGGGCGCGCCTGGATCAACAGACGGATACCCTGCGCGAGCTGAGCGCCAACCCGCTGGTCTGGACGGCGATATCGGACAACGTCGGTCGAGAGGCCTACCTGAGGCCCTATCTCAGGGGCCTGAACAAGACGGGCGGCAAGGCGATGCATATCACCCTGCTCGACTACCGCGGTCGCCTGCTGTCGGGTGACATGGGTTTGCTCGATCGCGCCGACGAGCGGGCGCGTGCCCTGATCGGCCAGGTGCTGGCAAGCGGGAAGCCGGTCGCTCACCCGGTTGCCGGCGCGAATCATCGCGTACTGTTCGTTTTTCCCGTCCGCTACCCGTACACCGATGAAGTCATCGGCGTGCTGCTCGGCGAGCTGCCGCTTGCCGAGGAACTGGCGGCCCGCGCCGCCGTCCTCGAGCCCGGGCTGGGCTTCGCGGCCAGCCTGGAAGGCCGGGAAATTTTCAGCGTGCCGGCATCGGCCGCCACTCGTCATTTCGCCGTGGCCGAGGACATTGCGCATGCCGAATTGCCGGATCTGTACCGCTTGCGAATTGAAATGTTCGGCATCAGGTCGCCCTGGCTCGATCTCCTGTGGCAATTCGGTATCACGTATCTGGCCATCGCCGCGCTGCTGATCTGGAGCGTCTGGCAAGCCGCCAGCCTGCTGGCCCGCCATCTGACGCAGCGTCTGAACCGCCTGTCGGCGGCGGTCAATGGCGCCGACCGGCCGACGGCGGCGGCGATTCCGCCGGACCCGGAAAATGATGAGATCGGCCTCCTGACACATACCCTCAGGGAAGCCCTCGATGGCTACGCAACCCTGGCCAGGGATCTCGAGGCGCTTGTTCAGCAGAGAACCGCCGCACTGGCCGAGAGCGAGGCCTTGTTCTCCGAGCTCCTGGCCCACTCACCGGTCCATATCTTCATCAAGGAGGTAACGCCCACCGAGAGCCGGGTCGTGCGGGCGAGCGACAACTTTCAGCAGATGCTCGGCCTGGCCGGACAGCAGATGATCGGCAAGACCATGGCGGAGCTCTTTCCGGCCGAATTCGCCGCCAAGATCGTTGCCGACGACTGGGCCGTGGTGACCGGCGGCAAGGTACTGCGCATCGACGAGGATTTTGGTGGTCGCCACTACACGTCGATCAAGTTCCCGATTTTTCAGGGCGACCAGACGCTGCTGGCGGGATACACCATCGACATCACCGAGCGGGTACAGGCGCAGGCGGAACTCGAGAAATACCGCCACCATCTTGAAGAACTGGTGGCCGACCGGACGACCGCCCTGTCCATCGCCAAGGAAGCCGCCGAAGCCGCCAACCGGGCCAAGAGCACCTTCCTGGCCAACATGAGCCATGAACTGCGCACCCCCATGAACGGCATCATGGGCATGACCGACGTCGCGCTGCGCCGTGCCACCGATCCCAAGCAGATCGACTGGCTCCAGAAGAGCCAGGCTTCCGCGCAGCGTCTGCTGGCCGTCATCAACGACATCCTCGATATCTCCAAGATCGAAGCCGAGCGGCTCAACCTCGACCGGTACGACTTTGCGCCGCATGAAGTGCTGGCCAAGCTGGGCGATCTCCACGGACAGAACGCCCGGGGGAAGGGCCTCGCCTTTGATATCGACATCGCCCCCGCCCTGGCGGCGCAAACTCTGAGAGGTGATGCCCTGCGTTTTGGCCAGATCCTCAACAACCTGATCGACAACGCGATCAAATTCACCTCGCGGGGCAGTGTCGCCGTCCATGTCACGGCCAGCGAAGAAAGCCCGGCAGACGTACTGCTGCGCTGCGAAGTGCGCGATACCGGCATCGGCATCGCCGCCGAAGATCAAGCGCGTCTATTCACCGCCTTCGAGCAAGCCGATGGTTCCATGACCCGCAAACACGGTGGCACCGGCTTGGGCCTGGCCATCAGCAAACGGCTGGCCGGCATGATGGGGGGCGCCATCGGCGTCGTCAGTCAGGCCGGGGTCGGCAGCACATTCTGGTTCACGGCCCGGCTCGACAAGGCGGACGGCGCGTTGCCCGCCGAGCCGCCGATCAGGGCGGTCACTTAGTCGGCAGCGGGAAGAACAACTGCTCACCCTGAACGCGGAACGAGGCGATGGCCTGGCGGCCTTCCTCGGAGGTCAGCCAGTCTATGAAGGCCTCGGCGGCGGCGCGCTTGACATGCGGGTGTTTGGCCGGATTGACCAGGATGGCGCCGTAGGGGTTGTAGAGCTTGCTGTCGCCGGCGAACAGGATGGCCAGGTTCTGGCGGTTCTTGAATGAGGCCCAGGTGCCGCGGTCGGCCAGCGTATGGCCGTCCATGGCGGCCGCCATGTTCAGCGTCGGGCCCATGCCGGTGCCGGCCTCCTTGTACCAGGGCTGCCCCTTGGCGACGACGCCCGCGCCTTCCCAGTAGCGCAATTCGGCGGCGTGGGTGCCGCTGCGGTCGCCGCGCGAAATGAAGGGCGCCTGGCCCTGGCCCATGCGCCGGAAGGCGTCGTTGACGTCGGTCGCCGCCTTCAGCCCGGCCGGATCGGCCTTGGCGCCGACGATGACGAAGTCGTTGTACATAACGTCCTTGCGATAGGCGCCCGAACCGTCGGCGACGAACTTGTCCTCGGCGGCGCGGTCATGCACCAGCAGCGCATCGGCGTCGCCGCGCCGGCCGATGTCGATCGCCTGGCCGGTGCCCACGGCCACCACGCGCACGACGATGCCGGTCTTCTTCTCGAACAGGGGCAGCAAGTGGCCGAACAGGCCGGATTGTTCAGTCGAGGTGGTCGAGGCCACGGTGATCGACTCCGCCGCGCCGGCGCCGCCGGTCAGCAGTAGTGCAGTGGTGGCGGCGAGCAGACGGGACATCAGTCGCGAAAGGCGATGGACCATGGCAGTTCTCCTTTGATGAATTGCCTCGCCTCGGGCGAGGCCGGGGTGGAAAAGAAGCGTTGTACCGGCGTGTGTTCGCGCACCTGGCCGGCGGCGAGAAACACCACGTCGTCGGCCAGCCGGTTGGCCTGGGCGAGATTGTGCGTGGTCATCAGCACCTTGGCGCCGTCGGTGCGAATCTGGCGGACGATGCGCTCCACCGCCTCGACACCGGAAGGATCGAGGCTGGCGGTCGGCTCGTCGAGCAGCAGCAGGCGCGGACGGCGCACCCAGGCCCGCGCCAGGGCCAGGCGCTGGCGCTCGCCGCCGGACAGCAGCCGGCCGTGGTCGGCTGCGCGGTGGGCCAGGCCAACCCGTTCCAGTACCTCGCGGGCCCGCGCGTCGCGTTCGCCGCGCGGCAGGCCGAGCGGCCGCAGGGCGACGGCCACATTGGCCAGCACCGAAGCGCGCAGCACCATCGGTTGCTGAAAGACCATGGCGATGCCGGTCGCCGTGCCACCGCCCCAGTCGATGCTGCCCGCGTCGGCCTTCAGCAGGCCCGAAAGGATGCGCAGCAGTACGCTCTTGCCGGCGCCGTTGGGGCCGAGGATGACGGTAATGCCCTCGCCGCCCACTTCCAGATCCAGGCCATCGAGTACCGGCCGGCCCTGGGGGCGGAATTGCAGGTTGCGCAGGCGCAGCGGGAACATGGCCGGGTTACCCGAAGCGGCGCATGGCCCACGCGCGCAGCAGGTAGGCCAGGGCGTTGAGGACCAGGACTACGCCGATCAGCACGGCGCCCAGGGCGATGGCCAGCGGCAGGTCGCCCTTGCCGGTTTCGAGGGCGATGGCCGTGGTCATGACCCGCGTCGCGCCGTCGATGTTGCCGCCGACGATCATCACCGCGCCGACTTCCGTGATGGCCCGGGCCAGCCCGGCCAGGCCGGCCAGCAGCAGGGAATGGCGGCAGTCGTAAAGCATCACGGCGACGCTTTGTCGCCAGCCGAAGCCGAGCAGGCGCATCTCCTCGGCATACGGCTGCCAGGCATCCTCGACCACCTGGCGGGCGATGGCGGCCATCAGCGGCACCACCAGCACGATCTGGGCGACGACCATGGCGCCCGGCGAATAGAGCAGGCCATAGTGGCCGAACGGCCCGGAGCGGGACAGGAACAGATAGACGACCACGCCGACCACCACCGACGGCAGGCCCATCAGGGCGTTGAGCAGCACCACCATGGCCTGGCGCCCGGCAAAGCGGCTGACCGCCAGCCCGGCGCCGAGCGGCAGGCCGAGCAGCGCGCCCACCAGCACGGCGGCGCCGCTGACTTCCACCGAGAGCAGGACGATCCGCGCCACCCGGGCGTCGAAACCGGTCAGCAAGACCATCGCCTGGCCGAAGGCTTCGGTCAGGCCGTTCAAGATGTGAAGTCAGTGACAACCGGCGGCATGCACCGGATTATCCACCACCCCGGCGCATCGCCAAATCGAGTTGTTCAAGTAGCCGCCGGGCGGCATCGCGTGGCCCGGACAGTTCGTATTCGGCGCGCAGGCGGGGCAGCGCCAGGCCGGCGATGACGCGTTCGCCGGCGGGACTCAGACGGACGGTCAGCCGAACACCGTCGTGGCTCAGCCGCAGTGCGCCATCGGCGAGCACGGTGACGGGCCCGGGCGCCGCCAGGCGCAGTCCGCGCAGGAACTCGGCCTCGGTGATGCTCATGTCCCGGTCCAGGCGCCAGGACTCGGCGTCCGCCCGGGTCAACCTCCCGCCACCGGTGGCCAGATCGCCAGTTCGTCGCCCTCGGCCAGCGCGCGGCTGGCGCGCTCGGCGGGCGGCACGTAGGTGCCGTTGATCAGGACCAGATGGCAGGATTTCTCGGGCAGCCGGCGCTCCGCGATGACCTGGCCGACCGTGGTGCCCGGCGCCAGGGCCAGCGGCAGGCTGCTGGTCGACTGGGCCTCGGGCGGCAGGTGGTCGGCGAGCGAAGCGAACAGTTTGAGTTTGATGTTCACCGCCGCCCTCATCTTGGTCGCAGGGCCGCCTCGGTTTCATGGTGCGCCTGCTGCTGGCCGGTGGCCAGGTAGGCGGCCATGAATTGGGCGGGATCGGTCAACAGCCGCGCCTTCCATTCACCCAACGGCACGCGCCCCTGGATCAGGCCGCGCAGGGCGCCGATGTGCTCGGTGTGGCCGACGGCGGTGGCGCCGATCAGGTGGTCGCCACCGAACTTCAGCGACAGGTAGCGATGGTTTGCCGCGTCGACCAGCTCGACCCCTTCGCCGCCCGCCTCGCCCTCCCATTGACCGAAGGAACACGAAATGAGACCCATCGTGTCGAGTACGTTGATGGCCAGGCTGCCGACGAAGCGGGTGTCGCCGCCGGCCATGTTGATCGCGGCGATGCGCGCCTGATCCACGGCATTGGGCTGAATGGCGTTGATCTGAAACTTGCCGTAAAGGCAGTCGCGCGACTCGGCCGCGTCGCCCGCCGCGTAGACGCCGGGCACGTTGGTGCGCATGTACTCGTCGACGAGGATGCCCTTGCCGATGGCCACGCCGCTGCCATCGAGAAAGTCGATGCCGGGCTTGACGCCGACCACGCTGAGATAAATGTCCGCCGGCAGTGTCTCGCCGGTCGTCAGCGTCACCTTGAGGGCATTGCCATCCCGCTCGACCCGCGCCGCCTGGGTCTTGCCCAGGACACGCACGCCATGGCCCTCGCACCAGCGGGCGATCATCGCGCTGGCCGTGGGCGGCATCATGCGCGACACCATGCGGCCGCTGCGCACCAGGATGGTCAGTCGGGCGCCGCGCGACACCAGGCCCTGGATGATGATGCAGCCGACGAAACCCGCGCCCATCTGCACGACGCGCGTGCCGGGGCGGATGGCGGCCAGGATGGCGCGCGCATCGGCAAGCGTCCAGCAGCTATGCACGCCGGGCAGGTCGATGCCCTCGATGGCCTCACGGCTCGGCACCGAGCCCGTCGCGATCAGCAGGCGGTCGTAGGGCAGGACGCGCCCATCGGCGAGCCGTACCGTGCCGCCGGCGCTGTCCAGGCCGGCGACGCGCCCCGTCGCGATTTCGATGCGCCACTGACGATAGTGGTACGGATCGTGCCGCAGGCGGGTGCCGGCCTCGTCGATCTGCTTCGCCAGCAGGTAGGGGATCGCCATGCGCGCGTAGGGCACCTCGCCTTCGCCGTCGAGCACGGTGATACTGGACGTCGCATCCAGGGTGCGCAGCGTTTCGGCCGCTGTGATGCCGGCCGCGCCGGCACCGATGATGACATGCCGCATCGATCCGTCCTCCCTGTCGTCTCGGGGTCTCGCTATGCCAGATCAGCCGGCCTTGTGGGTCTGGGCAATATAGGCCGCCATGAACTGGGTCGGATCCTGGAGCAGCTTGTCCTTCCACGCGCCCAGGCGCATGCGGCCCTGTACCAGTCCGCGCAGGGCGCCGACATGGTCGGTCCGGCCGATGCTGGTGGCGCCGACCAGAACATCGTCCTTGAACTGCAAGGAGAGGTAGCGGAAGCTTTCCTCGTTCGCCACCTCCACCCCCTGGCCGCCCTCCACGCCCCACCACTGGCCGAACGAGGTCGAGATCATGCCCAGCGTATCGAGCACGTTGATCGCCAGCGCCCCCTGGAAAACGGCATCGCCGCCGGCCATGTTGATGGCTGCGACGCGCGCCTGGTCGGCGGCGTTGGGCTGGATGGCGTTGAGCTCGCGTTCGCCGGTATGGAAGCCGGAAGCCTCGGTGACGTCACCCGCCGCGAATATGTTGCGCACGTCGGTACGCATGTGCTGGTCGACGTGCACGCCGTGGCCGGTGGCCACGCCGCTGCCGGCCAGGAAGGCCACATTGGGCCGGACACCGGCGGCGCAGATGACGACATCGGCCTCGATGGTGGCACCGTTGTTCAGCGTCGCCACCAGCGCGTCGCCCTGGGCGGCAAGCTGGGTGACGCTGGCATTCACATGCACGGTCACGCCCTTCTTTTCCACCCAATGGCGGATCATGGTGCCGGCGGTGGCGGTCATCATGCGCGGCACCATGCGATCGCCCGTCTCGACCACGGTCAGCTTGACGCCGCGCGTACACAGCGCCTCCATGATGATGCAGCCGATGAAACCGGCGCCGATCTGGAGCACGCGACTGCCCGGCGCCGCCCGCGCCGCGATGGCGCGCGCGTCGGCGAGGGTCCAGCAGGTATGCACGCCGGGCAGGTCGATGCCCGGGAGCGGCGGCCGTACCGGATAGCAGCCGCTGGCGACCAACAAACGGTCGTAGCCGAGTTCGCTGTCGTCCTCGAAGACCACGGTCTGGCTTTCCGGCTCGACGCGTATGACGCGTCCCTGGCGCAGATGGATGCCGTGGCGCTCATAGTGATCGCCGGCCTTGCGCAGATGCGTGCCCTGGTCGGGGATGCTGCCGGTGAGGAAATAGGGGATCGCCATGCGCGAATAGGGCGCCTCGGCTTCGTCGCCGATGAGCGTGATATCCGCCTGCGGATCATGGCGCCGCAGTGTTTCGGCGGCAACGACGCCCGCCGGGCCATTTCCGATGATGACGTGCTTCATAACCGAGCCCTCAAAGAAAAAGCGCCAGGGCAACCGTGCTGTCCGGCCACCCTGGCGCTTCTGTGGCGACTAAAGACCCAGACGCTTGAGCGTCTCTTCCTCGGGCACGCCGGCGGTGTCCCAGCCGCGCACCTGGTAGTACTCGGGAATCATCTTGTCGATGCCGCAGACCAGACCCTTGGCCGGACCGGTCTTGGCCGGTTCGGTCTTCAGCCGCGCCGGCAGGTCGTCGTCCTTGGCGGTGAAGCCGGCGGCGAGGTTGTACTGGCGCTCCATGTTCCAGATCCGCTCGCCCAGTTCGCCCAGGCGTTCCACCGTCCAGCCGCCTTCGCAGGCCGCGTCGATCTGCGGCGCAAGGTCGACCAGCGACCAGGCGAAGGTGGTGAAGACACAGGTACCCGACGAGTCGAAGGCGCCCGTCGCGTCCTGGAAGGCCTTGACCAGACCAGCCTTGCCTTCGGTGACCAGTGGATCGGTCTTGATCGGAATACCGAGAACTTCCGAGGCCACGGTGTAGGAGCGCAAATGACAGGCGCCACGGTTGGAGGTCGCGTAGGTCAGACCCATGCCCTGGATGCCGCGCGGATCGTAGGCCGGGAACTCCTGGCTCTTCACCGTCATCGACAATTCCGGGTGGTCGTATTTCTTGGTCAGGCGGGCCGAGCCCAGGCCGACTTCCTTGCCGAAGCCACGGCCCTCCGCCGTCATGTGCGCGATTTCGATCAATGCCTGGGCCGAGCCGAAGGGCGAGGCGATGCCGATCTGCTCCTTGCTCAGCGCACCCATGCCGTAGAGCTCCATCACCGCGCCGACGGTGGCGCCAAAGGTGATCGGGTCCATGCCGTCTTCATTGCAGATCATGTTGGCGACGGTCAGCGCGTCCAGGTCGTCGATGCCGTCGGCGGCGCCCAGCGACCAGGCCGCCTCGTATTCGAGACCACCGGTGGCACCCCAGTATTTCGGGTTGTTGACCACGCTCCAGTGATTCTGGTCCACCTGCGAAATGCGGCCGCAGGCGATGGTGCAGCCAAAGCAGGCGGCGTTGGTGACCAGGTTGGCCTTGCCGTCGGAGAGCCGCTTCTCGTGCATCGCTTCGCCGGAAATCTTGCGCGCGCCCTCGAACTGCACGTCCTGCGCGTTGCGCGTCGGCAGCGCGCCCATCTCGTTGATGACGTTCATCAGCACCTGCGTGCCGTACTTGGGCAGGCCCTGGCCGGTTACCGCGTTGTCGGCCAGCACCTTCTTCGCCGCCGTGGTCGCGGCCATGAAGGCCTTGAAGTCGCGAATGCCGGAAACGCCCACCGTCCCGCGTATGGCCACGGCCTTGAGGTTCTTCGAGCCCATCACGGCGCCGACGCCGGAGCGGCCGGCGGCACGGTGGAGGTCATTGACGACGCAGGCATACAGCACGCCATTTTCGCCGGCGCGGCCGATCGAGGCGACGCGGATCTGCGGATCCTGGTGGCTGGATTTGATGATTTCCTCGGTGTCCCAGGTGGTTTTGCCCCACAGGTGCGCCGCGTCGCGCAATTCGGCCTTGTCGTCCTGGAGCCAGAGGTAGACGGGCTTGGGCGACTTGCCCTCGAGGATGATCATGTCCCAGCCGGCCATCTTCATTTCGGCGCCAAAGAAGCCGCCGGAATTCGAGCAGGCGATGGCGCCGGTGAGCGGCCCCTTGGTGATGATTGAGTAGCGTCCGCCGGTCGATGCAGCGGTGCCGGTGAGCGGGCCGGTGGCCATGATCATCTTGTTGGCCGGCGACAGCGGATCGACCTTCGGGTCGGTTTCCTCGACCAGATACTTGGTCGCCAGCCCGCGCTGGCCAAGGTATTGCTGCGCCCATTCCATGTTGAGCGGCTCGGACTTGACGGTGCCTTGCGTCAGATCGACGCGGAGAATCTTGCGTGTCCATCCCATGATTGGTCTCCTCCTTCAGGCGTTGGCGCGTGCTTGGGTGTCGGTCTTGCCGGCCCAGGCGCGCATCTTGTCGAGTCCCGTCCAGTCGGCGTCGACATAGGTGATGGCGCCGGTCGGGCAGGCCGCGGCGCAGGCCGGGTCGCCGCCGCACAGGTCGCACTTCTGCACCTTGCCGGTGTCGTGCACATAATTGATGGTGCCGAACGGACAGGCGATGGTGCATACCTTGCAGCCGACGCAAGTGGCTTCCAGCACCACCTTGGCGCCGGTGGCGGCATCGATCTTGATGGCCTCAACCGGGCAGGCATGCATGCACCAGGCGTCGGCGCACTGGGTACAGGTGTAGGGCACTTTGCGCCCGGCATGTTCAAAGCTGAAGATCTTGATGCGGGATTTCGCCAGGTTGAAGACGCCGTAGTTCTCGTAAGAACAGGCCATCTCGCATTGCAGGCAACCGGTACATTTGTTGGGGTCTATGTGCAGCGACTTTTGCATGGCGCTCCTCCTTTGTTATTGGTCGAAACGATCCCGCCGCGCCGCTTGCAGCCATAACGCAAGTCGTGGCGTTAAGTCCATAATGACATAACGAAAGGCACAAGGCAAACCGATAAGTACTTGCTTATAAAGGAGGCAAATCGGTGATCGGAAGGCTACTTGAGCAAGTCGCCCAGGGCCGCCAGTTCGCTGGCGGAAGTGAGGTTGATGCGTGCCTCCAGGGCTGCGTAGCGCAGCAGGATTTGCTCGCCCAGCGGCGTTACCACCGTGCCGCCGCCGCCTTTGCCACCGGTGGCCGTCTCCACCACCGGTCGATGGAAGCCTTCGTTGAGGGCGTTGATCAAGGTCCAGGCGCGCTTGTAGGGAATGCCCAAGGCTCGGCCGGCGGCCGAAATCGACCGCGTCTCGGCGATCTTTTGCAGCAGATCGATCTGGCCGGGACCAATGGAGACCCGCCCGCCGAGATAGACGCGCGGTCTGACCATGGTGACTTTTGGCGGTACTCTCCGGCTCTTCATGGCGCGAAGGATAATCGAAACGGAACGGGTTGCCGGCCGCCGCCGAATTCCCGTCGCGTGTGTCGGTAGAATGAACCACGACCGCTTGCCATACGCGGCCGACCGTGTTCGCGCCGGGGAATTCCACGAGGATGATTGCGATGACTTCAGAAGCGAAGGGCGGCACCCTGCGGGTCGCCGAAGCACGTCAAACGATAGTTGACCAAGTGCGGCCGGTCACCGGCATCGAGCGGGTTCCGGTCCGCGACGCCTTGGGTCGTGTGCTCGCCCAGGATGTGGTGGCGCCCTTCGATGTGCCGGCCCACGACAATTCGGCCATGGATGGCTATTGCCTGCGCGCCGCCGACTTGTCGCCAACCGGCGAAACGCGCCTGACGGTGGTTGGCACGGCCCTGGCGGGCGCCGGCTTCTCGGGGCTGGTCGATGCCGGCCAGGCGGTACGCATCATGACCGGCGCGCCGATTCCGGCGGGCGGCGACACGGTGGTGATCCAGGAGGACGCAGGGCGCGAAGGCGACGCCGTGATCGTGCCGCCGGGCGTACGGGCCGGCCAGAATCTGCGCCGCGCCGGCGAAGACCTGGCCGCCGGCAAGCCCGCCCTGCGCACCGGCAAGCGCGTCGGCCCGGCGGACCTGGGCTTGATCGCTTCGCTGGGTTTTGCCGAGGTGTCCGTCTATCGCCGGCCCCGAGTCGCCTTCTTCTCGACCGGAGACGAACTCGCCTCCATCGGCCGGCCGCTGGCCGCCGGCGAGGTGTACGACAGCAACCGCTACACCCTGTTCGGCGTGCTGACGCGGCTGGGCATGGACATCATCGACATGGGTGTGGTCCGCGACGACCGCGCCAGCCTGGAGGCCGCGCTGCGCGAGGCATCGGCGATGGCCGACGTGGTCATCACCACCGGCGGCGTGTCGGTCGGCGAGGCCGACTACGTCAAGGAACTGGTCAATCGGGTCGGGCAGGTGGATTTCTGGAAGATCGCCATCAAGCCGGGTCGGCCGATGGCCTTCGGCCGCATCGGTGACGCCTGGTTCTTCGGCCTGCCGGGCAATCCGGTGGCCGTGCTGGTGAGCTTCTATCAGATCGCCCTCGATCCGCTTATGAAACTGATGGGGCTGGCGCCGATCCCGGAACGGCCGACCGTCATGGCGCGGGCGGTGGCGCCGATGCGCAAGGTGGGCAGGCGCCGCGAATTTCCGCGCGGCGTACTGTTCCGGGACGCTGCCCAGGGCGGCGACTGGCAAGTCCGCCTGACTGGCAGCCAGGGTTCCGGCATCCTGCACTCGGTGGCGGCGGCGAACTGCTTCGTCGTGCTGCCGGAAGAGGCAGGTGACGTGGCGGCCGGCGACTGGGTGGAGACGCAGCCGTTCGAGGGGCTGGTCTAGCAGATACGCGCGCCGGGGGCCACCCGGCGAAGGCAAACAATTGTGTCGTTTCGGCCTGGCGTGATCGTCCCCGGCTAGAATTATTCCATTTCGATGCTTGGCGCAGGCCTTGTCGTTCGGACTGCCGGGAAGCCGTTCCATTGACGGCGGACGCCGCGTCGTGGTTGATAAGGGGCAAGAGCAAATGAAAGATACAGGCCGGTTGTTCGGAAGCCAGTTACCGAGTCGGGCGACCGGCGGAGCAACGACAACGCGACGTTCCCGCAGTCTGTTCCCAGTCCTGGCGCTGGCGGTAATCCTGTTGCCGGCGAGCGCCGCTTGGGCCGGGCTCACAGCTTCGGTGACGTTGCAGACCGCCGCGCCGACCAATATCCGCCCCGGCGAAATCACGACGCTGGAAATCACGCTGGCCAACAACAATTCATTGGCCGCCATCACCGCCGCCGCATTCAGCAACAGCCTGCCGGGTGTGCTGCCGAACGGCCTGAAGGTGGCCGGCGCGCCGACCTATACCTGCTTCAATCCGGTCACGAGCGTGACCAGTCCCGGCGTCGGTACGCTGACCGCCGCCGTGGGTACTCAGCCCATTCAATTGTCCGGCGGGGTGATTCCCGCCCGCAATTCCGCCACGAGCACGGACGGTTCCTGCACCATTCTTGTCCCCGTGACGGCCGGCAGTTCGGATGGCACGGGCACCGCCTACACCTACACCATCGCCAACGGAGCGGTGACCGGCAACGATGGCGCCGCCGTGGCCAATATCGGCGCCGTCAGCCAGAGCATCAACGTCACCGCGATCAGCCAGCCGACCATCGCCAAGACCTTCGTCGGCGGCAGTTCAGTCGTGCTGGGCGGTGCATCACGCGTCCTGCGCATCACGGTCACCAATCCCAATCCGGTGTCGATCCCCAACTTCAGCGTCTCGGATAGCTTTCCGACGCTTGGTGCCGGTGGCGCGGTCATTCAGGTGGCGAACCCGGTGACGACCAGTTCGTCCTGTACCGGCGGCGGCACGGCGGCGAGTCTTGGCGCGATCGCCGCCGGCGACGTCGCGATCACCGCCAGCGGCGGCACGGTCGCGGCCAACGGCAGTTGCACGCTCGACGTCGCCATCGAAGGCCGGCATACCAATGGCGTCTACTCGACGGGGGCGCAGACCAACACCATCAACGCCGTCAGCAATTTCAGCAACGATCTTGGCATTCGCGCCTTGGCCAATGCGACGGCAAACATCACCGTGAATTCACCCCTTGCCGTCAACAAAGCGTTTGCGCCAGCCTCGCTGGCCGATGGCCAGTCAGGGACCATGACGATCACGTTGAGCAATTCCGGCAATTCTGCCCTGACCGTCTCCAACGTCACGCCTTTCGACGATTCGCCGATTGACGGTACTGGTAATGGCGACAGCTCAAAGGGACTCTTGGTCACTGGTGTTGCCACTACCTGCGCCGGGGGGGCGGCAAGCATCCTGCAAGTTGGTGGCATCAACCGGGGCGTTAGCCTGTCGGGCGGCACCATTCCCGCCGGTGGTTCATGTACGGTCACCGCCAACTTCACCGCCACCACGCAGGCCGTCAATACGCCCGTCACCTACACCAACAACATCCCCGCCGGCGCGGTGGATGTCGGCAACGCGGCGATCGTCAGCCAGGGTGTCAGCGCGACCATTCTGGTCGCCGACACGCTGCGGGTGCTGAAGACCAACGGCAGCAGCAATCCCCGGCCGGGCAATCCGGCGCGCTATGACATCACGGTGCAGAACTGGACCGCCGCCGACATGAGCAACGTGCAGGTACTGGATCCCCTGGCGGGCGGAATGACTTTTCTCACCGGCACGATCAACGGCGTCAACTACACGCCGAGCATGGCGGGAGCCGGTTGCCTCGGCCTGACGGTGTCCAATGTTACTGGCGATGCCAATGCCAACTTCGTGATCGGCACCGTGCCGCAACGGACGAACGTCAGCACCCCGGGCGCCTGTACGATCACCTTCTACGCCATGACGAGCACCGCGGCGGCCAATGGCAGTTCCACCATCAACACCATTGCCTCCGGAAGCGTGTGCACCAACAACGGCGCGGGCATCTGCAACGGCGGCGCGGCCGCCTCGGGCAACAGCGCGGTCAATACTTCCGTTCTTGCCGCCGCCAAGGTGTTCAACCCGGCCGGTCCGCTCAGCGAAGGCACGGTCACGCGCATGACCATCACCCTGAGCAATTTCTCGGTCAATCCGATGACCGCCGTTTCCATCTCCGATACGCTGCCGATCTCCGGCACCGTGCAGATGAAGGTCGCCAATCCCGCCAATGCCGCCACCACCTGCGGCGCGGCTACGGTGACGGCGACGGCCGGCACCACGTCGGTGGCGCTCAACGGCGGCACCATTCCCGCGCGCGCCAACGTGGGCGCCGGCGCGGCGGGCACCTGCACACTCCAGGTCGACGTCGTTGGCGCCGCCGGCGTTTATGCCAACACGGCCACCGCCGCCGGGACGGAAACCTACGCTAACGGTACCACCCATGTCGTCGGGCCGGTCGCCGCCAACGCCAACATCACCTATAACTCGATCCTTACCGCGACCAAGAGCTTCAGTCCCGGGGCGGTGGCTTCCGGCGGCCGTTCCACCGTCACCG
>JBGAQX010000074.1:0-6513 GCA_044220545.1 Rhodocyclaceae bacterium | reverse complement strand
GCGGGTGGAGCAGATCGTGCTCACCATGGAAGAGCAGAACAGGATCCGCAATGTGGCCATCGACCGGCTGACCAACGGTTCGGATCAGGTGGCCGAGCGCATCAATCAGGCGGTGACCGCGCTACAGTTTCAGGATATGGTCTCGCAGCTCATGGACCATGTCGTTCGGCGAGTCCAGGCGATGGAAAATATCCTGACCGACCTGAGTGGCCTGGGCCAGGTGCTGCGCGCCGACGCCACTCGCGGCGATGTCGGCGCGGCGATCGCGAATCTGCATGGGGAAACCGGCAAGATCGCGGCGAGCCTGGCAGACCTTGCCGGCCTCACCGACAGAAATCCCGTCGGCCAGCAGGCGCTCAGCCGCGGCGACATAGAACTCTTCTAGGAGCGTTGAGTAAATGGCAAAGACAATTCTCGCAGTTGACGATTCCGCATCCATTCGTCAAATGGTGGCCTTCACCCTGAAGAGTTCCGGGTACGAGGTCATCGAGGCCGTGGACGGCATGGATGGCCTGGAAAAGGCGAAGAGCAAGACCTTCAACCTGATCCTTTCCGACCAGAACATGCCCCGCATGGATGGCCTGACCATGATCAAGACCCTGCGTGGCATGCCCCAATACAAGGCCGTGCCGATTCTGATGTTGACCACCGAGTCTTCCGACGCCATGAAGCAACAGGGGCGCGCCGCCGGTGCGACAGGCTGGCTGGTCAAGCCCTTCGATCCCCAGAAGCTGATCGAGATCGTCAAGAAGGTCATCGGTTAAGGCCGCCGAACGGAACGGAGGCGGACGGTGGCTATCGATCTCAGCCAGTTCTACCAGGTCTTCTTCGAAGAGACCGACGAACATTTGGCCAACATGGAGTCCCTGTTGCTGGGGCTCGACATGGCCAACCCGGATATCGAGCAACTGAACGCGATATTCAGGGCGGCCCACTCGATCAAGGGGTCGGCGGGCACGTTCGGTTTTACCGACATGGCCCAGGTGACGCACGTACTTGAGAATCTGCTCGATCGGATTCGCAAGGGCGAGTTGGCGTTGCGCGACGAGATGATCGACGCCTTTCTCGACGCCGGCGACGTCCTGAAGACCATGCTGGCGGGTCACAAGGGCGATGGCGAGGTCGATCCGGCCGCCGTCGACGCGACTTGCGCGCGCCTGAAGTCCCTGACCGGCGGAGGTGGTTCGGCGGTTCCGGCGGTCGAACCGGCCGCCCCGGAAGCGCTCTCGCCAGGGGCCGAGTCGGCGCCTTCGCCGACCGCCGCCGCGGGTTGCGAGATTCAGTTTGTCCTGGAAGGCGATCCGGAAGCTACGCGGGCCATGTGCGACGGCGTGCTGGCGGAGTTGGCCGACTTCGGCGGCGTGCGCCTGCTGGCCGCGCCGGACACCGAAGGGCAGCCCTATCGGGTGGAACTGCTTGGCGAGGCGGATGGCGAAGCGCTGCGCGGCATGCTGGAGTTCGTCGCGCGCAGCGACAGCATCAGAATTCTGCCGCTCGGCGGCGGCCTCGCGGCGAATTCGGCCGATGCGGCCGAGGATGCCTACGGACTGTTCTCGGATGAGGTCGCGCAGCCCGCTGTCGAGGAAGCCTACGGACTGTTCGCCGATGAATCGCCGGCGGCATCGTCTGGTGGTCAAGTGCACGATCAAGGAGATGCGGCGTACGGACTTTTCGACGACCTGCCGGCACCGGAGCCTTCTCCGGCCGTACCGGCGGACGCGGGCGACGGCAGTTACGGCTTCTTTGCCGACCTTCCGGCGCCGGCGTCCGAGGTCACGGTGGTCGATGCCGCCACGGCCCCGGTTGCCCTCGAGGGTGATGGTTTCGGCCTGTTCGTCGACGTGCCGGCTCCGGTCGCCGCCGAGGTGCCGGTCGCCCCGCCGGTGGCGAAACCCGTTGTCGAGGCGCCGGCTGAAAAGCGCGAGGCGGCGGCCAAGCCGGCCGGCAAGGCGGCTGGCGGCGATGCCACCATCCGTGTCGGCGTGGAAAAGGTGGATCAACTGATCAATCTGGTCGGCGAGCTGGTGATCACCCAGGCCATGTTGCTCCAGTCGGCCAGCGGCGTCGACCCAGTCCAGTTCGAGCGCCTGCACAGCGGCTTGACGCAACTGGAGAGGAACTCCCGCGATCTGCAGGAAGCGGTGATGTCGATCCGCATGATGCCGATTTCCGTGGTGTTCTCGCGTTTCCCGCGCGTGGTGCGCGAGCTTTCCCAGAAGCTGGGCAAGAAGGTGGAGCTCAAGCTGGTCGGCGAGAGTACCGAGTTGGACAAGAGCTTGATCGAACGCATCAGCGATCCATTGACCCACCTGGTGCGCAACAGCCTCGACCACGGGATCGAGATGCCCGATGCCCGGGCCGACAAGGGCAAACAGCCGGTCGGTACCATCACGCTGCGCGCCTATCACCAGAGCGGCAACATCGTCATTGAGGTCGGCGACGATGGCGCCGGGCTGAATCGGCAGCGTATTCTCGCCAAGGCCAGGGAGCGCGGCTTCCAGGTGCATGACCAGATGACCGACCAGGAAGTCTGGCTGCTGATCTTCGAGGCTGGTTTCTCGACCGCCGAGCAGGTGACCGAGGTGTCCGGTCGGGGCGTCGGCATGGATGTGGTGAAACGCAACATCAATGCCATGGGCGGTCGCGTCGAGATCGAGTCGATGACCGGCATCGGCACGCGCATGACCGTCCGGCTGCCGCTGACGCTGGCGATTCTCGACGGCATGTCGATCGCGATCGGCCAGGAAACCTACATCGTGCCGCTGGGCTACGTGGTCGAATCGCTACAGGCGGAACCGGGGATGATCAAGAGCATTTCCGGCGTCAAGCGCCTGTTGTTTGTGCGCGGCGAATACCTGCCGGTGATCGCCCTGCACGAATTGTTTGGCATACCCGGCGCGGTCACGGCGCTGGAGCGCGGCATCATGGTCATCATCGAGGCGGACGGGACCAAGGCCGCCTTGTTCGTCGACGCCCTCATGGGCCAGCAGCAAGTCGTGATCAAGAGCCTGGAAGCCAACTATCGCAAGGTGAATGGCGTTTCCGGCGCCACCATCATGGGCGATGGCCACGTGGCGCTGATTCTCGACGTGGCGGTATTGGCCGGCATGGCGAAGAGCGCCATGGCGGCGGCAGCCTGACAACAGGAGCACAAGATGCAGGATATTGCCCAATCAAGTCCCCAGAAGATCGACGAACGCGGGTTGGCGCAGGAGTACCTGACCTTCACGCTCGGTCCCGAGGAATACGCGATCGACATCCTGAAGGTTCAGGAGATTCGCGGCTACGAGAAGCCGACGACCATCGCCAACGCGCCGGCCTTCATCAAGGGCGTCATCAACCTGCGCGGCACCATCGTGCCGGTGGTCGATCTGCGCATCAAGTTCCAGGTCGGCAAGGCCGAGTACACACCTTTCACCGTCGTCATCATCCTCAACATCGCCGAGCGGGTGGTCGGTATCGTGGTCGACGGGGTTTCCGATGTCACCTCGCTGCGTCCCGACCAGATCCGTCCCGCGCCGGAGTTCGCCGCGACCGTGGATACCCGGTACATCCAGGGTCTGACCACGCTCGAGGAGCGGATGCTGATCGTGGTGGACATCACGCGTCTGATGCTCTCTTCGGAGATGGCGCTGATGGACGAGGCGGCGGCGCTCTGATGGCGATCCGGGCGGCAAAGCCGGTCGGGCCGGCAGCCAGTATTGCGCCGATCCGGCGTTCCGGCGATTAGGCCGATTCAAAGGGGCTCCCATGCGGACGAACTTGCCGGTGACCAACAACGAGATCGAGCTGGGCGACGAGACGATCATCGTCTCGAAGACCGACCTGAAGGGCCAGATCACCTACGTCAATCGCGATTTTCTCGCCATCAGTGGCTTCTCCGAAAGCGAATTGATCGGCGAACCGCACAACATCGTCCGTCATCCCGACATGCCGGCGGAGGCCTTCCAGGACTTGTGGGACACCCTCAAGGCCGGCCGTCCCTGGACCGGCTACGTCAAGAACCGCTGCAAGAACGGCGACCACTACTGGGTACTGGCCAATGCGACGCCGATCTGGGACCACGGTCAGGTAACCGGCTATCTTTCGGTTCGGCGCAAGGCCAGCCGGGAGATGATCCAGGCGCACGAGGACGTTTATCGCAAGTTCCGGGAAAAGCGCCAAGGCGGTTTGGCGATCCGGCGCGGCCGCGCGGTCAGCGGTGGCCGCTGGCGGGAGAACCTGACCCTCGCGCATCGCATCGGCGGCCTGCTTGGCCTGCTCGGTACCTTGGTGCTGTTGATGGCGCTGATGGCCATCGTCGCCCTTTCCCGCACCAACGATGCGACGGTCAGCCTCTACGAGCAGCGCTTCGACGGCGTGCGTATCCTTGGCCGGATCACACAATTGATGGGCGACAACCGCATGCAGATCGCGCTCAGCGGTCTGGGCGTTCATCACGATCCATCGATCGCCAACGCCGATCATCGTCCGTATATGGAGCAGGTGCGCAAGAACATCGCCGAGATTACCGGGCTCTGGAAGGACTACCAGAAGACCGTATTGACCGATGAGCACCGCAAGATTGCCGATGACTACGCGGCGGCGCGCGGGCGTTTCGTCAAGGAAGGGCTGTTGCCCGCCGTCGAGGCTATCGATGCGGGCGACAACGGCGTGGCCTGGGCCCTGTTCCAGGAAAAGGTCAATCCTCTGTTCACGTTGGCCGTCGCCAAGGCCGACGCGCTGCGCGACCGCCACGTCAAGCAGGGCCGGGCGGAAATGTCCGACTCGCAAGGGCGCTATGTGGTGACCCGCAACACCCAGATTGGCCTGATGGTCGTCTTGCTGATCGTCGGCGGCGCCTTGTCCTACTGGCTCATTCGCGCCATCCGGCGAGACTTGCGCGGCGTGGTCGGCGTGTTGCGTAATGTCGCCCAGGGCGATTACTCGAATGCCATCGATATTGCCCGTGACGACGAAGTCGGCAAGCTGCTGCAAGGCTTGCAGTCGATGCAGACGCGTTCGGGCTTCGAACTGGCGGAATCCAAGCGCATCGGCAATGAGATGGCCCGTGTCAAGGTGGCCTTGGACAATGTGTCGACCGGAGTGATGATCGCGGATCCCGAGCGCAACATCATCTACGTGAACAAGTCCGTACAGCGCGTTCTCAAGGGCGCCGAAGCCGGTATTCGCACCCAGTTGCCCAACTTCGACGCCGACCGCTTGCTTGGTACCTGCATCGACGTCTTTCACAAGAACCCGCGCCACCAGGCGGAACTGCTGGCCAAGCTCGCCGGTGTCTACACGGCCAATCTGGAAATCGGCGGCCGGTCCCTGACCGTCTCCGCCAACCCGGTACTCAACGAGCAAGGCGAGCGATTGGGCAGCGTCGCCGAATGGCGCGACCGGACGGCCGAGGTGGCGGCGGAGCGCGAAGTCGAAGAGATCGTCACCGCAGCTGTGGCCGGTGATTTTTCCCGGCGTTTGCCCGAGGCCGACAAGGAGGGTTTCTTCCTCAACCTGGCACGGGGCATCAACCAGTTGATGGAGATCACGGCGCGCGGCCTGGCCGACGTGGCGAGCGTGCTGAAGGCGGTGGCGAACGGCGACCTGACCAAGTCGGTGGACGCCGACTATCAGGGTGTGCTCGGTCAGTTGAAGGACGACACCAACGCCACCATCGGCCGTCTGCGCGAAGTCGTGGGGCGGATCAAGGAAGCGACGGAGGCGATCAACACGGCGGCGCAGGAGATCGCGGCGGCAGGATCTGTCGAGCCGGACGGAAGAGCAGGCGAGCAGTCTGGAAGAGACGGCCAGCTCGATGGAACAACTCAACGCCACCGTCCGGCAGAACGCCGAGAACGCCCGGCAGGCGAACGAACTGGCCAAGAGCTCCAACGAAGGCGTGGTGCGGGGTGGCGAAGTCGTCAAGCGGGTCGTGGTGACCATGGGCGAGATCCAGGACAGCTCGAAGAAGATCGCCGACATTATCGGCGTCATCGACAGCATCGCCTTCCAGACCAACATCCTGGCGCTGAACGCCGCGGTGGAAGCGGCGCGGGCGGGCGAACAAGGACGGGGCTTCGCCGTGGTGGCGACCGAAGTGAGGAACCTGGCGCAACGAAGCGCCACGGCGGCCAAGGAGATCAAGACCCTGATCGCCGAATCGGTGGGCAAGGTCGACAGTGGCGCCAAGCTGGTTGGCGAAGCGGGCAGCACCATGGACGAAGTGGTGCGCTCGTTCCGGAGCGTGGCCAACCTGGTGACCGAAATCAGCGGCGCCAGCCGTGAGCAAAGCTCGGGCATCGAACAAGTGACGCAGGCGGTGGGCCAGATGGACGAAGTGACCCAGCAGAACGCCGCCCTGGTGGAACAAGCGGCGGCGGCCGCCGAGAGTCTGGAAGAGCAGGCGCGGGGACTGGTGCAGGCGGTGGGCATGTTCAAGCTGTCGGCGGGGGGCGGCGGGACGAACCTGCCGGGGCCGGCCTTGCGGGATGTGACGCCGAGGCAACTGGGCCATGAGGCGCGGACCGA
>JBGAQX010000004.1:0-91611 GCA_044220545.1 Rhodocyclaceae bacterium | reverse complement strand
ACTTCTGCTCCATGAAAATCAGCCAGGACGTGCGCGACTTCGCCGCCAGCCACCACCTTTCCGAGCAGGCCGCGCTGGAAGAGGGGATGAAGGAAAAGGCGGTGGAGTTCGTAAAGGCGGGGGCGGAGATTTATCGCAAGTCCTAGTAACCGGCGTACACTTCGCCAACATGAGGACAGCATGACCGACCCAAGAGAGCAACCTGCCTATTCGATCGCTGAAGCGGCGTCCTACCTGGACATGCCGCCAGCGACGTTGCGCTCATGGGTTCTGGGCCGGACCTATGAAACTAGCGCTGGTCGCAAGCTCTTTCTGCCGCTGATCGATCTCGCCGACAAGAAGCGTCGTTGCCTGTCGTTCTACAACCTGATCGAAGCATTCACGCTCAACTCCATGCGGCGCACGGATCATCACATTTCGATGCCGAACATCCGCAAGGCGCTTGACTACGTCAGGCGGCAGACCAAAGAACGGCGCCCTTTGCTGACCGAAAGATTCCTCACGGACGGGGTCGATCTCTTTCTCGACAAGTACGGTCAGCTGGTCGCCGTGTCCAAGGACGGTCAATTGGCCATGCGTGCCGTGATGATGGACTCCCTCAAGCATGTTCGTCGCGATAGCAAGGGCATGCCCAGCAAGCTTTACCTTTTCGCCGCGCCAGCCGCCAGACCGGCCGCGGCCGAGGTCGTGATCGACCCGCGAATCGCCTTCGGCAATCCTATCGTCGACGGCACGGGTATCTCGACGGCAATTCTCGCCCAGCGCTACAAGGCGGGCGATTCGATCGACGAACTAGCCGAAGATTTCGGCCTTTCCCGCGATGCCGTCGAACAAGCGATCCGGTACGAAGTTATCCCCTTACGAAAAGCAGCTTAGGGAGCTTACGTTCTTCCTTGACCGCAACCTGGGCAGCAAGCGGGTTGCGGAGGCCTTGCGCGGTGCCGGCGCAGCCGTCGAAGTCCACGCCGACCATTTCGCCGCCGATGGCTCGGATGAAGAGTGGCTCGCCGCCTGTGGCAAACGTGGCTGGATCGCTCTCACGCTCGATTACCGGATTCGTTACCGCGCCAGCGAACGCGACGCCCTCAAGGCAAGGTCAGGGCATTTCTCGTCGCCCGTGCCGGGGAAATGAAAGGCGAGGTGCTGAGTCGGTTGCTGGTCGACAGACTGCCGAAGTTCGTCGCACTGGCGTTGCAGACACCCGCCCCTTTCGCCTATCGAGTGACGCCTTCAGGCACGATTACAAAGCTGCCGCTCAAACGCCTTTAGTCTCGCTGCGCTTTGACTTCGCCGTCGCTGACGGCAGACTCGTCAGCCGTCGATACCTCTCGAACAGAAACGCCACGCGCACCGCGTCGTTGGCGAAGCCCTTCTGGCTAGCCGAAACCGGCTAAGATTGGCTTCCCTCTGTCCGAGCAACCGAAGATGAAGGATTCCATCCTATTGGCGTTCCTGCTGTTTTCCCTGGCGACCGGCACGGCCAGCGCGGACGGTGTTTACAAGTGGGTGGACGCCAACGGCCAGGCCCACTTCGCGAGCACCCCACCCACCGGCAAGAAGGCCGACAAGCTGAATATCCAGGCGGCGCCGGCCGATTCGGCGGCGCCGGCCGGGGCCAGGACCTGGCAGGACCAGTTGCAGCTCTCCAACCAGCGCCGCCAGTTGGCGCGCGAGAAGGAGCAGGAGGCCGCCAAGCGCCGGTACGAGGACGAGCAGCGCTGCCAGTCCGCGCAGCGCAACCTTGATACGCTCAATCGAAGTCGGCCGATCTACAGCGTCAACGATCAGGGTGCGCGGGAGTATCTGGAAGACAGCCAGCGTCAGGCCGCCCGCGAAGCCGCCAGCCAGCGCATCGCCACCTATTGCCGGAACTGAATCCCCATCAACCTGTCGCGCCCAAGGAGTTCACCATGCGCAGTGCCCTCAGTGCTCTTCCACTCGCCGCCCTCGGCCTCGTCTTTTCCCTGCCCGCCCATGCGGACGACTTCAGGCTCGACAGCCCCGATATCGAGGTCCGCAAGGCCATCGCCAACAAGCATGTCTTCAACGGTTTCGGCTGCGAGGGCGAGAACGTTTCACCGGCGGTGGTTTGGCGCGGTGCGCCGAAGGACACCAAGAGCTTCGCCCTGACCGTCTATGACCCGGACGCCCCGACCGGCAGCGGTTGGTGGCACTGGGTGGTGATCAACATTCCCGCCGACCTGCACGGACTGCCGCAGGGCGCCGGCGACCCCGCCGCCGGCAAGGCGCCCAAGGGCGCCTTGCAGATGCGCACCGACTTCGGCAAATCCGGCTGGGGCGGCCCCTGCCCGCCCAAGGGCGACAAGCCGCACCGCTACATCTTCACCGTACATGCGCTCAAGGTCGACAAGCTGGACGTGCCGGAGGACGCCACCGCCGCGCTGGTCGGCTTCATGATCAACGCCAATCGTATCGGCAAGGCCAGCTTCACCGGCCAGTATGGTCGGAAATGAGCGGCCGGAAGTGAGCGGCCGCGGGATGGCGGTCTGAAGCCATGGAATGCCGGGCGGGCTGTGGCGCCTGCTGCATCGCCCCTTCCATCAGCAGCCTGGGCAAGCCGGCGGGGATCCCCTGCCGGCATCTCACCATCGATCTGCGCTGCGCCATCTTCGCCGATCCCGCCCGCCCGGCCTGCTGCGCCGGCCTGCGACCATCGAGCGAGATGTGCGGCACGACCCGGGAAGAGGCGCTCGACTGGCTGGCGCGCCTGGAAGTACTGACCGCATAGACAAGCGGCGCGACGCCGCTCAGGGCCGGTCCAAACCCTGATCCACCAGCGACAACGGATCCTCCAGCGGCTCAAGGTGGGTGATGACATGGACGTGCGGCAGGGCCTGCCGGATGTCGGCCTCGATGCGTTCCGACCAGTCGTGTCCCTGCTGTACCGTCCAGTCGCCCGGTACCAGCACGTGCAGGGTGACGAAGGCGCGCGCCCCGGCCTGGCGGGTGCGCAGGGCATGGAAGGCCAGCCCCCGACCACGATAGCGCTCCAGCACCGCCTCGATCGCGGCGAGCTCTTCCGCCGGCATGGATACGTCCATCAGGCCGGCCGTCGAACGACGCAGCAGTTGCCAGCCGGTCCACACGATGTTGGCCGCCACCAGCAGCGCAATGGCCGGGTCGAGCCAGAGCCAGCCGGTCAGCCAGACCAGGCCGACGCCGACGATCACGCCGACCGAGGTCCAGACGTCGGTGAGCAGATGGTGGGCATCCGCTTCGAGGGTGATGGATTTGTAGCGACGGCCCACGCCGAGGAGGATGCGGGCGGTGGCCAGGTTGAGAATGGAAGCCACCACCGAGACCGCCAGGCCGACGCCGACCGCCTCCAGCGGTTGGGGGGCGAGCAGCCGCTGGTAGGCCGCGTAGCCGATGCTCAGTGCGGCGAGCAGGATCAGGAAGCCTTCGAAACCGCTGGAGAAGTACTCGGCCTTGCCGTGGCCGTGGGCGTGGTTCTCGTCCGCCGGCGTGGCGGCCAGCGAGAGCATGGCCAGCGCCATCAGGGCGCCGGCCAGATTGACGAAGGACTCCAGGGCGTCCGAGAGCAGGCCGACCGAACCGGTCAGCCACCAGGCCACGCCCTTGAGCAGAATGGTGGCCAGCGCCGTGGCGATGGACAGCCACGCGTAGCGTCGCAGGGACGCGGTCACAGGAAGCGGGCGGGGTCGATGCCCCACTTCTCCGGCGTCTCGTGGCCGACGATCTTATCGCCGCCACCGTTGCCGAACGACCGGGAGATATCCACTTCCTCCGGCGGCAGGTAGCGGGTGCGCTTGCCGTCGTAGAAGACCTTGACCACCGGCTGGAGCAGGTTGCTCTCCGATTGTTCCAGGACGACGCCGATGCGGCCCGATTCGAGCATCACCAGGGTACCGACCGGGTAGATGCCGATGGTGCGCAGAAACTGCTGTACCAGCGCGGGATCGAAGTGGAACTTGCTCCATTCGAAGATCTTGCGCAGGGCCTCGTGCGGCGCCATGCCCTTGTGGTACACGCGGTCCGAGGTGATGGCGTCGTAGACATCGCAGATGGCGGCCATCTTGCCCATTTGCGAGATGGCGTCACCCTTGATGCCTTCCGGATAGCCCGAGCCGTCGTGGCGCTCGTGGTGCTGGTAGGCGACCTGGATCGACGTTTCGCTGATGCCGTCGGTTTCATCGAGGATCTTCTTGCTCTCGACGACGTGGCATTTCATCACCGCGAATTCCTCCTCGGTGAAGCGGCCGGGCTTGTTGAGGATGGCGTTCGGCACCCGAACCTTGCCGATGTCGTGCAGCAGGCCGCCGATGCCGGCGAGATGAATGGTCGCGGCGTCCATGCCGATGGCGCGACAGAAGGACACCTGCAAGGCGCACACCGACACGGAATGCTGGAAGGTGTAGTCGTCCTTGTTCTTGACCCGGCACAACGAGAGCAGCGCGCCGCCGTTCCTGAGGATGGATTCGGTCATCTTCTCGACCGCCGGCTCCACCTGCTCCAGCCGGACCTGCTCGCCGAGCCGGACATCGTTCATGATGTTGTGGATGAGGTGGTTGGCCTCGGCGTGGATCTTCCTGGCCCTGCCGATCTCCTCGCTGGCGGTGCGGTGTCGTGTCGGCACCGGCTCGGCGGCGACGCGCAACATTTCCTCTTCCAGCTGCCGCTCCACCTCGTGCCGCGTCGGCGCGTCGTCCACATCCAGTCCCTTGCCGGGATCGATATAGACCTCGTGGATGCCGGCGTCGGCGATCCTGGCGATGGTCGCCTCGTCCTTGACCCGGAAGCTGCCGCGCAGGAAGGGATGGGCCATCCAGTCGGAGCCCAATTCGGCGATGTACATGCCGGGCCGGAGCTGTCGGACGTTGATTCTTTTCGTCATGCTACACTCGCCCGCCTTTCCGCCGCGCCGGCCCGTCGTTGCCGCAACTGCTGTTATTGCCCGACTTTCCGCCCATGGACTTCACGCCCCTGTTGCACGCCCTGATTCTCGGCATTGTCGAGGGGCTGACCGAGTTCCTGCCGGTTTCCAGCACCGGTCATTTGATCCTGGCCGGCGATCTGCTGCATTTTAATGACGAACGCGGCAAGCTGTTCGAAATCGTCATCCAGTCCGGCGCCATACTCGCCGTCTGCTGGGAATACCGGGCCCGGATCGCCAGCGTGGTGGCCGGCCTGCCACGCGATGTGGTCGCGCGGCGTCTGGTGCTCAACCTGTTCGTCGCCTTCTTGCCGCTGGCCATCCTCGGCCTGTTGTTCGGCAAGATCATCAAGGAGCATCTGTTCCAGCCGGTGCCGGTGGCCGTCGCCTTCATCGTCGGCGCCTTCATCATCCTCTGGGCGGAAAAACGCGAGCACCGCGTTCGTGTCGAGAGCGTCGACGATATCGACCTCATCGACGCCCTCAAGCTCGGCTTGGCCCAGGCGCTGGCGCTGATCCCCGGCACCTCCCGCTCTGGTGCGACAATCATTGGCGGCCTGCTGTTCGGCCTCTCGCGCAAGGCGGCGACGGAGTTCTCCTTCTTTCTCGCCATTCCGACGCTGCTCGTCGCCACGGCCTACCAGCTCTACAAGGAACGGGCGCTGCTCAACGCCGACGATCTCGGCATGTGGGCGGTCGGTTTCGTCGCCGCCTTCGTCTCGGCGTTCTTCTGCGTTCGCTGGCTGCTCCGTTTCATCTCGACCCACGACTTCACGATATTCGCCTGGTATCGCATCGCCTTCGGCATTGTCGTGATCGCCACCTGGCAGATGGGGCTGGTCGATTGGACGAGCCACTGATCCTGTACCTGCATGGCTTTACCAGCGGCCCGGAGTCGTTCAAGGCCCGCGCCCTGCACGCCCACCTGCAACGACTCGGTCTGGCGGACCGCTTCGTCTGCCCGCGGTTGCCGGCCGCGCCGGCCGCGGCGGTCGCCCTTGCCGAGAGCCTGATCCGGCCGGGAACGACGCTGGTCGGCAGCTCGCTTGGTGGCTACTACGCGACCTGGCTGGCCGAACGCCATGATCTGCGGGCCGTGCTGGTCAATCCGGCCGTGGTAGCGCATCTTTCGCTGGAGCAATTCGTCGGCCCGCAAAGGAATCTTTATACCGGCGAAGCCTTTGAATTCACCCGCGCCCACGTCGACGAGCTGCGCGCCCTTGAAGTGCCCGCCCTGTCGCGCCCCGACCGCTACTGGCTGCTGGTCGAGCAGGGCGACGAGGTGCTCGACTACCGGCAAGCCGTCGAGCGCTATGCCGGCGCCCGGCAAACCGTGCTGCCCGGCGGCGACCACAGCTTCACCCGCTGGATCGACTATCTCGACGCCATCGTCGAGTTCGCCGGGGTCGCGCCGCGCGCGATATAGCCTTCCCCGTCAGGCCGCCCGAGGCTGGCTGTCGACCCAGGCGTTCGCCCCCAGGCGATTGACGCCGCTCAACAAGGCCTTGATCGAGGCGGTGACGATGTTGGCGTCCACGCCCACGCCGTGGCATTCGCAGCCGCTGCCGGGGCGCGTCACTTCCATGAAGGCGCAGGCGCGGGCATCGCCGGCGTCGCCGCTGCTGCCCATCGAGCGCTCCTCGTAGCTGCGCACCTGGAGGTCGATGCCGATGCCGCGCAGCGCATGAACGGCGGCGTCGATCGGGCCGTTGCCTTCGCCGGCGAGCAGATGCGTGGTGCCGCGCATCGCCACGGTGAGGCGGATGCCCTGGGCGTTGCCATGTTCGAACAGGTGGTGCTCGACGTAGCGCACCGGCTCGGCGGTATCGAGGTAGGTGGTCGAGAACAGTTGCCAGATATCCGCCGCGCTCATCTCGCCGCCGTGGTGGTCGGTGTGCCCTTGCACCACCCCGGAGAACTCGACCTGCAAGCGGCGCGGCAACACCACGCCGTATTCCGTTTCGAGCAGGTAGGCGATGCCGCCCTTGCCCGACTGGCTGTTGACCCGGATCACGGAATCGTAGCCGCGACCGACGTCGGCGGGGTCGATGGGCAGGTAGGGAATGTTCCAGGGCGCATCCGGCGCTTGCGCCAGCCGCGCGCCGAAGCCCTTCTTGATCGCATCCTGGTGCGATCCGGAAAAGGCCGTGAAGACGAGGTCGCCGACATAGGGATGGCGCGGGTGGATCGGCAATTGGTTGCAGTGCTCGACGGTGCGGGCGACGGCGTTGATGTCGGAGAAATCGAGCCCCGGCGCGGTCCCCTGGGTATAGAGGTTGAGCGCAAGGGTGACGATATCGACGTTGCCGGTGCGCTCGCCATTGCCGAACAGGCAGCCCTCGACGCGGTCGGCGCCGGCCATGAGCGCCAGTTCGGCGGCGGCCACCGCCGTGCCCCGGTCGTTGTGGGGATGGACGCTGAGCACGACGCTGTCGCGACGGGCGAGATGGCGGTGCATCCATTCGATCTGGTCGGCGTAGACGTTGGGCGTCGCCACTTCCACCGTCGCCGGCAAGTTGAGGATGACCTTGCGGTCCGGCGTCGCACCCCAGGCGGCGGTAACGGCATCGCAGACCTCGCGGGCGAAATCGAGCTCGGTGGCCGTGAAGGTCTCGGGGCTGTATTCGAGCACCCACTCCGTTGCCGGCTGCTCGGCGGCCAACTCCTTGATGAGGCGCACGGCGGCGACGGCCATGGCCACGACTTCCGCCTTGCTCATGCCGAACACGATGTCGCGGAAGGGGCGCGAGGTGGCGTTGTACACGTGGACGATGGCCCGGCGCGCACCCCGGAGCGATTCCATGGTGCGGCGGATCAGGTGCTCGCGCGCCTGGGTGAGTACCTCGATGGTGACGTCGGCGGGGATGTGTCCGCCCTCGATCAACTGGCGCACGAAATCGAAGTCGGTCTGCGACGCGGACGGAAAGGCCACCTCGATTTCCTTGAAGCCAATGTCGCAAAGCGTGCGGAACATGCGCATCTTGCGTTCCGCGTTCATCGGCTCGAACAGCGCCTGGTTGCCGTCGCGCAAGTCGGTGCTCATCCAGACCGGCGGAGCGGTGATGGCGCGGCTCGGCCACTGGCGGTCGGCGAGTTGGACGGCGGGGAAGGGGGCGTACTTGGCGGCGGGGTTCTTCAACATGGTCGTGCTCCCGAATCGATTGACGATGACGGCAATGCTACGCAAGACAGGCCGGCAGGTGCTTGCGTTGTGAGGCCGCTACATGGTCAAATTTGGCAGAATATTGCTCATTAGTACCGATGGAGGGCATGAGAATGAAGCTGGACCGCTACGATCGACAGATTCTCGATGCGTTGCAGGAGGACGGCCGCCTCAGCAACCAGGATCTGGCCGACCGCATCGGCCTGTCGCCCTCCCCCTGTCTGCGCCGGGTGCGCGCCCTGGAAGAGTCCGGCTACATCACCGGCTATCGGGCGCTGGTCGACGCCAAGGCGCTCGGCCTGTCGCTCATGGCGCTGATTCATATTTCCATGGACCAGCACACGCCCGAGCGTTTCAAGCATTTCGAGGCGGCGGTCGGCGAGATTCCGGAGGTCATGGAATGCCTGCTGATCACCGGTCAGGCCGCCGACTACCAGCTCAAGGTGGTGGTGAAGGACATGGACGCCTACCAGGAACTGCTGCTGAACCGCATCACCCGCATCAAGGGGGTGACCGGCGTTCATTCCAGCTTCGTGCTGCGCCGCGTGGTGGACAGGACGGCGCTGCCCGTGGCGCGCGCTTGAGCGGGTGACGAGCGGGCTGCGACCCCGTTGACCCGCGGTCAACTCGGGATAGAATACTTTCACGATTCGATAATCATGGAAATATGGAAATGGATGTTGCCGTCGCCGTCGACAAGCTGGCCGCCCTTGCCCAGGAAACCCGCCTGCGCGTTTTCCGCCTGCTGGTGGAGGCGGGTCCGGAAGGCATGAATGCCGGGGCCATCGCCGAAGCGCTGGAGATTCCGGCGGCGACGCTGTCCTTCCATGTGGCCCACCTGGCGCGCGCCGGGCTGGTCGCCGCGCGCCAGGAAAGCCGTTTCATCTTCTATTCCGCCACCTTCCCGGCGATGGACGACCTGATCGCCTTTCTCACCGACAACTGCTGCCACGGCGGCGCCTGCCTGCCGAAGACGGCGGCGGTCAATGCCGTCACCAAGCGCCGTCGCAAGGCGGCCTGAGGAAAGACCATGTCCTTCAATGTGCTCGTTCTCTGTACCGGCAACTCCGCCCGCTCCATCCTCGGCGAGATGCTCTTCAATCATCTCGGTGCCGGCCGCGTCAAGGCCTTCTCGGCGGGCAGCAAGCCGGCCGGGCAGGTGAATCCGGTGGCGCTCGAAACGCTGGAGAAACATGGCGTGCCCTGTGCCGGCGCCCGCAGCAAGTCCTGGGACGAGTTCGCCGCGCCGGCCGCGCCGGCCATCGACTTCATCTTCACGGTGTGCGGCAATGCCGCCGCAGAGCCGTGTCCGGTCTGGCCCGGCCACCCGGCCACCGCCCACTGGGGCATTCCCGATCCCGCTCACGTCGAACCCATCGAAGCGCGTCGGGAGGCTTTCGAAGAGGCCTACCAGTCGCTCAGGAAGCGCATCGAAGCGTTCCTCGCCCTGCCGCTGGAAAGCCTGAGCCGCGAAGAGGTGTTGGCCGCCGCGCGGCGCATTCACGTCGGAGACTGACCGTGAGCGCCCTGACCAGGAGACTGTCATTCCTCGACCGGTATCTGACCGTCTGGATCTTCGCCGCCATGGCGTTCGGTGTGGCCCTTGGTTTCCTGGTGCCGGGCATCGAAGACTTCATCAACCGTTTCCAGGTCGGCACCACCAACATCCCCATCGCGGTGGGCCTGATCCTGATGATGTACCCGCCGTTCGCCAAGGTGCGCTACGAAGAGTTGCCCGACGTGTTCCGCGACACCAAGGTGCTGGCGCTCTCCCTGGTGCAGAACTGGGTCATCGGGCCGGTGCTGATGTTCGCCCTGGCGGTGATCTTTCTCCCCGACAAGCCGGAATACATGGTCGGCCTGATCATGATCGGCCTGGCCCGCTGCATCGCCATGGTGATCGTCTGGAACGAACTGGCCAAAGGCTCCACCGAATACGCGGCCGGGCTGGTGGCCTTCAATTCCATCTTCCAGGTACTGTTCTTCAGCGTCTATGCCTGGCTGTTCATCACGGTGCTGCCGCCGCTGTTCGGCTTGTCCGGTTCGGTGGTCGACATCTCGATCAAGCAGATCGCCGAGAGCGTCTTCATCTATCTCGGCATCCCCTGCGTCGCCGGCATCCTGACCCGCGTCATCATGCTGCGCTTCGTCTCCAAGGACTGGTACCACATCCATTTTGTGCCAAAGATCGGGCCGATCACGCTGGTGGCGCTGCTGTTCACCATCGTCGTCATGTTCAGCCTCAAGGGCAAGCTGATCATCGGCATTCCGCTCGACGTGGTGCGCATCGCCATTCCCCTGCTGCTCTATTTCCTGGTCATGTTCGTCTTCTCGTTCTTCATGAGCCGGCGCCTGGGGGCGAGCTACGAAAAGAGCGCCACCCTCTCGTTCACCGCCGCCAGCAACAACTTCGAACTGGCCATCGCCGTGGCGGTGGCGGTCTACGGCATCAACTCGGGCGTCGCCTTCGCGGCGGTCATCGGGCCGCTGGTCGAAGTCCCCGTGATGATCGGTCTGGTGAACGTTGCGCTGTGGTTCCAGCGCAAGTATTTCGTTTCGCGAAAGGAATTGGCGTGAAAGCGCTTGAAGTCTTCGACCCCGCCATGTGCTGCTCGACCGGCGTTTGCGGCGTCGATGTCGATCCGCTGTTGTGTCTGCGCGGCGAGTACGAACTGCCCTACATCCGGCGCGTGACCAGGGATCTGTCGCCGCGCGCCGCCCTGGTGCCCTGGCTGGCCGAGGCGCCGGTCGGTGGCGATGGGCTGGCGCGGATCGTGAGGTAGACATGCGCTGCGTAACGGAAGCCTGGGCGAAGCACGACACGGAACTGCGCCGCTTTCTGCGCCACCGGGCGGGCGGTGATGCCGAGGCCGAGGATCTGTTGCAGGAGGTCTTTCTGCGCGCCCTGCGGCGGGCCAACGGTCTGTGCGGCATCGACAACCGCCGGGCCTGGCTGTTCACCACCGCGCGCAATTTGCTGATCGACCGCCTGCGCCTGACCAAGGAGCAAGTGCCACTGCCCGACGATCTCGCCGCCGAAGCGGCAGACCCACCACCGCCAGTCGACGGCCTGAGTCAATGTCTTCCGCGTGTACTCACCGAACTCTCGGCGCAGGACCGCGAAGCCATCACCTTGTGCGACATCGAGGGCATGACCCAGCGGGATTTCGCCAGCCATATCGGGCTCTCGCTGCCGGCGGCCAAGTCGCGCGTACAACGGGCGCGGGCGCGGCTCAAGGCCAGGATGAGCGAAGCCTGCCAGGTAAGCTTCGACGCCACCGGCGAGGTCAGCGGCTTCGTGGCGCGGCCACCGTTATAGGACGAAGCCGCATCCATTCCGGCCTTGCCCCGGGAAGGGTGCGGGCTTTGGTCATGGGCCAGGTCGCCCAGGCCATGCGCAAGTACGGGATCAAGAGGGCCACGGAGGACGAGGCCGGCTAGTAGTGCGGCGGAATCTCGTCGCGCAGGCCGCGGCTTTCGGCGGGTGCGGAAGCAGCGAGTTGCTCGCGCAGTTCGCGAACCTCGCGTTGCAGGCGCTCGATCTGCTGCTGCTGACGGTACACCGTGGCGTTCAGCGCGTCGAGTAAATCCTCGGCGAAGGCCGCCTTGACTTCGAGTTCGTCGATGCGTGTATCCATTCCCTCGGTTCCGTCGATTACCCAGGCCGCCATGATAGCGGGGTGGCGTGCCGCCACGGCTGGCTTTCCTGAATGTGGGCGCCTTTGCCAAAATTCGCCCATGTCACTTCCGCTTCACCTCTTCGCGTCGCGGGAGAAGCTCTTTTCCCATTCCGGGATCCCGTGTCGGGCAGCCCGGACCACGACGCGCCGAAGCAAATCGACGGGGGCGAAGCAGACGCTGGAGGAAGCCGCGCCATCGTGCCCGGCGACGATTCCCGCCCTGTTGCTGCGCTGACGATGAACCCTACGGAAGCGGAGGCCACCCTCCGCCAGCTTGGCCGAGCGCCCGCGCACGGACATCCGCTAGCCCGAAGCCGCCCTGGATCGGGCGGCAGAAGGCAGCTACGGCCAGTGCCGCCGCCGCGGTGGCAAGCCTACTGAAGGGCCTTCCTTCATCGGCAAATCGGTGCTTCGTGCCCCGTGCGGTCCTACGGCTTTCTTCAAAGCCGACGTTACTGTTGGGCCTCGGCTTTGCCCCCCGCCTCGCCCACTGCCTGCTTGCTCAGTCCAACCGTGTAGTGACCGCCTTCTGCTTTTTTGAGAGCCAGAAGGTCATACGTCTTCAGCATGTCCAGCAATCCAGAATGTCCGAAATTTGTTGGAGAAAAACCAGGGTCAGTACGTTTGAGATATTGCCCCAATGCCCCTAGGTGCACCTGTCCTTCGGACGTGCTATCCGCAAGCAAAGCTACCGCGTCCACCACGAATTTCGGTCTACGCTTGATTACTGGGGGCTTCGTCTGCTCGGCTTTCACGTGAGTGCAGTTTGCGCCGGGCTGCTCCGCTTCGGTCGTATTCTCAGGTTCCCATTCGAAAAATTGGTCGCTCGCGTTGCGCAGTGCATCTGGGGTCTTTGGCTCGCCAACAATGCAGACCATTGCTCCTCGCTCTCGAAGCTTCCGGCAGAGATAAGCAAAATCGGAATCGCTCGTTACTAGGCAGAACTTGTCCGCGCGGTGATCGAACATTGCTTCGAGGGCATCCAGTGCCAGTGCAATGTCAGCAGTATTTTTTCCGGCAGCGTATTGGTACTGAAGGCACGGTGTGAAAGCTAAGCGAACCAAGGCCTCCTGCCAGGTCTTAGCGAGTGTGCTGTGGTTGCCATAGCCGCGACGAAGTACAACGCGGCCGAATTGGGCAACTACTCGGAGTGCGTATTCCAGAATCTCCGGGCTGGTGTTGTCGCAATCTACTAGGACAGCAACGCGGGGCTCAACAGGAAGGTGTGGCGCGCTCATTTGTCGGCATCATCTAGTAGTGTGGAGGCGACTAATGATAGCGGCAAAGTCTCAATAGCTTTGGCATTGATGCCTGACGCAATGGCCGCTATTGAGGCAAAACGACGGGTGGCAGCTTCTGGCCGATTTGAGTCCCAGTCAGCACTTGCTCTGCGACCAATAGACCCAGTACTCGCCCGCCTGGAGGTCGTGGGCATCCGGGACATGAACATCTGGCTGCTGTCTGATCGTTTTCAGCCACTCCTTGTAGCTGCCACGGGCTCGGTGTGACCGTCCGTTGCATCCGTTTGCCGGGGCTTTCGTCTACGCTGTGGCAAAGTACCAACGACCAAGGAATGAATGCACCCGTCTTCGCGCGCATCACCCGGGGCGCCGCGCGCATCAAATTGTGAATTTCCCATGAGCGAACACGATCACTCCCACGGTCACAGCCACGGCGGCACCGATACCCCCGCGCAGCGCCGCCGCCTGCTCATCGCGCTTGGTCTGACCTGGGCCTTTGCCGTCGTCGAGGCTATCGCCGGCTGGCGTGGCGGCTCGCTGGCGCTCTTGGCCGACGCCGGCCATATGGTCACCGATGGCGCCGCCCTGGGCCTGGCGCTGTTGGCAGCCTGGATCGCCGCGCGGCCGCCGTCGGCGCGGCACTCCTACGGCATGGGCCGGGTCGAATTGCTGGCGGCGCTGATCAACGCCTTGGCCATGTTGGCCGTGGTGTTCGGCATCGGCATGGAGGCCTGGTCGCGCTTCCAGTCGCCGCACGCCATCCAGGGCGCGCTGGTCAGCGCGGTGGCGGTGATTGGACTGGGCGTCAATCTCTTCGTTGCCTGGATGCTCTCGCACGGCCAGCAAAACATCAACGTGCGTGGCGCCTTCCTGCATGTCCTCGGCGACGTGCTTGGTTCGGTGGCGGCGATCGCCGCCGGTATCGTCGTCTGGGCCACCGGCTGGACGCCGATCGACCCGCTGCTCTCCCTGTTGATCGGCGGCCTGGTGCTGGCCTCCAGCCTGCGCCTGCTGCGCGACGCGCTGCATGGCCTGCTCGATGGCGTGCCCTTCGCCCTGTCGCTGCCGGAAATTGGTCGGGATCTCGCCGCCGTGCCGGGCGTCCTCGAAGTGCATGACCTGCATGTCTGGGCGCTGTCCGGCGAGCGGCTGGCGCTGTCCGCGCATGTGCGGATCAAGGACATGAACGACTGGCCGTCGGTGCTGGACGGCTTGCTGCGCGAGACCGGCGAGCATGGCATCGGTCACGTCACCTTCCAGCCGGAAGCCGTGCCATGGCAACCCCTGCGTCGTGCCGTATAGATGCCCGCGGCGCGCATCCTTCTTGGGACTTTCTCGTCTACCAGCATAGAGGTCCATTTTCATCAACCGAATCCGCCAAGGACGAGGTGCTGATAACTCTGGGCCGACGCCGGGTGCGTCCCATGCCATCATTCGTTGAACGGGAGTCTTGACCATGTTGAACATCAAAGTGCTCGGCACCGGTTGTGCCAACTGCAAAACCACCCTCAAGCTGATCGAGGAGGCTGCCCGCGCCAGGGGCGTGGTCGTCCAGCTCGACAAGGTGGAGGACATCAAGGACATCATGGACTACGGTGTGATGAGCACCCCCGGCGTGGTCATCGACGGAAAGGTCGTACACGCCGGCGGCATTCCCGGGCGAGACAAGATCGAGCAGTGGCTCGGCGGTGGCGCCTGACGGAATATCGGGGGCGACCAATGACCGAACCTGGCACCGCCGCTCTCCCGCCCGGGCCGACGTTTCGCCGCTGGCTTGGCGGCCTATCCCTGGCCGCCATCGCCTGGGTGGCGGCCTACGCGCACCTGGGCGACTTTGCCGACGCGCTGGTCGCCGCCCTTGGGCTGACGCGCGGCACTCATCTGGCCGAGGCGGTGCGTTTCTTCTTCTACGACACACCCAAGGTGCTGCTGCTGCTCACCGGCATCGTCTTCGTGATGGGCATCGTCCAGACCTTTTTCTCACCGGAACGGACGCGCGCGCTGCTGTCGGGCAGGCGCCTGGGGGTCGGCAATGTTCTCGCGGCGTCGCTGGGCATCGTTACGCCGTTCTGCTCCTGCTCGGCGGTGCCGCTGTTCATCGGTTTTCTTTCCGCCGGGGTGCCGATGGGTGTGACCTTTTCGTTCCTGATTTCCGCGCCGATGGTCAATGAAGTGGCCCTGGTTCTGCTGTTCGGCATGTTCGGCTGGCAAGTCGCGGCGCTCTATCTGGGCATGGGTCTGCTGGTCGCCATCGTCGCCGGCTACGTGATCGGCGAGCTGAAGATGGAGCGCCACCTGGAAGACTGGGTGCGCGCCATTCAGGTGGGCGATGCGCAGGGGGCAAACGGCACGGACCTGACGTGGGTCGAACGTTTCGAGGCCGGTGGCCGGCACGTGCGCGAGATCGTCGGCAAGGTATGGCCCTATGTGCTGGCCGGCATTGCGCTGGGGGCCGGCATTCATGGCTATGTGCCGCAGGACTTCATGGCTTCCATCATGGGCAAGGACGCGCCCTGGTGGTCGGTGCCGGCGGCGGTGCTGCTCGGCGTGCCGATGTACACCAACGCCGCCGGCATCATCCCGGTGGTCGAGGCGCTGATCGGCAAGGGCGCGGCACTGGGCACGGTGCTGGCGTTCATGATGAGCGTGATCGCGCTTTCGGCGCCGGAGATGATCATCCTGCGCAAGGTGCTGAAACCGGCGCTGATCGCCACCTTCGCCGGCGTGGTGGCGGTGGGCATCCTGCTGGTCGGCTACCTGTTCAACCGGGTGCTGTGAGGAGAGATCGGTGACGCGCTGGCTGGCTGGTCCATTGATCTGGCTTTGCTTGCTGACGGGCACGGCGGTCGCCGGCCCGCCGGCATGGGTGGAAGCGGGCGGCGACGGGCTTGCCCGCGTTCATCTCTACTTCTTCTGGTCGGAAGCCTGCCCGCACTGCCAGGAGGCCCGTCCCTTCATCGAGGCCATCCCCGGTCAGCGGCCCTGGGTGGTGCCGCACTCGCTCGAGGTCTCGCGCAATCGGGACAACTCCCGCCGCTTCGTCGAGTTGGCCGAATCCCTGGGCCAGCGGGCCGAGGGGGTGCCGACGCTGATGTTCTGCGGCCGCATGGAAGTGGGCTGGCGGGACGACGCGACATCCGGGGCGAACCTGCTGCGGGCGCTGGACGAGTGCCGCGCGGGCGGTGGCGTGGCCATGGGGGCGGCTTCCGGCGCGCCGGTGCGGGTGCCTTTCCTTGGCGCGGTCGATCCGGCCACGCTCTCGCTGCCCGTGTTCACCCTCGTCATCGCCGGGCTGGACGCCTTCAATCCCTGTGCCTTCTTCGTGCTGCTGTTCCTGCTCAGCCTGCTGGCGCACCAGAAGGACCGGCGGCGCATGCTGATCGTCGGCGGCATCTTCATTCTCGCCTCGGGACTCATGTACTTCGCCTTCATGGCCGCCTGGCTCAACGTCTTCCGGTTTCTCGGCGCGCTGACCTGGATCACGCTGGCGGCGGGCATCGTGGCCATCCTGGTCGGCGCGATCAACATCAAGGATTTTTTCGCTTTCGAGCGCGGCATCACCCTGTCCATTCCCGAGGCGGCCAAGCCGGACATCTACCGGCGGGCGCGGGCCATTCTCCAGTCCGAGAACATGGTGGCGATGCTGGCGGCGACGGTGTTCCTGGCGGTGGTGGCGAATTTCTACGAGCTGCTGTGCACGGCCGGTTTCCCCATGGTCTATACGCGCATCCTGACGCTCAGCGAGCCGGCGCACACCGCCCGCTACGGCTGGCTCGCTCTGTACAACATCATCTATGTGGTGCCGCTGGCGCTGATCGTGCTGGCCTTCGTCGGCACGCTCTCCGCCCACAAGCTCACCGAGCGGGAGGGGCGGCTGCTCAAACTGATGTCCGGCGTCATGATGCTGCAACTGGGGCTGGTGCTGGCGCTCGCACCGGCATGGCTCAACAGCCTGGCGCTGACTCTCGCCCTGGTGGCCGTCGCGTTGCTTGCCACCCTGGTGGCGGCGAGGCGCTAGCATCCGCCACGGTTGCCGAAAGACGGTGCGACCATTCGGGCTAGAATCGGAGCCGGCCGTTGGCCTGAATGTTCCGCATGGGCTCGGTCGGGCATGACCTGGCCACCCAGCCAATCAAACCTGAGGGGGGATGTGATGCGCTTCGTACAATCGATACTGGCTGTGATTGGGGCCCTGGCCATCGTCGCTGGTGGTGTGGGCTATGCAAAGTACAAGCAGTTTTTCGGTGCGCTCGATCCGGATGCGCCGCGCGTATTCGCCGAGATGTATGAAAGGTTCGCGCCGACCAACGACTGGGCCGACGCCATGATCTGGTCGTTTCCCGTGGCCAAGGGCATCAGTCCCGAAGAGGTGAAGCAATCGCTCACCAGCCTGGCCTACGAGCGCAATTTCTTCTTCGCCGGCGAGGCGCCGTTCTACAAGCAGGCCGAAGCCACTCTCGGCAAGCCCTATCGTTACGTCAATTTCCTCAGTTTCTGCGACGCTCGCGTCGGCGCGATGATGATCGACTACAACCCCAAGTATTCGGCCTTCATGCCCTGCCGCGTGGCCATCGTCGAGGACCTGCAGGGGCAGGTCTGGCTACAGTCGATGAGCCTCGACATGATGATCCACGGTGGCAAGCCCCTGCCGCCGGAACTGAAGGCCCAGGCGATCAAGGTGCGCGACACCATCTACGAAATCATGAAGGCCGCCGCCAGCGGCGAGTTCTGAGAAGGACGCGCCGCGGCCTCGTCAAGAGGCCCTCTGGCTAGCGTCCCCGCTCGCTATCCCAGATGACCTTGTGCAGTTGAAGCTGAAAGCGTACCGGCAGCTTGTCGCGCAGGATCCATTCGGCCAGCGCGGCGGGGTCGAGTCGGCCGGCGACCGGTGAGAACAGGACGGGGCAACGCTCGGCCAGCCGGTGTTGGACAAGCATCTGTTTGGCCCATTGGTAGTCCGCCGGCGAGGCGAGCACCAGCTTGATTTCGTCGCGCGCCGTGAGCAAGTCGATGTTCGTCCAACGGTTCTTCTCCGCCTCGCCGGAGTCGGGTGCCTTGAGGTCGACAATGCGGGAGACACGGGCGTCCACGTCGGCGATGTCGAGCGCGCCGCTGGTTTCCAGCGATACCGAATAGCCGGCGTCGCAGAGCGACTTGAGCAGCGCCAGGCAGGCCTTCTGCGCCAGCGGTTCGCCGCCGGTGACGCAGACGTTCGGACAGCCGATCGCGTCGATACGGGCCTGGATCTCGGCCAGCGAAACGATCTCGCCGCCGGCAAAGGCATACTCGGTATCGCACCAGACGCAGCGCAGCGGGCAGCCGGTCAGGCGGACAAAGGTCGTGGGCAGGCCGACGCGCGTCGATTCGCCCTGGATGGAGTGGAATATCTCGCTGACGCGCAGCGTCTCGCCAGGGCCCGACACTACTTCTTCTTGAGCCTTTGTTTGGCGATCTGGGCGGCCGGCGCGGCGGGGTAGAGGCCGATCAGGGTATCGAAGATCCGCTTCGAGCCCTTGGCATCGCCGGTTTCGGCCAGTGCGCTGCCCTGGGCCAGCAGCGCATCGGGCGCCTTCGGGTCGTTCGGCCAGGTGGCGGCGACCTTGCCGAAGGTGTCGGCGGCGCGCGGGAAATCGCCGAGCCGGTACTGGCTGGAACCGTACCAGTAGTGGGCGTTCGGCAACAGGCCGCTGTTCGGATGGCTCTTGATGAAGGCCTGGAACGCGGCGGCGGATTCCTTGTACTTGCCGCCCTTGAAGGCCGCCAGGGCCGCTTCGTAGTCGCGTGTTTCCTGCGCCGGATCGACCTTCGGCGGGGCGTCGGGCTTGGCTTCGGCGACCGGGGGCGGCGCGCCGGCCGCTTCCAGCTTGCGCAGCCGGCTGTCGAGGTCGACGTAGAAATCGCGCTGGCGCTTCTGGGCGCTTTCGACCTCGTTGGCCAGCACTTCCATCTGGCCGCGCAGGCGAGCCAGATCCGCTTTCAGGCTCTCGGACTGGTTGGCGAACTCGATCTGGTTCTTGGTTGCCCGGTCGACGCGGGCTGCCACGCCTTCGAACTCGGTGCGCAATTCGGCGCGTACCTTGTCGATGCGGGCGCGGGCCTCGTCGTCGTCGAAGACGCCCGCCCGCGCCGGCAGGGCCAGCACGCCGAGCAAGGCGAGGGTGATCGGTGCCAGGTGCTTCATGGCGACTTAGAACTCGCCGGAGTAGAGCATGTCGCCGCGGCGGTTCTGCGCCCAGCACGCTTCGGTCTGCTCCGTGCAACGCGGCTTTTCTTCGCCGAGGCTGACCGATTCGAGCTGCTCCTCGCGGGCGCCGAGCAGGGCAAGTCCCTTCTTGATCGCTTCGGCACGCTTCTGGCCGAGCGAAAGGTTGTACTCACGGCTGCCGCGCTCGTCGCCATTGCCCTGGATGAGCACCTTCAGGGTCGGATTCTTGACCAGAAACCTGGCATGGGCTTCGATCAGGGGCTTGAATTCGTCCTTGATGACGTATTGGTCCAGATCGAAGAAGACGCTGCGCTGGAACACCGCGCTCTTCGGATCCTTGAGCGCGGCCAGGCTGTACGGATCGACGTTGCCGCTGGCGACCGGCGTCGTGGTGGCGGTGCCGCCGGTCACGGCGCTCGGGCTGCCGTCCTTGACGCCCGCCGGGCTTTGCTCGGGGGCCGGCGCCTGGCTGGCGCAGCCGGCCAACAGCAGGGTGAGGGTGGCGGCGATGATGGTGGCTTGGCGCATGGTGTTTTCTCCGCAATCTCTGGAAAGTTACTTGGGGTAGGGGCCCCAGGCCGGTTCGCGCACATCGGCGGCCTGGACGGACAATTTCTGTTTTACCCGGCCATCGGCCGAAACGGCGGCCAGCACGCCGCGGCCACCGATTTCGGTGGCATAGAGGATCATGCGGCCGTTGGGTGCGTAGCTGGGCGATTCGTCCTTGGCCGAATCGGTCAGTATCTGGGTCTGCTTGGTGGCGAGATCCATCACGGTCAACTGGAAGCGACCTCCCTCGCGGGATACGTAAGCCAGGTTCTTGCCGTCCGGCGAGGGGCGTGGCGTGACGTTGTAGGAGCCGCCGAAGGTGACTCGTTGGGCATCGCCGCCGCCGGCGCCGATACGGTAGATCTGCGGGCTGCCGCCCCGGTCGGAGGTGAAGTAGATCCACTGACCATCCGGTGAAAACTGCGGCTCGGTGTCGATGCCCGACGAGCTGGCCAGTCGGGTGACTCCGCTACCGTCGGCAGCCACCGTGTAAAGCTGGGAGATGCCATCCTTGGTCAGCACCACGGCCAGCTTCTTGCCATCCGGTGACCAGGCCGGCGCCGAGTTGGAGCCCTTGAAGTTCGCCGCCACATGACGCCGGCCGGAGGACAGGTCATGGACATAGACCACCGGCTTCTTGGCTTCGAAGGACACGTAGGCCAGCTTGCCGCCGTCGGGCGACCAGGTCGGCGAGATGATCGGCTCGCGCGATGCCAGCGCCGTCTGCGCATTGCCGCCATCGGCGTCGGCGATCTGCAACTCGTAGCGGCCGGCGGACTTGACCACGTAGGCGATGCGCGTGGAAAAGACACCCCGCTCGCCGGTCAGTTTTTCGTAGACGTAGTCGCTGACCCGGTGCGCGGTGACGCGAATCTGGCCGCCGGCATGGCCGTAGGCCTGGCCGCCCAACTGGGTCTGCTTTTGCACGTCGTGGAGGCGGAAGCGCGTTTCGTAGCGGTCGGTGCCGGACGCCGTCACGGCGCCGCCGACCAGCGCGTCGGCGCCACGCGACTTCCAGTCGGCGAAGGGGACGGCGCCATCGCCCGCCGCCAGACCATTCGGGTCGACCAGCCGGAACAGGCCGCTGCGCTCGAGGTCGGCGCGAACGACGGAGGTCAGCGCCTGGGCGATGATGCGTTCACCGCCGAAATCGGCAATCGCCACCGGGATGCGGTTGGCGCCGGCGCCGGTGATCTCGATGGATAGTTGGGCGTAGCCGGACAGGGGGGTCGCCATGAGGGCGGCGGCCAGGAAAAAGGGGCGAAATTTCATGGACGGATTATAACTTAGCCGCATTTGCCGTCTTCCTGGGGACAAAAGATCAGACGCAGGCTGCGCTCGAACAGCCCCGGCTCGTCGGGCCTGGGCAACGGACTCGATTTGAGTATGGCGCGCTCCACGGCGGCATCGTAGCCGGCGTGGCCACTGCCCTTGACCAGCCTGGTCGAAATGACCTCTCCGGTGGGCAATTGCACCACCTCGAAGACAGCGGACGGGTTGCCCTTGAGTTCCGGCGGCAGCACGATGTTGCCGCGAATCTTGGCGCGAATGCGGTCGGTGTAGCTGGCCAGCGCCTTGCTGCGCGCGCCCGCCGCCTGGCTGGCGGCCTGGGCTTCCTGCAGCTGCTTGAGTCGGCGCTCGTCGTCGGCGATCTGCTTGTGCGTCGCCAGGCGCTTCTCCTCTTCGGCCATCTGCTGCTGGAAGGGATCGAACTTCGGCGGTTCCGGCTTCGGCTTTGGTTCTTCCCTGGGCTTCGGCTTGTCCTTGTCCTTGATGGCGATATCGGGCTTCACCGGCGGCAGGGGCTTGGGCTCCGGTTTGAGCACCGGTTTCGGTTCGGGCTTGGGTTCTGGCCTCGGCAGCGGCTTGGGCTCGGGTTTCGGGGCGGGTTCCGATCGGGCCGCCGGCGCCGGCGATGGCGTCGGCCGTACCAGTTCCACTTCCACGACGTCCTTCACCTTGGTCTGCCAGTGGATGCCGTAGATCAGGAAGATCGCCAGGACCAGATGCACCACGACCGCCAGGGCGATGGAGATCCGCTTGCCTGGCGCGACGACGCGCGGCGGGGGCGTGTCGCTCATTTGCTCTTGACCATCAGGCCGATCTTGACCCCGGGCTGCTGCAACTTGTCCAGCACGTCCAGAATCTCCGCGTACTTCACGTTTCGGTCGCCGGCGATCAGTACGGCCTGCTGCGGATTCCTGGCTTGGGCGGCCTTCAGGCGGCCGGCCAGTTCGGCGCGTTCGATCACCTGCTCGCGATCACCCTTGCTGCGGTCGCGCAGTGCCAGGCTGCCGTCGGCGCGGACGATCACCTCCAGCGGCGCCACCGGCGGTTGTGCGCTCTTGCCGACGCTGGGCAGGTCGATGTTGCCGGTCTGGATCATCGGCGCGGTGACCATGAAAATCACCAGCAGCACCAGCATCACGTCGATGTAGGGCACGACGTTGATTTCGTTCATCAGACGGCGCTGCCTCATCTGAGATGCCTTTGCAGGATGTTGGAGAACTCCTCCATGAAGCTCTCGAAGCGCACCGCCAGCCGGTCGACGTCGTGCGCGTAGCGGTTGTAGGCGACCACGGCCGGAATCGCCGCGAACAGGCCGATCGCCGTGGCCACCAGGGCCTCGGCGATGCCCGGCGCCACGGCGGCCAGCGTCGCGCTGCTGACGTTGGCCAGGCCTCGGAAGGCGTGCATGATGCCCCACACCGTGCCGAACAGGCCGACATAGGGCGACACCGAGCCGACCGAGGCGAGGAAGGCCAGGTGGGCCTCCAGATCGTCGATTTCGCGCTGGTAGGTGGCGCGCATGGCGCGGCGCACGCCGTCAATGATCGAAGTCGGGTCGAGCGACTTCTGGCCACGCAATTTGGTGAATTCGCGGAAGCCGGCCTCGAACACCCGCTCCAGCGCGCCGGTGCTGTGGCGCTCATTGACCGCGCTCTGGTAGAGGGTGGCGAGATCGCCGCCGCTCCAGAAGTCGCGCTCGAATTTTTCCGTCTTGCTCCGGGCATCGCGAATCGCGAAAGCCTTGCGGAAGATCCAGTACCACGACATCACGGAAACCAGGGTCAGCAGGGCCATCACCAGCTTCACCACCAGGCTGGCGTTGGCGATCAGTTCGAGTATCGACAGGTCTTGGGAGATATTCATTTCAGCTTTTCGAATTGTTCGTAAATGGCCTGGGGCATTGCCGCCGCCTTGCCGCGTTCCAGATCCAGGCAGGCGACGCGGACCGTCGCCGTCAACAACACCTCGCCCCTTCGTTCGACGCGCTGATCGAAGACCACCTGCACGCGACCGTGCGAGGCGATCCCGCTGACAACGCTCAGTTCGTCGTCCAGGCGCGCCGGCTTCAGGTATTCCGCCGTCAGCGAGCGGACGGCAAAGGCCAGGCCGGTTTCCGCCAGCAACCGGGCCTGCTCGAAACCCATCGCCCGCAGCCATTCGGTGCGCGCCCGTTCGAGAAAACGCAGGTAATTCGCGTAATAAACCACACCGCCGGCATCGGTATCCTCGTAATAGACCCGTACCGGCAAGATAAAGTTCTGCATCATTCTTCCCAGAGCGCACCGTTGGGATTGGGCTGGGCGAGACCGAAGTGGCGCCAGATCGCCGCCGTGGCGATCCGTCCGCGCGGCGTGCGTTGCAGGTAGCCCTGCTGGATCAGGAAGGGTTCGAGCACATCCTCGATGGTGTCGCGGGCCTCGCCGATCGCCGCCGCCAGATTATCCACCCCCACCGGACCGCCACCGAATTTTTCCAGCATGGCGCCCAGCAGTTTGCGGTCCATGATGTCCAGACCGAGATGATCGACATCGAGCATCGACAAGGCCGCGTCGGCGACCTCGCGGCTGATGGCGCCATCGGCTTTCACCTCGGCGTAGTCGCGCACCCGGCGCAGCAGCCGATTGGCGATGCGCGGCGTGCCGCGCGAGCGGCGAGCGATTTCCGTGGCGCCCTCGCCGACGATCTCGCAGTTGAGCAATTGCGCCGAGCGGCCGACGATCAGCGCCAGTTCCTCGGCGGTGTAGAACTCCAGCCGGGAGACAATGCCGAAGCGGTCGCGCAGCGGGTTGGTCAGCATGCCGGCGCGCGTGGTGGCGCCGATCAGCGTGAAGGGCGGCAGGTCGAGCTTCACCGAGCGGGCGGCGGGGCCTTCGCCGATCATGATGTCGATCTGGAAATCTTCCAGCGCCGGATAGAGAATCTCCTCGACGACCGGGCTCAGTCGGTGGATTTCGTCGATGAATAGAACGTCGTGCGGTTCCAGGTTGGTCAGGATCGCAGCGAGGTCGCCGGCGCGCTCCAGCACCGGCCCGGAGGTCTGGCGCAGGTTGACGCCCATCTCGTGGGCGATGATGTGGGCCAGCGTAGTCTTGCCCAGCCCCGGCGGGCCGAACAGCAGCACGTGGTCGAGTGCCTCGCCGCGCCGCTTGGCCGCCTCGATGAAGATTTCAAGCTGGCCGCGGATCTTCTGCTGGCCGACGTACTCGGCCAGCTTCTTCGGCCGCAGCGCGCGCTCCAGCGCGTCCTCCTGGGCCGAGGCGGGGGTGGCGGCGATCAGGCGGTCGCTGCCGCGGTCGCCAAACTGGTCGGTCTGGATGCTCATCAGTCTGCCAGTTTATCCGACCCTCGCTTGCGGCGGATGTAGAGGGTCTTGGCGACGGTGGCGACGAAGGGCGGCCGCGGGTCGATGCCGAACCTGAACAGGCCGGCCAGGAAGCGCAGGCGGGGGAGGGCGCCCAAGCGCGGGTCAGCCCTTCGAGAGCGCCTTGAGCGCCTGGCGGATGCCGTCCGACACCGCCACGCCGTCGGGCAGCGACTTCATCGCGCCCAGTGCTTCACGCTCGCTGTAGCCGAGCGCCAGCAGCGCGTTGAGGATGTCGGAACTCGCATCGGGAGCCGTGCCACCAATGCTGACTTTCGTGGCCAGGCCGGCGGTCGACAGCTTGCCCTTGAGTTCCAGCAGCAAGCGCTCGGCGGTCTTCTTGCCGATACCGGGCACCTTCACCAGTCGACCGGGTTCCTGCAAGACCACCGCCTGCGCGAGTTCGTTCACCGACAGGCCGGAAAGCAGCGCCAGCGCCGTGCGCGCGCCGATGCCGGAGATCTTGATCAACTGCCGGAAGGCGGTGCGTTCGTCGTCGCCGCCGAAGCCGTAGAGGATGTGCGCGTCCTCGCGCACGACGAGATGCGTGACCAGCGACACCCTCTCGCCCGGCGCGGGCAGGTTGTAGAAGGTGCTCATCGGCACTTCGAGTTCGTAGCCGACGCCGCCGACATCGACGGTGATCTGCGGCGGATTCTTCTCGATCAGCGTTCCGGAAATTCTTCCAATCACACCAGTCTTCCCTTCCTGACGCGGAAACCGCGCGTCGCGATATTGCCCAACCCCTGGCCGCCATGCGCGTGGCAGATGGCGCAGGCCAGCGCGTCGGCCGCGTCGGCGGAAGGCGAGCCGGGCAGTTGCAGCAGGCGCATCACCATCTGCTGCACCTGTTCCTTGGCCGCCTTGCCATGGCCGACCACCGCCTGCTTGACCTGCAAGGCCGTGTATTCCGCCACCGGCAGGCCGGCGCTGACCAGCGCCGAGATCGCCGCGCCGCGCGCCTGGCCGAGCAGCAGCGTCGATTGCGGATTGACGTTGACGAACACCTTCTCCACCGCTGCTTGCTGGGGCCGGTGCAGCGCAATGACTTCGCCGATACCGTCGAGCAGCGTCTTGATGCGCTCGGGCAGGCTGTCCTTGTCGTTGCTCTTGATGCAGCCGCTGGTGACGTAGGCGAGCTTCTGGCCGACCTTGTCGATCACCCCGAAGCCGGTGATGCGGAGGCCGGGGTCGATGCCGAGGATGCGGACGGGTGTGTTCATGCTGGTAGCGAAAGATACACCGGGGCATCGCCGTCGCGGGCATTCTCCCGCCGATCGGTCATAATTGCCGGAAATATATTGGGGGACGCGATGAACCAAATGAACATCCGGACACGGCTCTATGTGTTGATCGGCTTTGCCGCCCTGATGCTGGTTGGCGTCGGAATCACCGGCATGATCGGGATCGCGGCTTCGGACGCGACAATTTCCGCGCTCTACAACGACAACCTGCGGGCGATCGATCGGCTCAACGAGATCCGCAACAACCAGATGCAGATGAGCATCAGCCTGGCGGCGGCGCGTCAGGAAGGCGATGCCTTCGAGATCGTGGCCCACACGGACAAGGTAGGCAGCTACATCTTCAAGATCGAAAACCTGCTCAAGGAATACGAGAGTCGCGCGCTGGCACCAGAGGAGCGGCAACTGTACGATGCCTTCGTCAAGGCGCGGCTCAATTTCGGGCGCACCGGCGTGATGCCGATGATCGATTTGCTCCAGCGCGAGAAGTTCGCCAACGCGGACGAACTGCGCAAGACAGTCTTCGAGCCGACCTACGCTCAAGCCTCCGCCGCCATCGACGCCCTGCTCAACTACCAGGTGGAACGCGCGCGTACTGAGTACGAGGCGGCAAGCAAGTCCGCCACCCGTGTGCGCGCCATCACCATTGCCAGCATGCTGGTCGGCCTGGCGCTGTCCATCCTGGCCGGTGTTTTCATCACGCGCGCCATTACCCACAGTGTCGGCGAGCTCATGAAGGCGGCCACCGGCCTGGCCGGGGGCAACCTGGCCGTGCGCGCAGAGATCCGCGGTGGCTGCGAACTCGGTCAGGTGGCGCTCGCCTTCAACAAGATGGCGGACGATTTCGCGGCCATTCTGGGCCAGGTGCAGCAGGCGGCGGCCCGCGTGGTGAATACTTCGACGGGCGTTGCCGACACCGCGAACCAGGTCGCGCAGGCTTCGCAGGCCCAGGCCGGACATGCCGCCGACGCCTCGTCCTCCGCCGAGCAGCTCGACCGCACCATCGGCGGCCTGGTTGCGCGCAGCGAGGAAGTGGCCGGCGCGGCCGAACGGACCAGCGGCCTGGCGGTGGATGGACAGCGGGTGGTGAATCAGGCGGTCGACGGCATTCGCGCCATCGCCGCCACCTTCAGCGAATCGGCGCGGCTGGTCGATGCGCTCGGCCAGCGTTCCGACCAGATCGGCGCGATCGTCGCCGTGATCAAGGAAATCGCCGATCAGACCAACCTGCTGGCGCTCAACGCGGCGATTGAGGCGGCGCGCGCCGGCGAACAGGGGCGCGGCTTCGCGGTCGTCGCCGACGAGGTGCGCAAGCTGGCCGAACGCACCACCGGCGCCACCGCCGAGATTTCCACGATGATCACCTCCATCCAGAGCGAAACCCGCGAGGCGGTGCGCAACATGGAGGATGGCAGCCGTCAGGTCGATACCGGGTTGCGACTCGCCGAACAGGCCGGCGCCGCCCTTGAGCGCATCAACGACAGCATCCGGTCGGTTGCGGCGGGGATCCGTGAAACCTCGGCGGTGACACACGAGCAGGCCGCCACCAGCCGCGAGATTTTCGGGCGCGTCGAGAGCATCGCGCACATGGCGACCGACAACAGCGCGGCTGTGGCGGGCACCACCGACGCCGTGCGTGGCCTGAAGCAACTCGCCGAAGAACTGCGGCAACTGGTGTCGCGCTTCCGTCTCGCCTGAAACGGCCGTCCGGTACGCGCCTCGGCGCCGCGAAAGTCGGCGCCGGCGGTACGTCGCTACTCGCCCATCACCGCGGTGGTGTAGACATCCTGCACGTCGTCGAGGCCTTCCAGCGCGTCGAGCAGCTTCTGCATCTTCTCGGCGTCCTCGCCGGCGAACTCGGTTTCACTGCCCGGCTTCATGGTCACTTCGGCGAACTCGGGCTTGAGCCCCGCCTTCTCCAGCGCATCCTTGACGGCGATGAAGTCGCCGGGGCCGGTGATGACCTCGATGGAACCGTCTTCATTGGTCATCACGTCCTCCGCGCCCGCCTCGATGGCCGCGTCCATCACCTTCTCTTCCGACACGCCCGGCGCGAAGATGATCTGCCCACAATGCTTGAACATGAAGGCTACCGAGCCGTCGGTGCCCATGTTGCCGCCATACTTGTTGAAGGCGTGGCGGACTTCGGCGACGGTGCGCACCTTGTTGTCGGTCAGGCAATCGACCATCACCGCCGCGCCGTTGATGCCATAGCCCTCGTAGCGGATCTCGACGTAATCGACGCCTTCGAGTTCGCCGGTGCCCTTCTTGATCGCGTTGTCGATCTTGTCCTTGGGCATGTTGACGGCCTTGCCCTTGTCCACAGCCATTCGCAGTCGGGGGTTGAAGCCCGGATCGCCGCCACCCATCTTGGCCGCAACGGTGATTTCCTTCGCAATCTTCGAGAAGGCGGCGCCGCGCTTCTCGTCCTGGCGCCCCTTGCGGTGCTGGATGTTCGCCCATTTGGAATGGCCGGCCATATGATTTCCTTTGTTGCTGCGTAAAATGGCCGGATTTTACCACTTGGGGGGTGCCCGCCATGACTCGACCACTGCCTATCGCCAAAGCCGGCGATGCCGAAATCAGCCTGCTGCCGGCGCTGGCCAATCGCCACGGGCTGATCACCGGCGCCACCGGCACCGGCAAGACCGTCACCCTGCAACGGTTGGCGGAACAGTTCGCCAGCATCGGCGTGCCGGTCTTCATGGCCGACGTCAAGGGTGACCTCTCCGGTCTCGGCGCCGCTGGCGTCAAGTCCGACAAGCTGGCCAAACGACTGGACATGCTCAAGGTCACCGACTGGCAGCCGGTGACCAATCCGGTGGTGTTCTGGGATGTGTTCGGCGAAAACGGCCACCCGGTGCGCGCCACGGTTTCCGACATGGGGCCGTTGCTGCTCGCCCGCCTGCTCGGGCTCAACGACACTCAGGAAGGCGTCCTGCAACTGGTGTTCAAGATCGCCGACGACAACGGCCTCTTGCTGCTTGATCTCAAGGATCTGCGCGCCATGGTGCAGAACGTCGGCGACAACGCCAAGCAGTACACCACCGAGTACGGCAACATCTCGGTGGCTTCCATAGGCGCCATCCAGCGCGGCCTGCTCAATCTGGAGCAGCAGGGCGGCGACAAGTTCTTCGGCGAGCCCATGCTCGACATCGGCGACTTGATGCAGGCCGAGCGCGGCCGCGGCGTCATCAACGTGCTGGCGGCGGAGAAGCTGATGAACTCGCCGCAGCTCTATTCCACCTTCCTGCTCTGGCTGCTGGCGGAGCTCTTCGAGCAGTTGCCCGAGGCCGGCGACCTGGACAAGCCCAAACTGGTCTTCTTCTTCGACGAGGCGCACCTCTTGTTCAGCGAAGCGCCGCCGGCGTTGCTGGAAAAGGTCGAGCAAGTCGTGCGCCTGATCCGCTCCAAGGGCGTCGGCGTCTATTTCGTCACCCAAAACCCGCTCGATGTGCCGGACAAGGTGCTCGGCCAGTTGGGCAACCGCGTCCAGCATGCCCTGCGCGCCTTCACGCCGCGCGATCAGAAGGCCGTCCAGACTGCGGCGCAGACCCTGCGCGCCAACCCGAGGTTCGACGCTCAGACGGCGATCATGGAACTCGGCGTCGGCGAGGCCTTGCTGTCCTTCCTCGACGAAAAAGGTTCGCCGCAAGTCGTCGAGCGCGGCTTCGTATTGGCCCCGGGTTCCCGCATCGGCCCGCTGACGGCCGACGAGCGGGTCGCCGCAATCAAGAATTCCACCATCTATGGCCACTACGAAAAAGCGGTCGACCGAGAATCGGCCTATGAGAAGCTGAAGGAAAAGGCGGCGGCGGCCGAAGCCGCCCCGGCCGCGCCGGCGGTGGAAAAGGATAGCGGCGGCGGTATCTTCGGCGGCCTGGGCAGTATCTTCGGCGGCGACGGCAAGCGCCAGGGCGTCGGCGAGGCGATGGTCAAGTCCGCCGTGCGCGCCATCGGCTCCAAGGTCGGCCAGGAAATCGTCCGTGGCGTACTGGGCTCAATCCTTGGCGGACGCCGCCGCTGAACACATCACCCCTGGCGGGCATCTGGCTCGCCGTTCTGGCCGCCTTCGGTTTTTCCCTGAAGGCGATCTTCGTCAAACTGGCTTACGCCGCCGCGCCGGTCGACGCGGTCACGCTGCTGGCGCTGCGGATGGCGTTCTCGCTGCCGGTGTTCCTCTGGGTCGGGCTGCGCGCTTCGCGCGGTGCGCCGACACTGTCGATGCGGGACTGGCTGGCCATCGTCGTCCTGGGCCTGCTCGGCTACTACGGCGCCAGCATTCTCGATTTCGTCGGCCTGCAAACCATCTCCGCCGGGCTGGAACGTCTGATCCTGTTCACCTACCCGACCCTGACCCTGTTGCTGGGCGCGGTGTTCTTCGGCGAGGCCATCGGGCGCCGCGCCTGGCTGGCGCTGGGGCTTTGCTACGTTGGCATCGCCGCCGCCTTTGCCCACGACCTGCGGCAGAGCGCCGAGGTTTCGGCGGTTTGGGTCGGCGGTGCCTTCGTCTTCGCCTCGTCGCTGTCGTACGCCCTTTACCTGTCGGGTAGCGGCCGGATGCTGGCGCGCGTCGGTGTCGCCCGCTTCACGGCTCTGGCCATGCTGGTCTCCACCGCGGCGACGCTGGTTCATTTCTTGGTCACCCAGCCCTTTTCGGCGCTGGTCCAGCCGCTGCCCATCTATGGCTATGGTCTGGCCATGGCGGTGCTGTCGACCGTGATTCCGGTCTTCGCCCAATCGGCGGCCATTCGCCGGATCGGTGCTGGGCGCGCCGTGCTGATCGGAACGGTAGGACCGCTCATAACCATCGCCCTGGGCTGGTGGCTGCTCGGCGAGGCGATGTCGCTCTGGCAGCTCGCCGGTGCGGCGCTGGTGGTCGCCGGCGTCTTGCTGGTCAGTCTGCGCGCCCGGTCTTGACCTGCGTGAGCGAACCCTTGATAGTGTCAATAAGCATACTGGATGCCGGTCTATGCGAATTGGAGCGGCCCTGTTCAGGAGAGTGATCATCAGAATTCCGGCAAAATCAATCGCCCGATTGCTGCCCGTTTGGTGCGTCGGCATGGCAGCCAGCGGGGCCGCGACGGCGGCCGTCTCCGAGCAGGATTTCTTCACTGAAATGCCGGAGGTGCTGTCGGTAAGCCGGCTTGCCCAGCCGCTCGACGAGGCGCCCGGCGCGGTGACCGTCCTCGACCGCGACCTGATTCGCCGCTCCGGCGCGCGAACCGTCCAGGAATTGCTGCGCCTGGTGCCGGGTTTCATCACCTCCCATTTCGAGGGCGCGGCCAGGCCTATCGCGCACTACCACGCCGAATACAACGGCATCGTGCGGCGGCTCCAGGTCTTCGTCGATGGTCGCTCGGTCTATTCGAGCATGCTGGTCGGCTCGGCCAATCAGGGCATGCTGGCGATAGTGCTGGAGGACATCGAGCGCATCGAAGTCCTGCGCGGCTCCAATTCGGCGGCCTATGGCGCCAACGCCTTCCTCGGCGTGGTCAATATCGTCACCCGCCATGCCGCCGACACGCGCGGCGGCATGGTGTCGCTGAGCGCGGGAGAAGCGGGCGTCAAGGACGGCGTGGCGCGCGTCGGCTGGGGCGACGAACGTGCCCAGTTTCGCGTCACGGCGGCCAGCCGGGCGGATCGGGGTTTCGAAAATCTTGCCGATACCAGCCGGCTGGGCCAGTTGCATTTCCGCGGCGACTTGCATCCATCCGGCGCGGACGACGTGACCGTCACGGCCGGCCACGCGGAATCGCGCTGGAACGCCGGCAACATCCCCAGTACCTGGCATGACGAATCGTGGCGGAACAGCTATGCCCGGCTGCAATGGGCGCGCCGCCTCGATGCCACCGACCAGGTCAAGGTCAGCGGCACCATCGACGAAGAGCGCTACGGCAATTTCTATCCGCTGTTGCGCGCCGACGGCGTTGCCCGCCGTGGCGAGCTCGAGGCCGAGCATAGTTTCGCCGCGGGCAATGGCTGGCGCCTGGTCTGGGGCGGGCAGTATCGCCACGAGCAGGTCGATTCGCGGGATCTCTTCCCCGACCGGATCACCGAGCGGCTCGACCTGTGGCGGGTGTTCGGCAACCTCGAATGGAAGCCGCATCCCGACTGGGTCGTCAACGCCGGTGGCCTGTTCGAGCGCCACAGCATCACGGGCGGCAACGGATCGCCGCGGCTGGTAGTGAACTACCACCTGCTGCCCGGGCACACCCTGCGCCTGGGCAAGACCACGGCCGACAAGCAGCCAACCCTGTTCGAGTTGCGCGCCGACTGGCGATCCGGCACCACGCCCGTCGCGCTCGCCCTGGGCAACGCGCGTCCCGAGCGGGTTTATGCCACCGAACTGGGCTACCTCGGCGAATTCCCCCGCCTGGGCCTGAGCGCCGACGTGCGCGTTTTCGAGGAGAAGGTCCGCGACCTGCTTGCCTACCAGAAGCCGTGCCCCACCTGCGCCAACGACATAGTGAACAAGGATCCCAGTGTCCAGCGTGGCTGGGAGACGCAATTGCGCTGGCAGCCGGTGACCGGTACGCAGATCCTGTTCAATCACACCGAACTGCGCCTGATTCCCGACGCCAGCAGCACGTCGCCGCAGGACGCGGGCCTTGCCCCCCGCCATTATTCGACACTGGCCTGGTTCCAGCGCCTGCCGGCCGATTTCGAGCTGAGCGTGATTCACACCGAGATGGCCAAGTATTTCTACGTGCGCGCATCTGACATCATTCCCGCCTATCGGCAAACCGACCTGCGCCTGGGCCGCCGTTTCATGATCGGCGCCACCCGCGCCGAGGCGGCGCTGACGGTGAGGGCGGTGGCCGGCAACCACCTTGACTACGTGCAACGCTCCTATCCGCCCATGGTGGTCGATAGCCGCGCCTTCGCCACGTTGCGCCTGGAGTATTGAGCTGCCTACGTCGCGTCGCCTGTTCCTGCTTCTGGCCGCGGCGGCAACGCTGGCGCCGGGCTGGGCGCGCGCCGACGACGCCGGTGTCTGGGTGGTGCAGTCGGAGTCCGGTGGGCCGTATGTCGAGGCGGCCACGGCGCTGCGCAACGAACTGAGCCAGTTGCCGCGGGGCGGCGAACTGAAGGTCGGGACCTGGCAGGAGTTTCAGGGTACCCCGGCCAAGCCACCGCAGTTGATCGTTACACTGGGCTCGGTCGCCTTGCGCAACATGCTCGACAGCGCGCAGCGCGAAACCAGCCTGGCCCGGGTGCCGATCCTGGCGGCGCTGCTGCCGCGCGCCAGCTACGAGGCCTTGGTGCCGAAGAACCGGCCAGGGATCTCGGCGGTGTTTCTCGACCAGCCGGCCGCCCGTTACCTCGAATTGCTGCGGCTGGCCATGCCCGAGCGCAAGCGGGTGGGCGTGCTGCTCGGCCCGGAGTCGGCGGCATTGGCGCCGGTTCTGGCCAAAGAGGCCGCCGCGCGCGGTTTGCGACTGCTCACGGCCGAGGTCGGTGGCGACAGCGAAGAGATCTACCCGGCGTTGAAAACCTTGCTCGGCGAGGTGGATGTTCTGCTGGCCCTGCCGGACAACAAGGTCTACAACGCCAGTTCGCTACAGAACATCCTGATAACGACCTACCGCCAGCGCGTGCCGATGGTGGCGTTCTCGGCCGGCTACGTCAAAGCGGGCGCCGCGATGGCCCTCCACGTGTCGCCGGGCCAGGCGGCCAGTCAGGCCGCCGCGGTGGCGCGGGCCGGCCTGGCCGGCCGCGGCTTGCCGGCGCCGCAGTGGGCGGCGGACTTCTCGGTGGTGGTGAACGAGCGGGTGGCGCGGTCGCTGGGTGTGACCGCCGACGACCCGTCGGCGATCACCGAGGCGCTCAAGCGCAAGGAGGCCGCGCGATGAGGATAGGTTTTCGCGCGCGCCTGCTGCTGGCGGCAACCCTGCCGGCGGTGATGGTGGTGGCGTTGCTGTTGATCGGTTTCCTCGATCGGCACACCGCCGATCTGGAGCAGGCCTTGCAAGACCGGGGTCGCGCCGTGGCCAGGCAGTTGGGCACAGCGGCGGAGTTTCCCCTGTTCGCCGGCAACCGCGAGGCGCTCGACCAGTTGGTGAGCGCCGCCCGGGGTGGCGACAACCAAATCAAGGGCGCCGCCTTGCTCGATGGCGGCGGACAACTGCATGCGTCTTCGGGCGAGTTCTCCGCCTGGACGCCACAGCTCAACGGCGCGGAGCAGGTGGTCGCCGGGGACCCCTTGATCGTCGTGATACCGATCAATCGATCGGCGGCGTCGGTCGACGACATCTACGCCGAAACGGCTCTGGCACCTACCAGTGCGAAAGCGGAGTTGCTTGGTTACGCGGTGCTCGAACTCTCCCGTGCGGCGCTGGAGAGCCAACGAAGCGACATGCTTTGGCGCGTCCTCGCCATCACCGCCGGCGCCCTGGTTCTGGCGGCGGTGCTGTCGACGGTGATCGCCAGCAGCGTCACCGCCCCGATCACTCATATCAGCGAGGTCGTGGCGCGCATCAAGGGCGGCGAGTTGAGCGCACGCACGCGGGGCGCCGCGTCGGGGGTGCTGGAGCCCTTGGCGGCCGGCATCAACGACATGGCGGAGCGGATCGCCTTCACCCAGGAAGACCTGCGCCACAAGGTGGTTCTGGCCACCGAGGAATTGCGCCAGCAGAAGGAGGCCGCGGAGCGCGCGGCACGCGTCGACGCGCTGACCGGGGTGGCGAATCGGCGCGCCTTCGACGAGATCGCCGAGCACGAGGTGCAACGCGCCCTGCGCTACGGCATGCCGGTATCCCTGATCATGATCGACCTGGATCACTTCAAGACGATCAACGACAGCTATGGCCACCAGACCGGCGATGCCGTGCTGGTCAGCTTTGCCCGAACCATCACGCAAGCGGTGCGGGAGGTGGACGTGGTCGGCCGCTGGGGCGGCGAAGAGTTTCTGGTGCTGCTGCCAGGCACCGCCGCCGCCGAGGCGATGCGGGCCGCGGAACGCATGCGCGCCGCCCTTGCCGAGTGCCACCTGCATCTGCAAGGCCGGCGCATCCACTTCACGGCCAGCTTCGGCGTCGCCGAATTCAATCCCGCCGAACTGAGCCTCTACAGCCTGCTCGATCGCCTTGACGGGGCGCTCTATCGCGCCAAGGCGGCTGGCCGGGACCGCGTCGAACTGGCTTCTCCGGACCCGGTTGCCACCCGATCAGAAACCTAGCCGGCGGGCCACTTCCATGGTCAGGCCCGCCTGGTTGAGCGTATAGAAATGCAGGCCGGGCGCGCCGCGCTCGATCAGGCGCTGGCAGAGTTCGGTCACCACATCGAGGCCAAAGGCGCGCACGGAGGCGGTGTCGTCGCCGTAGCTCTCGAACTTGCGGCGCATCCAGCGCGGAATCTCGGCGCCGCAGGTGTCGGCGAAGCGGGAGAGCTTTGAGAAACTGGCGATGGGCATGATGCCCGGGATGATCGGCAGGCTCACGCCCACCGACCGCGCGTCGGCGACGAAGTGCTCGTAGGCGTCGACGTTGAAGAAGAACTGGGTGATCGCCGAATCGGCGCCGGCCTCGGCCTTGCGCTTGAAGTTGAGCAGGTCGTCGCGCGGCGTCTTCGCCTGCGGATGGTATTCAGGGTAGGCCGCCACCTCGATGTGGAACCAGTCGCCGGTTTCCTGGCGGATGAACTCGACCAGTTCGTTGGCGTGGCCCAGTTCACCGGCCTCGGCCATGCCCGAAGGCAGGTCGCCGCGCAGGGCGACGATGCGACGGATGCCGGCGTCGCGGTAGCGCCGCAGGATCTCCCGTACGCGCGTCCGGGTCGAGCCGACGCAGGACAGGTGCGGCGCGGCTTCCAGTCCGGCGGCGCGTATCTCGGCGACGGTGTCGAAGGTGCGGTCCTGGGTGGAACCGCCAGCGCCGAAGGTGACCGAAAAGAAGGCCGGCTTCAGGGCGGCGAGCGTCGTCCAGGTCGCACGCAGCTTCTCCGCGCCCTCGGGGGTTTGTGGCGGAAAAAATTCCACCGAAAGTTCAATGGTGCTCATGGCGTGTCCAGATGAAGAATTCCCGATTGCCATCCGTGCCGGCGATCGGGCTGTCGAAATAGTCGAGAACGCGCAGGCCGGCGGCCTGGGCGGCTTGCCTGTTCTTGTCGGCCACCACCGGATAGAGCGAGGCATCGCGGACGATGCCGCCCTTGCCGACGTGTTCCGGGCCGACCTCGAACTGCGGCTTGACCAGCAGCAGCATGTCGCCCGCCGGCGCCAACAGGGCCGGTAGCCTCGGTAGTACCAGGGTGAGCGAAATGAAGGAGAGATCGGCGACGATCAAATCGAAAGCGCCGATGGGCAGCGCCGCCGGGTCGAGCGCGCGGGCGTTGGCGTGCTCGATGCACGTGACGCGCGTATCGGCGCGCAGCCGGGGATCGAGCTGTTCGTGGCCGACGTCGACACCGACGACCCGCGTGGCACCGGCCTGCAGCAGGCAATCGGTGAAACCGCCGGTGCTCTGACCGACATCGAGGCAGACGCGACCGGCCACGGCCAGCCCCGTCCGCGCCAGGGCGCCGGCCAGCTTGAGGCCGCCCCGGGAAACATAGCGATCCGATTCATCCGGCACCACCGCCAATTCCGCCGACAGCGGCAAGACCAGCGCCGCCTTGGCCACCGGGCCGCCGGACCAGGAAACCCGACCGGCTTCGATCAGCCGCTGGGCGACCGTGCGCGATGGCGCCAGACCTTGCTCGACCAGCAATTGATCCGCCCGCGAGCCGTCGCGATGGGCCACCGAGGGGGCGGCCACGGGCGCCGGCCCGGGCGTCGGGCGCGAGCTGCGCCGATGAAAGGACTTCATTCGCCCCGTTGCAGCAGACTGCCCAGCAGCCAGGAGATCAGGCTGTAGAGCAGGGCGCCGAACACCCCCGGCCAGAAGCCGCCGACCGAGAAACCATCCAGCAGGTTGCCCACCAGCCAGAACAGCAGGCCGTTGATCACCAGCAGGAAGAGACCGAGGGTCAGCAGGGTCACCGGCAGCGTCAGCACCACCAGCACCGGCCGGATCAGGGTATTGACCAGGCCGAGCACCAGGGCGGCGATCAGGGCGGCGCCGAAGGACGCCACGTGAATCGATGGCAACAGGTAGGCCACGGCCAGCAGGGCGATGGCATTGAGCAGCCAGCCGATCAGCATGCGGGCCATGGCTTTCCTCTCTTAGTAGCGGTAGTTCTCGGACTTGTAAGGGCCGGTCTTGGGCACGCCGATGTAGGCGGCCTGCTGATCGGTCAGTTCGGACAGTTGCGCATTGAGTTTCCGCAATTGCAGGCGCGCCACCTTTTCGTCCAGATGCTTGGGCAGCACATAGACGCCCACCGGGTAGTCGGCGTTGCGCGTGAACAGCTCGATCTGCGCGATGGTCTGGTTGGCGAAGGAACTGGACATCACATAGGAGGGATGTCCGGTGCCGCAACCCAGATTGACCAGGCGACCCTTGGCGAGAAGGATGATGCGCTTGCCATCCGGGAAGATGACGTGATCGACCTGCGGCTTGATTTCCTCCCACTGGTACTTCTCGATGGAGGCGACGTCGATCTCGTTGTCGAAGTGGCCGATGTTGCAGACGATGGCCTGGTCCTTCATCTTCGCCATGTGGTCGTGGTTGATGACATGGAAGTTGCCGGTGCAGGTGACGAAGATGTCGGCCTTGTCGGCGGCGTATTCCATGGTGACGACGCGGTAGCCTTCCATGGCCGCCTGCAGGGCGCAGATCGGGTCGATCTCGGTGACCCAGACCTGGGCCGACAGCGCGCGCATGGCCTGGGCCGAGCCCTTGCCGACGTCACCGTAACCGGCGATTAGCGCGATCTTGCCGGCGATCATCACGTCGGTGGCGCGCTTGACGCCGTCCACCAGCGATTCGCGGCAGCCGTAGAGGTTGTCGAACTTCGACTTGGTGACCGAGTCATTGACGTTGATGGCCGGAATCTTGAGGTCGCCGCGCTCGTGCATCTGGTAGAGGCGATGCACGCCGGTGGTGGTTTCCTCGGTCACGCCCTTGATCTGGGCCAGGCGCGTCGAGTACCAGGTCTTGTCGACGGCGAGCTTGGCCTTGATGGCGGCGAAGAGGATGCGCTCTTCCTCGGAGCCGGGATTGGCCAGCACCGAGAGGTCCTTCTCCGCCTTGGTGCCGAGGTGCAGCAGCAGCGTGGCGTCGCCGCCGTCGTCGAGGATCATGTTCGAGTAGCCATTGTCGGGCCACTCGAAGATGCGGTGGGTGTAATCCCAGTAGTCGACCAGGGTTTCACCCTTGACGGCGAATACCGCTACGCCGTCCTTGGCGATGGCGGCGGCGGCATGGTCCTGGGTCGAGAAGATGTTGCACGAGGCCCAGCGCACTTCGGCGCCGAGCGCGGTCAGCGTCTCGATCAGCACGGCGGTCTGGATGGTCATGTGCAGCGAGCCGGTGACGCGCGCGCCTTTCAGCGGCTGGCTCTTCGCGTATTCCTCGCGGATCGCCATCAGGCCGGGCATTTCGGTCTCGGCGATGCGGATTTCCTTGCGGCCCCAGTCGGCCAGCGCCAGGTCGGCAACAACGTAGTCTTGCTTGAGATCAGTCACAGCGTTCATTTTCGCTCCTTGAACTTGTGACCGGGAGGGAGCGGGTCGAATTCGGGCTCACCTTTCCCGGTACGGGTTAGGCGAGCGCGGTTCTCAAAAAGACCGAGCCTGGGGACGGCAACGAATCGCACGCCCTTGCAGCGCTCCTCGGAATGGCATCGATTATACGCTGGCCGGCCTGTCGCGGGCTTAGCGCCGGCGCACGAACAGGAAGTCGCCCCCGTCGTGGCCGGCCCGGCGGATGTCGGAGAACTCGGGAGTTTGGTCGGCGTTGACCGCCACGGGCCGGCGCAACTCGCCGAACAGGGTGGTGCCGTCCATCACGCCCTCGTTGCCGCGGAGGATGTTCACCAGGGTCTGGGCGAAGGGGGAATGGCCTCCCCCCGAGGAATCGGCCACCGGCTCCAGGCCACCGGAGGCCATGGCCTGCCGCGCCTTTTTACCGGTCATGCGTTTCAGATACTCCTCGTCGCGGATCGGCGGTACCGCGAAGCCGCGGGTCAGGGTGCCGGAGAAACAACTGTCGGCCACCACCAGCAGGTGCTTCGCCTTCATGGCCCTGGCGGTGTCGCGTACCGTGTCGTTGGACAGCCAGTGGCTGCGTCGCTCGGCCCGGGCGTCCACGGGCAACCAGAAGCCCTGTTCGGCCTCCTTGTCCAGCCAGCCGTGGCCCGCGTAGTAGATCAGCAGGTTGTCGTTGGCGCCCAGCTTTTCCCGGTATTCGTCCAGGGCTTCGATGATCTGCTCGCGGGTGGCGTCGGTGAGCAGACGTACCTTGAAATCGTAGTGGTCCTTGAGAACGGCGGCGATCGCCCGGGCATCGTTGCGCGCGGTTTCCAGCTTCGGCAGGTGCTTGTAGCTGTCGATACCGACGACCAGTGCGTGGTAGCGGCCAAAATCGATGGCCGGCACGGGCCGGGCGGCCGCTGGAGCCTTGGTCGGGGCCACCTCGACAGCACGGCTGGGCCCGAGGGCGCCGTCGAGCAGCGCCGTCTTGCGCCGCTCATATTCGGCTTCGTTGATCAGTCGCCGGTCGCGCAGCCGTTGTAGGGTGGCCAGACGCTGGTCCAGGCTGCCCGTCGTCTCCGCAGCCGGGGCCACGGTCGGCGGACGATGGCTGATACCGCCGAGCAGGGCCAGTTTCTGGCGCAGCAGGGGGTTGTCGGGCTTGCTGCCCAAGGCGCGGCCATATGCCGCCGTGGCTTCCGCAACCTGTCCGGCCGCCGCCAGAAGATCCCCTTTGGCTGCCAGCAGGTCCGCGTCGTCAGGCAGGCTGCGCAGGGCCTCGTCGCAGGCGGCCAGGGCCTCGGTTCCGGAAAGGCGGGTGCAGCGGATGCGCGCCAGGGCAATGCCCACCTCGTCCGCGCGGGGCGTCGCGGCTCCGCCGTCCTCTCGGCGGGCCACCCAGGCCTGCTCATCGGCGTAGCTGCGGGCCAGTTTGAGCCGGTCGGTGAGCGCGCCATGGCCCGGCTGTCGGAGCAGGGCCGCCTCTAGCAGGCCGACGGCCCGGGTGTAGGCCTTGTGGGCGATCAATTCGTCGGCCAGCCGCAGCAGATCCGGCACCCTCTCCGTCGCCAGCCCGGCGAGACGACCACAGGCCTCGTCGCCTTCCCGGCCGGCCACCGCCACGCAACGGCGCCAGTCGTCGTCAGGCTCGGTGGCCACCGCCGCCGTCGCCAGCAGGCCGAAGGCGACAAGCCCCAGGCCAAGGCGGGGCAACCGGACCAGCTTAGTGGTAGCCGCCATGAAGACCGCCGGCGGGGTTGTCCAGATCCGGCCGCCAGGCCCAGCCACCCGAGGGCAGGCGGATCAGGCCAAAGAGGAAGCGCTGCTCGACCGGCGCATAGGCGGGCTGCTCCCGGGCCAGCAATTTACGCAGTTGCTGCTCGGCGGTGTTCGTATCTTGGACGATTCGGTCGCACAGTGCCCGGACTTCCAGAGCCAGTGCGACAGCGGCTTCCGGCTTGGCCGTGGCGGCAATGTCCCGGGCCAGGGCCAACACCAGCCGGGCGTCCCGACGCGGCGCGGCGACGGCCTGGATGACGGCGCCCATTCCCTCCTTCAGGTTCGCGCTGGCGTCGGCGGACTCGCTGGCGAAACGCAGGTGGTCGGCGTAGCCATCGAGGGCCCGCAGCAGTCCGTAACCCGTGCCGGGCCCCTGTTTCTCCTGGGTCGGGTCGATGGCGTGCACCACATGGAGCACATGCATCTTCACGGTGGCGATGTCGGAAGCGCCCTCCACCGCGTAGCGCGCATGCTCGAGGGCGATCGTGGCATCGCGTCGGGCCGTGGTCAGCAGGCCCTCCTGGTTCGGCGTATCGACCCAGCCGGTAAGGGAATGACCCACATGGACATGGGCGATGGTCGGCCGCACGGTACTGACAAGGACGCAGCCGGAAAGGCCGATCAGGGCAAGCAGGCAACAGCCGATTTTCAGCATTGTCCCCTCCTCGTTCATGGGTTTTCGATCTATTCTATGGATCGCGGCCGCCTTGCTCAAGCGAAATCGCAGGGGGATGGCCGCCTCTCGATACAATGCAACAACTTCTGCCCCCGACACCGAAATGAGCGATAGTTCCGCGGCAACGCTTTCCACCCTTCTGCTGGTCGACGATACGCCGGAGAATCTGGTCGTACTGGGTGAGTTGCTGCGCCCCTACTACCGGGTGCGGGTCGCCAGTTCGGGGCAGCGCGCGCTGGAGGTGGCGGTTTCCGAGCCGCGCCCCGACTTGATCCTGCTCGACGTCATGATGCCCGGCATGGATGGTTACGCCACCCTGCGCGCCCTGCGCCAGGATCCGCGTTCGGCTGACATTCCGGTGGTCTTCGTCACCGCCATGGACAGCATTCAGGACGAAGAATATGGCCTGAGTCTCGGCGCGGTCGACTACATCACCAAACCCGTGCGGCCGGCGATCGTGCTCGCCCGGGTGCGCACCCAGATCGAAGTCAAACAGGCGCGCGACTGGCTCAAGAATCGCAACGAGGTCCTGGAGGCCGAAGTCGCCCGCCGCATGGGCGAAAACCAGTTGATCCAGGACGTCAGCATTCAGGCCCTGGCGCGGCTGGCGGAAACCCGCGACCCGGAGACGGGCAACCACCTGCTCCGCACCCAGCGCTATGTGCGCGCTTTGGCGACAAGGCTGCGCGGCCATCCGCGCTTCAGCTACTTCCTGACCGACCGCAACATCGAGCTGCTCGTCAAGTCCGCTCCGTTGCACGATATCGGCAAGGTGGGCATTCCCGACCACATTCTGTTGAAGCCCGGCAAGCTGGACGCCGAAGAGTGGGCCATCATGAAGACCCACGCCAAGGTGGGGTCGGACGCCATCGAGCATGCCGAGGAGGATTCCGAACAGCCGGTCGCCTTTCTCGTTCTGGCCAAGGAAATCGCCCACTGGCATCATGAGCGCTGGGATGGCGGCGGCTATCCGGATGGCCTGGCCGGCGACGCCATTCCCATATCCGCCCGGCTCATGACGTTGGCCGACGTGTTCGACGCGCTGATCTCGCGGCGCTGCTACAAGGAGCCGGTGCCGCTCGAAGAAACGCGGCGCATCATCGCCGCCGAGCGCGGTCGGCAGTTCGATCCGGATGTGACCGACGCCTTTCTGGAAGCGTTCGACGAGTTCGTCGATATCGCCAGCCGCAATCGGGACGGCGACGCCTAGCCAACCGGTCGAGCAAGCGGCCAGGGCCATGACCGACGCGCATACCGTACCCGCCGCCGCGCAACCGCCGGTGACGAACCGGTCTCCCCCCGTCTTCCTGACCAATCGGGCCTGGTGGCTGGTGCCACTGCTGGTTTGGGCGATCGCCGTGGGTGGCTCGCTGTATGTCCATCTGGCCGATTTGCACCGACAGGCGCTCGAGGTGGCAATCGAAGGCGCCCGCAACATGTTCCGCATGGTCGTGCTGGTCCGGGCCTGGAATGCCGACCACGGCGGCGTCTATGTGCCGGTCTCGCCGAAGGTCCAGCCCAATCCCTATCTGGAGCACCCGCGCCGGGATCTGGTGACCACCGACGGCCAGGCGTTGACCATGGTCAATCCGGCGTTCATGACGCGTCTGCTGGCGGAAATGGCCGCCGCCAATGGCGGTACGATATTCCATATCACCAGCCTGAAGCCGATCCGGCCGGCCAATGCCGCCGACGAGTGGGAGCGGCGCGCCCTGCAAGACTTCGAGCGCGGCGCCGAGGAAGCCGTGGAGCTGGTGTCGTCGCCGGGCGGCTTGCAACTGCGCTACATGGCGCCACTCCTGGTCGCCCAGCCCTGCATGAAATGCCATGAGAAGCAGGGCTACCGGGTGGGCGACATTCGTGGCGGCATCAGCGTCAGCCACACCTATTCGCCCGTCGCCGGGGCGCTGGCGGGCCAGCGCCAGACCTATGCCATCCATGGCGCCGTGTTCCTGTTGGTGGCCGCGGTCGGCGTCTGGCTGCTGGAATTGCTGCGGCGGCGCCGGATCGGCCTCGCCACCACCATCGGCACCCTGGAAGCGACACAGGAGCAACTGGCGAGCAGCAACCGTTCCCTGGCCGAGGCGCTGGATGCCGCCGCCACCGCCTCACGGGCCAAGAGCGTCTTTCTCTCGGTCATGAGCCATGAGTTGCGCACGCCCTTGAACACCATTGCCGGCTTTGCCCACCTTCTGCGACGGGAGACGGATCGAATCGAGCATCGGCAGATGCTCGATTCGATCGATTCGGCGTCCAGCCGTCTGGTGGCGATGATCGAGGAGATGCTCGACTTCTCCCGGTTGGACGGCGAGGTCTTTCTGGATACCGCCGACTTCAAGCTTGACGACCTGCTGGCCGGATTGCTGGCGGTACTCGGCAAGGCGGCGAACGGCAAGGACATTGGCTGTCGTCTCGAACGCGACCCCAACCTGCCCGCCTGTCTGCGCGGCGATGCGCGGCGGATCGGACAACTGGTGGGCTGCTTCATCAGCAACGCCGTCAAGTTTTCCGAGCGCGGTGAAATCGTTTTGCGCGCTGTTTGCCTCGAGGACGAAGGCCTCGACATCCGGTTGAGATTTGAAGTGGAAGACCATGGCGTCGGAATCGGCCCGCAACAGCAGAATGATCTATTCCAGCCGTTCCATCAGGTGGATATGTCCAGCACCCGGAAGTTCGGCGGCACCGGCCTGGGGCTGGCGCTGTGCAAACGCCTGGCAACGTTGATGGGGGGCGAGGTCGGGGTCAGCAGCGTACTGGGGGCCGGCAGCCGGTTCTGGTTCGACGTGACGCTGCCGATCGGAAGGCCTCGGGAGTCGCGGCCGGCCGAACTCTCCGGAGGGGAAGCGTCCGCCGCCCCGGCGGCGGCGCTACTGACGCAATTGGAAACCCTGCTCATGCGGGATGACATGGATGCCGCCGTTCTGTGGCGCGATCATGCCGAGCTGCTGCGTCCTCTGCTGGGCGATCAGGCGGCGGCAGTGGAGCGGGAACTTGGCGCGTTTCGCTTCGACGTCGCCCTGGCGGCATTGCGCCAGGCGACGCGAAACGGGCGCCAAGAGTAGGAGCTACAGCCCGGCGTCGGCGCGCAGCACGGCCGCCTTGTCGGTGTTTTCCCAGGTGAATTCCGGCTCGTCGCGGCCGAAGTGGCCGTAGGCGGCGGTCTTCTCGTAGATGGGCCGCAGCAGATTCAGCATCTGCACGATGCCCTTCGGACGCAGGTCGAAGTGCGCCTTGACCAGTTCGGCGATCTTCTCGTCGGACACCTTGCCGGTACCGAAGGTGGTGACCCAGACGCTGGTCGGCTGGGCGACGCCGATGGCGTAGGACACCTGCACCTGGCAGCGGCTGGCCAGCCCGGCGGCAACGATGTTCTTTGCCACATAGCGGGCGGCGTAGGCGGCCGAGCGGTCGACCTTGGACGGATCCTTGCCCGAGAAGGCGCCGCCGCCGTGGGGCGCCGCGCCGCCGTAGGTATCGACGATGATCTTGCGGCCGGTCAGGCCGCAGTCGCCCTGCGGGCCGCCGACGACGAAGCGGCCGGTGGGATTGACCAGATACTTGATCTCGCCCTTGATGAGCTCCTTGGGCAGTACTGGCTGGATGATCTCTTCGATGACCGCTTCGATGAAGGCCGGTTTCATCTTGGCGCCATCGCTCATTTCCGGCGCATGCTGGGAGGACAGCACCACGGTGTCGATGGCGTGCGCCTTGCCGTCTACGTAGCGAATGGTCACCTGGCTCTTGGCGTCCGGGCGCAGCCAGGGCAGGCGGCCGTCCTTGCGCAGCATCGCCTGACGCTCGACCAGCCGATGGGACAGGTAGATGGGCAGAGGCATCAGTGACGGTGTTTCGTCGCAGGCGTAGCCGAACATCAGGCCCTGATCGCCCGCGCCCTGGTTCAGGTAGTCGTCGGAGGCGCGATCGACACCCTGGGCGATGTCCGGGCTCTGTTTGTCATAGGCGACCAGCACCGCGCAGCCCTTGTAGTCGATGCCGTACTCGGTGTTGTCGTAGCCGATGCGCTTGATGGTGTTGCGCGCCACCTGGATGTAATCGACGTTGGCGGTGGTGGTGATTTCACCGGCCAGCACGACCAGGCCGGTGTTGGTCAGGGTCTCGGCGGCGACGCGGGAATAGGGATCCTGCGCCAGGATGGCGTCCAGGATGGCGTCGGAAATCTGGTCGGCGACCTTGTCGGGATGGCCTTCGGAAACCGATTCCGAGGTGAAGAAATAGTCTTGAGCCATGCTTACCGCTCCTGAAAATGAAAAGCCCCACAACTCGGCGCGGCCGGCTGCGGGGCGGAGCAGGCGACGCTTTAGCGAAATTTGTTTTTCTGGTGCCGGCGGCGTGGGAACGCCTGCCTGCCCGTCTCCGCCTCGCAAGTTGTCTGGTTAACTCGGCGGAACAAGCCATAATTCTACTTTTTTATCGGTCGGGGTCAAACCCGGCGGCATCATGGTCTTTGTCTTTCGCTTTCTTTCGCATCTGCCGCTGCCGTTGCTGCACAACCTGGGCGCCTTGTTCGGCTGGCTGGCCTGGCTGCTGTCGCCCACCTATCGGCGCCATTTTCGCGACAACATCGTCCTGGCCGGACTGGCCGAGGCACGCCATGCGGCCATCGCCGAGGCGGGCAAGGCCATCGCCGAACTGCCGAAGATCTGGCTGCGGCCGTCGGCGGAACTGGTCGACCGGGTGGTCCAGGTGACCGGCTGGGAACGGGTGGAAGCAGCTCGCAGCGCCGGACATGGCATCGTTTACCTCACGCCCCATCTGGGCTGCTTCGAGATCACCGCCCAGTATCTGGCCGCCCGGCCGGGCGCCGATGGCTCGGCCCATCCCATTACCGTGCTCTACCGCAAGCCGCGCCAGGCCTGGCTCGCCCCGTTGATGGAGCAGGGGCGCGGCACCAATCTGAAACTTGCGCCGGCCGATCTGGGCGGAGTGCGCCGGTTGATGAAAGCCCTGAAGCAGGGCGAGGCGACCGGCATGCTGCCCGACCAGGTGCCGGGCAACGGCGAGGGCGTCTGGGCGCCGTTCTTCGGTCGGCCCGCGTACACCATGACGCTGGTGGCGCGCCTGATCGAGAGTGGCGCCACCGTGTTGTTCACCTACGCCGAGCGTCTGCACTACGGCGCCGGTTATCACATTCATTTTCTCCCCCTGTCTCGGCCGCTGACCGGCGACCTGCCGGCGCGCGTCGCGCAACTCAACGGCGAGGTCGAAGCGATCATCCGCCGGTGCCCCGAGCAATACCTCTGGGGGTACAACCGCTACAAGCGCCCGGCCGGGGCGCCCGAACCGACGTGAACCGATGACCCGACTCGTCCTTGCCTTGATGTGGCTGCTGCACTGGCTGCCCTTGCCTATGTTGGCCAGCCTGGGCCGAGGCCTCGGCCGTCTGCTGCATCGTTTCGGCCACGAGCGCCGCCGCATTGCCCTGATCAACCTGCGGCTGTGTTTCCCCGCCATGAGCGAGGCCGAGCGGGCCAACCTGGCCAGGCGCCACTTCGAGTCCTTCGGCCGCAGCTTCCTGGAACGCGGCCTGCTCTGGTGGGCCTCCGAGGCGCGCATCCGCCGGTTGGTGCGGGTGACGGGCGGCGCGCATCTCGACGCCATCAAGGGCAAACAGCCGGCGATCCTGCTGGTGCCGCATTTCGTCGGCCTCGACATGGCCTGGACGCGCATGAGCATGGACTACGACATGTCCGGCATCTACGCCAACCAGAAGAACCTGCTCTTCAACGCCGCCCTCTACAAGGGCCGGGCGCGCTTCGGCAAGTCGCTGATGCTGTCGCGCCAGGAGAGCACCCGCAAGGGCCTGAAGGCGATGAAGGCGGGCATGCCCTTCTTCTACCTGCCCGATATGGATTTCGGCGAGCGCGACACCATCTTCGTTCCCTTCTTCGGCTTCCCGGCCGCCACCATCACCGGCCTTTCGCGGCTGGCGCGGCTGGCCGGCGCCGTGGTGCTGCCGGTCATTGCGCACATGGAGTCCGATGGCTACCTGATCGAGATCGGCCCGCCCTGGCCAGGTTTCCCCGGCGAATCCATCGAGGCCGACACCCGCCGCATGAATGCCTTTATCGAAGCGGAGGCGGCGAAGATGCCCGAGCAATACTTCTGGTTGCACAAGCGGTTCAAGACGCGGCCGCCCGGAGAAAAGAGCGTTTACCAAGCCTGAATTCGTTCCCCCGTTTCCAACCCATCGGCTAAGATCGACCCATGTTCCAGAACCCATCTCCCGAAGAAATCCGCGCCCTGCTGCGCGCCGTGAAGACCATCGCCGTGCTCGGTCTTTCCGACAATCCCGAGCGGCCCAGCTACCGCGTGGCCAAGGCGATGCAAGGCTACGGCTATCGCATCGTTCCGGTGCGCCCCGGTCAGCGCCTGGTGCTCGGCGAAACCGCCTACGCCCGGCTGGCCGACCTGCCGGCGGTGCCGGACCTGGTCGACGTGTTTCGCGCCCCGGAGCATGTGCCGGGCATCGTCGACGAATGCATCGCGCTGGGCGTCAAGAACCTCTGGCTGCAGGAAAGCGTCGTCAATGAGGCGGCCGCCGAAAAGGCGCGCGCCGCCGGCATGGTCGTGGTCATGGATCGCTGCATCTGGAAAGAGTATGTGGCGCTGATGACATGAAAATAAAGTTCACCAAGATGCACGGGCTGGGCAACGACTTCGTCGTCCTCGATGCCGTCCATCAATCCTTCATTCCGACCAGCGGCCAGGCCCGCTACCTGGCCGACCGGCACTTCGGTGTCGGCTGCGACCAGATTCTGGTGGTCGAGGAACCGACCCGGCCCGATGTCGATTTCCGCTACCGCATCTTCAACGCCGATGGCGGCGAAGTCGAACAATGCGGCAACGGTGCGCGCTGCTTTGCCCGCTTCGTTCATGATCGCGGCCTCACCGAGAAGCGCGAGATCCGCGTCGAAACCAAGGCCGGCATCATCGCGCCACGCCTGGAGGCCGACGGCCAGGTGACGGTCGACATGGGCGTGCCGCGCCTGACGCCCGGCGACATTCCATTCGAGAGCGACAGCAGCGATGTCGCCCAGCCCTTGCAGGTCGCCGACAAGAGCTTCGACATTACCGCCGTATCGATGGGCAACCCCCACGCCGTGCAGTTGGTGGTCGATGTCGACGACTTCCCGGTCGGCAAGTATGGCCCGCTGATCGAGTCGCATCCGCGTTTTCCGCGTCGGGTCAATGCCGGCTTCATGGAGGTGATCGATCGCCACGCCATCCGGCTGCGCGTGTATGAGCGCGGCGCCGGCGAAACCCTGGCCTGTGGCACCGGCGCCTGTGCCGCCGTGGTGGCCGGCGTGTTGCGCGGCCTGCTCGATACGCCGGTGCGCGTCGGGACCCGGGGTGGCGAACTGACCATCGCCTGGGCGGGGATGGGGAATCCGGTGCTCATGACCGGCCCGGCCGTCACCGTCTTCGAGGGCGAGGCCACGCTGCCCGCCGACCTTTGCTGAACACTACGAAAGCCGCCATGGACGCCAACGAGATTGCCAGCTACCTGAAGAGCCACCCGGAGTTCTTCGAGCACTACGCCGAATTGCTCGCCCAGATACACATACCCAGCCCGCACGGCGGCAAGGCAATCTCCATCACCGAGCGCCAGATCGGCGCCATGCGCGACAAGGTCAAGCAGCTCGAGGCGAAGCTCGCCGAGCTGATCTCCTTCGGCGAAGAGAACGACGCCATCTCCGACAAGGCGCACCGACTCGGGGTCGCCCTGCTGGGCGCCACCGATCTGACCGGCGTCATGCGCGTGCTCTATTCGCATCTCGGCGGCGACTTCGCCGTGCCCCATGTCGCCGTGCGGATCTGGGGCGTGGGTGAAGGCGACGCCGTCGAGTTCTCGCCGGTGGATGACGGCATCAAGATCCTGGCCGGCCTGCTCGTCCATCCCTACTGCGGTCCTTCGGCCGGGCAGGAAGCGGTGACCTGGCTCGGCGAGAGCGGTGGCCATGTTCGTTCCGTGGCCCAGATCCCGCTGCGCGAAGGCGGTGGCGAAGCGGGTGCCTGCTTCGGCTTGCTGCTGCTGGCCAGCGAGGAGGCGCATCGGTTTTATCCCGAGATGGGCACGCTCTACCTGCAACGCATCGGCGACATGGCGGCCGCCGCCCTGCTGCGCGTGGTCGGCTAGTCCGGCCAGTCCGGTCAATGGCCGAAACCTCGGTCGACGCCTTTCTCGCCGAACTCGCCCACCAGCGCCGGGCCAGCCCGCATACCCTGGCCGCCTACGGCCGCGATCTGAACAAGCTGGTCGCCCTGGCCGGCGACGCGGCGCTGCCCGGTCTGCAAGCCCACCAGTTTCGGCGCTTCGTCATGCAACTGCATGGCCAGGGCCTGGCGGCCCGCTCGCTGGCTCGCACCCTGTCGGCCTGGCGCGCGTATTACCGCTGGCTGGCCCGGCGCGGCGCCATTGCCCAGAATCCCTGTGACGGTTTGCGCGCCCCCAAACAGCCGAAGCCGCTGCCCAAGGCGCTGTCCATCGACCAGTCGCAAGCCCTGCTCGATGCGCCCGCCGAAGCCTTGCTCGAAGTACGTGACAAGGCCATGTTCGAGCTGTTCTATTCCTCGGGCCTGCGGCTGTCCGAACTGGCCGGGCTCGATGTGGCCGGCGGACTCGACCTCGTCGAGGGCACCGTCACCGTCACCGGCAAGCGCGGCAAGACGCGGATCGTGCCGGTCGGTGGCAAGGCGGCGGCGGCGATCGAGGCCTGGCTCGGCCAGCGCGGCCAGATCGCGCCGGCGACCGAGCCGGCCCTGTTCGTCGGCCGACGCGGCGACCGTCTCAATCCACGCACCATCGAACGACGGCTGGCGGCTTGGGCCAAGCGCCAGGGCCTGGGTGTCCACGTGCATCCGCACATGCTGCGCCATTCCTTCGCCTCGCATCTGCTGCAATCGTCCGGCGACCTGCGCGCCGTCCAGGAAATGCTCGGCCACGCCAACATTGGCACCACGCAGATCTATACCCACCTGGATTTTCAGCACCTGGCCAAGGTGTACGACGCGGCGCATCCGCGGGCGCGAAAGAAGTAGCGCCGACGGAAGCGAGGAACGGTCAGCGCGGCGGCTGGACCGTGATTAGCTTGCGCAGCGCCTGTACGTCTTGATCGAGGAGCGCGGGTTCGGAATCGCGAATGGCCATCAACGGCAGCGCGATCTGCCGTCTGGCAAGCTCGGCTGCGAGTTCGCGCATGAAAATGCCCGACGTCTCGAGCAGGCCCTCCCTCCCGCAATGCACTGCGCAGCCGGGACTGCCCTGGTTGCCGCCCAGCGCGGCCACGACTTGGTAGCCGGCCCGCATGTAGGCTTGTAGGCGATCGACCACTTCGCCGGCAAGGCGCGCGCAACAGGCCCGGCCTGCCTCCGTGTCGAGTGCTTCGCGCAACGATTGCCCCGGTTGCCGCTCGCGCGCCAAGCCGAGGCAAGCGATTTCCGGGCAGGGCATTTGCAGCAGGCCGATATCGTGCTGGCGGCAAAGGTCGATCACCGCGCCGTTCATCGCTGGAAACACGGCTGCTCCGGCATCGCGCGCATTCTGATTGAGCAGGCATTCGATCACCGCGACCATGCGCCGACTCCGGACATCGCGGTCGTCGGTCCGGCCGATCAGGCGTGAAAGCTTGCGGCCAAGGGAGCCAAAGGGTGCCATCTGTTCGCCTCGGGTAGGACTCGTGGCGCCATGGTAAGCCCTGCCATTCATCGTGGCGATCGAAGCGGTCGAATACAATGCGGCGATGTCTCAATTGATACTTCAACCGGGCAAAGAGCGCTCCTTGTTCCGCCGCCATCCCTGGATCTTCGCCGGCTCGATCGAGCGGCTGGCCGGCCGGGCGCGGCCGGGTGACACGGTCGAAGTGGTCTCCGACCGGGGTGTGCTGGCCAAGGCGGCGTGGAGCCCGGAGTCGCAGATTCGGGCGCGGGTGTGGAGCTTCGAGGCCAACGAGATCATCGACAACGCCTTCTTCAAGCGTCGCGTCGCCGCCGCCGTGGCGCGCCGCGCCGCGCTGCCGGAACTGGCTGGGCAGCAGGGCCTGCGCCTGATCCACGCCGAATCGGACGGCCTGCCGGGTGTGATCGCCGACCGGTATGGCGATACCGTGGTGCTGCAACTGACTTCCGCCGGCGCCGAAAAGTGGCGCGAGGCGATTGCCGACGCGCTGGCGCGGGCAACCTCGTGCTCCCGCATCTACGAGCGCTCCGATTCGGAGGTGCGCGGCCTCGAGGGACTGGAATCGCGCACCGGCTGGTTGCGGGGAGAGGCGCCCGGCGGCGACCTGGGCGAGATCGTCATCGACGAACACGGCGTGAAGATGGCGGTGGACATCGTTGGCGGCCACAAGACCGGCTTCTATCTCGACCAGCGCGACAATCGGCGCCTGCTGAAGGAGTTGTCCGCCGGCAAATGCGTGCTCAACTGCTTCTGTTACACGGGCGGTTTTTCGCTACAGGCGCTGGCCGGCGGCGCGACGCAAGTGGTGTCGATCGACAGTTCTGAACCGGCGCTGGCGCAGGCGCGGGCCAACCTGGCGCTCAATACCCAGCTTGACGCCGGACGCGCCGAATGGCGCGGTGCCAACGTCTTCGACGAACTGCGCCGGCTGAAATCCGTCGGTGATCGCTTCGACCTGATCGTGCTCGACCCGCCCAAATTCGCGCCCTCGGCCAGCCACGCCGAACGGGCGGCGCGGGCGTACAAGGACATCAACCTGCTCGGCTGCAAGCTGCTGAATCCCGGCGGGCTGCTGATGACCTATTCGTGTTCCGGCGGCATCGGCCTGGAACTGTTCCAGAAGATCGTCGCCGGCGCGGCGCTCGATTCGGGTCGGGAGGCCCGCATCGTCAAGCGCCTGCAAGGGGCCGCCGATCATCCGATCGATCTTGCCTTCCCCGAAGGCGAATACCTGAAGGGCCTGCTGGTGCGGGTGGACTAGCGGCCGGTGCTACCTGCGATGCGGCTCCTCGTAGGGCGCGATCTTGTCCACGGTGAGTCGATAGCCCGCTACGCCCCAGGTCGTGTCGCCGCGCTTTGTCGCCAGCGAGCCGAAGACCCAGACCGGCGTCATCATCTTTATCCCGCTCAGCGGCTTGGCCGATGCGGCGACGATAATCTGATTGGCGGGCGGTGGCGGACTGTGGATACAGGCGCCGAAGTAGGGTACCAGCAGGAACTCGGTGACCTTGTCGCCCTTGCGTTCCAGCGGCAACGCAAAGCCCGCGATGCGCAGCTTCTTGCCGTTGAGCGAAGGCTCCGCTGGCGCGTTGTCCCACATCGCCTTCATCTTCTCCAAGGCTTCCATTGCGCGCGGATCCGAGTCCTGAATCTTGCCCAGATTGAGTTCCTTGAATTCCTTGCGTGGATCCCAGTCCTTTGGAATCAGGGCGTCCCACTTGAGTTCCGGCCAGTCGTCCGCCGCGTGGGCGATGGTGGTGAAGAACAGCAGGGCGATCAGCAGGAGTTTCTTCATCAGTTCCTCGGAGTCAGTCCGTCGGCGAGCGACATACGCCAAGCGCGCCAGCCGGGGACGAGGCTGGCGGCGAGTCCGGTCAGCACGATGGACAGCAGCAAGGCGATTTCGTTCTCGGACAGCATGTGCGTCGACATGTGTAAGCCGAACCGGGTCTGCGCCAGCGGTGCCAGCGCCAGAATGCCGGAGAACAGCAGGCCGGCGCCGAGCAGCACACCGAACAAGGTGACCAGCACTCCTTCGACGGTGAGCATCAGAAAGACCTCGCCCGGCCCGGCGCCGAGCGCGCGCAGGATCGCGAGTTCGCGCCGCCGCTCATTGAGTCCGGCGAGCATGGTCGCCATCAGGCCGGCAAGGCCGACTGCGACCACCAGCGCCGACATGGCCAGCAACGCGCGCTCGACCATCGCCAGCGTCTGCCACAACTCGTCGAGCGCTACGCCGGGCATGACAGCCATCAGTGGTTCGCCACGAAAAGCATTGATGTGGCGTTGCAGACGGAAGACGTCGCCACGGCTCTTCAGGCCGATCAGCATGGCGGTGACCTCCTTGGGCTTGAGATCGAACTTCTTCACATGCTCGGCGGGAATCGACAGACCCGGCAGCGGCGCGCCGCCAGCCCAATCGAGGTGCAGGGCGGTGATTGCCTCGAGACTGACGTGCACGCTGCGATCCACCGGTGTGCCCGTCGGCGCCAGCACGCCGACGACGGCGAATGGCTTGTCGTCATGCTCCGGTCCGGTTGTCTCCATCCCGTGTGTCAGTGTGATGCGGTCACCGGTCCGATAGCCGAGTTCGGCTGCGACATCGCTGCCAAGGACAGCTTCAAACACGCTGGCGAACGGTTGGCCGGAAGCGAAGGTGAGCGCTTCCCGATCGCCGTAATGGAAGCGCGCGAAATAGTCGGTCGACGTGCCGAGCACCGGGAAACCGTGGTGCGAGTCGCCCAGCGAGAGCGGTACGGCCCATTCGACCGCCGGGTGGGTGGCCAGCGCCTCGTAGCTCTCGAACTTCATGTTATGCGTGGCTGCGCCGGAGCGAAACACGGCGTAGAGCATCAGTTGCACAGCGCCGGTGCGCGGCCCAACCACCAGGTCGACCCCGGAGACCGATTGCGTGAAGCTCGCGCGCGCGTCGTGGCGGACGCGCTCGACAGCGAGCAACAGGGCCGAGGCCAGCGCGATGGCGACCAGCGTGATGCCGAGCGTCAGCCGGCGCGCCCAGGCGCTCTTCAGTGCGAGCGCCAGAATGGCCTTCATGCGGAATTCTCCGCCACGGCACGATTGATCTCGGCCAGCGCCACCTGTCGGTCGAAGTGCCCCGCCAACCGGGCGTCGTGGCTGACGAACAGCAGTGCCGCCCCGGCGGCCGCGGCTTCCTTCAGCAGCAGGTCGACGAATATCCGCTGGAGCGGCGCATCGAGCGCCGAGGTCGGCTCGTCGGCGATCAACACTTCCGGCCGGCCGATCAGCGCCCGCGCGGCGGCGACGCGCTGCTGCTGGCCGACCGAGAGTTCGTTGGCTGGTTTGCCCCAGAGCTTCGGCGCGAGGTCGAGATGCGCCAGCAGGCGTTCGGCTTCCGCGTGCGGATCGCCCGCGCGCGACTTGCGCAGCGCCGAGAAGGTGCACGGCAACAGCACGTTGTCCAGCGCCGAGAGCCAGGGTAGTAAGTTGAACTGCTGGAAGATGAAGCCGATGTGGTCCGCGCGCAGCCGGTCGCGCGCCGAAGACGAGTGCTCCGCCAGCGATTCACCCAGCACCTCGATGCCGCCGGCCTCCGGCAGCGCGACACCGCCGAGCAGGCTAAGCAGCGTGCTCTTGCCGGAACCCGAGGGGCCGTAAAGGAACACGCGCTCGCCCGTACCGACCGTGAAGCGCGGGATATCCAGGCAGGCAGTCGGCTGGCGCGGCCAGCGATAGACGAGGTCGGAGATCGATAGCGCCGTCATGCGCCCCAGCTTACCAGTTCAGAACCGGCTTCTTTGGCGTTAGCCGCGCCGCCCCTTGTCCGGTCGGGCCGGTACGCCGCGCTTCGAGGCGATAGAGACGCTTGAACTGGGTGAAGAGCGCGGTATCGATGCCCTTTAGCGCGGCTGGATTGGCGCAGCGGAACACATAGTCAGCCTCGATGTCGGCGTGACCATTGCCGTCGAAGTTCGGCATGCCGACCTTGACCTCCGCGGGGGTGCATTTTGCTTCGGGCGTCGGTATGAAGAGCACTGCGGCGCCCTTGAGCACCTGCTCGGTCGCGGCAAGCGTCGTTCGCTCCTTGTCGTTCTTCGGCGCATGCTCGAAGCCAACGGTGGCGTCGAGCGGCAGCTCCAGCGACAGGGAAATCATGTCCCTGTCGATGGCGACGTCGAGCATGCCCTCGCCGTGCACATGCCTGTGCTGTGCCAGGACAATGGGCGCGACGAACAGGGCGGCGACCAGAGGCAGCGGTTTCATGACAGTCTCCTTGGGGTTAGTGGGAATGGCCACCGCTCAGCACAACCACCGCAATGCCGGCGGCGAGCAGCAGGCCGTGCCAGCCAATGGCCGAATGGTCGCGCTTCAGGCGTGGCATCAGGTCGGCGACGGCGATGTACAGGAAGCTGGCCGCGGCCAGCGTGATGATGACGGGCACCCATTCCTGCGCCTGTTCCAGGGCGAAATGGCCGACGATGCCGCCTGCCACGGCGGTCAGGCTGGAGACGCCATTCCAGAACAGCGCCCGGCCGCGCGCCCAGCCGGCGGCGAGCAGGATGGCGAAGTCGCCGGCTTCCTGCGGTACCTCGTGGGCGACCACGGCCAACGTTGCGGTCCAGCCGAGCACCGGGTCGGCGAGGAAAGCCGCGGCGATCAGCAGGCCGTCGGTGAAGTTGTGGAAACCGTCGCCGATCAGGATCGAGATCGTCTCACCGTGAAAATGGTGGTGCGCGTGGGTGTGGTCATCGCAATCCTGATCATCCGGGTGCGCGTCACTGGCGCCATGGGCGTGGCGCCAGAGCGCGAATTTTTCGAGTGCGAAGAAGCCGAGGATGCCGCCGAGCAGCAGCGGGAACACCTCGTGCGGCGTCAGGCCGGACTCCAGCGCCTCGGGCAGCAGGTGCAGCGTTGCCGCCGCCAGCAGGAGGCCGGTCGAGAAGCTCACCGTCAGTCCCAGCCATTTGCGCGGCATACCGAACATTACCAATGCGGCGGCCAGCATGCTCAACAGACCACCGAGCACACAGGCAAGAACTATCTGGAAGAGTGAGGACATGCCCGGGGTCGGTATGCGAGGTCGATGCGGAAGCGCGGCATTGGACCATGGCGCGATAACAAATGCAACCCGGTTGCATTTAGTGGTCGACTGTGCTTTCATCGCGCCATGGCGAAATCCGTAGTCCCGACCAGCGCGGCAGAGCAGTTGCGCGCGGCAGGTGTCAAGGTGACACCTGCCCGGCTGCGCGTGCTCGAAGCGATATCGGAGGTCGATCGCCCTTTGCGCCATGCCGAGCTCGAGGCGCAACTGGCGACGATCAACCGTGTCACCCTTTATCGTGTGCTCGACTCGCTGGTGTCCTGCGGCTTGGCGTTCAAGTTGGCTGACGACCGGGGCGTGTTCCGTTTCGCCACGGTTGCCGCGCGGCGGCAGCACGCGAGTCACGCCCATTTTCGCTGTGTCGACTGTGGCGCGGTGTTTTGCCTGAATACCCCGCCGCCGCCGCCGCCAAGATTGCCTCGCGGCTTTCGGCTGGCCGAGGTCGAACTGGATCTGCGAGGTACTTGCGTAGATTGCGCGCGCCGGGGCGATGGACGATGAACCGACTGTTCGGATTGATCGCGTTGGTGGGGACGCTGATGCTGGCACAGTCGGCGTTCGCCTGGCATGGCGCCGATCACTTGGCGGATTTCGATGGTGGTTACGACGAGGTTTGCCTGGAATGTCTGGCGCTGATCAACGCCTCGCCGGCACCGCCGGTGGCGGCGACGTTGCCGGTGGTCATGCCCGTCTTGCGTCCGTCGTATGACCGAGTCGAGCCGCCACGGCTGGCCCGGGTTCATCGCACGTACTTCCTCAGTCGCGGACCGCCTTTCTTCCAAAGCTGACCATTCGTTGCGCGTGGCCGTCGGTCGCGCTTTCGTTTTCACTTTGGAGAGTCGCCATGAATCGTTTGCCCATTCTTGCGCTGGCCGTTGTCGGCGCGCTGACCAGTCTGCCCGCCGCCGCCAACGGCGATTTGAATGCCTTGCGCGAGGAAATCGCGCAAATGAAAAGAAACTACGAAGAGCGCATCGCGGCGCTCGAGGCGCGCCTGGAAAAGGCAACGGCACAGTCCGCCAAGCCGGTCGAGCCAATGGCGAGGGAAGATCGCCGGAGCACGCAGACAGCCGGTAGCGGCTTCAATCCACGGATGTCCTTGATTCTCGACGGCGTCTACTTCCGCGACAACCGCAAGGGTGGTAGCGGTGCGTTGTACGAACACATCGACGGCATCAACCACAGCCACGATCACGAGGGGCACGACCATGGCGCGCTGGAACGCGGCTTCAATCTGCGTGAGACCGAATTGGCGTTCTCGGCGTCCGTCAGCCCTTACTTCGATGCCAACGTGATGATGACGGTCAGTTCGGGCGGTGGCGTCGAGTTGGAGGAGGCCTATTTCGATACCCGCGCCCTGCCGGCCGGGCTCAAATTGCGTGGTGGCAAGTTCCTCTCGGGCGTCGGCTACCTGAACGGGCAGCATCCGCATCAATGGGATTTTGTCGACCAGAATCTGCCCTATCGCACCTTGCTCGGCGAACATGGCCTGATGGATACCGGCCTGCGTTTGTCATGGTTGCCACCGACCGGCAACTGGTACACCCAGCTTGGCGTAGAACTGCTGCAGGGCAAGGAGCAGACCTTCGCGACGGGCGGCGAGGAAACGCCGGCTGGCCGCGCCGACGGACTATCCTTGGCGGGCACGGCAGCCGGCGCGCTTGGGGCTGCAAAATCCGGCCCGCGCCTGACGACACTGTTCGCCAAGATTGGCCCGGATCTCGGCAACAACCACGCCTTGCAGTTCGGGGGGTGGTATGCCCGTTCCAGCCAGCTTCAGGAGGTACATGACCATTCCGAGGAGAATCCGGGCGTTGCCTGTGGCACTCCGGGTGGCATATGTGTGAATGCGCTTGAGGGCAAGGGCAAGGTCTGGGGCCTCGATGCCGTCTACAAGTACGATGCGGGCGGCTATGGCGGGAAGGGCAATCTCAAGCTGGTCGGCGAATACCTGCGCTTGAACAAGGATCTCGACATCGCGTTCTTCGAAGGCGGTGCGGGATTGCTCGGCCAGAAGCTGCGCTACAAGCAAGATGGCGTGGTGGTCCAGGGAACCTATGGCTTCCTGCCGCACTGGCAGGCGGGTGTGCGCTATGACGCCGCGGGCATGACCAACCGGTTCGTCGGCTTCGGCAATACGACGAACTTGAACAAGTCCGACCGCTGGACAGCCGCCCTGACGCGCAATATCACCGAGTTTTCGCTGGTGCGCCTCCAGGCGTCGCGCGCCAAACTGTGGGTCGACGGCGTCGAGGAGAAGGCCAACCAGGTCTTCCTTCAATATCAGCATTCCCTGGGCGCCCACGGCGCGCATAGCTTCTAAGGACAGCGGCAATGAGAGCATTGATACTGATGTTGATGACGCTGCTGGCGCTGCCCGCGCATGCGGTGCTCAAGGTGTTCGCCACGGTTCCTGAGTGGGGAGCTTTGGTGAAGGAAATCGGTGGCGACAAGGTCGAAGTGTTTACTGCGACGCATGGCCTCCAGGACCCCCACCAGATCCAGGCGCGGCCTTCGCTTATCGCCCGTGCCCGCAATGCGGACCTGATCGTCGCTACCGGCGCCGAGCTGGAAATCGGCTGGCTGCCGGTGATCCAGCGCGAATCCGCCAACCCGCGCGTGCAGCCGGGCCAGCCTGGCTACTTCGAGGCGGCCGGCTTCGTGCGCATGCTCGACGTGCCGGCCCGGCTTGATCGCGCCGACGGCGATGTGCATGCCGACGGCAATCCGCACATTCAGACCGATCCGCGCAACATCCTGAAGATCGGCGAGGCGCTGAGCGCGCGGCTGACCACCCTCGATGCCGCCAACGCCGCCGCCTATCGCACTGGCTTCGCCGCGTTCGCCGAGAAGTGGAGCGCCGCCACGGCGCGCTGGGAGACGATGGCGGCGTCGCTCAAGGGCACGCCGGTCGTCGTGCAGCACAAGTCCTGGACTTATCTGTTCGACTGGCTGGGCATCAGGGAGGTGGCGGCGTTGGAGCCCAAACCGGGCATTGAACCTTCGGTCGCCCATCTGGCCCGTCTGGTCGAGCAGACGGCGGCGAGCCGGCCGAAGATGGTGGTGCGCGCCGCATACAACAACGCGCGTCCCGCCGAGTGGTTCTCGGCGCAGGCCAGGGTGCCGGTGGCCGTGCTGCCCTTTACCGTCGGCGGGAGCGACGTGGCGAAGGATCTGTTCGGCCTGTTCGACGACACCGTGCGGCGCCTGGCCGAGGCCGCCAGGTGAGCATTGATTGGAGCCTGCTCGCGGCTCCGTTCGTCGCCGGCTTGCTGGTGCTGGCGACGCACGTGCCGCTGGGCATCGACGTATTGCGGCGGGGCATTATCTTCATAGATCTCGCCATTGCCCAAGTCGCCGGCCTGGGCGTCATCGTCGCGCAAATGCTTGGCTGGGAAGCGCCGCTGGCAGCGCAGGGGGCGGCGGCAGTGGCGGCGCTGATTGGCGCCATGGCGATGAACTGGAGCGAAAAGCGCTGGCCCGACGTTCAGGAGGCGCTGATCGGTCTGGTTTTCGTGGTCGCGGCGGCGGCCGGAATTCTGTTGCTGGCCGGAAATCCCCATGGTGGCGAGCACTTGAAGGACATGTTGTCCGGCCAGGTGCTCTGGGTTGATTGGGCGCAACTGGGTCCGGTGGCGGTGCTTTACGCGGTGATCCTTGGCTTCTGGCCGCACGTTGGACGGCGTCAGAGCCGTGCCGGTTTCTATATTCTCCTGGCCTTGGCGGTGACGGCATCGGTGCAACTGGTCGGTGTGCTACTGGTGTTCGCCAGCTTGATCGCCCCGGCCGTGGCGTTTCGCAGGCTGACCGGCAAACGCAGGCTGCTGGCGTCCTGGGCCCTTGGTACGCTCGGCTATGCGGCCGGATTGCTGGCATCCTCTTTGTTCGACCTGCCGGCCGGTGCCGCGATTGTTTGCTGTCTGGCTGGAATGGCTTTTGTCGCCATGGCCATGACCCCGGCGACACAGCGCGAGGATGCCGATTGCCCGGCCGATGGGATATATTAGGCAACTCGTTTTACCTATAGTACGGTCTGACAACGTGGCTTTTCCCCTGTTCGGCAAGAAAACACCCCCGCCGTTGGCCGGCAAGGCGCCGGCACGGCCTCCGGCAAAGCCCGCCCTCGGCTCCGGCCCGGACGAACTCGGGTCGCTTGATTTCACCCAGCCGGGCGAAATTCCGTCGGCGCGGGGCGCACAGATCGAGGTTCGCGAAGAGACTCATCAGGTACCGCCGGCCATCGAGCAGGCCGCCATGCTCTACTCGGTCGAGCAACCGGACGCCGCCTGCGCGCCGCTGGAGGGGGCGATTCGCGATCGCGACGCCGCTTTGGGCAGTTACGCGCCGCGCGCCTGGGGCATGCTGTTCGAGCTCTATCAACTGCTGGATCGACAGCATGCCTTCGAGCATCTGGCGCTTGAATACGCGGCCAGGTTCGAAACCTCGCCCCCTACCTGGACCGGCGGCGCGAGCAAGACCGAGGTCGTCGTTTCGTCGGTGGGCGGCCGGGCCGCCGTCACCTTGACTGGCGCGCTCAGCGGCAAGGCGGGCGAGGCCTTGACGCCGCTGCTGAAGCTCGCCGAGAAGAACCCCTCGGTCAGGCTCGAGCTCGCAAAGGTGACCGATGCCGACGAACAGGGTTGCCAACTTGTGAACGATGCCCTGCGCCAGTTGAAGAAGGCGCGCAAGGAGTGCGTGCTGGGCGGTGCCGAGAAGCTGGCGGCCATTCTGGCGCGCAAGATCGTGCCCGGACAGCGCGAGAACGAACAAATGTGGCTGCTGCTGCTCGACCTGTATCAGCAATTGGCCGCCCAGGAGGCTTTCGAGGACACCGCGGTCAACTATGCCGTGACCTTCGAGGTGTCGCCGCCGTCCTGGGAGCCGGCCAAGGTCAAGGCGGGCAAGCGGGAGACGGATGCCGGCGGCAAGCCCGCCGAAGCGGTGCCTGAAGCGGAGACCGAGTGCTTTCTGGAAGGCTCCATTACCGCCGCCAACGACGCCGCCTTCGCGGCGATTCGCGCGCGTGCCGAGACCAGCAACGAGATCGTCGTCGATACCAGCCGCCTGCAACGCATGGACTTCGTCGCCGCCGCCAACCTGATGAATCTCGCCACCGCCCTGCTGGCGACCCAGAAGAAGCTGCGCCTGGTCAAGGCCAGCCATCTGCTGGCCGCCCTGTGGGAAGTCATCGGACTGGACCGGGTGGCTCGCATCGAAACGCGCAAGACCTGATACCGGTCGGCAATAGGAGGCAGCTTGGAGCAGTATCGAGGTACCACCATCCTCTCCGTGCGGCGCGGCAGCGCCGTCGCGTTGGGCGGCGACGGCCAGGTGACGCTGGGCAACATCATTATCAAGTCGAGCGCCCGCAAGGTTCGCCGCTTGTATGGCGAGCAAATTCTCGCCGGCTTTGCCGGCGGCACGGCCGACGCCTTCACGCTGTTCGAGCGCTTCGAGGCCAAGCTGGAGCAGCACCGGGGCAACCTGCTGCGCTCGGCCGTTGAACTGGCCAAAGACTGGCGCAGCGACCGGGTGCTGCGCCGGCTGGAGGCCATGCTGGCGGTGGCGGACACCGAGCATTCCCTGATCATCACCGGCAATGGCGACGTCCTGGAGCCGGAGCTCGGTATCGTCGCCATCGGTAGCGGTGGCGCCTACGCTCAGTCGGCGGCGCGCGCCTTGCTCGAGAACACCGAACTGGCGCCGGCCGAGATCGTCAAGAAGTCGCTCGAGATCGCCGGCGACCTGTGCATCTACACCAATCAGAACCATGTCATCGAGGTCCTCGAATGAGCACGACGAGCCAGATGACGCCGGCGGAGATCGTCTCCGAACTCGACAAGCACATCGTTGGCCAGGCCCGTGCCAAGCGCGCCGTGGCCATCGCCCTGCGCAATCGCTGGCGGCGCGCCCAGGTGGCCGAGCCGTTGCGCTCGGAAATCACGCCGAAGAACATCCTGATGATCGGCCCGACCGGCGTCGGCAAGACCGAGATTGCCCGCCGCCTGGCGCGGCTGGCCAACGCGCCCTTCATCAAGATCGAGGCGACCAAGTTCACCGAGGTCGGTTACGTCGGTCGCGACGTCGATACCATCATTCGCGACCTCGCCGAAACGGCGATCAAGGACGGCCGCGAGGCGGCCATGAAGGCGGTGCGCGACCGGGCTGTCGACGCCGCCGAGGACCGCGTGCTCGATGTGCTGCTGCCGCCCGCGCGCGGTGGCTTCAGCGAGACGGCGACCGACGATTCGGGGACGCGGCAGAAGTTTCGCAAGAAGCTGCGCGAGGGCGAGCTGGACGACAAGGAAATCGAGATCGAGGTGGCCGCCACCTCGGCCGCCATGGAGATCTTCGCCCCGCCGGGCATGGAGGAATTGACCCAGCAGATCCAGGGCATGTTCCAGAACCTCGGTGGTGGCAAGCGCCGCAGCCGCAAGATGAAGATTCGCGAGGCGATGAAGGCGCTCACCGACGAAGAGGCGGCGCGCCTGATCAACGACGAGGAAGTGAAGGCGCAGGCCTTGCGGAATGTCGAGCAGAACGGCATCGTCTTCCTCGACGAGATCGACAAGATCGCCGCGCGCCAGGAAACGCAGGGCGCGGATGTCTCGCGCCAGGGCGTGCAGCGCGACCTGCTGCCGCTGGTCGAGGGCACCACGGTATCCACCAAGTACGGCATGATCAAGACCGATCACATCCTGTTCATCGCCAGCGGCGCCTTCCACATGGCCAAGCCTTCCGATCTGATTCCGGAATTGCAGGGGCGCTTTCCGATCCGCGTCGAGCTCGATTCCCTCTCCGTGGAGGACTTCGAGCTGATCCTGACGCAGACCGACGCCTGCCTGACCCGCCAGTACCAGGCCCTGCTGGAAACGGAGCAGGTTTCCCTGGCATTTGCCGCCGACGGCATCCGCCGGCTGGCCGAGATCGCCTTCCAGGTCAACGAAAAGACCGAAAACATCGGCGCGCGCCGGCTTTATACCGTGATGGAGAAGCTGCTCGAAGAAGTTTCCTTCGAGGCCGGTCGGAGCGAAGGGCAAGCGGTCGACGTCGATGCCGCCTATGTCGATGTCCGGCTGGCGGAACTGGCGATCAACGAGGACTTGTCGCGCTACGTGCTCTAATCCTTTGATCGGCGTCAGTTCACTCCCGTCGCCCCGCTGCTAGAGTTGAAGCGAAGAAGAAGCCAGGGAGGCAATCATGGATGCCGACTATCCAGGGAGGGATAGCGAAAAGTTCCCGCGAATCGCCGCGGCTTTTGCCGATGGCGCGGGCGTGTTTCCGCAAACCATGGCGCGCAACCACGAGCGCCTGATCCGCAAGATCGAGGCGCTGTGGGGCACCCACGAGGTGATGCCGTACCTCGACAGCCTGATGCTTTCGGACCGAGGCAAGCGCAGCGGCTTTTCCGAGAAGGTGCTGAGCGAGTTGCTAGCGCTGAAGCAGGCGCACGAGCTGGCTTTCCCGCACATGAGCGGCAATCCGCATGATCCCTTCGCCACCGCGACGGCCGAAGTGGCTCGCCTGGATCAGGAAGCGCGGCGCCACGCGGCGACTGACGCGACGCATGGCAAGCAGCGGCGCGGACTGCCCGATATGCCCGTGGTCGAGCCGGAGGGGGGCAAGCCCGTGGACGGCGAGGCACCGCCTCTGGTGCCGTGGCACGAAATCGCCAACATCGACCAGTTGCGGCAGGCCGTCGCCAGTCGCGGCCAGGGCAACGGCACGGCCAGGGACGGCCGTCGGCTGGGCGAGATTCTTCTCGCTCACGGCGTGGTCACGCAAAAGGCCATCGACTCGGCCTGCCAGATCCAGCTCAAGCAGGGCCGGCGGCGCGAACCGATCGGCCGGATTTTGCCCAAGATGGGCGCGGCCAGCGAAGAGAATGTCACGCGCGCGTTGTGCCAGCAGACCGGCATCATCATGGTCGATCTGTATGCCTTCCACATCGATGGCGCGACCATGAAGAAGGTGCCCATGGACGTGGCGCGGATCTACCGCGCCGTGCCGGTGGCGGTGGTCGAGGGGCATCTGTTCCTGGCGGTCGAAAATCCGCTCGAGTTCGCCGAGAAGGAATACTTCGCGTTCCTGACCAACCTGAATGTCGAACTGGTGTTTGCCGCCGGCAACCGGTTGACCCAGCGGCTGGCCGACTATGGCCAGAGCCGGTCGGCGCAGGAGTCGGATCGCGAATTCCGCAGCCTGGCGAAGAAGGCGCTGGTCCAGTTGTCCGGGACGCTGCCACCGCAACCGGAAGCCACCGCCATCTCGGAAGAGGACGCGACGGTCGTCGGTCTGGTAAACAAGATGATCAACGACGCCGCCGCCGTCGAGGCCTCCGACGTCCATCTGGAGGCGTTTCCGGGTAATGGCTTCACCCGCATCCGCTTCCGGCGCGATGGCCGCATGGAGGACTACTCCGAGTTTCCGTCGGCCTATCACGAGGCGGTGGTATCGCGCATCAAGATCATGTCCGACCTGGATATTTCCGAGCGGCGCAAACCGCAGGACGGCAAGATCTACTTCATGTGCCCCAACCGTGGCCAGATCGACCTGCGCGTGGCGACGATCCCGACCATTCGCGGCATCGAGGACGTCACCATCCGCCTGCTGCCGCCGGGCGAGCCGATGGCCATCGACAGCATCGGCATGACGGCGCGCGACCTGGCGGCCTTCCGGCGCATGATCAGCCGGCCCTACGGCCTGATCGTGGTCTGCGGCCCCACCGGCAGCGGCAAGACCACCACGCTGCATTCGGCGCTGCGCGAGTTGAACACGCCCGAGCGCAAGATATGGACAGCCGAAGATCCGGTCGAAATCGTCCAGAAGAACGTCTGCCAGGTGCAGGTGAACGCCAAGATCGGCTGGACCTTCGCCAACGCCCTGCGCGCCTTCCTGCGCGCCGATCCCGACGTGATCATGATCGGCGAAATGCGCGACCAGGAGACGGCGCGCATTGCCCTGGAGGCGTCGATGACCGGTCACCTGGTGCTATCCACGCTGCACACCAATTCGGCCTCCGAAACGGCGACCCGACTGCTCGATCTCGGCGCCGACCCCTACAACCTGGCCGACGCGGTGCTCGGCATTCTGGCCCAGCGCCTGGCGCGACGGCTGTGCCCGACCTGCGCCGAAAGAGTGCCGCTGGCCGGACAGGAACTCGACGAACTGGCGGCCGAGTACTACTACGCCGGCAATATGCGGCAGCCTTCCTTCCGCGAGCGTGAAGCGATCGTCGCCGGCTGGCGGGAACGGCTCGGTGAGGGTGGCGAACTGGCCGTCTGGCGGCCGAAGGGCTGCGACGAATGCTACGGCGCCGGTTACCGGGGCCGACTGGGCCTCTACGAGGTGCTCGACTGCACGCCGGCCATCCGCCATCTGATCCGTACCCAGGCGGCGGCCGCCGAGTTTCAGCGCACCGCCATCGGCGAGGGCATGACGAACCTCAAACAGGATGGCATCGAGAAGGCCTTGCGCGGATTGACCGACATGATGCAGGTGCGCAGCGCCTGCATCTGACCGGGCGGTGTTGCCGGTGCTCGCCGGGTGCGCCAGTGTGGCGCCTACGGCGCAGAGAAGAAGTGCAGCGAATTGCGGCCGGCGGCCTTTGACCGGTACATGGCGAGGTCCGCCTGCCGGAGCAACTCGTCGATACTCTGCCGCTGGTCGGCAAACAAAGTGACGCCGATGCTCGGCGTGCACCGGTGCCGGCCGCCGCGCAGTTCGTAAGGCTGGTTGAGCGTGGCGAGAATCTTCTCGCCGGCCGCCTCGGCCTGCCGGGTCGCCTGCTCGAGGTCTTCGCTCAGGTCTTCCAGCATCACCACGAATTCGTCGCCACCCAGGCGTGCCACGGTGTCGCCCTCGCGCACACAGCGACCGAGGCGCTGCGCGGCCTGCTGGAGGAGCAGATCGCCCTGGTCGTGGCCAAGGGCGTCGTTGATCGCCTTGAAGTTGTCCAGGTCGATGAGCATCACCGCGCCCCGGCGCCGGCTTCGGCCACTGGCGGCTGTCGCCCGTTGCATCCGGTCCAGCAGCAGCCGGCGGTTGGGCAACTGCGTCAGGTCGTCGTTGAAGGCCAGATGACGGACCTCGTCCTCGGCCGCCTTGCGCGCGCTGATGTCGGTCATCGTGGCGACATAGTGCGTGATCTGGTCTCCGCCGTCGCGAATGGCGGTGATCGTCATCCATTGAGGATAGACGTCGCCGCTCTTGCGCCGGTTCCATATCTCGCCCTGCCACAAGCCGGATCGGCCGATGCTCGCCCACATCTCGGCGTAGAAGGCCGCGTCGTGGCGCCCGGATCGAAGCAGGCTCGGTTTGCGTCCGATCACCTCTTCCGCCGCATAGCCGGTCATCTCGGAAAAGGCCCCATTCACACGCTGGATCAGCCCAAGGGCATCCGTGACGAGCATGCCCTCGTGCGCCTCGAAGGCGGTGGCGGCGATCTGTAGTTGATCTTCCGCCCGCTTCCGTTCGGTGACATCGCGGGAAACCACCACAACGCGGGCGACGTTGCCCTCGCCGTCCCTGATCACCGCGCCGCGCGATTCCATGTGGCGGATGCCGCCGTCCGCCAACACGAAGCGATAGTCGCATCGCTGGCCGATACCGGAGGCCACCGTCTCGCGAAAGGCCTTTTCGATTCGCGGCCGGTCGTCCTCGTGGATTTCCGCGAAGGAATTCGTACCGCGCAGGTCGCGGGTTTCGCCGAAGTGGCGCTTATAGGAAGGGCTGTTGTAGATCCTGCGCCCGTCCACGTCGAGGACCGCGACGAAATCGCCGATGTTTTCCGCGATCAGGCGGAAGAACTCCTCCTGCTCGCGCAGCGCCACTTCGGCCCGCTTGCGCGCCGTGATGTCGGTCAATACGACTTGCAGGAGAGGGGCTTGGCCCTCCTTGACCATGCGCAGGCAATCCAGCCGGACATCGATGCGGCCTCCATCCGGGCGCGTCAGCGCGATTTCAAGGTTCAGTCGCGTGTCCTGGCCGAGCGCGTTGCTCGACTGCCGTTCCCAATGCTGGGCGTCCTCGTGGGCCACAAAGGCGCCAAAGCTTTTCTGCAACAACTCGGTCCGGCCAACACCGAGCATCGCGGCCCCGGTCATGTTGACTTCGGCAATCTCCTTCTTGTCCGTGAGCGTGACAAAGCCGACGGGAGCCAGGTCATAGAAGTCGGCATAGCGGTCAAGCGACTCCCGCGGGGCAATCCGGGGTTGCCGCGAGAGTTCATTCCGCGTCGCGGGATTGGTTGGCTTGGAGGATTTTGCGCTCATCGGTGGCCGGATCATGGGATGCGCCTGGAAGGAAGCCCGGCGCGTGGCCCGCACCCATTCGAGTGTCAGCCGGTTCGTGCTGCGATAGGCTCACCGTAGGCCATTGGCCCCGTCGCGTCAACAAGCGGGCGATGCGCGCTCGGGACGACTGCGCACCGACGATCCGGTTGCGTCGGCGCGGCCACGATTGACCAGGCGGGCAAAGCGCGGCATTGTTCGCCCAGGTCTGCGCGGCGACCATTCGGCAAGGGTGCGCCGGGGCGGCCCACCGCCAAGAGCGAAAGGTGGATCCTGTGCCGAGTGCTGTTCGTGTCATCATCATCGCCAATGTCGTCGGCTTCGTGCTGGAGGCTGGCGGCGGCGGTGCGCTGGTCGCAACCTTTGGCCTATGGTCGCTACAGGCTGGCTTCTTGCCCTGGCAACTATTCACCTACGCGTTCCTGCACGCCAACCTGACCCATATTGCGGTCAATATGTATGGCATCTGGATGTTCGGCCGGGATCTCGAAGCCTTCCTCGGCCGCAAGGTGTTCCTGAAGCTTTATTTCGCCAGCGTGCTGTCCGCCGGACTGATGCAATTGCTCGTGGCGAGCGCCGCCGGCAGCCCATATCCGACGGTGGGTGCCTCGGGCGGCGCGTTCGGGGTGCTGCTCGCCTACGGGATCTGTTTCCCCAATCGGACGATCATGCTGCTGCTGCCGCCGATATCGCTGCCCGCCTGGCTGTTCGTGCTCCTGTATGCGGGTCTCGAGCTGACCCTCGGCGTCACCGGTACGCAGGCCGGCGTGGCGCATTTCGCCCACCTTGGCGGCATGATCGGCGGCTATCTGGTCGTTCACCACTGGCTCGGGCAGCGGCGATGAAACTGACCAACAGGCGCATGGCGGCGATGGGACGGGGCGCCCGGCTCAAGGGAACCTTGTCCTGGCTTGGCGCCGGGGCGCTCGGTCTCTGGCTTGGCGGCGCGTTGGCGGCGGACGACATGACCAGGGAACGACAGGCGATGCTGGCCGAGGTGACCGCCATGGCACAGGCCTTTGGCGCCGGCCTCGGCAAGCAGGCCATCGATCCGCGCGTGCTGGGGGTGCTGGGTCGCCTGCCGCGCCATGAGTTCATGCCCTTGCCGCTGCGTACCCATGCCTACGACAACCGGCCGCAGCCGATCGGACATGGCCAGACAATCTCCCAGCCCTATATCGTCGCCGCGATGACCGATCTGCTGGCGATCGAACCCGGCCATTCGGTCCTCGAGATCGGCACCGGCTCCGGCTACCAGGCGGCGGTGCTGGCGGAATTGGGCGCGGTGGTGTCGTCCATCGAGATCGTCGAGCCGCTGGCCCGGGAAGCCGAGGCGCGTCTGCGACGCCTTGGTTACCGGCAGGTCGCGACCCGGGTTGGCGATGGCTACCATGGTTGGGCCGAGCGCGGCCCCTTCGATGCGATTATCGTCACGGCCGCCGCCGGCCATGTGCCGCCACCGCTGGTGCGGCAGCTCAAGCCCGGCGGCCGGATGGTGATTCCCGTCGGCGCGCCGTTTCAGTCCCAGCAATTGCTGCTCGTGGAAAAGCGTCGCGACGGCACGGTGACGACCCGGCAGATGATGGCCGTGAGCTTCGTGCCCCTCACCGGCGGGCACGATTGACACGCTCCGGGTCATGAGCGAGCGACCGCCGCTGGCCGCCGTGGCCATGCTCTCCGCCGCCGCGCTGGGCTATGAAGTGCTGTTGCTGCGCCTGTTCTCCATCATCCAGTGGCACCATTTCGCCTACCTCGCCATCAGCGTCGCCCTGTTGGGCATCGGTGCCGCCGGCACCTTTGTCACCCTGGCGCGGCGCTGGCTGCTGGCGCTGTATCCGCACAGCTTCAGCGCCGCGGCCGCGATCTTTGCCGTCGCCACCATCGCCTGTTTTGCGGCCGCCGAGCGGGTGCCCTTCAACGTGCTCGAGCTGGCCTGGAACCCCGGGCAGTTTCTCGGTCTGGCGGCGATCTACCTGCTGCTGTGCATCCCGTTCTTCTGCGCCGCCACGGCACTGTGCGTCGCCTATGCCCGATTCGGCGGACAGGTCGCGTTGCTGTACAGCGCCGACATCCTGGGCGCGGGGCTGGGCAGCCTGGGGCTGCTGGCCGTGCTGTTCCTGGCGCATCCCGCCGATGCGCTGCGCGCCATCGGCGCCCTCGGCCTGGCGGCCGCCGCCGTGGCGGCGTGGCCGTCGGCGCGGCGATGGGCGGTGCCGCTCGCCCTGGCCGCCGGCGCCGGCCCCTGGCTGCTGCCGGCGCCAGCCCTCGAACTGATCACTTCCGACTACAAGGATCTGCGCCAGGCCCTGCGCGTCAAGGATGCCCGCGTGGTGGCGCAACGCACCAGCCCTCTGGGTGTGGTCAGCGCGGTGGCAAGTCCGCTGGTGCCGCTACGGTTGGCGCCGGGCCTGAGCCTCGGCGCCACGGCGGGGCCGCCGGCCCAGATCGGCCTGTTCGTGGATGGCCAGGCGGCGGGCGCCGTCACCCGCTACGATGGCGACACCGCGCCGCTCGCCTACCTGGCGCAGACCACGTCGGCCCTGCCGTACATTCTGCTGCATGAGCCACGGGTATTGGTGCTGGGCGCCGGCGCCGGCGGCGACGTGTTGCAGGCCCTGGTTCATGGGGCGCGGCGAGTGGACGCCGTGGAACTGGATGGCCAGGTGACGGCGATGGTGCAGGAAGACCTGGCCGCCTTCTCCGGCCGGCCCTACACCGCGGCCGGCGTGCATCTTCATGTTGCCGAGGCGCGCGGTTTCGTCGCCGCTACCCGGGAACGCTTCGACCTGATCCAGGTGGCGCTACTCGACACTTTCGGCGGTAGCGCCGCCGGCCTGGGATCGTTGAGCGAAAGCAGCCTTTACACCGTCGAAGCGCTGGAGAGTTATCTGGCCCGCCTTGCCCCGGGCGGACTGCTGGCCTTTACGCGCTGGGTGACGCTGCCGCCGCGCGACAGCCTGCGGCTCTTCGCCACCGCCGTCACCGCGCTGGAACACGTGGGCGTGGCCGAGCCCGGCCGGGCCCTGGCCATCATCCGGGGCTGGAACACGACGACCCTGCTGGTGAGGAATGGCGTCTTCTCGGCGGCGGAAGTTGCCGCCATCAGGGATTTCGCGCGCCAGCGCTCGTTCGACACCGTGCATGTCCACGGCATCGCCGCGGATGAGGCCAACGTCTACAACGTGCTGGAACGCGACGACTTCTTCGCCGGTACCCGGGCGCTGCTCGGCGCCGACCGGCGGGAATTCCAGGAGCGCTACAAGTTCAATCTGGAGCCGGCCACCGACGACCGGCCGTATTTCTTCCACTTCTTCAAGTGGCGCACCTTGCCCGAGCTGCTGAGCTTGCGATCGCGCGGCGGACTGCCGCCGCTGGACTGGGGCTATCCGGTCCTGGTGATGGCGTTGGTCCAGGCGGTGGTGATCAGCCTGCTGCTGATCCTGTTGCCCTTGGCCCTCTCGGGTACGCGCCGTGCCTTCGCCACCACGCCGCCGGGGTTGCGGCGGCGCGCCGTGCTGTACTTTCTGGCCCTGGGGCTGGGCTTCATGGCGATCGAGATTCCCTTCCTGCAACGCTTCAGCCTCTTCCTAAGTCATCCGCTCTACGCGGCCGCCGTGGTACTCGCGGCCTTCCTCGTCTTCGCCGGCCTGGGGGCGCGGTATTCCGTCCGGCTGGCGCCGATGGCGCGCTGGCCGTTCTTTGCCATCGCGACCTTGGCCCTGGTCTATGTGGCCCTGCTGCCACCGCTGCTCGGCGCCCTGATGGGGCTCGCGCAAGGCTGGAAAATCCTGCTGACGACACTGCTGGTGGCGCCCCTGGCCTTCTGCCTCGGCATGCCCTTCCCGCTGGGTCTCGCCGCCGTCGCCGCGCGCGCCGAACCCCTGGTGCCCTGGGTCTGGGGCATCAATGGTTTCGCATCCGTGGTGGCCACGTTGCTGGCCACGCTGCTGGCCATTCATCTGGGCTACTCGATGGTGGTGTTGCTGGCCGTGGTCTTGTATGGCTTGGCGGCCTGGCAGTTCCCACGCGAGGATCTGCGCTAGGGGCGCGGCCGTAGCCGGGTCTGCCTCACGTTCGCACCCTTGCCGCCAGCCGGTCGAGTGCCAGATAGACGACCGGCGTGAGATAGAGCGTCAGGAACTGTGACACCAGCAGTCCACCGACGACGGCCAGTCCCAACGGGCGGCGCACCTCGGCGCCGGCGCCCCAGCCGATGGCGATCGGCAAGGTGCCGACCAGCGCCGCCATGGTGGTCATCATGATCGGCCGGAAACGGACCAGGCAGGCGGCGAAGATCGCCTTGGCCGGCGCCATGCCCTCCTTGCGCTGTTTCTCGAGCGCGAAGTCGATCATCATGATGGCGTTTTTCTTGACGATGCCGATCAGCATGATGATGCCGACGAAGGCATAGAGGCTCAGGTCGACCCGGAAGACCAGCAGCGTCAGCAGCGCGCCCAGGCCCGCCGCCGGCAGGCCGGAGAGGATGGTCAGCGGGTGGATGAAGCTCTCGTAGAGGATGCCGAGCACCAGGTACACCACCAGCACCGCGACCAGCAGCAGGATGCCGAGGCCCTTGGTCGAGGCTTCGAAGGCCTGGGCGGTACCTTGCAGGCTGGTGGTCAGCGTCACCGGCAGGCTCATCTCGCGCTCCATGGCGCGGATGCGGTCCACCGCCTCACCGAGCGACACGCCGGGCAGCAGATTGAACGAAAGCGTCACCGAAGGCAGTTGGCCCTGGTGATTGACGGTCAGGGCCTGAGTGGCGCGGCGGACCGTGGCGACGGTATCGAGCGGCACCAGCGCGCCACTGGTGGCGCGGACGTGCAATTTGGACAGCACGGCCGGGTCGGTCTGGAATTCCGGCGCCACTTCCAGCACCACCTGGTACTGGTTGGTGGCGCCGTAGATGGTGGAGATCTGCCGGGCGCTGAAGGCGCTTTGCAGCGCGTCTTCCACCTGGCCGAAGCTCAGGCCGAGCGGCGCCAGCTTGTCGCGATCCACTTCCAGCGCGACCACCGGACTCTGGTTCTTCAGGTTGGTGTTGACGTCGACCAGCCCGGGCAACTGGCGCAGCTTGTCGAGCAGCACGTCGTTCCATTGGTACAGCTCGGCCAGGTTGGCGTCCTGGAGCGTGTACTGGAACTGGGCGCTGGTGATGGTGCCGCCGATGCGGATGGGCGGCGGATTCTGCATGAAGACGCGTATGCCCGGCACGGCACCGAGCTTGGGTCGCAGCCGGGCGATGATCTCGTCCGGCGATTCATGCCGTTCGCCGCGTGGTTTCAGGTTGACGATCAGCGAGCCGGTATTGAGCGTTGGCCGTGGGCCGCTGGCACCGACGAACGATGCCAGGGTCCGGACGGTCGGATCCTTGGCCAGGATTTCGGCGACTGCCCGCTGGCGCTCGACCATGGCCGCGAACGAGACGTCCTGCGGACCCTCGGTCGATACGACGATCTGCCCCGCGTCGCCGCTGGGCAGGAAGTCCTTCGGCACGTTGGCGTACAGCACGACGGTGAGCGCCAGGGTGGCTACGAAGGAGGCCAGCACCCAGCGCGGCCGGGCCATGGCCCAGGCAAGGGTTTGTTCGTAGCCGCCCAGCATGGCGGCGAAGAAGCGCTCGAAGGCCCGGAATGCCCGGCCATGCCGTTCCGGCGCGTCGCGCCGGACATAGCGGCTGCACAGCATGGGGGTCAGGGTCAGCGAAACCAGGCCGGAGACGAAAATGGCGGCGCAGATGGTGACGGCGAATTCGTGCAGGAGGCGGCCGACGATGCCGCCCATGAACAGCACCGGAATGAACACCGCCATCAGCGACAGGGTCATCGAGACGATGGTGAAGCCAATCTCGCGCGACCCCTTGATCGCTGCCGCGAAAGGTTCCTCGCCGGCCTCGACGTGGCGGATGATGTTTTCCAGCATGACGATGGCGTCATCGACGACGAAGCCGACGGAAAGCGTCAGTGCCAGCAGCGAGAGGTTGTTCAGGCTGTAGCCGAACGCGTGCATGGCGGCGAAGGTGCCGACGATCGAGATCGGCAGCGCCAGGCTGGGGATGAGCGTGGCCGAGACATTGCGCAGGAACAGCAGGATCACCAGCACGACCAGCACGCCGGCCAGCACCAGGGTGAACTGGACGTCGCCGATCGCTTCGCGGATCGATACGCTGCGGTCGTAGTGCACCTGCAATTCGATGGACGCCGGCAGCGCCGCCTGGAAGGTCGGCAGCACGCGCTTGATGGCATCGACCGTCTCCACGGTGTTGGCGCCGGGTTGGCGCATCACCGCCAGCATGATGGTCCGGTTGCCGTTGAACCATGCGGCGACCTTGGTGTTCTCGACGCTGTCGATTACCCGCGCGACTTCTTCGAGCCGCACCGGCGCGCCATTGCGGTAGGCGATGGCGATCGGCCGATAACTGGCGGCGTCGAGCAACTGGCCGTTGGCGCGCAGGGCGAAACTCTGCCGGTTGCCGTCGAGCGTGCCGAGCGGCTGATTGACGTTGGCGTTCTTGACGGCCTGTTGCAGTTCGTCGAAACCCAGCCCGCGCGAGGCCAGTTGCGCCGGGTCGGCCTGAATGCGCACGGCGTACTTCTGGGCGCCATAGACCAGCACCTGGGCGACGCCGGTGATGGTCGACAGGCGCTGGGCGAGTTGCGACTGCGCGTACTCGTCGACCACCCAGGTCGGCAGGGTCTTCGAGTACATGGCGACGAAGAAGACCGGGAAGTCGGCGGGATTGACCTTGCGGAACGAGGGCGGCGTCGGCAGGTCCGGCGGCAGCGCGCGCTGGGCGCCGGCGATGGCCGATTGCACATCCTGCGCGGCGGCGTCGATGTCCCGGTCGAGCGAGAATTGCAGCGTGATCGTGGTGGCGCCCTGGGCGCTGGTCGAGGTCATCGAGTCCAGGCCGGCGATAGTCGAGAACTGCTTCTCCAGCGGTGTCGCCACGGCGGCCGCCATGGTTTCCGGCGAGGCGCCGGGCAGCGCGGCGGTGACCGAAATGGTCGGAAAATCGACGTTGGGCAGCTCGGAGACCGGCAGCGCCCGGTAGGCGATGATGCCGAAAATGAGGAAGGCCGCCATCAGCAGCGTCGTCATCACCGGCCGGCGGATGCAGAGTTCGGGCAGTTGCACGGCCTGGGTCGTCCGTCCTTGCCGCGCTACTTCGCCGGCTTGGCCGCGCCGCTGTCGCCAGAACCGGCCGGCTTGACCTTGGCGCCCGGTGTCAGCCGCAACTGGCCATCGGTGACCACGGTTTCGCCGGCGGTCAGGCCGTTGGCGATCACCGCCAGCCCGGCCTGGGTGGCCGCCAGCCGCACCTTGCGCAACTGCGCGGCGCCATCGCTGACGACATACAGAAATGGCCCGTCCGGCCCCTGCTGGACGGTTTCGGCCGGCACCGTGACCGCCTGGGCCAGCGTCTCCAGCACCAGCGCGACATTGACGAACTGGCCGGGGGTCAGCGTTTCGGTCTCGTTGGCCAGCGTGGCCTTCATCTGGATGGTGCCGGTGGCGGCATCGACGGCGTTGTCGATGAAACGCACCTCGCCGGTCAGCGTCGTCGTCTTGTCACCCGGCAGGCCGATTGTCGCCGTGAGCGCGGCCTTGCCGGCCCGGTTGTTGGCAAGGCCCGCCCGCAGGCGGGGCAGGTGCTTCTCCGGCACGGCGAAAGTGACGTAAAGGGGACGAACCCGATTGACCACCGCCAGCGCCGTGTCATTCACCTTCACGGCGCTGCCGGGGAAAACCAGCCGGGCGCCGACGATACCGTCGAAGGGCGCGCGCACGGTCGCATAGCCCAGTTGCAGCCGGGCGACATCGGCGCCGGCCTGGTCGGCGCGTACGGTGGCCGCCGCCGCCGTCGCCACCGTGCGCATCTCGCCGACCCTTTCGTCGGAAACGAAGCCCTTGGCCTTCAAGGCGACGTAGCGCTCGACATCGGCTTGCGCCTTGGCCGCCTGCGCCTGGTCGCGGGCCAGATTGGCCTCGGCCTGGCGCAGCCTGGCCTGGAAGTCGGCGGGGTCGAGGCGCAGCAGCACGTCGCCGCGCCGCACGTGCTGGCCTTCGGCGAACGATACCGCCTGGACCTGGCCATCGACGCGCGCCTTGAGGGTGACGGACTCGAAGGCGGCCGTGCGGCCGCTCACTTCCAGCGTCAGCGGTACGTCGCGCAACTCGGCCTTGGCCATCAGCACCGGCACGGGGCCCGGACCCGCGCCTTTCTTGGCCGGCGCGGACGAGTCGGACTTGAGGGAGAACCATGAACCGGCCGCCACCGCGGCAAGCGCCATGGCCAGCACAAGGAGTCTCCCGGCGCGCATGGCGGTCAGGGCAGCGGCGATTCCGGCGCGTACAGTTCGGCGGTGGTTTCGCGGCGGCGGATCAGGTGGACGCTGTCGCCATCGACCATCACCTCGGCGGCGCGCGGCCGGCTGTTGTAGTTGGAGCTCATGGCCATGCCATAGGCGCCCGCCGACATCACCGCCAGCAGGTCGCCCTCGGCCAGCGCCAGTTCGCGGCCCTGGCCGAGAAAATCGCCGGATTCGCAGATCGGGCCGACCACGTCGTATGCTCGGGCCGCGCCGTCGCGGGGCGTGACGGGGACGATGTCGTGCCAGGCGTCGTAGAGCGCCGGGCGCAGCAGATCGTTCATGGCCGCGTCGATGACGGCGAAGTTCTTCTCCGCGCCATGCTTGAGCACCTCGACGCGACTGAGCAGCAGACCGGCGTTACCGACCAGCGAGCGGCCGGGCTCGAACAACAGGTGCTCGCGGCGGCCGGCCAGCACCTTGAGCAGCGGCGCCAGGTAGTCGGTTGCCGACAGGGCGACTTCTTCGCTCCGGTAGCGGATGCCCTTGCCGCCGCCGACATCCAGGTGTTCGATGGCGATGCCGTCGGCGGCCAGCCGGTCGGCCAGTTCCACCAGCTTGGCGCCGGCCTCGGCGGCCGGCGCCGGGTCGAGCAGTTGCGAACCGATATGGCAGTCGATGCCGCGCACCACCAGGCCGGGCAGGTCGGCGGCGCGGCGGTAGAGCGCCGGAGCGTCTTCAATGGGCACGCCGAACTTGGCGGTCTTGAGGCCGGTGGAGATATAGGGGTGGGTCTTGGCATCGACGTCGGGATTGACGCGCAGCGAGATCGGCGCGCGGACGCCATGGGCCAGCGCGACTTCGTTCAGCGCCGCCAGTTCCGACTCGGATTCGACATTGAAGCAGCGGATACCCGCCGCCAGCGCCTGGGCCATTTCCGCCCGGCGCTTGCCGACCCCGGAAAAAAGCACCTTGCCGGCCGCGCCGCCGGCCGCCAGTACCCGGTCCAGCTCGCCGCCCGAGACGATGTCGAAGCCGGCGCCCAGGCGCGCGAAGAGATTGAGGATCGCCAGGTTCGAATTGGCCTTCACCGCATAGCAGATCAGGGACCGGTCGGCCACGCCATGGGTGGCCAGGGCGGTGCGGTAGTCCTCGAAGGCGGCGCTCAGGGCGGCGCGGGAATAGACATAGCAGGGCGTGCCATGGCTGCTGGCGATATCGGCCAGGGCCACGCCTTCGGCATGCAGGGAACCGTCACGGGTGGGGAAGGGGGTCACGAACGCGCCCCCGTCGGGCTGCTGGTATGATCGACCGGGTCAATCGAGGCGGCAATCGAGGCGGCCTTGGCCGGCGGCAGGGTCAGCGGCCCCCGGGTGCCGCAGGCGGCCAGCAGCATCAGAGCGCCGGCAAGAATCAGGAAAGAGCGCATGGCGGGTATCCAAAGACTGGCCGGCAATGTTAACACGGGGTAACCATGGAAGAGCGCGAGTTCAACAGCCTGGCGGACGCCATGCTGCGGCGGATCGAGGATGCCATCGAAGCCTGCGGCGCCGACGTCGATCTGGAAGTCAAACCCGGCGGCGTGCTGGAAGTGGAGTTCGCGGACGGCGGCAAGGTGATCATCAACCGCCACACCGCCGCGCGGGAAATCTGGGTCGCGGCGCGCTCGGGCGGCTATCACTTCCGGCCGGAAGCCGGGGGCTGGATTGGCACCCGCAACGGCGAGGAGCTGATGGCGGCCATCGGTCGCTGCATCTCGGAACAAGCCGGCGTGGCGGTGCGACTGGCCTGAATTCGGCTGGCCGGCGACTGTTCGTCCGCCGCAAAGCCCCGTTCGTCGGGATGCGCTTGTCCTGAGCGGCGGGTTTGGTTACATATGCAAACGTACAAGGGGAGACTCTCATGGCAGGCAAGCATTCGGGACAGACTGGCTTCACGTTGATCGAGGTGATGATCGTGGTGGCGATCATCGCCATCCTGGCGGCGGTGGCCCTGCCGTCCTATAGCGACTACGTGCGACGCGGCAAGGTGCCGAATGCGACGACACCCCTTTCGCAGATGCGGACCAATCTGGAGCAGTGGTTTCAGGACAACCGCGACTATTCGGCCGTCGGCGGGCCTTGCGCCACCATTGCGACCCAGAACAACAAGAACTTCGTCTTCACCTGCCCGGTTCTGACGGCCAACACATTCATGGTTACCGCAACCGGCCAGGGCGACATGGCGACGTTCATCTACACCATCGATCAAGGCGTTACTGCGGCCAATACGCTGACCCGAGCGTCCACGACGCCCTTCGGCAACGGCGCGACCTGCTGGATCACCAAGAAGGGGGAAACGTGTTAGCCACTCCCCACGCCGCGCAGCGCGGGTTCACTCTCATTGAAGCCTTGATAACGGTCGCCATCCTGGCCATCCTGATGGCGATGGGCTTTCCCGGGCTACAGGGCTGGCTGTTGAATGCGCGCATCCGCACGTCCGCCGAGGAGGCGCTGTCGGGTCTGCAACTGGCGCGCGGCGAGGCGGTGCGCCGGAATTGCAATGTGGAATTCGTGCTGGGTGCCGGGGTCGGATGGACGGTCCAGGCCATTGCTACCTGCCCAGGCGCGGGTGGCGTACCGATCGTCATCGATACCCGTTCGGCGAACGTCGGTGTGGGGGGCGCCACCGGGGTGACGGACGTCACCGTGACGCCGACGCCGGGAGGCGCGACCACGGTCACCTTCGACGGGCTCGGCCGCCCGACCCCGAATGTCGCTGGCGCCACGCTGACCCAGGTGGTCTACGACCTGCCCGCGGCCATCCTTCCCGCCACCGATACCCGCGAACTGCAGATCAATATTGGTCTGAACGGCCAGATCCGCATGTGCGACCCGAATGTCGTCAATACGGCGGATTCCCGCAAATGCTGAGGTATCAGATGACGGTCAAAATCGTCCCGAAACGTGTGCCGGCAAGGCGAGACAACCAGTCGGGTGTGGTCCTGCTCGAAGTTCTGGTGGCGGTGCTGATCTTCTCCATCGGTATCCTTGGCATGATCGGCATGCAGGCGGCCAGCGTCACTGCCGTGTCGGACGCCAAGTACCGGTCCGAGGCGGCCATGGTGGCCGACCAGATTCTGGCCCGCATCTGGGCCGACCAGGCCAATGTGACGACCTACGACACCGGCGGCTCGGCGGTGTCGCTCTCCGGGTTCGAGGCGAATTTGCCGAACGGCAAGCGCCTGGTCGCGGTCGGTCCGCTGCCGGCGGTGCCGCCACCACCGGCGACACCGTTGCCGGTGATGCGGACGGTGAGCGTCACCATCACCTGGCAGCCGCCGGATTCGACGACCGTGCATCGGTTCGTGACCGAAACGCAGATTTCTCCCACGATGTGACGAGCAAGCCATGACATTCCGCACGCGACAAACCGGCGTCACGCTGATCGAGTTGATGGTCGGCCTGGTCATCGGCCTGGTGGCCCTGCTGGTCATCGGCCAGAGCATGGCCGTCTTCGAGGGCGCCAAGCGCACCACCACCGGCGGTTCCGACGCCCAGACCAACGGCTATGCGGCACTGCTGGCCATGGAGCGCGACATCCGCATGGTCGGCGGCGGCATGGTCGGCGCCAATGGCCGTCTGGTCTGCGAGCAGGCGACTTTCCGCCAGTACAACGGCGTGCAGGAAACGCCGGCCTCGTCCCCGCCAAACGGCTTTCTGCCGCCTATTCGCATCGTCAGCGGCGGCTCCGGGGTGGGTGGCGACGCCATCGTGATGATGCGCGCCAACGTCGAATACGGTAGTCCCCTGCCTTCGCTGCTACAGGTCAATTGGGTGGGTACCACCAATTGCGCCAGCGAGGGCGCCTTGCAGGAGCCGACGGCCAACGATGCCAACCGGGGCCAGGGCGACCTTTTCCTGATCGCGCCCGCCGGCAGTCGCCGGGGAATCGCCGACCTGACCACGATGCCCAATGCCGATCCGCCCTGCAATCTCGTCCAGGCGTCGGCGAAGACGGATGTTGGTGCCTGTCCGCCGTTCGTTCCGGTTGCGCAGCCGATCAAGTACCTGACCCTGGCGACCGCCGCGACCCAGCCGTACAACAACGGACCCGCGCCGGTGCCCACCGCGCAGGGTGGCGATCTGGTCGTCGCCCTGGGCCAGAGTCCCTACATTCGCTACGGTGTCGAGAACAACAAGCTGATGTTGACCGAGCAGATGAAGTTCGTCAGCAACGGCAACAACTACGCGGCGAGCGGCGACGAGCGCCAGATGGACGACATCGTCTATATCGCCGCGCAATATGGCATCGACATCGATTGCGCCAGCACGGTGCCGGGCGCCTGCGGCGGTGCCGCCAGCCCGGCCTCGCAGAGCGTCGATCGCTTCGTGGCGCCCACCGGCGTCTGGGCCAATACCGCGCTGACGCCGGCCCAGTTCGTGCGCATCAAGGCGATCCGCCTGGCGGTGGTGGCGCGCAGTCCGCAATACAACCCCGATCTGGTCAGCCCGGCCAGCATTACGCTGTGGCAGAAGATCAACGCCGGCGACGCCGCCGCGCCGGTCTTCACCGGTGCCGGGCTCGATCAGCACTATCGCTACCGGGTGTTCGAAACCGTGATTCCCTTGAAGAACATGATCTGGGGGCAGCTATGAAACTTCGTTCTCGGCCCATCCCCGGCGGCCGGCAGGCCGGCGTGGTGCTCATCGTGGCCCTGATTGCCCTGGCCGCCATGACGCTGGCCGGGGTGGCGCTGGTGCGCTCCATGGATACCGGCCTGGCGATCTCCGGCAACCTGGCGTTCAAGCAAGCCACTCTCAACGTCGCGGAACGCGGCACGGAACAGGCGATCGCCTGGCTGCAGGCCAACGCGAAGACCACGACGGGAACCCCGGGGGATCTCATGCTCTGGTATGACACCGCCGCCAATGCCGCCAACGGCTACCATGCTACTTACATGAATGTCTGCGATCTGACCGGCAACGATACGTCGGCCACCAACGACGACGTCAGTTGGCGCGATGCCGATCATCCCACTGGTACGGTGCCGGGCGCGCCCTGCGGCATGACCGGGGTGCTGGTGGCCGGCATGCCGGCGGGGTACTCGGCGTCCTACGTGATCAACCGCATGTGTTCGCTGCCCGGCAGGCCGGGGGTGAACGTGCCCTGCGCCGCCTACGACGGCCCGCAGGACGAAACCAGCAAGAGCCACAAACGCGGCTGGCACTACTTCGACCGGCCGTATGCGGCCATCACCGGCCGTTATTTCCGGATTACCACCCGAGTGCTTGGACCCCGAAACGCCGTGAGCTACTCTCAGGCGCTGGTGGGCTTGTAATAAGGAAGCCAATTATGCAAACGATCCTCAAACGCGCACTGTTGTTGCTGGGTACCGGGCTGGCAGCCACCGCGATCGCGGCACCGACGACGATCGACCAGGCCCCGGCGGTCGCCGCTTCGTCCTCGGCGGTGTTGCCGAACATCGAATTCATCCTGGACGACTCGGGCAGCATGTGCTGGCAGGTCATGCCCGACGATGCCGCGTTCGGCGCCGGCAGGGGTGGTGCCTATCCGGCCGCCGGCGGTAACTGCGCCGATGCCGGGCCCGCCAACTTCGCCGCCGGTAGCGCCAAGTACGGGCCGTACTCCAAGCACTGTAACGGTGTCTATTACGATCCGAGCAAGACGTACGCCCTGCCCATCGGGCCGACTGGCACGCCGTTCACGGCGGCAACGGTTGGAGCTACCCGCCAGGACGGCTTCTTTGCCTATACAGGCGCCGGCTTCACCAATACGACCAACGTGGTGCAGATGCTCGTGGCGGGCACCGGCGCCGCCGCATTCCCCTCACCGGCGGCGACGGTTGGATCGAACGTGATCCTGGACGTGACCGCCTGCCCGGCAGGTATGGTCCAACCGAACACGGGTTACTACCAGACTGCGCTGATGATGTACGTCACTGGTGAGGCGCCGACTTTCCTGGGGGCGCACCGCATCTTCGGCGAATATCAAAGTTGTGCCGCCAACAAGCTGACGATGAAGGTGACAGCGGTTATGGGCGGCGCATTCAGCACCGCGAGGTCGAACTGGAGCGTCGCCAAGATTCCGGGTACCTATGACTATACGGGTGCTGAAGCCGATACCGACTTCACTTATTCCGCAACGGGGACGTTGGACACAACGAAGACCTTTTATACCCAGTGCAACGCCAAGACCAATAGCACGCCGGCGCTGTTCACCTTTACGCCGGTGACGGACCTGCAGAACCACGCCAACTGGTTCAGCTATTACCGCAGCCGCATCAACACCATGAAGACGTCCATGAGTCTGGCTTTCGGCGGCATGCTCGACCCGGAAAAATACCGTCTCGGCTACACGACGATCACTTACAGCGGTACGAACAATGCCGACGATCACTATCTCGATATCGCCAACTACGCCACGGCGGCCGCGGCGGCGGCACCGACGCCGGCCAATCACGGCCAGCAGCGGATCGACTTTTTCAACAAGATATTCAAGGCGCGGGCGGGGGGCTCCACGGCGCTGCGCAACGCCCTGTCCAAGGCCGGGCTGATTTACGCCGGCAAGCTGCTCACCGGTGCGCGCGACCCGGTGCAGCACTCGTGCCAGAAGAACAACGCGATTCTGTCCACCGACGGTTACTGGAATGCGGGCAGCGGCTGGCCGGCGGCGGACGTCGGCGGCTACCGGATCCCGGCCGGTGCCTGCGCGGGCAATGCCTGCTACGCCCTGACCGCCGTTGGCAACCAGGACGGTCCGGGTCTGACCGACTACCCGGCCTACGATCCGCCGCATGCGCCGGTGGCCATCGACGAACCCCAGGTGGACCGGTCGGCGGGCGCCGCAGCAGGCACCAACAACACGCTGGCCGACGTGTCGATGTACTACTACAAGAACAAGCTGCGCGACGGCGGCCTGGCCAACTGCACCAGCGGCAGCACGGGCGAGAATCTTTGCCCCACCACCGGTACGGTGCCGGTGAGCGCCACCGACTGCAACCGATTCCAGCACATGAACACCTTCACCATCGGCCTGGGCGTGCAGGGCTACCTGAAGGGCGCCGACAACTATCTGACCGGTGGCTCAGCGGATTACAACGCCATCGTTGCCAATACCAAGCAATGGCCGGTACCCAACAATGCCACAACGGTGGACGACCTCTGGCATGCGGCGGTGAATGGGCGCGGCGGCTATTACCCGGCCAAGGACCCGGCGGCGATCGTCAGCTCCCTGAACAAGGCGCTGTCGGCGATCTCCAGCCAGGCCGGTTCCGGTGGCGCGGCGGCCGCCAGCAGCCCGCAACTGGCGCCGGGCGATTCCAACGCCTATCTGGCCCGCTACTCGCCCGAGGGCTGGTGGGGCGATGTGCTGGCCCTGGCCCTGGATCCGAACACCGGTGCCCTGTTGAGCTCTCCCGGCGATCCGGCCTCGGTTTGCGGTACGGGTGTCACCGGCAGTCCCGTCTGGTCGGCACAGAAGCAACTGGATCTCTTGCAGACGGCGACGCCGACCATGAGCACGCGCAAGATCTACATGGTGGTGGGCGGCGCCCTGGGCGACTTCAAGTCGGCCAATCTGCCCAGCCCGCCGAGCCCGGAATTCGACCCGAGCACCCTGACCCAGTACGCCGCCATGTCGGCCGCCGAAAAGGCCCAGGCGACCAAGGACCATCTGGTCGACTATCTGCGCGGTGTCAAGAGCGTCAATGTCCCGGCCATCGCGCCCGCCTCGGCCGGCCTGTGCTGCGAGGACGAAAGCGGCAACAATTTCCGCCTGTTCCGGGACCGGTCGCATGTGCTGGGCGACATCGTCGGCACCGAGCCGCAGTTCGTTGGCAAGTCCATCCTGTATGGCGACGCGGGCCATAGCACCTTCAGCAGCACCGTCACGGCGGCGCGGCAGCGCGTTGTCTATGCCGGTGCCAACGATGGCATGCTGCATGCCTTCGACGCCGGCATGCCCGGCACACCGCCGGCGGCGCCAACCACCGGTACCGGCGACGAGCTGTGGGCCTTCGTGCCCACCGCGGTGCTGCCCAATCTGAAGAAGATGGCCGATTTCACTTACAACGCCAACCACCGTTACTCTGTGAATGGTCCGATGCACGTCGGCGACATCGACACCGGCGGTGGCAACTGGAAGACCTTGCTGGTGGGCGGCCTGGGGGCGGGTGGGCGCGACTACTACGCGCTCGATGTCACCAACCCGAGCAGCCCGGTTCTGGCCTGGGAGTTCAGCACCAAGAATCCGGGGCATGCCAATAACATGGGCTACACCTTCGGCGCGCCATTGATCACCAAGGTCAAGGGCGGGGCGCATAACGGCAAGTGGGTGGTCCTGCTGCCCTCCGGCTACAACAACGAAAGCCCGGGCGACCAGAAGGGGCACCTGTTCATGGTCGATGCCGACACGGGCGTGGTGTTGCAGGACTGGACGACGGGTACGACCGCCGACTCCAGCCTGAGTGGCATTGCCGGCCTGGCCAACTGGGTCGATTCGACACTGGTAGACAACTCCACCCAGCATGTGTACGGCGGCGACCTGGATGGTAACTTGTGGCGTTTCGACATCAGCTCCGGAGCGCCACCGGTGAAGCTTGCCTACTTCCAGAAGGGCGGCTTTCGGCAACCGATCACCCATCGCCCCGAGTTGGGCGAAGCAGCGTTCGGTAGCGTCAAGCAGCGGATGATCTTCGTCGGCACCGGCAAGACGCTGACGGCAGGGGATCTTGATCCAACCAAGCCGTCGAGCACCGCGACCCGCCTCCAGTCTTTCTATGCGGTCAAGGACGATCTGTCCACGACCTTTGGTGGTACGCCGTTCAGCAGTGTGGCCGGCGTGGTGCCGCTAACGCTCTCGGGCAGCGCCACGACCCGGAATCTGCAGTACTCGCCGGTGGCGCAAGCCGCGCCGGGGTGGTATTTCGACTTCGGTGTCGATGCTGGCGAAAAGATGACTTCCGATGTCACGCTCCAGGTCGGCTGGCTCACCTTTGCCACCACCGCCCCGAGCACTGCGGCGACGGCGTGCGACGCCAGTCTGAACAGCTTCCTCTACTTCGTCGAGTACAACCCGCAGGCGACCCGGAATACGTCCTCATCTTCCTGGACGGAAATCAGCTCCGTTGGTCAGTCCGGCGCCTTCGGTGCATCGGTCTATCAGACGGCATCGGGTAACACGGTGGCGGCCGTGACCGACGACAAAGGCAAGTTTAGGATCATCGAGAACAAGGACAGTTCGAACAGCGGCATCGTCCGCCGCGTGTCGTGGCGCGAACTAGTCAAGTGATCGGGATCAGGGCGTCCCGGCGCCACCCAGGGGGGAGGGCGGAGTTGGACTCTCCTCCGGTGGCGGCAGGTGCTCGTGATAGACGAATTCCTGGCTGGTGCCTTTGCCGCCCGGGTCGTTGGCGGTGATGGCCACCAGGCCGCTAGGCTTGGCCATGTAGGACTCGGGTACACCCTTCAGGGTTTTCTCCATATAGCCGATCCACATCGGCAGGGCGGCAAAGCCGCCCGTTTCGCCGTTGCCCAGCCGCTTCGGCTGGTCGAAGCCGATCCAGGCAATGCCGACCACGGTCGGCTGGTAGCCGCAGAACCAGGCGTCGACATAGTCGTTGGTGGTGCCGGTCTTGCCGGCCAGATCGGCGCGCTTTAGCGCTGCCCCGGCGCGGGCGGCGGTGCCGCGGCGGACGACGTCGTGCATCATGCTGTCCATGAGATAGGCGTTGCGCTGGTCGATGACCCGCAGGCTGTCGTCGCCCGCCGTGACCGGCCTGGATTCGGCCAGGACGGTGCCTTCGCTGTCGAGTATTTGTTTGACGAGGTAGGGTTCGATCTTGTAGCCGCCGTTGGCGAAAACCGAGTAGGCGGCGAGTTGCTGCCAAGGCGTTACGGAGCCGGCACCGAGCGCCAGAGTGAGGTAGGGCGGGTGCTTGTCGGCGTCGAAACCGAACCGGGTGGCGTAGTCCTGGGCGTAACGGGTGCCGATCGAGCGCAGTAGCCGGATCGATACCATGTTCTTCGACTTGGCCAGCGCGGTGCGCACGGACATCGGCCCGTCGTACTTGCCGTCGTAGTTCTTCGGCTCCCAGGCCTGGGAGCCGGTTTCCTCGGCCGAGATGGAAATAGGTTCGTCCGCCACCACGGAGGCCGGGGTGTAGCCCTTTTCCAGGGCCGCGGAATAGATGAAGGGCTTGAAGCTGGAACCGGGCTGGCGCCAGGCTTGCGTCACATGGTTGAACTTGTTGCGGCCGAAGTCGAAGCCCCCCACCAGCGCCCGAACGGCGCCGTCTACGGGGCTGGCCGCCACCAGTGCCGCCTCGACTTCCGGTACCTGCGTTATCTGCCAGCCGCCCTTGTCGTCCTTCATGACGCGGATCACGGCGCCACGGCGCAGGCGTTTGTTGGCCGGCGCCTTGTCGTCGATCATGCGCGAGGCGAACTTGAGCGCGTCGCCACTCAAGGAGACGATCTCGCCACCGCGCAGGTAGGCGCGAACCTGCTTGGTGTCGGCAGCCAGGACGATGGCGGGCCACAGGCCGTTGGTGTCCTCGAAGTCCTGGAGCAGTTCCTCCAGTTCGTCGTCCTGGTCGGTCGTGACGGCGGCCAGGTCGACATAAGCCTCGGCGCCGCGGTAGCCATGGCGCCGGTCATAGTCGAGGACGCCCCGGCGCAAGGCGGCGTGGGCAGCCTCCTGGTCGGCTCGCAGGATGGTGGTGGTGATGCGCAGGCCCATGCTGTAGGCATCTTCATGGAAACGCTCGAAGGCGATCTGCCGCGCCATTTCCGCGACATGCTCGGCGTGGACGCCGAAGTCGTTGACATCGCGTTTGATGCGCAAGGTTTCCTTCTGGGCAACATTGAGTTCGGCATCGTCGAGGAAGGACAATTCGCGCATCCGCCGCAAGACGTATAGCTGTCGGATCCTTGCGCGCTTGGGGTTGGCGACCGGGTTGTAAGCGGAAGGCGCCTTGGGCAAGCCGGCCAGCATGGCCGCCTCGGCCACCGAAATGTTCTTCAGCGACTTGCCGAAATAGATCTGCGAGGCTGCGGCAAAGCCATAGGCACGCTGACCGAGATAGATCTGATTGACATAGAGTTGCAGGATCTCATCCTTGCTCAGGTTGTGCTCGATCTTGAAGGAGAGCAAGACCTCGAAGAGCTTTCGGGTGAGCGTCTTTTCGGAGGACAGAAAGAAGTTGCGCGCCACCTGCATGGTGATGGTCGATGCCCCCTGCCGCTTGCCGCCGCTGACGAGATTGGAGTAGGCGGCGCGCAGGATGCCGAGCGTGTCGACGCCGGAATGCTGGTAGAAGCGCTCATCCTCGGCGGCCAGAATCGCCTGCTTCATCACGGGGGGCAGATCCTGGACGGCAACCAGGTTCCGCCGCTCCTCGCCGAACTCACCGATCAAGTAGCCGTCCGCACTGAAGACCCGCAGCGGGATCTTGGGTCGATAGTCCGTCAATGTCTCCAGCGAGGGTAGTTGGGGGTAGGCCAGGATGACAAAAATGCCGACTAGCGCGAGGCCAATGAACAATGCGCCCAGCAGAAGCAAAATGGGGTAGAAGACCCGACGCAGACCGTTGGTTGGTGATGGCGGCACGGTACATTCAAGCAATATGGGCGGACGCCGATTATATAGGGGTGCTCGAGGTGGGCGTTTTGTTTGCCTAATTCCCTCAAATATTTTCCTTTACACCCGTTATAGTTGCTGATAGCATCTGAAGTGAATTATGCGTTATTCGCCTAACCTAAGGTTCTGAAAGGGAATTTCTTGCAGATCGACCTCTCGATCTTCAATCCTAAAGCCCGGCCACTGATCGGACTGGATATCAGTACCTCGTCCATCAAAATGGTCGAACTGACTGAGATTGCCGCGGGTTCCTATCGGGTGGAGCGCTACGCCATCGAGTACCTACAGAGAGATGCGGTGGTCGATGGCAACATAGCGAACCTTGAAGCGGTTGCCGAAGCCGTGCGGCGTTGCTGGAAGCGCTTGGGCACGTCGACAAAATATGTCGCCATGTCACTGCCGACCGCGGCCGTGATAACCAAGAAGATCATCCTACCGGCCAATCTGCGTGAAGCTGAAATGGAAGTGCAGGTTGAGTCGGAAGCCAATCAGTACATTCCTTTTGCCCTGGACGAGGTGAATCTGGACTTCCAGGTAATCGGGCCGGTCCCATCGAGTCCCGATGAAGTCGAGGTGTTGATTGCCGCTTCTCGCAAGGAAAAGGTCGAGGATCGCGTTGCGAGCGCCGAGGCGGCGGAATTGAAGCCCTTGGTCATGGATGTTGAATCATTTGCCGTGCAGACAGCCTTTGATCTTGTTTTGGCGCAGTTGCCGGTGAAGGGTGAGGATCAGATCGTTGCTCTGGTCGATGTCGGCGCAGTGGCAACCAAGGTGATGGTCATGCGTGGCGACCAGTTGGTGTACACGCGTGAGCAGGCGTTTGGCGGCGGACAATTGACGCAGGACATCATGCGCGCCTACGGTATGAGTGCCGAGGAGGCTGAATCGGTCAAAAGGTCCGGGGCGGCGCCAGAAAACTACGAGCCGGAGTTATTGCGGCCCTTTGTGGAAAATCTGGCTGTGGAGGTCTCGCGCGCCCTGCAGTTCTTTTTCTCATCCACGCAATTCAACCAGGTGCACCATATTGTTCTTGCGGGCGGCTGTGCGGCGATCACGGGGGTTGATGAGGTCGTCGCGACGCGCACCCAGGTGCCAACCGTAGTCGCCAATCCGTTCGCCGGCATGGTGCCTTCGTCACGAATTCGGCCCCGGCAGTTGATGACCGACGCGCCGCTCCTGATGGTCGCCTGCGGCTTGGCTTTGAGGAGGTTCGATCAGTGATCCGGATCAACCTGCTGCCGCACCGTGAGGAGAAGCGCAAGGCACGGCGCGAACAGTTTTATGCCTTGAGCGGTTTGATGCTCGTGCTGGGAGGTCTGATCTGGTTCCTGGGCTACACGTTCATCAATGGCAACATCTCCGCCCAGGAGGGCAAGAACACCTTCCTGAAAACCGAGATAGCGACACTGGACAAGCAGGAGCAGACAGAGGCGCTCCTTGCCAGAAAGCAGGTCATCGAATCCTTGCAGGCCAATCGTGCCGAGACCGTGTATCTCTTTAATGAACTGGCTCGACAGGTGCCCAGCGGAATCTACCTGCGATCAGTCAAGCAGATGGGCCAGCGGATTACCTTGAGTGGGTTTGCGCAATCAAATGCGCGCGTGTCGACTCTAATGCGCAACCTAGACGATTCTCCCTTGCTCGAGAAGCCCGATCTCGTGGAGATCAAGGCAGCTACTGTGGAGAAAAGGCGTCTGGGCGAGTTTACCCTCAACGTCAACTTCACTCGACAAACAGCCGATGACGCCAAGAAGGCCGGTGGTGCAAAGCCCGGGGCGGCGGCCGCTACTCAAAAGGTCAAGTAGCCGTGAAAGCGCCGACGCTCTCGAAACCACAGTTGCCAGCAATCGATCTCAAAGGTTTGCTTGCCGATTTCAAGACCTTGGATCCTAAGGATCCGGGTCTGTGGCCGGTATTACCCAGGGCCGTCATTCTTGTCGGCATCCTGATTGTTATCTTGTTGCTTGGCTGGTGGCTCGGATGGCGCGTTCAACTGGAGGACTTGGATGAGAAGCGCCAGCAAGAAGAGACGCTCAAGGAGGAATGGCGCACCAAGAAGAGCCAAGCCGTGAATCTGGAGGAATACCAGAAGCAGCTAACGGAAATCAATCGCTCCTTCGGTGCACTGCTGAAGCAGTTGCCCAACGCTTCTGAAATGGAATCTCTCCTCGTCGATATCAACCAAGCCGGCCTCGGTCGTGGTCTGCAGTTCGATTTGTTCAAACCAGGAGCCGAAGGGTTCCACGAGTTCTATGCCGAACTGCCGATCACGATTAAGGTCTTGGGTCCGTATCACGATTTGGGTGCATTTACGGGCGATATCGCAAAGCTCCCGCGGATTGTGACCCTCAACGACATCGATATTGCACCGACCAAGGAAGGTGGCTTGACGATGTCCGCTGTTGCAAAGACCTTCCGCTATCTAGATGAAGCGGAAGTCGCGCGACAAAAGAAGGAAAAGATGGATAAGGCAAAGGCAGGAGGAAAGTAACATGCGCATCCGCCTTCCCATTTTTCTGGCTGCTCTCTTCTTGGCCGCCTGCGGTGGTGACGAGCATCAGGATTTGAAGCAATGGATGGCCGAGGCTTCAACCGACATGCGGGGCAAAGTACAGCCGATTCCTGAAATCAAGCCTTTCCCCATCGTGTCATACGATGCCGCCGACCTGCCTGAACCGTTTAGCGCAGGTAAGGTGGTACCAGAAAAGCGTACAGCGGGAGGCGGCATTCAGCCGGACTTTGATCGCCCGCGAGAGCCCCTCGAGGCCTATCCTCTCGAATCCCTAAAGATGGTCGGAGTTGTACGTAAAGGCAAGACCCTATACGGGCTGATCCAGGCCGACAAGATGGTTCATCAGGTTAAGACAGGCAATCACATCGGCCAGAGCTTTGGCGTCATTACTTCAATTTCCGAAGCGCAGGTAAGCGTCAAAGAGTTGGTCCAGGATCCCAGCGGCGAGACGACTGATTGGGTAGAGCGACTTGCAAACCTGCAACTGCAGGATCAGTCTGACCTGCAGAAGGAGTCAAGAAAATGAAACTCAGATACTTCGGGTTCTGTGCCCAGTTTTTCGCGTTGCTCGTCGTGGCCAGCGGCGTTGGCGCGCAATCGCCAACGGCGACTGCAACGGAGAGTGTTGCTGACAACAGCATCGAATCCCTATTGGTGACGCAGCAAAGTGGCAATACCGTTGTAAAAGTTGGCCTGAAACAGGCTCTCGGTAAGATCCCGTCAAGCTTCAGCGTCGCCAACCCAGCGCGAGTTGTTTTTGATTTTGCTGCTACCTCGAATTCATCCGGCCGCAACTCGCAGCAGGTGAATGAGGGTGAGCTGCGGAGCATCAATATTGTCCAGGTTGGCGATAGGACAAGACTAGTTCTCAATTTGAAGAAGATCGGCAACTACCAGACTCAGATCGAGGGCAATGCATTTCTCGTTACCTTGGCCCCCACCGCCGTTGGCGAGGCTGTGGCACCAGCCGCGCAGCATTTTGTGGGCGAAGTCAAGTCCGGCGATGCCCGGTCTGTCCGCGACCTCAAGTTTCGGCGCGGCAAGTCGGGCGAGGGCCTGATCACAGTTGACCTGTCGGATCCCAATACTGGCATTGACGTTCGACAACAGGGCCCAAATCTTGTCGTCGAATTCCAGAAAGTCCAACTGGCCGAGGAGATGCGGCGGCGGATGGATGTCACTGATTTTGCGACCCCGGTGACGACGGTCACCACAACACGCCAAGGCGAAAATGCCCGCATCGTCATCGCAGCCCAGGGTCTGTGGGAGCATACCGCTTACCAAAGCGACAACCAGTTCGTGGTCGAGGTGAAGCCCCTCAAGGAAGATCCTTCCAAACTATTCCAGGGTTCGCAGCGGCAAGGCTATCAAGGCGAAAAGGTTTCACTAAACTTCCAAAACATACCACTGCGTGAGCTTTTGCACGTTTTTGCGGACATCACCAGCTTCAATATTGTGATCAGTGATACCGTTGCCGGCAACGTATCCCTCAGACTGAATGACGTTCCGTGGGATCAGGCCCTTGATATTGTCCTGAAGCAGAAGGGCTTGGCAATGCGCAAGAACGGCAATGTCATCTGGATTGCGCCTGGCGACGAACTCGCTGCGCGCGAAAAGCTTGATCTTGAATCGCTACTGGCCATTGCGGACCTTGAGCCTGTGCGCACCGAAAGTTTTCAGCTTAACTACCAGAAGGCTGACGTCGTCGAGAAAATGCTTCGAGGAATCAGCACCGGGGGTGCCAGCGGCGGTGGCTCCACCAGTCCTACTGGCAAGGGGAGTGCCCGGGTACTCTCCGAAAGAGGGAGCGCCATATTCGATCAGCGCACCAATAAACTCTTTGTCTCCGATACGCCCAGCAAACTGGCCGAAGTACGACGGCTCATCGCCGAAATTGATGTGGCGGTACGCCAAGTCTTGATCGAGGCCCGAATCGTTGAAGCCGACGATACCTTTTCAAAATCGCTCGGCGCTCGCTTGGGCGGTAGCGATAACAAGGGCATGACCAACGGCAACACCTTGTTCGGCAGCAATAACCTGCGGTGGGGCGTGGCGGGGAGCACATCGGATGCCAATCGGCTAATGTCATACTATCCCACCAATCTGACCTACCCGCCGCAATATGGGGCCTTTCCTACCAACTATGTTCCTTCTGGGCGTGTAACCGACATTAGCTACAAGAAGGATCTGGACATCAATGGCAATCCCATAATCGACAAGATTACCTTCGACCAAGCTTCACCCTCCACTTCGACAATCTTCAAAGACCAGCAGTTTGTAAACCTGCCGGCAAGCAACGCCGCCGGGCAGTTTGCCTTGACGCTCTTCAGTAAAGGCATGGCGCAGCTTCTGACCCTCGAAATCTCCGCCATGGAGGCGGACGGAAAAGGCAAGACCATATCGAG
>JBGAQX010000042.1:0-27851 GCA_044220545.1 Rhodocyclaceae bacterium | reverse complement strand
CCATGAAGGAATTCCTGGCGCGCGCCCCCTATCTCGAGTCGTCACGGGGCGAGGACGGACGAAGCTGGCCCCGCCGGGAGGAACTCTATGACCGGAAGTGTCTCCGGTGAATTTTGTTTTCGTCGATACCAACATCATCGTGTATGCGCGCGATCGGAACGAACCGGAGAAGCAAGCAATCGCCGGGCGCTGGCTCGCCGAACTGGCCCGTCAGCGGACCGGGCGAATCTCCTGGCAAGTGTTGACGGAGTTCTATCGCGCCGCGACGCATCCGCGCAAGCTCGGCCTGACTGGCGATCTGGTACGGGCCGACGTCGATGCCTTGGCCGTGTGGAATCCGCTGGCCCCGGACACGGCGTTGTTTCGCGCCGCATGGACAGTGCAGGATCGTCACGATTTGTCCTGGTGGGATGCGCTGATCGTCGCCGCGGCACTCCGCCAGCGCTGTACCACTTTGCTGTCGGAAGACCTGCGACACGGTTGGCAGATCGATGGCACGCCCGGTGGCGGGCCATCGCTGACAGTGATCAACCCGTTCGCACCGGACGCGCCCAACCCGCCTCATTCATAAGGCATCTTTTTTGACCCCAACGAGAACCACCATGACCGGTAAGACGCTCTACGACAAACTCTGGGATTCGCACGTCGTCCGCGAGGAAAGCGACGGCACGTGCCTGATCTACATCGACCGCCACCTGATGCACGAGGTGACCAGCCCGCAGGCCTTCGAGGGCCTGCGTCTCGCGGGCCGCAAGGCGTGGCGCAAGGACAGCATCGTCGCCAACCCGGACCACAACACGCCGACCGACCACTGGAACGAAGGCATCAAGGACCCGATCTCGCGCCTGCAGGTCGAAACGCTCGACGCCAACATCAAGGATTTCGGCGCGCTGGTGTATTTCCCGTTCAAGTTCAAGCACGCCAACCAGGGCATCATCCACGTCATCGGCCCGGAGAACGGCACCACGCTGCCCGGTATGACGGTGGTTTGCGGGGACAGCCACACCTCCACCCACGGCGCTTTCGGCGCGCTGGCGCATGGCATCGGTACCTCGGAAGTCGAGCACGTGCTGGCAACCCAGACGCTGGTCGCCAAGCGTTCCAAGCGCATGCTGGTCAAGGTCGAAGGCCAGCTCGGCAAGGGCGTGACCGCCAAGGACGTGGCACTGGCCATCATTGGCAAGATCGGCACCGCCGGCGGTACCGGCTATGCCATCGAGTTCGGCGGCTCGGCGATTCGCGGCCTGTCCATCGAAGGCCGGATGACCCTCTGCAACATGGCCATCGAGGGCGGCGCCCGCGCCGGTCTGGTGGCGCCTGACGCCCAGACCGTCGAGTATCTGAAGGGTCGCGCTTTCGCACCCAAGGGCGCCGACTGGGAGCGCGCCGTGGCCTACTGGAATACCCTGAAGTCCGATGCCGACGCGCAATTCGATGCCGTGGTCGAACTCGACGCGGCGGCCATCGAGCCGCAGGTGACCTGGGGCACCTCGCCCGAGCAGGTGCTGCCGATCGGTGCCCGGGTGCCCAATCCAGCCAACGAGGCGGATGCGCAGAAACGCGCCGGCATGGAGCGGGCGCTGCAATACATGGGCCTTGCCGCCGATACGCCGATCAGCGACATCAAGCTGGACAAGGTGTTCATCGGCTCGTGCACCAATTCGCGCATCGAGGACCTGCGCGCCGCCGCCAAGGTGGCCAAGGGCAAGAAGAAGGCGGCGAGCGTCAAGCAGGTGCTGATCGTGCCGGGCTCCGGCATCGTCAAGCGGCAGGCCGAAGCCGAAGGGCTGGACAAGGTGTTCATCGACGCCGGCTTCGAATGGCGCGAGCCGGGCTGCTCGATGTGCCTGGCCATGAACGCCGACCGCCTGGAGCCGGGCGAGCGCTGCGCCTCGACCTCGAACCGCAACTTCGAGGGCCGCCAGGGCGCCGGGGGCCGCACCCACCTGGTCAGCCCCGAAATGGCCGCCGCGGCCGCCATCGCCGGGCACTTCGTCGACATCCGCAACCAGCTCTAAGCGAAGAACAGACATGAAAGCATTCACCAAGATCAACGGCCTGGTCTGCCCGCTCGACCGCGCCAACGTCGATACCGACGCCATCATTCCCAAGCAGTTCCTGAAGTCGATCAAGCGTTCCGGCTTCGGTCCCTACCTGTTCGACGAGTGGCGCTACGCCGACCAGGGCGAACCGGGCATGGACTGCGCCAACCGGCCGCTGAAGAAGGACTTCGTGCTCAACCAGCCGCGCTACCGGGGGGCGCAAGTCCTGCTGGCGCGCGACAACTTCGGCTGCGGTTCCAGCCGCGAACACGCGCCCTGGGCCATCGAGGACTACGGTTTCCAGGTGGTCATCGCGCCGTCATTCGCCGACATCTTCTTCGGCAACTGCTACAAGAACGGCATCCTGCCCATCGTGCTGCCGGCCGCCGCGGTCGACAAGCTGTTTGCCGAGTGCGCGGCCTCGGAAGGCTATCGCCTTGCCGTCGATCTGGAGACACAAGAGATCACCACGCCGGCGGGCGAATCATTCGCCTTCGACATCACCCCGCACCGCAAGCACTGCCTGCTGAACGGCCTGGACGAGATTGGCCTGACGCTGCAACACGCCGACGAAATCAAGGCCTTCGAGGTAAAGCACCGCGCGGCGCAGCCCTGGCTGTTCGCCTGAACGACACCGGGACGACCGCGTCAGGCCGCGTGCTCGAGAAAATGAAGGAGCCGTTGCGGCAGCCAGTCCAGTCGTCCGGGCAGGCTGCCGGTGACGAAACCGACGTGGCCGCCTTCGCGGGGCAGTTCCAGCCTTACCGTGGCCGAAACTTCATCGGCCCCTGGTAGCGCATGCGCGGGCAGGAATGGGTCGTTCCGCGCGTTAAGCAGCAAGGTCGGGATACGGATGCCGCGCAGCAAGGGCTTCGCGGAAGCGCGCCGCCAATAGTCGTCGGCGCCGAGAAAGCCGTGCAGCGGCGCGGTAACAACCTCGTCGAACTCGTACAGGGTGCGCGCGCCGGCCATGCGCTGGCCATCGAAGATCCCGGGAAAGCGGACGAGTTTTTCGGCGGCGCTCTTCTTCAGCGTCCGCAGGAAGTGCCCGGTGTAAACCCTGTTGAAGCCGCGACCAAGATGGTGGCCGCAAGCGGCCAGATCGAGCGGCGCGCTGACCGAGGCGGCGGCGGTGAGCACATCGCCGGCGAGCGATGCCCGCTCGCCCAACCACTTGAGCAGCGCGTTGCCGCCGAGCGAGACGCCAACCGCATAGACCCGCCGCACCGGAAACCGCTCGTGGAGGCGGCGCAGCACCCAATCCACCTCGTCGGAATCGCCCGAATGATAGGCGCGCGGCAGCCGGTTCAGCTCACCGGAACAGCCGCGAAAGTGCGCGACGACACCGGTCCAGCCGCGCGCTTGAACGGCGGCCATCAGCGCCGTGGCATAGTGGCTGGCCGAGCCGCCTTCGAGACCGTGAAACAGTAGCAGCAGCGGTGCCTCATTCGGCCCGTCGAGCCAGTCGAGGTCGATGAAGTCGCTGTCGGGCGTCTCCCATCGCTCGCGCCGGTAGGCGGGCGGCGGCGCCTTGATCAACAAGGGATAGATGGTCTGCGCGTGGCCGCCTGGCAACCAGGCGGGTGCGCGGTAGGCGGGACAAGGCGGAGTCAAGCGCGGCGAGGCCTGCCGGGCACCACGCTCAGTGGCGGGTGACGATGGCCAGGTCCGCCTCCAGCCCGACGACGCTGTCCAGGACTTGTCCGATGACCGGCGAGTCGGCATCCGACCACTCGGCATCCGGCGCCGTCGACCGGGTGGCCAGAGGCGCCAGATCGAAGTCGACGAATTCATCGCCGATCTTCAGGACCTGAATTCCGGACGGATGTTCGACCAGTTCCCAGTCGTCCGGTACCTCCAACTCGGCGCGAATAACCACGGTCAGGTTCTTCATGGGGCAATCCTCGGCTGAAAGCGGCAACTGTAACAGCGTCGGCCCGGGCGCGGCTATCTTCCCCGGCGGTCCGCGTCGCCGGCGATCCGGCCTGGCGGCGGGTCATCGACCACCACGGCCTCGCCGTCGACCACATGGCCACCCGGCGGACGTTCCCGCATGGCCTTGCGCAGCTCCCGGGTCTTCCACCAGAGGTAGGCCCATACGGCAAGGCCCACGACGGCCACGACGGCAAGGATCACCATGGAAAACATGAACCCCACGATCAAGAGGATCACCCCCGCCAACAGGGCGAAGAACTTGCCGAGCGGTCCGGACTCGGCTGGTTGCATCTGGAGTTTCATCATGGCGAAGGCGCGGCCTTCGCCATATCTCGGCGCATCGGACTATTTCCTTCGGGCGGCTTGCATTTCCCGGACCATCTGATCGGCCGGCTTCAGGCCACCGCAGTCGGTGCCAATGAACTTCATCTGCGACTCGGTTTGCATGGTGTGCTTGCCGCGCGCGTCGGTCATCGTCATATCCATCTTGGTGCTGATGGTGTCGCCGGCCGTGATGCTTTCGCCCTTGCCGACCATGGTGTGGCCGTCGCTGGCGCAGTTCATCTCGAAGGTCGACTTGTTGCCGCTGCGGCTCACCTTGGTCGGCTCGCACTTGCCGTCCGCCGACACCATCGGCTTGTCCTGGGCGGCCATTTCCGGGCTGATGCACAGACGATGCACGTTGGCGCTGGGCCGGGCCTGCTTGCCCATCATCTGCTCCATCTGCTTGCGCTGCGCCGGCGGCATGTTGGCCATGGCCTGCTGCATCTCGGTCTGCATGGCGGCCATCTGCGCCGTCATGTCCTGGCCATCCATGACCTGCTTCAGCGTGCGAACCTCCCAGAGTCCCGCTTTCATCATGGACTCCGCCAGCGCGCCGGTGGCGGTGGCGGTCAAGATGGCCGCAATCAACAGCTTCTTCATTTCAGGCTCCTCGTCGTCGACAACAATGAATGGCCGGCATTGTAGACCGGACGAGCGACAACCGGGATCAAGTGCCGGTCAACTGCGCGTAGAGCATCGGCAATCGGATCGGCAGCTCTTCCGGCTTTCTCAGCACCGTGAAGCCGCCGGGACCGAACATGTGCGGCAGATACGAGGCGCCCTCGCGATCGATGGTGACACAGAAGGGCTTCAGTCCCGCGCGGCGGGCGTCGATCAGCGCCATGCGGGTGTCCTCGATGCCGAAGCGTCCCTCGTAGTGGTCCATGTCGTGCGGCTTGCCGTCGGAAAGGATCAGCAGCAGCCGCAGCGCGCAGGGCTGCTTCTCGAGCAGCGTGGTGGCATGGCGAATCCCGGCGCCCATGCGCGTGTAGTAGCCCGGCTTGAGCGCGGCGATCCGGCCGCGCGCCTCGCCATCGAAGGGTGCGGCAAATTCCTTGATGTTGTGGAAACGCACGTTGTTGCGCTTCAAGGAGGAAAAGCCGTGGAAGGCGAAACGATCCCCGGTGGCGCCGAGCGCCTCGCCAAACAGCATCAGGCTGTCGCGAATGACGTCGATGACCCGATGCTCGTCGGACACCCAGGCGTCGGTGGATAACGACAAGTCGGCCAGCACCAGGCAGGCCAGATCGCGCTCGCGCTGATTCTGGCTAAGGTAGGCGCCGGCGCCGGAAAAATGCTGCCCGGCCATGCGGTCGGCATGCAGGCGGACGCAGGCGTCGACGTCCAGCTCGGTGCCATCGGGTTGCCCCTTGAGCCAGCGACGGGTTGGTGCCAGGGCGGCGAACTGGCTGCGCAGCTTTCTTGCCGGCCGACGGAGGTGTTCGGGCAGCGGCGTCGGTTGGATATGCCGCGCCTCCATGGTTTGCAGGCGGCAGAAGTCGGGCCGAAGTTCGTGGCGCTTCCAATCCCACTCGGGCAAGGCGATGCCGGGACCCAACGGCACATCGTCCTCAGCCGCCGACGGCAGGTCGAGGTCGAAGCGCACCTTGGAGGCAACCCGCTCGCCATCCTGGGCGATGCTCAGCTTGTCCATGTCGTTGGCCACGGCGGTGGCATTGGGATCCGGATCGTCGTCCAAGGCTCGATTGACCTTGATGTACTCGGCCCACGACAGGAGGCTCTCGGCGCGGAACATCAGGATCATCGGCGATTCGTTGTCGGGCATTTCGGTGCGCTCGGCCTGGTAGCGCTTGTCGCCGACCGCCACCTCCTCGGCCTTGTTCTCGTCGGCGTCGTCGCCCTCCTTCGGCTCGATGTTCGAATGCCCTTGCGGCGCACCGGCCAAGGGCGATGGATACAGCCACACGGGTACCGGTTGGAGGGGCTTGGCCTTGCGCGCCGTCAGCGCCGGCATGGCGGCCACCGTGCCCGGCTCCTGGAGGGCGAGACGCACCGCCCGTTCCTGGGCGGCCTCGTCGGCGGGCATGGCCTCCGGGGCAATGCGCTCGGCCAGCGTCGCGGCCACCAGCCGCCGGTAGCGTGATTCGAGGCCGGGGTAGGCGTGAAGGGCCCGCAGCGTAGCCAGTTGGTTACGGACGATCCACGGGTGCCCGGAGGGCGCCGGTTCATGCGCCGCGGCGGCGATCAACCACAGATAGAGATCGCGATTGAGCGCCTTGTCCGGGAACAACGCAATGGCCGGAGGCAGGCGCAGCGTCTCGACATCAAGCGATGCGTGGGCGGCACGATCGTCGGTGCCGGCAACGCGTGACAGCCAGCGGCGGCGGGCGCCATGACGTTGATCCGCCGCCGGCGCCACGCGCAGGCCGGCATCGCCACCCAAGGCGCGGAACAGCACCCCGAGCGTCTTTTCGATATCGGCGAGCTTGACCGCCGCCTCGGGATAGTCGCGGCGCGCGCTGCGGGTGATCCATCGGTCCCAGAGACCGCCAACCCATTCTTCCATGTCAGCCGCAGGGGGGGCCAACCAATGGGTAACGATACGGCTTGCCGGCCAGCGCCTTGGACAGGCCGACCACGCCGAGCAGGATCAGCGTCGAATGAACGCAGGTGAAATAGATGACGACGATCACCCAGGTCCATTCCCAGTCCCAGCCGAAGATCAGGAACAGGGCGGCGTTGGCGACGACGATCAGCGCGCCGCCCCAGAGGCTGACGAAGAAGGTTTGGTCCAGGTGGCAGCGGGCCAGGGGCGGCGCGGCATCGCGGCGCCACCATAGCCAGAGGATGGCCAGAAAGGCCAGGCCGGGAATGAGCATCAGATTGGCCAAATACAGCGCCTCGGCGGCGACGGCCAGACCCTGGCCCGGCGGGTCAGCGGCCAAATGTGGCAAGTACCACCTCCATCAGCGCGGCGGCAACTTCGATATCGTCGGTCAGGCTTTCGACCAGCGCCGCGCGGCAGGCCTCGACCGGATCGAGGCCGTCGCGGATCAGCAAGGCTGCGTAAACCAACAGGCGGGTGCTCGCCACTTCCTCGAGATCGACATCCTTCAAGGCGCGCAGGCTGCGGCCGATCGAGACCAATTGGGTCGCCACCATCGGCGCGCAGGCGGTCTCGCCGATAAGGATGGCCTCTTCGCGCGCCGCCGCCGGAAATTCGAAACGCATCGACACGAAGCGCTGGCGTGTCGATGGTTTCATGCCCTTGAGGAAGTTCTGGTAGCCGGGGTTGTAGGAAACCACCAGCATGAAACGGTCCGGTGCGTGCAGCAGCTCGCCGGTCCGGTCGATGGGCAGCACACGGCGATGGTCGGCCAGCGGGTGGATGACCACGGTGGTGTCCTTGCGCGCTTCCACGACCTCGTCCAGATAGCAGATGCCGCCTTCACGCACCGCGCGCGTCAGCGGACCGTCGGACCAGTAGGTTTCGCCGTCGCCGATCAGGTGCCGACCGACCAGATCGGCCGCCGTGAGGTCGTCGTGACAGGCGACGGTGAACAGCGGCAGGCCGAGTTTGGCCGCCATGTAGGCGACAAAACGGGTTTTGCCGACACCCGTCGGCCCCTTGATGAGCACGGGCAGGCGGTTCTTCCAGGCATGCTCGAACAGATCGATCTCGTTGCCGGCGGCTTCATAGTAGGGTAGTGCGGTCGTGGCGGGCGCGTTCATTGGGATCCGGAGTTGCCTATTTGAGTCCTATCCAGTAGCCGCCCATGATAATGCCCAGCACCAGCAGAAGCCAGCCGATCACCATCGTCGGCCAGAACACGTTGATGTCGCGCAAGGCCATGAAGTCGCGAATGATGAGCACGCCCTTCACGGCGGCGATGGCCAGAATGCCGAGCACCGCCGCCGGGCCGGCGTGGCCGGTTTCGCCCATCCACCAGGTGACGCCGGTGCCTATGATCAGCACCACGAATATGAGATCGAGTCTGCGGGCAGTCATTTTCATGGCTCACCTCATCACGTATACGAGGGGGAAGAGGACGATCCAGACGAGGTCGACCATGTGCCAGTAAGAGGCGCCGGTCTCCAGGCCGTGGTGGTCCGCGGCCGTGTAGCCACCCTTGCGCGCCTTCAGCCAGACCGCCAGCAGGATCACCATGCCGAGAATGACGTGCATGAAGTGGAAGAACGTCAGCGACAGATAGAACATGTAGAACGTATTGGTGGCGAGATTGACGCCGGCGGCGAACTTTGCCGAGTACTCGAACACTTTGACGACTAGGAATCCGGCACCAGCGAGAATCCCCCAGAGCAGCCAGCGCGCGCTCGCCTTGCCGTGATCGAGCTTGATGGCCGCGACGGACCGGGCCACGCACCAACTGCCGGTGATCAGCAGGATGGTATTCAGTGCTCCGGCATTGCGGTCCAGCGTCAGTTGCATCTCGTCGAACAGCGGAACGTTCTTCATCCGCGTCACCACGTAGGTGGTGAAAAAAACGCCGAAGGCCAGGAGTTCGGCGAGAATGAAAACCCAGATGGCGAGATCGCCGGGGGGGTGGCGCGCAGCGGACGGTGTCGCGGCGTGGTCGGCGGTGGTGGCGCTAGTCGGAGTCATGCCGGCATATTAGGGATTACCGATATGATCCGCCTTGACCTGCGATAAGCTGCGCCCGTGACCATGGAGGCAGGATGAACCGATATCAACCGATCCCCGATGACAAGCCCGCCCCACACTGTGCCGCGTGGCTTTTCATAGTTCTCAGTGGCTTCGTCGCCCAAGCGCCGGCTGCCGATCTGCCAGCGGGTAACTGCCGCAAGCCGGCCGCGGGTACCGACCTTTCCAGATGCGACTTCACCCGACAGAAGCTGGCTGGCCTGGATTTGCGCGGTGCCCGCTTCGCCGGCGCGAAACTCGAAAGCGCCGACTTCCGGAAGGCCCGCCTGGAGGATGCCGATTTCCGCGACAGCAACGCCAAATGGGCCAACTTCACTGGCGCGCGCCTCAATCGTGCCGACCTGGGAAAAGCCGACCTGTTCCATGCCACCTTCGACGATGCCGATCTCTCGGATGCACGGCTGGTCGGCGTCAACCTGTTCGGCGCCAACCTGATCAACACCAAGGCACAGCGTGCCGATCTAAGCGGCGCCTACCTGAAGGACATACTGATGGAAGGCATCGACCTCTCCGGCGGTTCGATAAAGGGCTGCTACACCTTTCGCGGCGTCATGACGGATGCCAAGATGGTCGGCACGGATTTATCCGAGGCCGACCTGACCGGCGCCGCCGCCGAGAACGTCGATTTCTCGGGCGCCCGGCTGCTGGGCACGAAGCTGCTCGGCGCCACTCTGCGCCATGCCGTGTTTATGAGTGCCGACATGGCCGGAGCGGATCTGGCCAACGCCGACGTCTGGAACGCCAATTTCGACGGCGCCCGCAACCGCCCGGATTCCGTACAGGACGCGCTGATCGAACCCTTCGTAGCTCGCGAGCGACGCTGAGACGAACGCTCGTCGCAAGAACAAGAACCCCGCCAACAAAACAAAACGGCGCCCCTTTTGGGGGCGCCGCTTTGATCTTGCGCGACTAACGCCGCTTCGGCAACTTAGGCCGAGGCCTTGTCGTCACCCTTGATGAAGAAACTCCAGATGTACACCAGCAGACCGACCAGGAACACCACGCCGGCCCATTCGCGCATCCAGTAGAACAAGGCGACCTGGGCTTGGGCATCCATGAAGGACACCGGCGCCGAGGACACGCGTTGCAGCCACACTTGCAGGATGCCCGCCGCCGTCAGGAACAGGGTGATGAAGACAATGGCGATGGTCATCAGCCAGAAGCTCCACATTTCCACCACCTGGGCCTTGTTCGAGTTGGCCGCGCGACCGCGGACAATCGGCATCGCGTAGGAGATCATCGTCAGCACGGCCATCACGTAGGCGCCGTAGAAGGCCATGTGACCGTGCGCGGCGGTGATCTGCGTACCGTGCGTGTAGTAGTTGACCGGTGCCAGCGTGTGCAGGAAACCCCAGACGCCCGCGCCCAGGAAGGCCATCACGCCGGTACCGAGGGCCCAAAGCGTCGCGGCCTTGTTCGGGTGGTCGCGGCGACGACGGTTCACCATGTTGAAGGCGAACAGGGTCAGGGCGAAGAAGGGGATCGGCTCCAGCGCGGAGAAGATCGAACCCCACCACTGCCAGTACTCCGGCGTGCCGATCCAGTAGTAGTGGTGACCGGTACCGATGATGCCGGTGATCAGCGTCAGGGTGACGATCACGTACAACCACTTTTCGATCACTTCGCGGTCGACGCCCGTCACCTTGATCAGCACGAAAGCCAGAATGGCGCCGAGGATCAGTTCCCACACGCCTTCCACCCAGAGGTGAACGACCCACCACCAGTAGAACTTGTCCTTGACGACGTTGTCCGGGTTATAGAAGGAGAACAGGAAGAGCAGTGCCAGCCCCCAGAGACCCAGCAGCAGGACGATGCTGATCGAGGTCTTGCGGCCCTTGAGCACGGTCATGCTGATGTTGAACAGGAAGGCCAGAGCCACCACGACGATGCCCAGCTTGGTCGGCAATGGTTGTTCGAGGAACTCTCGACCCATGGTTGGCAGCAGATCGTTGCCGGTCATCTTCGCCAGGCCGGCATACGGCACCAGCAGATAGCCGAGCACCGTCAAGGCCGCCGCGACCAGGAAGATCCAGAACATGGCGATCGCCAGTTTCGGGCTGAACAATTCCGTTTCAGCCTCTTCCGGGATCATGTAGTAAGCCGCGCCCATGAAGCCCATGAGCAGCCAGACGATCAGCGCGTTGGTATGCACCATGCGCGCCACGTTGAAGGGAATGGCCGGGAACAGGAAGTCACCGATCACATACTGCAGGCCCATGACGAGACCAAACAGTATCTGGGCGGCAAACAGGCCGATGGCCGCAATGAAGTAGAGCTTGGCGACCGCTTGAGATTTATATTGCATAGTCATTTTCCTCCGGTCTCAGCCTTCAATGTTGGGCGGCCAGTTGGCGGTATTGATCTCGGACACGTACTTGAAGAACGCGACGAGTTCATCCAGCTGCTTGTCCGTGAAGTTGAACTGCGGCATCTGGCGGCGACCCGGCGTGCCGGTTGGCTGCGACTGGATCCAGGCCTTGATGAATTCAGGGCCGCGGCGCTTGTAGACATTGCCGAGTTCCGGAGCGAAATAGGCGCCTTCGCCGAGCAGGGTGTGACAACCGATGCACTGATTGACCTCCCAGAGCTTCTTGCCCTCGGCAATGGCCGGGTTGGCGGCCAGTTGCGCCCGCTGATCCCGTTGCGGAATGATCTGCTCATTTTGAAAAGTCAGCGCTAGAAACACCAGCAGGAAGAAGAACGTCCCGCCGAAAAAGATGTTTCGCGCCATCGAGGTGGTAAAAGTCCCGCTCATAAGCCCCCCTTGGGTGACGAAGCTGCCCCATGCAGCGTGGCCGGACTGTACTTTCTCGAGCCAAGGCCATTCCTTGACTCGGGTCAAGAACAGCCGTAGATCGACGGAATCTCAGTCCTGGAGCGCGTTTACGATGCGCTGCACCGCGGCAAAAACGGCATTGTTATCGACGGGAGCATCGGCAAAGGCGCCGCGGTGGCGCCCGCCGGCGAGATGCAGGTCCACACCGTGGCGGTCGATGCCGAGCAATCGGGCAGTCGCCGGCAAGAGCGGCCGCAGCGAATCGAGGAGTTCGGCTTCCTCGTTCAGGGGCAGCGCGGGGGAATCGGTGAGCCGGTCGCCGGCGAGCCAACCCGCCTGCGCGAAACCGCCGACGATGCGCGCCCGCACCGGTTCAAGTCGGAAGAAGCGGAAATCGCCCAATTGCAGGAAACGCTCGGCATCGGGCTGATAGCGCAGATAGCGCGCCACCAGGAGCGGCTCGGCATCAATCGGCCGGACGTGCCCCACCAGGGTGGCGCGGACCATTTCCCCCGCCGGCAACAGTCGGCGAACCAGCAGGCTGGCACGCGCGTCGGCGGCCAGATTCTGGGTGTGCTCGGCCAGACCGGAAATCAGGAACACCGGCCGATGGCGCTCGTCGGTGGCGAAGGGCAGCGCGGTGACGAAAGGAAAGCCGGGCACGGCCAGGGAATGAGTCGCCAGCGCGGCGTCGGAGCAGCCGTGCAGCAGGTCGATGAGATTCTCGCTACGGGATTTCATGGCACCGGGATTCTACCCGCCCCGCATCGGGCGCATAGAATGGCGCAATCGCTGTCGTGCCCCCGCCATGCCACCCGCCCCTGGAGCCCGCATGAACCCTCGCCTCCCCGATACCGCCCTGGACCAGATATTCCGCACCGCGCGCAGCCATAACGGCTTCCTCGACGAACCGGTCGGCGACGAGACGCTGCATGCGCTCCATGAGCTCATGAAATGGGGTCCGACCGGCGCCAATTCCTGCCCGCTGCGCATTGTCTTCGTCCGCACGCCGGAGGCCAGGGAAAAGCTCCGACCGGCGCTCGCACCCGGCAACGTCGCCAAGGCGATGTCGGCCCCTGTAACCGCCCTGCTCGGACGCGATCTGGCCTTTTACGAGCATCTGCCCCGGCTCTTTCCTCATGTCGACGCCAGAAGCTGGTTTGCCGGCAATGATGCGCTGATCGAGCAATCGTCGGCGCTCAACGCCGCCTTGCAGGCGGGCTATCTGATGCTCGCCGCCCGCTCGCTTGGTCTTGACTGCGGGCCGATGTCCGGCTTCACGCCGGAAATTGCCGACGCAGCGTTCTTCGCCGGCACCCAGGTCAAGTCCTTCATGCTGGTCACCCTGGGACGCGGCGACCCGGCCAAGCTGTTCCCGCGCAGCCCGCGCTTCGACTTCGCCGACGTCTGCCGGATCGAGTAGGCGGCCTACCTACCAGCGCAGCAAGCGCGGCCCGAGCAAAGCGCCGGCTGCGGCCGGCATCGACATGCCAAGCAGGTACCAGATGGCCACGAAGGGCGCGCCCATCTCGGGACAGTGCAAGGCGTAGACCGTCGTTGCGACCGCGCCGGCCAGCAGGCCGGCCGCGCCGCCGGCCAGCGCCGGCCGCGTCGGCGCCAGTCCGCGCATGGCCCACAGGGCACCACCAAATGTGGGTGCCGACAAGAAAGCGATCAGGAACGGGCACACATACCAGGTCTTGCCAAGAATCAGAGCCGCGCGCTGGTCGGGCGCCGCGCCAATCAGGGCATAAGCCGCCAGCAGCCACATGGCGATGATCGGCGCGGCCAGGCCCGCCGACACCTTGCCCAGCGACACGCCAGGGCGCGACAGACGCATGGCGGCAACAAGCGCCGCCGCCGCCACAGCGGCGGGAAACGCCAGCTTCACCCAGAACATCGGCAGCCGCGCCGCCGCCACCAGGTCGGTGCGCACGCCGAGCAACGACACCATCAACAACATTGCCGCCAGCGCGCCCCAGCCGAGCGCCAAGCCATGGCGCCGCGCAGTGGCGGCTGGTGCCACCGGCTCGGCGCCGGTGGCGAGCATCGTCACCAAATCGTCCGTTTTCATGTGCCACCTCCTATCATCGCCGCCAGCGCCTTGAGGCCACGATGCACACCCACCTTGACCGCCGATGCGGACATGCCGGTGGCACGCGCGGCCTCGACCACCGACATGCCCTCCAGCTTCATGTACTGGATCGGCAGGCGCTGGCGGTCGGGCAACTGTTCGAGCAGCTTGGCCACGTCGCGTCGGGCATCCGCCGCCTCGGTATCCGACGCGGCAAACACCGCGAGTTCGTCGTCGAGCGGTTCGTGCAGCGCATCGCGCCCCGCCCGTCGGCGCAGCAGGTCCACCAGCTTGTAGCGGGCAATCGCGTGCACCCAGGCGGTCAGCGGCTGATCCGCTTCGTAGGTATGGCGCTGGTTGTGCACCGCCAGCAGGGTTTCCTGCACCAGATCCTCCACGTCGTCGGGCAGACGGACCAGCCGCCGCCGCAGAAAGGCGCGCAGGTGCGCGCTCAGTTCCTTGAGGAAGGCATGGTAGGCGGGCCCTTCGCCCGCCATGCCCCGCAGCAACAGAGCGCGCAGGCGATCCTCGATGGCGCTCTTGTCGCCTATCACAGGTATTCGTCCAATCGAAGCATCTGGTTACAGTCCATCGGAAAAGAGTCCGGCCGGCCAGCAGTATGCCCGCATTGGGGCGCCGCCGTTCGCTTCCGATAACGGCGATAATTCGGGCCAATTCGATTTCGCGATCCATGCCGTCGATGCTCTTGCTCGAACTCGTTCTCCTGCTGCTGCTCAGTTCCGTCGCCCTCGGCTGGTTGGCCCGCCACTTCAAGTTTCCCTACCCGATCGCCCTGGTCGCCGGCGGCGCCTTGTTGGGGCTGGTGCCCAAACTGCCGCAGTTCCCCTTCGATCCGCAGCTCATCCTGGTCGTCGTCCTGCCGCCCATCCTGTATCAGGCGGCGCTGTTGACCTCGTGGAACGATTTCAAGGCCAACATCCGGCCGATCAGCCTGCTGGCCATCGGCCTGGTCGTCGTCACCACGCTCGCGGTCGGCGCGGCGCTGAAGCTGGTGGTCCCCAGCATTCCCTGGGCCGCCGCCTTCGTGCTCGGCGCGATCGTTTCTCCGCCCGATGCGGTAGCCGCGACGGCCATCCTCTCGCGGCTCAACATCCCCCGGCGCATGGTGACCATTCTCGAAGGCGAAAGCCTGGTCAACGATGCCTCCGGACTGGTGCTCTACAAGTTCGCCATCGCCGCCGTACTCACCGGCGGCTTTTCTCTGGTCGATGCGAGTGGACAGTTCATTGCGGTCTCGGTCGGCGGCGTGGCGGTGGGCATCGCGCTGGCGTTCGTGTTCATCACCATTCATCGCCATCTGGGCGATCCGTTCATCGAAGTGCTGACCACCCTGATCATCCCCTATGCCGCCTACATCGCGGCGGAATCGCTGCATGTCTCCGGCGTGCTGGCCGTGGTCGCGGCCGGCCTGGTGCGCGGCCGCTACGCGCCGGAACTGGTGTCGGCCGAGATGCGCATCATTGCCCGCTCGGTGTGGAACCTGCTGGTCTTCCTGCTCAACAGCCTCATCTTCATGCTCATCGGCATGCAGATGTCCGACGTGGTCGCCAGCCTGGTCGGCCGCTACTCGGTGGGTGACCTGGTACTGATCGGACTGTTCGTCACCGCCATTGCCATGACTGTCCGCTTCGTCTGGGTCTATCCGGTCGCGTATCTGCCGCGCTGGCTGAGCGGCAGCCTGCGCGAACAGGAGCCCGAACCGCGCCAGCGCGAGCTGTTCGTCATCAGTTGGTGCGGCATGCGCGGCATCGTTTCCCTGGCGGCCGCCTTGGCGCTGCCGCACACCTTGCCCGGCGGCCAGCCTTTCCCCCATCGCGACCTGATCATCTTCCTGACCTTCTTCGTCATCGCCGCGACCCTGATCGGGCAAGGCCTGACGCTGGCGCCGTTGATCCGACGGCTGAAGGTCGGCGCCGAGCGCAGCCTGCACGATGAGCAGCAACTGGTCCGCGCGGCGATGAGTGCCGCCGCGCTGGTGGCCATCGATGAGGCACTGGCGGCGGAAGACGCACCTACCGAATGGGCGGATCAGCTTCGCGCCGAACTCACCGACCGCATCGCCCTGGCCACACCGGATGGCCAGACGGCCACACGCCGCGGCGAGTTGCTGAAGCGCTTGCGCAGCGCGGCGGTGCGGGCCGAGCGCCGCGAGTTGATCCGCTTGTGGCGGGAGAATGAAATCAGCGACGAGGTGATGCATCACCTCGAAGAAGTCCTGGACTATCAGGAAGCCCATCCGTAGCGCTGGTGGCGGGTGCGGGTATTCGGCGCGGAACCTCGGCCGGGCCCTGGGCGTCTATTTTCACTCGCCTGTAACCCGGGCGGACGTGCCAGCGAATAGCCGGATAGGCGGCCAATTGTCAGCCAGCCAACCGAGCAACCCACCCGACGAGGCCAAGCACATGATCTTCAACCGAAGCTTGCGGCGACTATTTCTGGCGCTTTGCGGCAGTGTTCTGCTCTCGGCCTGCGCGGGGGCGGATGCCGTGGCCGAGGGCGGGCGCAAGCCGGTGGACCTCGGCACGCCGGAAGACACCATCGTGCTGGGCATGGGCTGCTTCTGGGGCGCCGAAAAGCGCATGGCGGAAACGCCCGGCGTCATCGATGTGGAAAGTGGCTATGCCAATGGCGAGATCGAGGGCAGCTACCGGGCCGTCGTCCGCCACGAGCGGGCGCTGCGCTGGGGCATGGCGCGCGGGCGCAATCACGCGGAAGTGGTCAAGGTGCGCCTCGACCCGACCAGGACCGACCTGGAAACAGTGCTCATCCGCTTCTGGGAAAGCCACGATCCGACCCAGGGCGACCGCCAAGGCAACGACGTCGGCAGCAACTATCGCAGTGCGATCTATACGCAAAGCGAAGCGCAGGCGGCCATCGCGCGCGCCACCCGGGACACCTATCAAAAGGCGCTCGATGAAAAGGGCCTGGGCGGGATCACCACCGAGATCGCCACCCTGGAAAGTTATATTCCCGCCGAGGATGACCATCAGGACTACCTGGCCAGGAACCCCCTCGGCTACTGTGGCCTGGCAGGGACCGGCGTCAAGTACCCAGGCGGTTCTTCGGCCCTGTCGACGGACAAGCCGCCCGGAGAACAGCCGCTGGACGGCCGGGCACTGGCCTTCGACCGCCAACTGGTCGTGTTCGAAGCAGCGGACTGCGCCTATTGCCAGAAGTTGAAAGCCGACCTGCTCGATCACTGGCAAGCCGCGATCCCGGTGGCCAGAACGTTCGCCACCAAGGCGCCCAGCGGCTGGACGCTGGAAAAGGCCTTGTTCGCCACGCCCACCGTCGTACTGTTCGAGCAGGGCAAGGAAGTCGCGCGCTTCACCGGCTACAACGGCGAGAAGCAGCGCTTCTGGGCATGGCTGGGCTTTCGCCTGCTCACCCCCGAGCAGCGGCGGATCGCCTTCACCCAAGGCACCGAGCCCGCCTTCACCGGCTCGCATCTGGACGAAAAGCGCCCCGGCACCTTCGTCGACCCGGTCACCGGCGCAGGCCTGTTTCGCAGCGACAGCAAGTTCGACAGCGGCAGCGGCTGGCCCAGCTTCTTCGACCCCCTACCCGGCGCCATCACCCTGCATGAAGACCAGAGCCAGGGCATGAAGCGCATCGAAGTGCGCAGCGCCAGTTCCGGCATCCATCTCGGCCACGTCTTCGAAGACGGCCCACCGCCCAGCCACAAGCGCTACTGCATCAACGGCAACGTGCTCAAGTTCATCCCCGACGCCCGGCGCTGAGCCTTCCTTGCTCCCGTCGAGATCGGCCGAACGAACGTCCCTGGCCATGCGGAATCGGCTGTGGAATAGCAGGGCCGGGATGGCTACTTGCGGCTATAACCGTTCCATCAAGAAAGCACCGCATAGCGGACATTGGCTCTATCAATATGATTCTGGATTGAAAAGGAGACCGGTATCGGATAATCTCCATGTCATTCCGAAGCTTACGGGCGATTTGGCTGCGTCCGCATTATTCGCAATAGCCCGGACGTTGTTTGCGTCTGAATAACTGTTATGCGTCTTGACGCCTCTGCCCCATGTGCCTTCAGTCGCTAGTCGACCTCTACTGGTCCAAGGACTTTCTCCTAAACATCAGCGCAGAAGCGCTCGGGGTCCTTTCTGAGGTAGTGCTAATCACAGTTGTCATCGGGCGATACCTTGACCGAAAAGAGGTGCGCCGGTGGAACAATGCCTTTGCCGAAAGAATCAAGAGACTCCTGGAGGTTCATCGAGAAATGCCAGCCGCCCTTGTGTCAATGTCGATTGCGGGCGATGTCAACGTTCCTTACAAGATTTCAATGTGGAGCACCGACGCGCAGGAACGACTTCGTGATGCTCTGGCTTTGGTGCCGCCGAAGCTCACAGCCCCCCAATACATAGCGGCGGAAGAATACTTGGAGGCAATCCGAGATCTCTCGCGCAAGTTCGTCAATCAAGAGATGCCACTCTCTGTACTCAAAGCGCTGAACGATCGTGCGCGAGCACTTGCCGTAGCGACGGACCAATCTAGTCCTAATGACTATCTTTGGACCGATGACTTTCTGTCCTCGCTCGAGCCACAACTGCGCGAGGCGGTGTGGTGACGCATCCCATCATTGCAGGGGACCGCCTGCAAGCTGCACTTGCAGGTTCTCTCCGCCGCTACGCGGCTTCGACCGTCGGTTGCCTAGAACGTTAGCCATCTCATGAAAGATAGCCCCTATGCCCAGTACTAACACACTGGTGCATTTCAACAGCGATTTTTCCTGCTCGCTGTAACCGGCCTCACCCTCTCCGCGAACTACCTTGCACACTGCCGGCCGCGACGCCGACCGGCGCGGGGCAGGCAGTGAAATCAACCATCAATAGAGAGGATATTCACCATGAACAAGACCACCCAGCTCGCCATCGCCGTCGGCTCGGCCATTGCCGCCAGCGCCGCCCTGTCGCCCGCCGCGCGCGCCGCCGACAATCCGTTCGGCCTGACGGCGCTGTCCGCCGGTTACCAGCTCGCGGAGGCGGATACCAAGATGAAGGACGGCAAGTGCGGCGAGGCGAAGTGCGGGGCGGACAAGACCAAGGCTAAGGAAGCGAAGTGTGGCGCCGACAAGATGAAGGATGGCAAGTGCGGGGCCGACAAGGCGAAGATGAAGGAAGCGAAATGCGGTGCCGACAAGATGAAGGACGGCAAGTGCGGCGGCGACAAGAAGTAGGCAGCGACTCAGCGGGCGTCGCCGGCACGCGCCGGCGATGCCCCATCCACGGAGAATCCCGATGACTACCCAGCATCCTCGCGGCGCCGGCCTCGGCTTCCGCCGCGAACTGATCCCCGCCCTGGCCGCCGAGGTACCGGCGGCGATCGACTTCTTTGAACTGGCCCCGGAGAACTGGGCCGGCATCGGCGGGCGCGCCGCCCGCCAGTTGCGCGGTTTCACCGAACGCTTCCCTTTCGTCTGCCACGGTCTGTCGCTCTCCCTGGGCGGCCTCTCGCCGCTCGACGAAGACCTGCTGCGCACGATCAAGCAATTCATGGCCGAGCACGGCATGACGCTCTACACCGAACACCTGTCCTGGTGCTCGGACGACGGCCAACTCTACGACCTGCTGCCCATCCCATGCACCGAGGACGCGGTGCGCTGGGTGGCCGAACGGGTGCGCCGCGCCCAGGATGTCCTCGGCATGCGCATCGGCCTGGAGAACGCCTCCTACTACGTCGCGCCGCCCGGTGCCGAAATGAGCGAAACCGAATTCATCCGCGCCATCGTCGAACAGGCCGACTGCCTGCTGCATCTGGATGTGAACAACATCTACGTGAATAGCCGCAATTTCGGTTTCGACCCGCTGGCGTTCATGACGGCCCTGCCGCTGGAGCGCACCTGCTACCTCCATGTCGCCGGCCATTACACGGAACCGGACGGGCTGCTCGTCGATACCCATGGCGCGGAAGTGATCGACCCCGTGTGGGCGCTGTTGCAGGCCGCCTACGAAAAAACCGGCCCGCTTCCCACCTGCCTGGAGCGCGACTTCAACATGCCCGACCTGGCGGCACTGGTTGCCGAAGTGGCGACCATCGACCGCCTGCAGGCGCCGTTCCGCGCTGTCCGGAGGGCCGCATGAACGCGCCGCTGCCCGCCTTTCAGGCTTTTCAAATGGCCTTCGGCCGCCGCTGCCGCGACCCGCGCAGCGCGCCGCGCCCCACCGGCGTGCCGGCCCGGCGCATGGCCGTCTACGAGGAACTCCTGTTCAACAACATCACCGGCTTCCTCGATGCCTGTTTTCCCGTCTGCCGGGATCTGCTCGGCGATACCCGCTGGCGGCGCCTCAATCGCGCCTTCTATCGCGATTGGCGCAGTCCGACACCGTGGTTCCGGGAGATTCCGCGCGAGTTTCTGGACTTTCTCGCCACCGCCCAACAGCCCCTGCCCGGCTGGTTCCGCGACCTGGCCCACTACGAGTGGGCCGAGTTGGCGGTCGATACCGTCGCCGTCGCCATTCCGCCGCACGACGCGGCGGGTGACCTGATGGCGGGACGCCCGCTGGTCAACCCCACGCTCATGAGTCTGGCCTACGACTGGCCGGTGCAGCGCATCGGCGCCGGCTATCGGCCGCGCAAGCCGACGGCGACGCACCTGCTGGTCTTCCGGGACATTCGCGGCGATGGCGAATCGGTGCGCTTTGCCGAGATCAACCCGGTCACCGCCCGCCTGCTGGCGCTCATCGGCGAACATGGCGACACGGGGGACCTTGCCTGCAATCGCGTTGCGGCCGAGCTGGGCTACGGGTCGCCTGCCGTCATCCGCCACCACGGTGCGACCCTCCTGGCGGCCCTCTGGCGGCAGGGGGCGATTCTTGGGACAAGGTCATGCCGGCGCGCGGACAACGAAACGGCACCGATCCACTCGAACCAGCCTGAACTTGCCTCGGTTTCCCGGCTCGGGAACACCCGCTTTACCCGGGCCTCTTGAGCCGCGACCGCCTGCGGCCGCTTTAGAACAGGCTGGCGACGTAGCTGTCGCGCTGCTGGAGGCGAACCAGGCCGCGCACGGCCTCGCCGGTGGCGCCCGATGCCTCGGCGTGATGCAGGAACGTCCCGAGAGCCCGGTCGAGACCGTAGTCGGTCTCGGTCCATTCGCGGCGAAATTCCTCGAACGTCAGGGTGGTGGCCGCCAGCTTTCCGGCGCTCATCGGTACCAGGGTAACCTTGGCGCCGTCGTTGCGAATGACAATGGCGGTAGTGCGGTGGCTGTTTATGACGACCATGATTGCTGCCCTGCCGATCCCTGTCGACGAATGCGGACCAGTCTAGAACGCCGTCGGCCCGGCAAAGATCGGAACAGGCGCCGTCATGCGGCGCTGTTCGCCGAAAAATCTTGTCCGGCGCCTATTCGCCGCCGCCGACACCGGCTAACATAAGCTCCATCATGCAGCCACCCGCCAACGACGAAGCCCAGAATCCGGTCGCGCAACTCCTGGAATTGCGCATAGAGCATCGCGACCTCGACGAGGCCATCGGCCGACTGGAGACGGCGCCGCCACCGCATGACGAGCTGCTGCTGAAGCGACTGAAGAAGCGCAAGCTGCACCTGAAGGACAAGATCGCGGTCATCGAACGCCTGCTCGAACCCGACGAACTGGCCTGATGCCGCACGCCGACACGCTGGCCGGGCAGCGCCGCAACATCGGCCTGCTGGCGCTCTGCCAGGGGTTGTTGCTGACCAACGGCGTCACGCTGGTCGCCGTCAACGGTCTGGTCGGCATCACCCTGGCCAGCGACCCGCGCCTGGCCACGTTGCCGGTGACCACGTACGTGCTCGGCGCGGCGCTGGCCACCCTGCCGGCCTCTTTCCTCATGAAGCACCACGGGCGCCGGGCCGGTTTCATGACCGGGTCCTCGCTCGGCATCCTCGGCGGCCTGCTCGGCGCCCTCGCCGTCTGGCAGCAAAGCTTTTGGCTGCTCTGCCTCGGCACTCTGTTTTCCGGCGCCTACAACGCCTTCGGCCAGCAATACCGCTTCGCCGCCGCCGACATCGCCGATCTGTCCTGGAAAGGCAAGGCGATTGCGCTGACGCTGGCTGGCGGCATCCTCGGCGGCGTCATCGGCCCGGAGCTGTCAAAGCATACCCGCGACCTGATGCAGCCGACCTTCCTGGCCACCTACGCGACGCTGGCCGGCTTTGCCCTGGTGTCGCTGCTACTGGTCAGTCGCCTGCGGATTCCCGCCCTCAGCGGCGAGCAGCGCCATGCCACCGGCCGGCCGATGATCGAGATTGCCCGCCAGCCCGCCTTCATCGTCGCCGTGCTGGCCGCCGCCTGCGGCTACGGCGTCATGAACCTGCTGATGACGGCCACCCCCATCGCCATGGACATGTGCCGGCATCCCTTCTCCGATGCCGCCTTCGTCCTCGAATGGCACGTGATCGGCATGTTCGCGCCTTCCTTCTTCACCGGCGGCCTGATCAAGCGCCATGGCGTCCTCAACATCCTCGCCGTCGGCACGCTGCTGATGTTCGCCTGCGTCGCCATCGCCCTCGCGGGTACCTCGGTGATGCACTTCTGGTGGGCGCTGCTGCTGCTCGGGGTCGGCTGGAACTTCCTCTACATCGGCGGCACCACGCTGCTCACCGAAACCTATCGCCCCGAAGAGCGGGCCAAGGTCCAGGGTGGCAACGACTTCCTGGTCTTCGCCGTCCAGGGCGTCACCTCCCTGTCATCGGGCGTACTGATCACCCACGAGGGCTGGGCGATACTGAACTATTGGGCCTTGCCGGCCCTGGCCATCACGGCCATCGCCACGCTGCGCTGGTGGCTGGTGCGGCGCGCCTAGGCGTACGCTGGTCCCGACAACGCGGGCGGCGGAAGCCGTTGCCGAACGGACCTGCCGCGGCAATTCCGTTCGCAATCAGGAAAGCTGGAGGAACAGGGCGCCGCCCATCACGAAACCGCATTCGATTCCGGCACGATGTGTGGCGAGGAATTCATCGCCGGCGCGGCGCGGGCCGTCGCCGAACGGCCAGGTGTAGTCGTCGAGAACGATCCAGCCGCCGCCGACGACCAGGCCCGACCAGGCTTCGATGTCGGCCAGGACGGAAGCATAGGCATGGTTGCCGTCGATGTGCAGGATCGCGATGCGGCCTTCGTAGTGTGTGGCCCCGAACATTGGTGTCGCGACGCCGCGATGACCAAGGTAGTACCGGGCGCCCTCGATCGAGGGCAAGCGCAGGTAATTCACGTTGCCGGCACTGTAGGGCAGCAGGTTCATTTCGAATACCGTCAGCGCCTCGTCGGCATCCAGCGATGCCGAGCCACTGTCCACTATCCCGCTGGCATCATGCTGCACCAGGTGCTCGCTGGACCAGGGATCAACGCAAAGCAGATTGCCGATTCCGTAGCAACGCGCCAGGCGCATGAGGACAAAGGCCGACTTTCCCCACCAACTGCCAATTTCGACAAGGTCGCCAACCGCGGCATGACGCGCGATCTCGTGTAGTGCGCAGGCCTTTTCGTGGTCGCACATGCCAGGGATGGTATCGGTGTGGCGAAACAGCGCCGCCAGGTCGACTTCGGATATCGGCACCTTGCCCGGCAGCGCGGATGCCAGCGGCAGCGGCGTTTCGAGGAGGTCGTGCGCGCGGGCCCGGGCAGCCCGATAGCTCGTCAGCGCGTCATCGACCGGAGAGTCGTTGAGCAGCCGCACACCGGGCGCCAGCGCGCCCAGGACGGCGCGCAGATGGTTCCAGACCAGCGGGTTCGGCGAGTAAATGCCGCCGATGTCGAACTCCCGCAGGGTCTGGCGCAAGGCATCGTCGAACTCCGGACGATTGACATAGGGTAGGTGCCGCCACGAAGCATAGTGCGCGCGGGCGACGTCGTAGTTGAGCGATGAAGCACCGATGGCCGGTATCCCATCGCGCTGGCATTGACGCAGGAAGTCGAGCGAGCGCGGCATGCCGCCGGGAAAGATCAGGACGGGCTTGGCGCCGCACGGCCCCATGTGCTAACCCTCCCCGCCGCGTTCGCAGACCAGAAATACGCTGGAGCACAGGTCCGGATACTGCTGGCCGAGCGCGTAGCAGCCGTCCAGATAGTCGCGCGAGATGATGTCCGTCCGCAGCAGGCGATCCCACTGGAAGTTGGCCAACGCCTTGAAGAAGACCCCGGATCGGTGCACCACCCTGAGGCCGGCCGCCGTCGCGTCGCATTCCAGCGTGTCGAGGGTATAGGTGCGGTGATGGCCGTGTTCCGCCTCGGCGGCCGTCACGGCGGCGTTGTGCGCGAGCAAACCCATCTTGACGGCGATTTGGCGCGAAGGGGCGTTCGCGTTGGGGCAGGCAAGGAAGAAGCGGCCACCACTCGCCAGCCATTCGTCATTGACACGGCGCAGCACCGCCACCGGATCGGCGACGTGCTCCAACACGTGCGTCATCACGACATTGTCGTAACGCCGGGGCAGCCGCGCCTGTTCGAACGTCGAGTGGATGAACGTCGCTTGGTCGCCGAGCTTGACCCGCGCCGTTTCTATCGCCGCGGACGAGCCGTCGACACAAGTGACGTCGGCGAAGACGGCCAATAGTCGGCGGGTAAACTCACCTTCGTGGCAGCCCAGTTCCAGCAGACTTCCGGGCCGGCAAAATGGTTCGAACGCCTTGAGCATGTAGGGATGCATGACGTCGAGGTCGAAGCCGTAAGCGTAGTTGCCGCGGTTCAGAGGGTCCGAAACATTGAAGCCCATGGTCTTGATCAAGTATTCGCGCTGATCGGTTGTCGGGAGTCGGGATGCGTATAGACTCGCTGCGCCGTTTGTCGGCTAGTCCCAGTAGCCGGTTCGCCTTGCCAGCTCGAAATAGTCGGTTCTGGTAATGCCGACAATGATGCGGTCCCAATAGCGCCCCTTCCGGAAGTACCACCCGCGCTGCCGCCCCTCCTCCTTCCAGCCGAGCTTGCCACAGTAGAAGGCGACGGACGCCTCGTTGTACTCGATGATCGATCCATCCAGCCGCTCCAGGTGCATTTCGTCGAAGGCATAGCGCATCGTTGCCATCACCGCGTCGGCGCCGTAGCCCTTGCCACGGATATCGGCATCGCCGAGCATCACGCCATGCCAGGCGTGATTGTTGCGCCAGTCGATGTTGATGATGCTGGAGACGCCGATCATCCCCCGATCAGCGGCGTCGATCGCAAGGCGCTGGTTCAGCGGGTCATTCTTCAGGTTCTGGAACCAGGCACGATGAAAGTCCATCGAGCTTGGAAAATGCACATTGCCAATCACGTCCTGGGTATCGGCGTCGTTTGCCCAGCGGTGCAGCGTTGGCAGGTCGTCTTCCTCGATCGCGCGCAGGATCGTGGTTTTCCCTTTGATGTTCATCGCTCCTCCAAACGTTGTCGACGCGGCGCCCCGAAGCGTCTCGGCATTTCTGTCCATGCGTGTGCTGCCGCGACATCATCCAGCCCCCGCCTAGCCAACCTCAAGTACCGCCAGACCGAAACCGTGACGTCCGAACTCGTTCCCGTTGTAAAGCATGTACAGCATTCCGGCATGGTGGAAAACGTGGGGATAGCACAGCATCCGCGAATCCCATCCGTCTCTCGCCGGTTCGATTCCGGCGTTGTCGTCGTCGCGCCGCCAGGTCGCCAGATCGTCGGATGAAGCATAGCCTATCCTGTATCCGCGCATTGGATTGGCGCGGAAGTCCGTGGCATGCCGGAAGCAAAACCACATGTGGTAGCCGTCCTCGAATCGAACCACCGTCGGCAGTGCCTGGCATTCGTCGGCATCGAGCCGGTCTTCCAGCAAACGGTGCCCGGACTTGCGCCATTCGATGCCATCGGCAGATTGCGCGTGGGCGATCTTGTACACGCGTTCGGGTGCCGCGCCCTCGGGTTGGGGGAGCCATTTGGTACCGTGGATGTACCACATGTGGAACTCGCCGGCGAACCGCGCCACGAAGGCGTCGCCGACCAGAAACGGCTCGTCTGGCGATGGCGACAATACCGGCCCGACGCTGGGCTTCTCGAACGTGGCGCCGCCGTCCGAACTGATGGCCAGCCCGATGGCCGCGTCGACCGGCACCGATCGCCGCCGGCTCCAGCCGGTGGTGTAGGCATGGATCTTCGAGCCGACGCGGACCGGGTTGACCGGAAATATGCCGTGCTCGTCGAAGCTGCCGAGACCACCCAGGGAGATTACCGGGCCCCGGGAATGGCCGACAATCCTGGAAAAGGCGATATCGAAATCGACGTAGGCAACCTGGGAAAGGAACAGGCCGTGCTGGTCGCGCGTCCGGGTCGAGAAATAGACGCGAACGCGGTCGTCCATCGGCAGCGCCTGCGGCGACTGCGCAAAGCCGCACTGGCCGTCGAGCAGATTGAAGTCAGCCGGATCGAAGATGCGGCCGAGCCGCCGCCATTTCATGCGCACGACGGAAGCACCGCGCGAGCCAGGCCGAAACCATGGCGGCCGACCTGATTGCCGAGATAAAACATGTAGAGACTGCCATCCAGTTCCAGAACATGCGGATAGGCAACGGACTGATCATCCCAACCTGAAGGCGAGATATCGATGCCCGCCATCCGGTCGTCCCGCTTCCAGTTCAGCAGATCGTCCGAACTGGCATAGCCGATCCGGTAGCCCCGATCGTTGTTCCTGAAGTTGATGCTGTACTTGTAGCAGAAGAACATGTGATAGCGACCGTCGTGGTGGATGACGTCCGGGCTCGCCTGGCACTCGTCATCCTCCAGCCGGCTCGTCAACAGGTCCCTGCCGGTGCGCGTCCAGCGCAGGCCATCTGGCGAAGTTGCCATGCGAATCTTGTAAACGGCTTCCGGCCGGCCGGCATTCCAGCGCCAGGCCGTGCCGGCCACATACCACAGGTACCAGAGGCCCCCGAAGCGGCGAACCTTCGGGCCACTGAGAACAAATGGATCGTCAGTGCTACTCGCCAGCAGCGGGCCAGGCCCGAGCCGGGAAAAGCTGACGCCGCCATCGTGGCTCTCGGCCAGGCCGATGGCAACCGTGAAGGGAACCGACTCGCAGCGAGTCCACCCCCCGTAGTAGGCGAGGACGCGCGCCCCGTCACGAATAACCGATACTGGGTAAACGCCAAATTCGTCGAAGCAGCCCAAGTCACCGAGGTTCATGATCGGAGCATCGGCAACGCGCCGTACGCGCGTCAGGTCTGCCCGATCCAAGTCGACGAACGCGGTGTAGCTGACATATTGCCCATTGGCGTCGGGGGGGGGGCGGCAGGAAAAGTAGACGCGAACGAAGTCGTCGAATATCAGCGTCGCCGGCGCTTGGGCGAACTCCCGCATCCAAGGTCGGCCGCTAGCCGCTGTGGGGTCGAACACCCGCCCCAGCTTTTCCCATTCAAACATCACGTTGCCTTCGGCATCGCCTGTGCCTTCTCGCGGCCGTGGCGGGTAACACGAAAAAAGTACGTTCGCACCACCGCGCGTTGCTCAATAGTGCTTCTTCGTGGCGATGGCCAGCAGATTGGCGCAATACTCCGGAATGTCCTCACCAAGGAAATGGAAGGCCCTGACCACGGCGTCGCCCAATTCGACCATCTGGGCTTCCGAAAGCGGCTTCAGGTAGAGCCCTTTCAGATCGACGATTCTCAGGCCGGCCTGGTCGCAATGATCCTCGAGCATGCGGCGGGTATATAGCCGCCGGTGTCCGACCCTCAGGTCCTTGGGCGCGAACGTGTCGTAGCTCGCCAGCAACCCCATCCGATAACCGGCGCGGCGATTGAGGGACATGCAGTTGGGAGCCGATATGAAGATCAGACCCTCGTCGCGCAGCAAAGCCGCCAATTGCCTCAGAGAGGCGACCGGATCCTCGACATGTTCGATGACATTGAGGAAGAGGATGTAGTCGTACCCGACATCGGACCGGAAGTGCTCCAGGAGCACGTTATGGCAGGTGACGTTGGGCAACCTGCGTCTCAGGAGTTCGATGTTTCCCTTGGCTGGTTCGATCACTTCCAGATCGCCAAAGACCTCCGCCAGCCGTTGCGTCGAATAGCCGCTGCCACAACCCACTTCGAGCGCCCGCCCGCCC
>JBGAQX010000041.1:0-27457 GCA_044220545.1 Rhodocyclaceae bacterium | reverse complement strand
CGCGTCGACAGCCATCGGCCACGACACCGCCGTCTGCGCTGATTGCCTGGCCGAGATGTTCGACCCGAACGGGCGACGCTGGCGCCACGCCTTCATCACCTGCACCCATTGCGGGCCGCGCTATACGGTGACGCGATCGTTGCCCTACGACCGGCCGCAGACCAGCCTGGCGCCTTTTCCGCTTTGTCCAGAGTGCGAGCGCGAATACCGCAATCCCGCAGATCGCCGCTTCCACGCCGAGACCACCTGCTGCCCCGTATGCGGCCCGCAACTGCGCTTGCGCGACATGCGGGGCAAGGGCATCGCAGGCGATCCCGTCGCCGAAGCGCTGCGGCGGCTAAAGTCCGGGGCCATCGTCGCCATCAAGGGGCTGGGCGGCTTCCACCTGGCCTGCGATGCGACCAACGCCGAGGCAGTCGCCACGCTGCGCGAGCGCAAGGCGCGCGAGGAGAAGCCCTTCGCGGTGATGGTGGCTGACATCGCGAGTCTCGCCCGGTTCGCGACGCCGAGTGAAGACGAGATCGCGCTGCTCGAATCGCGCGAGCGTCCCGTGGTGCTGGTGACCAAGCTGCCGGGTGCCGACGACGCGCTAGGCGGCGTGTCACCACGGCTGACTTTTCTTGGCGCCATGCTGCCCTATACGCCGTTGCAACACCTGTTCTTCCACGACGCGCCGCAGCTGGCGCTGGTGATGACCAGCGCCAATCCCGGCGGCGAGCCGCTGGTGATCGGCAACGAAGAAGCATTGCGGCGCCTCTCGGGTATTGCCGACGCGATCCTCGACCACGACCGCGACATCCTGATCCGCTGCGACGACAGCGTGCGGACGGCCACTCAGTTGATCCGCCGCGCGCGCGGCTACACGCCGCGGCCGATCAAGCTCGCCAGGTCCGGGCCGTCGGTCCTGGCGCTGGGCGGCTGGTACAAGAACACCGTCTGCGTCACGCGCCCAAGTGGAAACGTCAGCGAGGCCTTCGTCTCGCAGCACGTCGGCGATCTCGATAATGCCGCGACCGTCGGCTTCCTCGAAGAGACCGTCGCGCATCTGCTCGGCATCCTCGAAGTCGAGCCGGCGATCATCGTGCACGACCTGCATCCGGATTTCGCCTCGACGCGCCTCGCGGTCCGGCTCGCGGCGGAGCGGGGCATTCCGGCGCTGGCGGTACAGCACCACCATGCCCACATCGCCGCGGTGCTCGCCGAACATGGCCACCATGGCCCGGTGCTTGGCCTGGCGCTCGACGGTGTCGGTCTTGGCACGGATGGTCGGGCGTGGGGTGGCGAGCTGTTGCGCGTGGGGGACGCAGATTCGGGCGCGGAGTGCTCCCGGCTCGGTCATCTGGAAGGGATTCCTTTACCCGGCGGCGACCGCGCCGCGCGCGAGCCCTGGCGCATGGGCGCGGCGGCGTTGCACCTGCTCGGGCGCGACGGCGAAATCGAAACGCGTTACGCCAATCAGGCAGGCGCGACGACGATACGGCGGATGCTCGAACGCAATACGAACTGCCCGACCACGTCGAGCTGCGGCCGCTGGTTCGACGCGGCGGCGGGCCTGCTCGGTGTCAGGCCGGTGATGGCCTTCGAAGGCCAGGCGGCGATGCTGCTCGAAGGCCTGGCGGCGGGATGGAATGAGGCGCACGGCCCGGTGGCGCCGCTCGCCGGCGGCTGGACTGCCGACACGGGCGGCACGCTGTCCCTGCGGCCGCTGCTCTCCGCAATCTCAGGCTCGACGGATGCGGGTCGCGCGGCGGCGCTGTTCCACGCGACCCTGGCGGCCGCGTTGGCGGAATGGGCATTGGCCGCCGCCGAACGTGAGAAGATCGATGCCGTGGCGTTGGGCGGCGGCTGCTTCCTCAACCGGCTGTTGTCGGCGGACATCGAACAGCGATTGGCTCGGGCGGGATTGAAGGTGCTGGCGGCGCGGCAGGTGCCGCCCAACGACGGCGGTTTGAGCCTCGGCCAGGCCTGGGTAGCTTTGCAAACGGAGTACTGAACATGTGTCTGGCCATACCCGCGCGTGTCGCGGAAATCCTCGAGGGCGATCAGGCGGTGGTCGATCTGGGCGGCGTGCGCAAGGATGTGTCGCTGGCCCTGGTCGACGACGTGGCGGTCGGCGACTATGTGATCGTCCATGTCGGCTATGCGCTGAACAAGCTCGATCCCGAGGAGGCGGAGCGGACCCTGGCGCTGTTCGCGCAAATGGGTCAACAGGCCCAGGAACAAGCCCAGCAATGAAGTTCGTCGACGAGTTCCGCGACGGCCGCCTGGCCAGGGGACTGGCGGCGACCATCGCCGCCGAGGCCGATCCGGCGCGCCGCTACAGCTTCATGGAGTTCTGCGGTGGGCACACGCACGCGATCTCCCGCTACGGCGTCACCGACCTGCTGCCGGCCAACGTGCGCATGGTGCACGGGCCGGGCTGCCCGGTCTGCGTGCTGCCGATCGGCCGGGTGGACATGGCCATCGAACTGGCGCTGCGCCACGGCGTGATCCTATGTACTTACGGCGACTGCCTGCGCGTGCCGGCTTCCGATGGCCTGTCGCTGATGAAGGCCAAGGCGCGGGGAGGGGATGTGCGCATGGTTTATTCGAGTGCCGACGCCCTGAAGATCGCCCAGGACAATCCCGGCCGCCAGGTGGTGTTCTTCGCCATCGGTTTCGAGACCACCACGCCGCCGACCGCGGTGGTCATCAAGCAGGCGGCGGCGCTCGGGCTCGACAACTTTTCGGTGCTCTGCTGCCACGTGCTGACGCCCTCGGCGATCAGCAACATCCTCGAATCGCCCGAAGTGCGCGAGTTGGGCACCGTGCCGCTCGACGGCTTCATCGGCCCGGCCCACGTGTCCACGGTGATCGGCTACGCGCCCTACGAATTCTTCGCCGAGGAGTTCAGGAAGCCGGTGGTGATCGCCGGTTTCGAGCCGCTCGACGTGATGCAGGCGATCCTGATGCTGGTGCGCCAGGTCAACGAGGGCCGTGCCGAGGTCGAGAACGAGTTCTCGCGCGCCGTCTCGCGCGACGGCAACCTCAAGGCGCAGAACCTCGTTTCGGAGATCTTCGAACTGCGCCGCGAATTCGAATGGCGCGGCCTCGGTCTGGTGCCGTATTCGGCGCTGAAGATCCGCCACGAATATTCGCGCTTCGATGCCGAATTGCGTTTCCCGCTCGGCTACCGCAGCGTCGCCGACAACAAGGCCTGCGAATGCGGCGCCATCCTGCGCGGCGTGAAAAGGCCGCAGGACTGCAAGTTGTTCGGCACCGTGTGCACGCCGGAGAACCCGATCGGATCGTGCATGGTGTCTTCCGAGGGCGCCTGTGCGGCCCATTACACTTACGGCCGCTACAAGGATGCCGCGACCAACTGAATGGAGCGGGCTTGGCCCGCGAACAACCATCACCCCCTTCCTCTGGAAGGGGGGCGGGGGGAAGGTATTCCAATGAGCAAGGTCAGAGAAAACTATGTCCGCCCCCTCGATCTGAAGCATGGCCGTGTCGACATGACGCACGGCTCGGGCGGCCGGGCGATGGCGCAACTGATCGAGGAGCTGTTCGGTCGCCACTTCGACAACGAATTCCTGCGCCAGGGCAACGACGGCGCGTCGCTGCCCATGCCGGCCGGCGGCCGGCTGGTGATGTCCTGCGACGGCCATGTCGTTTCGCCGCTGTTCTTTCCCGGCGGTGACATCGGCTGCCTGTCGGTGCATGGCACCATCAACGACGTGGCCGTGATGGGCGCGCGGCCGCTGTATCTGGCGGCCAGCTTCATCCTCGAAGAAGGCTTTCCGCTCGCCGACCTGGCGAAGATCGTCGAGTCGATGGCGAAGGCCGCGAAGGAGGCGGGCGTGCCGGTGGTGACCGGCGACACCAAGGTGGTCGAGGCGGGCAAGGCCGACGGCGTGTTCATCACCACCACCGGCGTCGGCGTGGTGCCCGAGGGGGTCGCGCTTTCCGGCGACCGGGCGCGCGCTGGTGACGTCATCCTCCTCTCGGGTTCCATCGGCGACCATGGCATGGCGATCATGGCGCAGCGGGAAAGCCTCGGCTTCTCCGCGCCCATCGTTTCGGATACTGCCGCACTGCACGGCCTGATCGCGGCCATGCTCGCCACGGGCGCCGACATCCGCTGCCTGCGCGACCCGACGCGCGGTGGTCTCGCCACCACGCTCAACGAGATCGCCCGCCAGTCTGGCGTCGGCATGATGCTGGACGAGAGCTCGATTCCGGTGAATGCGGAAGTCGCCGCCGCCTGCGAGTTTCTCGGCCTCGACCCGCTCTACGTCGCCAACGAGGGCAAGCTGGTCGCCATCGTCGCCGCAGCCGACGCCGACAAGGTCCTGACGGCGATGCGCACGCATCCGCTCGGCGGCCGCGCCGCGCAGATCGGCACCGTGCTCGCCGACGACCACCACTTCGTGCAGATGACCACCGGCTTCGGCGGCCGGCGCATCGTCGACTGGCTGACCGGCGAACAACTGCCCAGGATTTGCTGATGCGCATCCTGTTCCTCACCCACAGCTTCAACAGCCTGACGCAGCGGCTCTACGCCGAACTGTCGGCGCGCGGCCACGAAGTGTCGATCGAGTTCGACATCAACGATGCGGTGGCCGAACAGGCGGTGGAACTGTTCCGGCCGGACCTGATCGTCGCGCCCTACCTGCGCCGCGCGATTCCCGAATGCATCTGGTCCAGGCACGTCTGCCTGATCGTGCATCCGGGCATCGTCGGCGACCGCGGTCCCTCGGCGCTCGACTGGGCGATCCAGGAAGGCGAGGCCGAGTGGGGCGTGACTGTATTGCAGGCCGAAGCCGAGATGGACGCGGGACCGGTCTGGGCCAGCGCTGCCTTCCCGATGCGTCGCGGCAGCAAGGCCAGCCTCTATCGCAACGAGGCGACCGAGGCGGCAGCGCAGGCCCTGGTCGAGGCGGTGACGAAATTCGCGGCCGGCGGCAAGCCAGCGCCGCTTGCCGAATCGCGTGGGCGCGGCCGGCTGCGGCCCTTGATGCGCCAGGCCGACCGCGCCATCGACTGGCGGCGCGATTCCAGCGAAACCATACTTCGCAAGATCGACGCCGCCGACGGTTTCCCGGGTGTGGCCGACGAACTGTTCGGCGAGCGCTGCCACCTGTTCGACGCCTGGCCCGAAGCAATAGTCAGTCGTGGCGACACGCCACCCGGGGCGATCATCGGCCGGCGCGAAACCGCGCTGCTGCGCGCGACGGCGGACGGCGCGGTCTGGATCGGCCACGCGAAACGGAAGGATGGCGTCAAGCTGCCGGCGACGGTCGCGTTCGCTGAGGAGTCGGCGAAGCTGCCGGAATTGCCGCTCGACGGCTGGTGGGCCGCCAGTTACGCCACCTGGCAGGACATTCGCTATGAGGAAGCCGCCATTGGGGAAAATGCGGTGGGCTTCCTGCACTTCGACTTCTACAACGGCGCCATGGGCACCGCGCAGTGCGGCCGTTTGCGCGCGGCCTTCGAGTGGGCGCGCAGCCGGACGACCCGCGTGCTGGTGCTCATGGGCGGCGCGGATTTCTGGTCGAACGGCATCCACCTCAACCTGATCGAACAGGCGGAGAGCCCGGCCGACGAGTCCTGGGCCAACATCAACGCCATCGACGACCTCGCCGAAGCCATCCTGCGCTGCGACGACAAGCTGACCGTGGCAGCCCTGCGCGGCAATGCCGGTGCCGGTGGCTGCTTCCTGGCGCGCGCCGCCGACCAGGTCTGGGTGCGCGACGGTGTGATGCTCAACCCGCACTACAAGAACATGGGCAACCTCTACGGCTCGGAGTTCTGGACCTACCTGCTGCCGCCGCGCGTGGGTGCCGAAGGCGCGGCCGCCATCATGCGCCAACGCTTGCCGATGACCGCCAGACAGGCCGTGGCGCAGGGCTTCTACGACGCCTGCCTGGCCGGCGAACACGCCGCGTTTCGTGTCGATGTCGCCCGCCGCGCCGCCGAACTGGTGGCAGCGCCGGATTTCGAGACGACGCTGCGCGACAAGCGGACGCGCCGGGCCGCCGACGAGGCGGCCAAGCCGCTTGCCGCCTGGCGCGCCGAGGAGCTGGACCGGATGCGCCGCAACTTCTACGGGTTCGATCCAAGCTACCACGTGGCCCGCTGGCACTTCGTGCGCAAGACCCCCGCGTCCTGGACGCCGCGCCATCTGGCCAAGCACCGCGATCTGGGCTGGCGGGTGCCGGCCATCTGCTAACATCGGCGCACCAATCTCTGGAGGGGGGAAGTCATGGCCTGTCATGTCACGGTGGTCTTTTTCGACGGTGAGCGCCTGGAGTTCGACGTGGCCGACGCCGACATCGCCCGGTTCGACCACCGATCCGCGCACGACTGGCTGGGGCGCGAATTCGAGGACGCCGGTTGCGTGCCCAGCAATCCGGTCGGCAAGCTGCTGGCGGCCGACAAGATCATCAGCCTGGCCAAGAGCCGCTCGCGGATCGCGTTCGAGAACCCCACGCCGTGGACGCGCGACTATCTCGCCGCCACCGCCGCCGCGCTGGGCCGGCCGATGGTGACCATCGACCTGGGCGCCCACTCGCTCGGGTACTGATGCCGTGGAACGCTTCACCATTTCCATCGACGAGGATCTGGCGACGGCCTTCGACGAGCTGATCGCCCGCCGTGGCTACCGCAACCGCTCGGAGGCGATTCGCGATCTGCTGCGCGGCCATCTGGAATCGGCGCGGCAGGTCGAGTCGGATGGCGCCTACTGCGTGGCCAACCTTTCCTACGTCTACAACCATCACGAGCGCGATCTGGCCGAGCGGCTGACCGAGCTCCAGCACGGCCATCACGACCTGACCGTGGCCACGCTGCACGCCCACCTGGACCACGACAACTGCCTGGAGAGCGTCATTCTCAAGGGGCCGGCCGGAGCGGTGCGTTCCTTCGCCGATGCCCTGATGGCCGAGCGCGGCGTCCGCCACGGCAGCCTCAATGTCGTTTCCGTGGAGGTCGATCAGGGCCGCCACAGTCACGGTTACACGCCGCGCGGCAGGGCCGTTCCCCATCTGCACCTGAAGCCCCGCAACTGAGTCCTGGTGCCCTTTCCGGGCGTGGCAACGGCTGCTGTTTCTTCGCCTATTGCACAATAAAGACCGTTTCCGGCCGTGTAATTGCCGGTACCCGCGGGCGGCCCCGGCGTAGCATTGGCTGCCAATCGCGTCGGGTGCCGCTTTCGCCGGTCAGTCCCAGCGCTCGTCGGAGGGACTGAGTTTTTGAGTGAAAACCTGCTGGTTCGCCTTTGGTCCCGTCTGACGTTCGCGGCGCGCTTGATGCTGAGCGCCGCTATCGTTCTCGGCGCGTCGGCCGGCATCCTGCTGGTGACGTCGACGGTGCGGGATGCGCTGGGCATGAGCGCGGAGCTCGAACGACAGCTCCAGAACGAACTGGCCACGCAAACGCCGCTGCTGTCCGAGCCGGCTGTCGCCGGCGACACTGTCGCCATCGGCCGGATCCTCGAGAGCCGCGCCGGCAACCCCAATATCCGCCGGCTGGCCTGGCGCGCCAACGACGGGACGCTGGTCGAGGCTTTGGGCAAGGCGAGCCCAACGCGGGCGCCTTCCTGGTTCGTTGCCGGTGCCGGCATCGTCGATCCGCTGGGCTCCCGGCTGGTCAGCGTCGCCGGGCGCGACTACGGCTCGCTGGTCGTGACCATGGCGCCGGGGGCGAGCATCGAGCGTCTGTGGGTGGGATTCCTCAGCCATCTCAACTTGCTGGCCCTGGCGGTCGGGTTGGAGTTTCTCGGCATCGTACTGATTCTGCGCTATGGCTTGCGGCCGCTCGACGCGCTGGTCGCCGGCGCCCGCCGTTTCGGCGGCGGCGATCTGGCGGCGCGCATTCCGCCGAGTGGCGGGCCGGAGATGCGGCAGACGATCGCCGCCTTCAACGACATGGCGGAAAACCTGAGCCGGACGCTGAGCGATCTCCACCTCAGCCACGAGGAACTCCGCATCGCCGCGACGGCCTTCGAGTCCGAGGAGGCGATGGTGGTCACCGACGCCAATCACGTCATCCTGCGCGTCAACCGAGCCTTCGTCGAAATCACCGGCTACGAGGCCGAGGAGGTTCTGGGCCTGTTGCCGCACATGCTCCATTCGAGCGACCATGGCGAAGCCTTCTTCCGTCAGACCTGGCAGATGGTGGAACGCGACAGGTTCTGGCAGGGCGAGATCTGGAACCGGCATGCCAGCGGCCGCGTTTACCCCGTCTGGCAAAGCATTTCCGCGGTGGTGGCGCCCGACGGCCATGTCAGCCACTATGTGCTGGCCTTCAGCGACATTTCGCAGCGCAAGGATGCGGAGGAGCAGATACGCAACCTCGCCTTCTTCGATTCCCTCACCCAGTTGCCCAACCGGCGGCTGTTGATCGACCGCCTGGGCCTGGCGCTGGCGGCGGCCGCGCGCCACCACCTTCACGGGGCGCTACTCTTCCTCGATCTGGACTATTTCAAGGTGCTCAACGACACCGAGGGTCACGACGCGGGCGATCAGTTGCTGGTCGAGGTGGCCCGGCGCTTGCGCGGCTGCGTGCGCGAAGGCGATACCGTGGCGCGACTGGGCGGCGACGAGTTCGTCGTGATGCTCGAGGACCTGAGCGAGGACGAAGCCGACGCCGCGGCTCAGGCGGAGACCGTCGGCGAGAAGATCCTCTACGCCGTGGCCCAGCCGTTCAGCCTCAAGGGCCGCGATTACCATGGCACGCTGAGCATCGGCGTCTGCCTCTTCAACGACGCCCATCCGGGCGTCGAAGAGCTGCTCAAGCGGGCCGATGTGGCCATGTATCAGGCGAAGTCCGGTGGCCGCAACGCCCTGTGCTTCTTCGATCCGCGCATGCAGGAAGCCCTGGTGGCGCGTGCGGCGATGGAGAACGACCTGCGCCGGGCCGTTGCCCGCGGGCAACTGGTGCTCTACTACCAGCCGCAACTGGACGAGAACAATCGCGTCCTGGGGGCCGAGGCGCTGCTGCGCTGGCAGCACCCCCTGCGCGGCCTGATCCCGCCGGCGGACTTCATTCCGCTGGCCGAGGAGAATGGCCTGATCGTGCCGATCGGCGCCTGGGTGCTGGAGACGGCCTGCGCGCAACTGCGGACCTGGCAGGACGATCCCCTGACGCGCGGGTTGCTGGTGGCGGTGAATGTCAGCGCCCGGCAGTTCCACCAGCCCGACTTCGTCGCCGACGTACACCGGATCATCGAGCGTACCGGCGCCAATCCGGCCCTGCTGAAGCTGGAGCTGACCGAGAGCGTCGTCGTCGACGACATCGCCGATACGGTCGAGAAGATGAAGACGCTCAAGTCCCTCGGCATCGGCTTCTCGATGGATGACTTCGGCACCGGCTATTCGTCGCTGTCCTACCTGCGCCGGCTGCCGCTCGACCAGCTGAAGATCGACCGCTCCTTCATCAATGAAGTCGAGACCAATTCCGGGGATGCCGCGATCGTCCAGACCATCATCGGCATGGCCCGCAGCCTGGGCCTCGGCGTCATCGCCGAGGGCGTGGAAAGCGAAGGCCAGCGGCAGTTCCTTTTCCGCAACGACTGTCCGACCTTCCAGGGCTTCCTGTTCAGCCAGCCGGTGCCGGTGTCGGTCTTCGAAACACTGCTCCAGCCAGACTTGACGCCGCTGCGCGATTGATCCCATGATGCGGCTCGCGACCGCGCCGCAATGGCGCGGGCCCGCCGACGTCTTCGAGAGGAGCGCTCATGCCAGTCACCGCGGGGGAGATCCGGCAAGCACTGCACCGGGATGAATTTCGCTTCTTCTACCAGCCGAAGGCTTCCTTCCTGTCTGGACGGGTGAGCGGAGCCGAGGCGCTCATCCGCTGGCGGCGCGACGAGCGGACCATCGTCTCGCCCGACGAGTTCATCCCGATCGCCCACGCCCATGGCCTGGTGCCGGAGATCACCCAGGCCATGTTTCCGCGCCTGGTCGAGGATTTCCAGCGCATCCGGCTCGAAGACGACGCGACCACGGTGGCGCTCAACATCACCGCCCAGGACCTCGATACGCCGCGCCTGCTGGCTCTGGTGCACGAGGCCGTCGCCCGCGGCGCGATCAGCAGCAACCAACTTGAAATCGAGATCACCGAAACCGAGACCGTTTCCGGGAGCGAAGCGACCACCACCAGTCTCTGCGCGCTGATCGGCGAAGGCGTGCAGTTGTCGATGGACGACTACGGCACCGGCTACTCGTCGCTGGACAGCCTCAATCGCCTGCCCTTCGGCGCGATCAAGATGGACCAGAGTTTCGTGCTGCGCATGCTCAGCTCGCCGAAGAGCGCCACCCTGGTCAAGGCCAGCGTGGCCATGGCGCAGATGCTGGGCCTGAAGACCGTCATCGAAGGCATCGAGACCGAGGGCGTCTACAACACGCTCCTCCATTGCGGCTGTCATGAAGGGCAGGGCTACTGGATCAGTCGGCCGCTGCCGTCCGACGACTACCTGGCCTTCCTGAAGGCGGATCATCGCTGGCCCGCTTCGCCGGTGGGCATGCTGCGCATGGCCCAGCTCAGCCACACCTGGCAGAAGACGCTGCTGGTGGACGCGGTGTTCGCCCATGTCAAGAGCGTCAGCAAGGGCGACCTGGACCTGAAGGGGCTGCACACGGGACATACCGAGTGTTCGCTCGGCCGCTGGTATTGCGGACTGGGCAAGTCGTTCGCCGGCGATCCGGACTTCGACGCCCTCGATGTTCCCCATCGCGCCATGCATGACGTGTGCAAGGCGATCTTCGCCGCCGTCGACTCCCGGGTCGGCCTCGTGGCCCTGAAAGGCATGCTCGACGAACTGACCGACAATTCGAATCGCGTCACTGCCTCCCTCCAGCGACTGGAGGCGCGCCTGCTCATCGAGGAATTGTCCTGACGGGGCGGGTGGCCTCGGCGTCCGCCCCGGGGAACACGGTATTGCCGTCGATCAGTAGCTGACGTTGTAGTTGAGGCGCCAGACCGTCTGGCCGTGTGTCGAGGTGATCCCGGTGTTCGGGTTGGTCTGCTCGACCTTGGGTGCGTAGGCCAGCGAGGCGGCGATGCTGTGACCGCCCGCCAGTCGCCAGCCGAAGCCCGTGGTGGCGTGGTTCTTCACAATGGCCGGGAACAGCGGGTTGAGGGTGCCGTCCGGCACCGGGTTGCCCGCGACGTTGAGACCGGCGCGCCATGCGAAGTTTGGCGCCAGCATGTACTGTCCGCCCAGCATGACCACGGTCTGGTTCTTCCAGTTCTGTTCCATCACCGAGGTCATGGTACCGGCCGCGGTTTCGAAGCGCAGCTTGAAGTCCTTCATGGCGTCGGCCCAGCCAATGCGCTTGACGTCGCCGACCAGCATCAGTTTCGGCGTGGCCTGCCACGACACACCGACGCCGTAGGTTTCGGGCCACTGGAAGTCGATGACCGTGATCCTGCCGGTCATCGTCTGCGTGCCCATGGTGCTGGTCCCCACCTTGACGGTGGCGTTGTCGCCGGTCAGGTCGTCGATCGCCGTCTTGCTGTGGTAAGTGGCGCCGACGCTCAGGTTGTCGGCCACCTTGTAGACGAGGCCCAGCTTGCCGGCGAAGCCCCAGCTCCTGGCCTTGCCATTGAAGTCGTTGTTGTCGGAGAAATCGAAACGCGCGTAGTGCACGTCGGTGCCGCTCAGCAGGGGGGCCATGGCGTTCAGCAGCGAGCCGCCGACGTTGCCGACGCCCGGCGTGCCGGCCAGCATCTGGCCGAAGGTACGGCCGTCGATATCCATTCGGACGTCCATGGTCGCCCAGACGACGTCGAGCTGGGCGGCCAGCGACAGCGCATCGCCGACCTTGTAGCCCAGCGGGAACATGACTCGGCCGACGCCGACTTCCGAGCGGATGTCCTCGCCCGACATCGGCGCCGGGTTGCCGCCCATCGACAGTCCGCCGGCGAACAGCCGCGAGCCGGCGCCGTACTCGGTGCCCATGCCGCCCTGGGCGAGCAGGCCGGCGCCGTAGGTCCAGCGGCCGGTGCGATGAATCCAGGACATCGACGGCATGGCGTACAGCGTGCCGCTCGACGCCGATTCGCCGACCATCGGGTGGCGCGAGGCGACATCGGGGTTGAGCAGCGTGAGCCCGAGACCCAGGTCGGTTTGTCCGTCGGGTTTCAGGCCCAGCGTCGCCGGGTTGTTCATCAGCGCCGAGTTGCCGGAATCGTAGGCGAAGGACGCGCCGCCCATGCCGCCGGCCTTGGCGCCATAGGCTTCCATGTTCATGCCATTGGTGGCGAAGGCGTGCGAGCAGGCGAATGCGGCGGCCAGGGCCGTGGCCAGGCGGGTGGGGCGGTGCATTGAATTGTCTCCTTGTCGGGCGGGGGTACCACGCGGGCCTGTTCCACCGTTGAATTCTTGGGTATGCCGCGAAGGGCGCGGCCACTATGCCAGAGGATATGGCGAGCCAGCATCAAAGCTGTGAATCATTGCAAAGCCATGCTTATTTTCAAACATGCGCCGCGACGTTTATCCTTCGCCTTTGCCTCCGGGCGCGCGAAACCGACAACGACCCATGAACCAGAACAAGAACCCCAACCGCCTCAAGCCGTTGCGTGCCAGCAAACCCACCCCGGAACTCTTCCAGTTGCCGCCGCTGGGCATGGACGAAGACGCGCTGGCGCTCGATGTGCGCCGCTATTTCGGCAACTTTCTCGGCCGCGACAAATATTGTCGTTCGTCCCACTATCCCTATCAGTCGCTGGTGCTCGCCTTGCGCGACCGCCTGATGGAACGCTGGAAGCGCACCCGCTACGCCTACGAGGAGCAGGGCGCCAAGCACGCCTACTATCTGTCGCTGGAATTCCTCATGGGCCGCACGCTCAACAATGCGCTGCTCAATCTCGGCCTGGGCGAGGTCGCCGAGGCGGTGTCGCGCCGGCTGGGTCTGGAGCTGGAAGAACTGATCGACAACGAGCACGACGCCGGGCTCGGCAACGGCGGCCTCGGCCGGCTGGCGGCCTGCTTCCTCGACAGTTGCGCCACCCTGCAACTGCCGGTGATGGGCTACGGCATCCGCTATGAGTACGGCATGTTCCGCCAGCGCGTCGAGGACGGCCGCCAGGTCGAGGAGCCCGATCACTGGTTGCGCGAGGGCAACCCCTGGGAGCTGGAGCGGCCCGAGCACACCCGCCGCGTCCAGTACCACGGCCGCACCGAGTTCTACCGGGATGCCAAGGGCATCTCCCGGGCGCGCTGGGTCGATAGCAATGACGTGCTGGCCGTGCCCTTCGACGTGCCGGTGCCGGGCTATCGCAACGACACCGTCAATGTCCTGCGCCTGTGGAGCGCGGCGGCCACCGACGAATTCGACCTCGGCGAATTCAACGCCGGCTCCTACACCGAGTCGGTGGCGGCGAAGAACGCCGCCGAGAACATCACCATGGTGCTCTACCCCAACGACGCCAGCGAGAACGGCAAGGAGCTGCGGCTGCGCCAGCAGTACTTCCTGGCCTCGGCCAGTTTGCAGGACGTGCTGGCGCGCTGGGAGCTGCATCACGGCAACGACTTCAGTCAGTTCGCCGAGAAGAACTGCTTTCAGCTCAACGACACCCACCCGAGCTGCGCCGTGCCCGAGTTGATGCGCCTGCTGCTCGACGACCATGGCCTGGAGTGGACCGATGCCTGGCGCATCACCAGCCGGACCATGGCCTACACCAACCACACCCTGCTGCCCGAGGCGCTGGAGCGATGGTCGGTGCGTCTCTTCGGCCAACTGTTGCCGCGTCTGCTCGACATCATCTACGAGATCAACGCCCGCTTCCTGATCGAGGTGGCGCGCCGCTGGCCGGGCGACAAGGAACGGCTGGCGCGCATGTCGCTGATCGAGGAGGGGGCGGAGCCGCAGGTGCGCATGGCGTATCTGGCCATCGTCGGCAGCTTCTCGGTCAACGGCGTGGCGGCGCTGCATTCCGAGCTGCTCAAGCAGGGCCTGTTCCGCGATTTCTTCGAGTTGTGGCCGCGCAAGTTCAACAACAAGACCAACGGCGTGACCCAGCGCCGCTGGCTGGCCGCCGCCAACCCCGGCCTGGCGGGCCTGATCACCGAGACCATCGGCGACCGCTGGATCAACAAGCTCGACGACCTGCGCGGTCTGGCCGCACATGCCGACGACCCCGCCTTCCGGGCGCGCTGGCACGCGGCCAAGCGGGCCAACAAGGTCAAGCTGGCCGAGCTGGTGCGGCGCGACTGCGGCGTGGACTTCCATCCGGACGCCCTGTTCGACGTGCAGGTCAAACGCATCCACGAGTACAAGCGGCAACTGCTCAACATCCTGCACGTCGTGCACCTCTACGCCCGCCTCAAGGATGGCAGGGACGGTGACTGGACGCCGCGCTGCGTGCTGATCGGCGGCAAGGCGGCGCCCGGTTACTTCATGGCCAAGCGCATCATCACGCTGGTCTGCAAGGTGGCCGACATGGTCAATGGCGATGCCGAGGTCGACGGCCGGCTCAAGGTGGCCTTCCTGCCCAACTATCGTGTCTCGGCCATGGAGATCATCGCCCCGGGCTCCGACCTCTCCGAGCAGATCTCCACCGCCGGCAAGGAAGCCTCGGGTACCGGCAACATGAAGTTCATGATGAACGGCGCCGTGACCATCGGCACTCTCGACGGCGCCAACATCGAGATCCTGGAAGAGGTGGGCGATGACAACTTCTTCCTGTTCGGCCTGACCGCCGCGCAAGTCGAGGAGGCGCGGCGCGGCTACGACCCCAACGCGCTGATCGAGGGCGACGCCGACCTGAAGCGGGTCATGGCGCTGATCGAGTCCGGCCACTTCAACCAGTTCGAGCCCGGCCTGTTCGACGCCATCGTCGCGGCCATCCGTAGCCCGCACGATCCCTGGCTGGTGGCGGCGGATTTCCGCGCCTTCGTCGATGCCCAGGAGCGCGCCGCCGCCGCCTATCGCGACACCGGGCGCTGGACGCGCATGAGCATCCTCAACACCGCGGCGAGCGGCAAGTTCTCCACCGACCGCACCATGGCCGAATACAACGCCGAGATCTGGCGCCTGACCGCCGTGGCGCCGATGCCGCAGGTGGCCGGCCAGTGAGTTCCAGTTCCGCCGCCGCGCCAGCGCCGCGCTCGGCGCTCGAACAGGAGCGGGTGGATGCCTTGCTGCGGGACATCTTCGAGCGGCGCATCCACTTCAACGAACTGCTCGGCCTCAAGGTCGTCTCGCTGGCGCCGGACCGGCCGCAACTGAGCTTCGCCATGCGTCGCGACCTGGTTGGCAACTTCATCCAGGGCCGCCTGCACGGCGGCATGATCGCCACCAGCCTCGACGTGGCGGGCGCGCTGGCGGTGTCGGTGGCCGTCGCGGCCAAGCATGGCCACGAAACCGCCGAACAGATCAGCCATCGCTTCAACCGCCTGGGCACCATCGACCTGCGCGTCGACTACCTGCGCCCGGGCATGGGCGAGCGGTTCACAGCCACCGGCAAGGTCATCCGCCTCGGTGGCCGCATCGCCTCCGTGCAGATGACGCTGGAAAGCGATACCGGCGAGACCATCGCCACCGGCGCGGCGGCCTACGTCATCACCTGAGCGGGGCGGGGTGCGGCGAGTAACGGGGCCGATCGGCTAAACCGCGCGCTCCGCGAGGTCGGTCGCGATCAGCCGGAACTGTTCCAGCGCCGCCTCCAGGTCGTCCACGATTTCCTGGGCAATGATCTCGGGGGCTGGCAGGTTGTCCGAGTCCGCCAGGGCGTCGTCCTTGAGCCAGAAGATGTCCAGGCTCGCCTTGTCGCGTGCCGCCAGCTCCTCGTAGTCGTACGCGCGCCAGCGGCCTTCCGGATTCCCGGTGTTCCACGTCGCCGCGCGCTGGTGGCGATTCACCGAGTTGTACAGGTGCACGAACTCCATCAGGTCGTCGACCTTCAGCGGATTGGTCTTCAGCGTGAAATGCTGGTTGGTGCGCAGGTCGTAGATCCATAGCTTCTTCGTCCACGGCGTCTCGGAAGCCGGCTTCTTGTCGAAGAAGATCACGTTGGCCTTGACGCCTTGCGCGTAGAACAAGCCTGTAGGGAGGCGCAGCAGGGTATGCACGTCGCACTCGTGCAGCAGCTTCCTGCGGATGGTCTCGCCGGCGCCGCCCTCGAACAGTACGTTGTCGGGCACCACCACCGCCGCGCGGCCATGGATGTCGAGCAGGGTCTTGATGTGCTGCACGAAGTTGAGCTGCTTGTTCGACGTCGTCGCCCAGAAGTCGTCGCGCTCGATGATGTCCTTTTCCGTCGTCGTCTTGCCATCCTCGCGGACGATGACCGTACTGCTCTTCTTGCCGAAGGGCGGATTGGCCAGCACCACCTGGAAGCGCTCGCCCGGATCGGCAGCCAGCGCGTCGGTGACGCGCACCGGCACGCTTTCCTCGGAGCCGATGCCATGCAGCATCAGGTTCATCGCGCACACCCGCGCCGTCGCCTGCACCAGTTCCCAGCCCATGAACGCATCGTTCTTCAGGCGGCGCAATTCGGCGCGCTCCAGATGCGGGTTTTCGTGCGTGATGTAGTGATGCGCAGCCAGCAGGAAGCCGCCGGTGCCGCAGGCCGGGTCGCAAATGCGCTCGCCCGGCTGGGGCGTGACGCAGGTCACCATCGCCTGGATCAACGCCCGCGGCGTGAAGTACTGGCCGGCACCGCTCTTGGTGTCCTGCGCGTTCTTCTCCAGCAGGCCCTCGTAGGCATCGCCCTTCACATCGACGTTCAGCGACGACCAGTTCTCGGCATCGATCAGGTCGGCGATGACGCGGGTCAGCTTGGCCGGGTCCTGGAACTTGTTCTGCGCCTTGCCGAAGATCAGCCCCAGCGTGCCCTTCTGCCTGCCGAGTTCGTCGAGCGCGTGGCGGTAGTGGTCGAACAAATCGTCGCCGCTCTTCGCCAGCAGCGTCGGCCAGGCATAGGCGGCCGGGATCAGGCTCTTCTGGTTGTGCGGCGGCCGTGTCCGCTCATCCGCCATCTTGAGGAACAGTAGATACGTGAGTTGCTCGACGTAGTCGCCATACGACATGCCATCGTCGCGCAGCACATTGCAGTAGTTCCAGAGTTTCTGGACGAGGGTGGAGGCATTCATAGGGGAGGCAGTGTATCGAGTCGTGCCGCAACGGTTCGGGCGGCCGAAATCAGATCGGCAACAAGGCGCTCGTCGACGTTGAGATCGCCTTCATATTCGCCAAGGTTGCGGACATCGTGGCACTTGGCGAGGACGCGCCAGACTTCGGGGCCGAGTCCGAGGGTATGCGGGAGCAGTTGGAACACGATGTAGCGATTCGTAGAACGGTAGCCGTGCCGGCGCAGAGCCGCAAGGCACAGTGCATGGGCGGCGTTGTAGGCCAGGTCGAAGCGGCCTTCCAGCGACAAAGCATCGTTGGCGGCATCCTTGAGCCGGGCCATACCGGACCGGATCAGACCCGCGTATTCCCTGGCGTCCGGCGGTTCGGCTTTCAGCAGCTTGTTAAAGCCCGTGAGGTTCTCAAACGGCGAGGTCATGCTCGCCTCCAATCAGCCAGAGCTTGGGTTGCGCCAGCACGCGCGCAACGAAGGAATTGTCGTCGGCAATGCGCTTTGCCAGATCCTTGCGGGTCATCAAGGTCGGATTCACCGGCCGGCCAAGGCGGGCGCCAACTTCCTCCAGTACGGCGAAGACATCCGCATAGCTCAGCTTGTCGCTGATCAACATCAGGTCGATGTCACTAGCTGCCGTGTCCTGCCGCTTCGCCACCGAGCCATACACAAAGGCGGCAGTGATCCTCTTCGCCAACGGCGCCAATGCCTCGCGTAGCGGCTCGGCAAGGCCAACCGTCTTTTTGGCGATGCCGCACAACTCGGTATAGATCGGCGAATCCGGATTTGCTTTGTAGTGCTTTTGGTTACCGAGCGGCCGCATGGTCACCAAGCCGCTTTGCGCCAGCCGAGCGAGTTCTCTCTGCACCGCACCCGAGCCCGCGCCGGTCAGTCCAATCAGTTCAGTAGCGTAGAAGCTGCGCTCCGGCTGGCCGAAGATCAGGCCGAGCACGCGTTGCTGCGTGCCGGAGAACAGTGCGTCGGCCAGGCTTGTGTAGGTGGAGGGTGCTTTGGTATTCATGCCCATTCTGGGAATGGTAATGCCCATATTGGGCATAGTCAATCAGAGCAGATGGGTGAGCTGCTCGACGTAGTCGCGCAGACACTTGCGATCAATTCGACCTTGGCGAGATTCGGGTCGCCGGGAGTCATTTGAAGTAGCCGTCCAGCAGGTCGCGCGCCGCGTTGCGTTCGCGGGCCTGGCCGGAACGGATGGCATCGAACAGCGTCAGCAAGGCGTAGAGCTTCTCGTCGCGCAGTGCCGCATCGGGAACCGACGGATACAACGGCGCCAGACTCAGGCCGCGCGCCGTACCCTTCGCGCTCGGCCACACCGGCACCGGATCGGCCGAGGCGGCGATGATCGTGTTCAACGGCGCCGCCGCGTAGCCTGTGGGCACCCCCCGGCTCATCGCTCCCCAGATGGGCGGGAACGCATACTTGGCGCCGCTCAGAAGGAATTCCTTGAGTTGCGGTTTCAGGATCACCGGCCGGCGCTCCTGGAACATCAGCAGCCGCGCCACCGCCGCGCGCTTCAGCGAGGCGTGTACGGCGGAAATGGCAAGGCCCGTCTGAGCCGCGAGTTCCGGATAAGTGACACCGCCGTCGCCCCTGGCGAGCAAAGCCAGCAGGACAAACAAATCCTGGGGCTTGAGCGCTGTCTGGCGGTTGCTGATTTTGGCCATTTCTTGTTTCTTGAAATGAGAAATTTGGACAGTAAGCCTATCTGCAAGGTTGTTACCTGTCAATATTCTTATTTCAAGAATTGAGAATTACGCACTGCATTCGCTATTCGCGAATAGCGAATCAGCGCCTTGCGGCCAGGGCACGCTCCTGCCCGCGAATGAACTGCGAAAGATGGAATGCCGCCAGACTGATGTCTTCCGGCGCCAGTTCGATCTTCTCGTTGGCAAGAAACTTGTTGAAGGCTTTTGGCTCCAGTACCCACAGGTTCGTGAAGCTCTCACGACTGTTCTTGACGAACCAGCCGGGGAACAGCACCACCGGCCAAACCGAATAGGGCTTCCCTGTGCTCTCCGCCAAAATCTGGCGCAGCCAGTTCGCCTGCGCCTTCGCCTGCACCACGGGGTTGCGCTCGGGCTCCCGGCCCGCCGCCAGCAAAGACTCCCCGTCAAACGTGATTTCAGCGGCCCCCTTCGCGGGCTTGCTCCATGCCTTGGTCTCGATGGTGAACACCCCCGCCGGTCCGACAACGACGTGGTCGACATTGAAGCCATCGCCGAGCACGTCATGAAACACCGAGTAGCCGGCGGTGCGCAAGGCTTCCAGATGTTGGCCTACGGCTTTCTCGCCATCCTCGGCCAACTTCATCGCCCGCACCTTGGGCCACTGCTTGAAGAACTGCCATACGGCATAGCCGATGACACCAAGCGCCATCAGCGTCGTGACCCACGGCATCGACTTGAGCGGATAGAAGTACCGAAACCAGTCGGTTCCCGCCACGTAGAGCATGACGAATGCCAGCAAGGCTGGCGCAAGTACCTTGTCGTAGGCGAAATTCAGGCGCTGCTCGCGCACCGACTGGCCGGGGTTGCGCAGGGGCTTGTCTTTGAGTGGGGAGCGTGACTCGGCCATGTTCATGCCCAGTAAGGCAGATATTCGGCAAACTTGTTGCCACTACCCGAGTCCTTGCGCCTGATACGACCAGCGGCCACCGCGTCGCTGATCAGGTTGCTGATCTGATTGCGCTGCTTCTCGTGCAGCTTGAAGCGTTCACGCAGCGTGGTGTTTGTCAAAGGTTGGCTGGATAGATATTGCAGAACGGAATGCTGGTAGCAGGCTTCGATACGCTCTGACTGCGCCATTTCCGTAAACTTGCGCGGGGCGTACAAGGTTACGCGGAATGAGTTTTCCATCGGAGTAAAGACTATTGGCGGCAGTCCAAAGAGCTCCACGGATTGCACGACCTTCTGAAAACCGGTGCCGCGTTCCTCGCAAATCCGGTAGCGCCGGAACGCCGAGGCCAGTTTTTCGTTACGCGATTCCGGCGTTGTGCCGATCAATCGGTCCGGGCGCTTTCCGGGCAAAAGCGAACCGGGGTTGGTGAACTCGATACGGTCGTCGAATATTTCGACCATCGGCCCGGCACCAGTGACGCTGAAGTCCTGATGGATCAACGCGTTTGCGATCAACTCGCGCAAAGCGATTTCAGGATACACGCTCACCTCGGCGCGCAACGACTGCTGGATGACTTCGGAATGCGGCAGGATGCGCTTGAGATGCCCGATCAAGCCTTCGAATCCCACCGCATAGCCGCGTTGACCGGGCAGTTCGTCGATGGTCTCGACCTTGTTGGTGCCACGATAGCGGATGACTCGAATACGCTTGCGTTCAAGTGTCGAAAAATGCTCCAGCTTGCGCGCCGCCGCAATGGCACCGAAATTCGTGATGTAGTAACCGCGGCCATCCGGAGTCAGGATGCCTTCATCGACGAGCCACTGCGCCAGCACATCCAGTTCGCCAGGCAACGGCCGCTGGAGCAGCTTGGCGACCGTATCGAGATCGAGCCGATCCATTGCTTCTTCGATGGCCAGCAAGCCGGAGGTGCGCAGTTCCTCCCAGCGCGGCGTGGCACTGTTCAGCATCAGCGCACCCACTTCATGACGGGATGCCTTGCGCGTGGTGCCGCCAGAACGCACCCACGACTCCTCGATGGATTTCCCGCGTCGATGGGCCGGCTTGTTGGCTTGTTCGGGAACATGCACAAGCAGAATGGGTTCGCCGCGAAACTCGACCACTGCATGGTCGATGACCAATGGCGGCTCGATCGCATCCCGCCCCAGATTGGCCAGGGTATTGGCGATCTCTGCAACAACCTCCTGACTGATGGACTCACGACGCGCGTCGGCGTCGTCGATGCCAAAGGCCAGAATGCCCCCGTTGGGATGATTGGCGAAGGCCATCAGATGCTCGGCCAGCCTTTCCTTGCGTTCTGACAAGCTGATCTTCCAATCGATCTCGTTGCTTTCGTGGGGCACGGGCGAGAGGCTTTCGTCCAAACGAAGCAACGCGCTGGCAATCCAGTGCTTGTTAGCCATGGTGATTGCAACCAATTGATTTAAATATCTTGTTGCCGGATTTCCGTTTTCGGATGTGATAAGCCAGCCCCGGGAGCGGCAATGCCCCTGCCTTCATGATGGGGAACCCTGAAAAGACTTCGACAATATCGCCTGCCGCAACCCCTGCGCCCGCTTGAGGTTGGCGTCGTTCCCCAGCAATTCTTCCATCACGCTCCGCTTGGTCCGTGCCACCGGTTACTCCCCCATGCCTTCAATCGCTTCCGGGACAAACACCCGGCGCAACGGCAGCACGCCCTTGTAACGTGCGTCGAACTGGTCGTAGTGATCGAAAACCAGCTTCACCAGTTCATCGCCATCAACCAGGCGTAAGTTGCTCTTGCTCTTGGCGAAGTTCTTTGCCTGAGAGGTAAAGGTGCCAAGCGAAACCAGCAGGCCGAACTCCTGCGGTCCCACTTTGCCGTAGAGCGCCGACACTACTGGGTCACCAATGCTGCCCTCAGTGCTTTTCACCTGCACCTTGATGATGGGCGGCTCGAAACCCAACTCGTCCTTGTGGGCCAAGATATCGATGCCACCATCCGGACCTTCGGGCGATACCCGAGTGCGGTAGCCCATGGCATTGAGAAGATGTGCGATGAACTCCGCGAACGGGTGGCCCTTCAATTCTTGCGCCAGCCGCTTCAACACGAAGTCGCGCGTGGCTTCCTCGATGTCCTCCGCTACCGCTGCCACCGACTCATCCTCGCCTACAGGTGTGGGCGCGACGGCCTTGCCCTCCATCGCCGCACGATATTCATCGGCATAGTTCTTCACCGCAAAAAAGCTCATTGCAGAACCGATCTCGTAGAGCGCACCCTGACTGAAATGCGTGCGCGGCACGGCCTTCAACCATTTCACCGCGCGCCGATGTGGATAGCCCGGCTCGGTCTTCGGATCGTACTCGTAAGCACCTTCGATACGACCCAGATGCACCAGCCGGTCGCGCTTGGAGGGATAGATCACCAGATCGCCCACCTTCATCTCGTGGACATAGCGGAACAACTGGCCTGCGTTGTTGGGGATCGCACCCGGCTTGGCTTCCGGATAGGCCGCCACCACTCTTGCCTTGAAGGTCTCGCGGTCAGCCTTGATTGCCGCTAGGTCGCCCATCTTGGCCCAGCCGAGGGCGACGCAATGCTTCTTGATGAACAGCGTATCGGCATCGCCGGTCTTGCCGGCGTGAATGCCCCAAAGGTTGGGTTCAACGGGTTTCATGTCCTCCCTTTCAATCTACAGTCCAGCCCATTTCCCGAAGGATCAAGCCGAGATTGGCCAAGGCCGCCTCGGCATCCGTTTCTTTGTTGGCCCGAGTACCTCTCTTGATCTGCTCATTTGGCTTGCGCGCATGCAGGCGCGCAATGATTCTTCCGGCATTGAGCAGAACAGCAGGCTGGCGGTCGGTCAAAGCCTTTTCGGTCCGTTCCAACAACGGCGACAAATCCAAGGCGCGCACGCTGTCGTCACCAAGTTCCTTGGCTAGCCAGGTAGCGATAGAGGCCTGCGCGGCATCGCGGCAACGGTCGATGACCGACTCCGGGCCAGCACGATAGGCGGATTCAATGGCCTTCTCGATCACAGACAGCACCTGGGACCGACCACAAAGCGGAATCGCTTCCGGCGACAGATCGGGCAGGAGGCCAAGCGAAGCCCTCGCCCGCAGAGTCACCAGATCATCCGCTGTGGAAATGCGCTCGACGTCGATCACTCGCCAAAGAGTGAAGGCATCCGCCACTCCCAGCGCAATCAACAATTCCCCCTTGCTCGCAGCGAGTTCCTGTGCCGCCGGCCAACGTTGAAAGGTGATCAACTGAATGTCGGAAAGCGCCTGGGATGGCATGAACGAATGCCAATGGGCGTGCCAAAGACTGGGCTGCGCGCCAGGGTTGAAATAGAATCGACCGCGTCGGATGCGTGTGACAGGGTCAAATGAGTCTTCCCGGAAGACGAGCTTTGCATCCATTAGATCGGACGATTTCGGAATTCTCCCGAGGGCTTCCGCGTCGGTTATGACGGTGGCCAGCGTGATTACGGGCATCGGTACCAAGCCGTAGCCGTAATGGCTTTCTCCCTCAAACCATAACTTTGTCTGGGAGAAGAAACCGATCATGCCGAGAACACCTTCGACAGAACCGCCTGCCGCAACCCCTGCGCCCGCTTGAGATTGGCATCGACCTCAGCCTCGACTTCGCGGGCGATGGAGAGCAGGCGGTCGACTTCGGCGACGATGCGGTGCTGTTCGGGGAGGGGTGGCAGAGGAAGCCGAATTTGGCGAATGCGCTCTTGCCCAATGTTTCGCATCGACTCTTGATTGCCCGTGGCTAGACGCTCAATTTCATCTCGACCCAGTTTCGACCGAAGACAAATGAGCAACCAATCGGCCTGGACTTGGGGTGCCACCTTAAAGCGCAATGTCTTATCGCTCAACATGAGTCGCTTGGAGATGTGCTGCACGATTACACACGCGCCGACGAGATCAATCGTGTTCGCTCTGGAAAACAGAAAATCGCCTGCACGAACCAAGTAACCTTCTTCGACTCGCTCGGGGTCGTTGCAAGTCTTGCTTTCAGACTCGTCAAAAGTACCCCAAGTGACTGCACTGACCTTGAGAACGCCGGTCTCGCCATTTTCAGGTGGTGTCTCAGTGCACTTGAAGCTGGCACCCGCCTCGATATTCGTAACGACGCCATCGCAATTCGCCCACACCCACCCCTCCGGCAACTCAGCCAGGTCGGTTGTATCCGGCGCGGCGGGTTCCTTGTAGTTGCCCTTGCCTTGCCACTGGCTGCGGCGGGTTTCGAGGATGCGTTGCAGGAGTTCCGCGCCGGTCTCGTAGCAGCAGCCTTCGCGGCGGGCGAGGTCGGCTTCGGTGGGGACGAGGCGTCCCGCCACGGCTGACTTCAGGACGGCGGCCTTGTAGCGCTTGAGGTTGGCCTTGATGCGCTTGAGTCCGGCGACGGCTTCGTCGAGGCGGGAGAACTGCTTTTCGATTTCGGCAACTGTAGCGCGCTGTTCATCGCGCGATGGGATAGACAAATCAAGCGCCCCCAACTTCTTCGTTGAGACGTTGGCAATATTCGTTGTCGTCGACGCGGTCTCACGAATACGGGACTGCGTCTTGCCCCATGCGAGCTGGTGATAGAGATATTTCGGTTCAACGCCATCGCGCGGACGAATGAGCGAAATGAAGGCGCCGAGGGTGGCTTTATGTGGGGTTACTGTGACAGGTGCGACCTTACCGACTAGCTCGTAGCTATTCGCCGTAGATATGAGGATGTCGCCGGCCCTGACGTATTGCTCATCGCGCTTGACGTGCTCCGCCGGCACAAACCAAAGATCGTCCCATTCCACTTGCTTCTGGACATTCGTAGTGCGTAAGCAGGCTACATCCCCGACGCGCTGTTGGAGGCTCTTGGCATCTTTTGGGAAGGAAATGCCACGAATGATGTCCGCAATTTCGCCGAGTCGAACAACATTACTCACGCCACCAACTCCCGATTCAACACCTCAATCACTTTCGGCAGTTCCGCGCCGAAGAGCTGATGCACGCGCCCGAGCCCGCCTTCCTTGTTGAAGGGCGCGTATTCGAAGTCGTCGAGGTTGATGCCGAGGTTGGCGGCGATATGGTCGCGGATCATTTCCAGCCAGTGTTGTTGTTCGGGGGTGAAGTGGCCGCCCTGCTGCGCTAGCCAGGCTTTGAAGTTGGCGGCGACGCGTTCGGGGTAGGGCACGAGTTCGTTTTCCTGGTGCATGGCGAAGCGCACCAGACTGACGAGGTCGGTGAGGATACGCCGGCTGCTGCTGCCTTTCACGCGACTCTTGTCGAGCGCGGCGTAGGCCTGCCAGAGCGCGGATTCGTCGAACAGGTGTGGCGGGGCGTGCAGGGTGTCGGCGAGGGCCTTGATGTCCTCGAAGCGGAGCGGTGACTTCACCGGGCGGTTGTAGAGGATTTGCAGGGCGGTGATTTCGTCCTTGTGCTGGGCGATGAAGGCTTCGAAGGTTTGCACGAGGCTCTTGGCGCGCTCGGTGGCGGCGGCGCTGAAGCCGGCTTCGATCAGATTGTCTTGCGTGACGATGTCGATGATCTGGTCGGCCTTGCGCCGCAGGTCGAGCAGCAGATTGCGCAGGGTCGGGTCGGCAAGCGGCTTCACGGCTTGGTGAAGCGCTTCACCGTCCGGCGTTTCTGCGCGCAGCGCATTGACGATGCCACGGGCGAGGCTCTTGAGATCGTGGCCGCCGCTGGCGTCGACGACCTTGGCCTTGTCGGCTTCGGTGATGTCGCGCTCCAGGCGGGCGAGGCGCGCGGCCACGGATGAGAGCACTTCGGGTTCCGTGTTGCCGAGCGCCACGGCCTGCAAGAGCTTGTCGAAGGGCACGGCCTTCTTCTGGTCCATGGGCCGACTGTCGGTTTTGTCGCGCTCGCAGACGCCGACGGCATCGACGATGACGAAGTGGTCCTTGACCACGTGCTCGCCGGGATTGACGGCGCGCAGGTCGGCGCAGGGGATGACGCGCACGCCGCGGCCCTTCATCTGCTCGAAGAAACTACGGCTCTTCACCGACCTTAAGAAGACGACGATCTCGACCGGCTTGATGTCGGTGCCGGTGGCGATCATGTCTACGGTGACGGCGACGCGCGGGTAGTAGCTGGTGCGGAAGGCCTTGATCAGGTTCTCCGGCGTATCGCCCGTGCTGCGGTAGGTGATCTTCTGGGCGAACTCGTTGCCCCGGCCGAACTCCTCGCGGATGATCTGCACGATGGCTTCGGCGTGGTTGTCGTCCTTGGCGAACACCAGGGTCTTGGGCAGTTCCGTGCGCTGGGGAAACATCTCGGCCTGCCAGCGGTCGCGGAAGGTCGTGATCACCTTGCGGATCTGGTCGGGCGTCTGCACGCTGCGGTCGAGTTCGGTTGGGTCGTAGTCGAAATCCTCGTCGAGCTGCCAGTCGCTCTTCCTGCGCGTGTCGCGGTCCAGTACCTGCACCCAGTAGCCGGCTTCGACTTTGGCGCCGGCCTCGGTGACTTCGGTGCGGATGCGATAGACGTCGTAATTGACGTTCACGCCGTCGGCCACGGCCTGCTCGTGGCCGTATTCCATGACCAGATTCTGGTTGAAGAAGCCGAAGGTCTGCTTGTTGGGCGTGGCGGTGAGGCCGATCAGGTAGGCATCGAAATAGTCGAGCACCTGCCGCCAGAGGTTGTAGATCGAGCGGTGGGCTTCGTCGGTGACGACGATGTCGAACATCTCGATGGGAATGGCGGGGTTGTAGCCGATCGGCGGGGCATCCTTGAACAGGGCCTCGACGCCTTCGGCCGAATGCTCGTCGTCCTCTTCCGGCAGCTCGCGGCCCTTGAGCAGCGAGTACAGGCGCTGGATGGTGCAGATGACGACGCGGGCGCTCTTGTCGATCTGGTTGCTTTGCAGGTGCTGGACGATGTATTCCTCGCCGAACTTGAAGTTGTTGTAGGGCGAGTCGTACTGGTCGAATTCCTTCTTGGTCTGGCGGCCGAGGTTGCCGCGGTCGACCAGGAACAGCACGCGCCGGGCGCCGGCGAACTTGATCAGCCGGTAGATGAAGGAGATGGCGGTGAAGGTCTTGCCGCTGCCGGTGGCCATCTGGATCAGCGCGCGCGGCTTGTTGGCGGCCAGGCTGGCTTCGAGATTGCGGACCGCCTTGATCTGGGCGGGCCAGAGGCCGTCTTCGATCAGCGGCGGCAGTCGGCGAACACGGCTGAGGAAGGTGGACGCGGGTTCGGCAGCGCCGCCAGCGGCGCCGGCGAGGTCGTAGCGCAGCCAGTCGGCCAGCAGCTCGGGACGGTGAAAGGCGAAGGTCGGCCGGGCACGTGGCTCGGGATCGAGGCCGTTGGTGAAGTGGGTTTCGACGCCGGTGGATTCGTAGAGGAAGGGCAGTGGCCGGCGCCAGGCCGGCAAAGAGGCCGGCAGGCCCTGGGCGTAGCGGGCCGACTGGACTTCGACGCCAGTCAGCGTGGCGCCGGCCTTCTTGGCTTCTATGACGCCGGCGGCCTTGCCGTCTATGTAGAGCAGGTAGTCGGCGAAGCCATAGCCGCTTTCGAGCGGGAATTCACGCAGGGCCACGCCCAAGGCGGCGTGGATGTTGGCCTGGGCAAGATCCTGAATCCGCCAGCCGGCGGCGGCGAGCAGTTGGTCGATCTCCTCCCTGGCTTGTTCTTCGGCCTTCATGACTTCAGGATTCTACAGACTTGCCCGCCGCGATCGGACAGTCATGGCCGGTGGCGCAAGGCGTGCCGGGGCCTGTCCATCCAGGCGTTCGCCGGCCAATGCGGCCGT
>JBGAQX010000040.1:0-44700 GCA_044220545.1 Rhodocyclaceae bacterium | reverse complement strand
AAGAAGGGCCACAGCCACATTTCGATGCCGGACACCGGCCATCAGCGCGAGGGCAAGCTTTATACGGTGAGTGCCGACGAGCGCCGCGCCCTGCGCCGCCACTACGAGGAACTCGGCTTCCGCTGGGTCGATCACCCCAAGACCGGCCACCCCTGCTGCCGCGATTTCACCACGCTGTCCTGGTAGCGACAGCGACCGCCCTCACCCGAGAAAGTCCCCTTAGCATTCATCGCCCCGGAACGGGAGATGCCCGGCTGCCTCGTTCCGATAGTGGTTGATGGCCTGGCGCTGTCGTTCCAGGTGGCGGCCGATGGCGGCCCGCATCGCCGGATCGGCGATCCAGTGCGCCGAATGGACGATGGTGGGCGCGAAGCCGCGCGCCACCTTGTGCTCGCCGCCGGCACCGGGCTCGAAGCGGGTCAGCCCTTCGCGCAGGCAGTAGGCGATACCCTGATAGAAGCACAGTTCGAAATGCAGGCTGTGATAGTCGGCCAGCGCGCCCCAATAGCGCCCGTAGAGCGCGTCGTTGCCACGAAAGCAGATCGCCGCGGCGACCGGCTTGCCGTCGGCGCGGGCAACGAACAGCACCATGCGACGCCCCAGCGCCACCGCCAGGTCGGCAAAGCCATCGACGGTGAACACCGCCCAGTTGCCGAACTTCTCAAAGGTCGAAGCGTAAATTCGATGGAGCAGCGGCCACTCGGCCGGGTCGATTTCGTCACCGTGGCGCGCCTCGATGACCAGCCCGCTCTCGGCCGCGCGCCGGCGCTGCGCCTTCACCTTGCGCCGGTTTTCAGCATTGAAACTGGCCAGGTAGCCGTCGAAATCGCCGAAGCCCCGGTCCAGCCAGTGGAACTGGACATGGGCACCAATCAGCAGGCCCGCCTCGGTCAGGGCCGGAATTTCCGTCTCGGCCGGAAAAGCGACATGCCACGAGGACAGCCCGTGCCCGGCCACCATGTTCTTCGCCGCGTCCAGCAACGCGCCGCGCGCCGCCTCGCCCGCCGGACCGGGGCCGACCAGCAGCCGCGGCCCCGTTGCCGGCGTGTGCGGCAAGCCGCTCAGCAACTTCGGATAGTAGTGCAGGCCCGCTTGCCGATAGGCGCTCTCCCACGACCAGTCGCCGGTGAAGTCGCCATAGGTATTGGTGCGCAGATACAGCGGCAGGATGCCGAGTACGACACCGTTCGCATCCTTCGCCACCAGATGGCAGGCCGACCAGCCGCATTCCTGCCCGGCGGTGCCGTGTCGTTCGAGAATCGCCAGAAAATCGCCGGCCAGAAAGGGGTCACCGGGCGGACAGAAACGCCGCCAGTCGGCGGCATCGATGGCGGCGGCGGAATCGACCGCGACGACGGTGACCGGGCTCAAACGACCGAACGGCGCCGAAAGACGACATCCCAGACGCCATGGCCGAGGCGCAGGCCGCGCTGTTCGAACTTGGTCAGCGGCCGGTAGTCCGGACGCGGCGCAAAACCATCGGCGGTGTTGGCCAGCAGGGGTTCGCCGCTGAGGACCTCCAGCATCTGGAGGGCGTACTCCTCCCAGTCCGTGGCGCAGTGGATATAGCCGCCGGGCGCCAGGCGTGAAGCCAGCAGGGCGACAAACGGCGCCTGGATCAGCCGCCGCTTCTGCTGCCGCTTCTTCGGCCACGGATCGGGAAAGAAGATGTGGATGCCGGCCAGGGAGTCCGGCTCAATCATGTCGCGCACTACCTCCACGGCATCGTGCTGAATGACGCGGACGTTGGCCAGCCCTGCCTCGGCAATCTGCTTCAGCAGGCTGCCCACCCCCGGCGTGTGGACTTCGAGACCGAGGTAGTCGATCTCAGGATGGGCCCCGGCGATGGTCGCGGTGGTCTCGCCCATGCCGAAGCCGATCTCCAGCACGGTGGGCGCGACACGCCCGAAGGCCGCCGCGAAATCGAGCGGCGCGGCCTGATAGGGAATGCCAAACCGCGGCATCATCGTCTCGTGGCAGCGTGCCTGGGCGTTGGACACCCGGCCCTGGCGCAGCACGAAACTGCGGATATGGCCACGGGAAGGTAGGTTGTCGCTCATTCCGCCTCCTGCCAGACCGCGCCGGGGAATTCCGGATCACCGCGCCGGACCGCCTCGCGCCGTTCGGCGTAATACCGTTCCAGATCGTTGCGCGGTGCTGCCAGGGCCTCGGGCAGGGTGGCGCACGCGGTCATCAACTCCTCGCCAGGGATATCGAGCCTGTCTTTGAGTTGAAGGGCGGTGTCGATGGCATCGAGAGGCATCTGATCCTGACTGAAATAGTGCCGGGCCAGGTCACGGCCGGCGGCACGAATGCGCGACCACTGCCGATCCAGCCAATCGACATAGGCCAGCGCGGCGGCGCCATCGCCCCGGTCGTGGCAAGCGAGCCCCAGCAGGCGCGCGCCGTGGAGACGGCCCCAGATGAGTTGCTGGGTGAGCAGACGCGGGTTGCCGAACGCATAGCCGGCGGGCGCCTGGCGAAGCATGACTTCCTGCGCCGCGACCGGCGCCACCGCCAGCATCAGCGGCACGCCGACGATGGCGATACCGCGCCTCACGAACCGATCAGGCCGCCCGTCGGCGAACTGGGCGTCGCGGCGTACAGTTTCTTCGGCATGCGGCCGGCCAGAAAGGCCTCGCGGCCCGCTTCGACCGCCTTCTTCATGGCCCCGGCCATCAACACCGGGTCCCGGGCGCCGGCGATGGCGGTATTCATCAGGACGCCATGGCAACCGAGCTCCATGGCGATGGCAGCATCCGAGGCGGTGCCGACACCGGCATCGACCAGCACCGGCACCTTGGCCGTCTCGATGATCAGCTTGAGGTTCCACGGATTGAGAATGCCCATGCCCGAGCCGATCAGCGAAGCGAGCGGCATCACCGCGACACAACCGATGCCCTCGAGCAGCTTGGCCTGGATCGGGTCGTCGGAACAATAGACCATCACTTTGAAACCGTCCCTGACCAGTGTCTCGGCCGCCTTCAGTGTCTCGGGCATGTTGGGAAACAGCGTCTGCGGGTCACCCAGCACCTCCAGCTTGACCAGCTCGTGGCCATCAAGCAGTTCCCGGGCCAGGCGCAGCGTGCGCACGGCATCCTCGGCCGAGTAGCAGCCGGCGGTATTGGGCAGGTAAGTGAACTCGGACGGCGGCAAGGCGTCGAGCAAGGAGGGCTGGCCCGGGTCCTGGCCGATGTTGGTGCGGCGGATCGCCACGGTGACGATCTCGGCGCCCGACGCCTGAACGGCGGCACGGGTCTCGGCGAAATCCTTGTACTTGCCGGTGCCGACGAGCAAGCGCGACGCGTAGGCCTTGCCGGCGATGATCAGGGGGTCTGACATGGTTGGGTTCCTTATCCGCCGCCGACGGCGACGACAATCTCGATACGGTCGCCGGCCGCGACCACCACGGCGGCATGTTGGCTCTTCGGCACGATCTCGCCGTTCTTCTCCACCGCCACACGCTTGCCGGCCAACCCGCGCGCCTCCAGCAGGGCCGCGACCGTCATTGGCTGGGGCAGTTCGGCGGAGTCGCCATTGATGTGCACGGCAATCATGATGCAATTTTACCATCGGGCCCCTGTTGCCCATTGGCCAGCCCGGACGCTCAGGCTAAAATGCCGCCAGCCAGTCCATCGCGCGGGCGTCGTATAACGGCATTACCTCAGCTTCCCAAGCTGATGACGAGGGTTCGACTCCCTTCGCCCGCTCCACGCATCACAGCGCGACCGGCTTCAACTTCAGCCGTTTCGCGCTTTTCGCCAGAACGTCGTCGAGTGTCGCCATACTCTTGACCTTCGCCGCGAGCGCGGCAGCCAGATGCAGGGAGTCGCCGGCGCGCAGGCCTGAGGCTGTGTCCAGAGTCAACACGGCGGCCCTGTGAAAGATGGCCGGGGCCACAGGCAGAAGCCGCAGGTCGTTTGCGCACAAGCGCTCGAAGCGCAACCATGCCTCCTGCCCTTCGGCCGCGGAAATCTGTCCGGTGCGCTGCTTGATGCCCAATGCGCTGGCAAACTCGGTCACGCACCACATGGCGGATACCAGTTCGTCGCCGCAGGCGCCATACCACTGCGCTACGTTGGCGCTCCTCGGCTCATTCAGGTGCAGCGCCACCAGAACGCTGGTGTCCACATAGACCATCAGTAGCGTCCACCCTGTCGGACTTCATCCATGACCGACCGACCCATCGGCATCGCTTCACGCGCCTCGGTCAGTTCGCTTGAAAAGGCCTTTCGGCTCCATGTGGCCGGACGGATAGTCAGGCCACCATCAATGGTCAGGCACGCCTCCACGCTGTCGCCTTCCTTGATGCCGATACTGCGCACAAGTTCCGAGGGAATGCGCAGGGCCAGGCTGTTACCCCACTTCGCCACTTGCAGATTCATGATGCCCCCTTGAGCAGACAGCCACTAATGTAGATACATTACAGTATCTACTTGGCGGCGCGCAAGTACTGTGGCGGCCAGGGTGTCGCTTGTCCCAGTGCCTGGGCGGCGGCCAGTGGCCAATAGGGGTTGCGCAGAATCTCCCGGCCGATCAGCACCACGTCGGCCTGGCCGCTGCGCACTATGTGATCGGCCTGCGCCGGCGAGGTGATCAAGCCGACGGCGGCGGCGGGGATCCCCGCCTCGTGGCGCACCCGGGCGGCGAATTCGGTCTGGAAGCCCGGTCCGACGGGGATCTTCGCGGTTGACACCAGGCCGCCGGTCGAGACATCGACCAGGTCGACGCCCAGCCCTGTCAGCGCGCGGCACAATTCGACGGTCTCGTCGGCGCTCCAGCCACCCTCTACCCAGTCGGTGGCCGACAGCCGGATCAGCAGCGGCAGCCGCTCCGGCCATTCGGCGCGCACGGCGGCCACCACTTCCCGTACCAGGCGCGTGCGATTTTCGAAGCCGCCGCCCCAGGCATCGGTACGCTGGTTGGACAAAGGCGACAGAAATTGGTGCAGCAGATAGCCGTGCGCCGCGTGGATCTCGACGGCCTGAAAACCCGCCTCACGCGCGCGGCGGGCGCCGGCAACGAATTCCGTGATGATCCGGCGGATGCCGGCCTCGTCGAGTTCCCGCGGCACGGCATAGCCATCGCCAAAGGCCAGCGGCGATGGCGCAACCGTCGTCCAGCCGCCCTCGCTATCGGCCAGCGTCCGCTGCGCCTGCCAGCCCAGCCCGGCGCTACCCTTGCGGCCGGCATGGGCCAACTGAATGGCGGGAACGCAGCCGTGCCGCCGCGCGAAGCCGGCGATGCGCGCCAGCGGTTCGATGTGCCTGTCGTCCCAGATGCCGAGGTCACCCGGGCTGATGCGCCCCGCCGGCGTCACGCCGGTCGCCTCGACGATCATCAACGCCGCGCCGCCGACCGCCCGGCTGCCGTAGTGCACGAAATGCCAGTCCGCCGCCAGGCCGGCGACCGCCGAGTATTGGCACATCGGCGGAATGCCGATGCGGTTGGCCAGGGTCACATCGCGCAACTTGAGCGAGTCGAACAAGTGGGTCATGGCTGGTCACGGCCTCTCAGGCAGCGGGTGGGCGGGCGTGTCGGCGATCGCTTCGGCGGTTCGGTTACGGCCGCTTCGCTTGGCTTCGTAGAGGGCGCCATCGGCGCGATTCATGAAGACGTCGATGTTGACATCCGAGTCGGCGAACGACGCCACGCCGATGGAAACGGTGACCTGGATCGGCAGGCCGTGTTCAAGGGGAATGCGGATCGCCGCGATCGCTTCGCGCAAGCGCTCGGCGACATCGAGCGCTTCGGCAAGGATGGTTTCCGGAAACAGGATGGCGAATTCCTCGCCCCCCAGGCGCCCCATGATGTCCGACTCGCGCAAGGTCAGGCGGCAGACCTTCGAGAACTGCTCCAGCACGGTGTCGCCAATCTGGTGGCCGTAGGTATCGTTGATGTCCTTGAAGCGATCGAGATCGAGCATGGCCATCGAAAGCGGGCTGCGATAGCGCCGCACGCGGGCCAGTTCCTTGTCCGCCAACTCGAGGAAATGGCGACGATTGGCGAGACCGGTGAGGAAGTCGGTTTGGGCCAGGGACTCGAGTCGCTGTTCCAGGGCCACGCGCTCGGTAACATCCTGCAGGGCGCCGTAGAGTCTCTCGTGCTTCGTCCCTTCCTGGTCTTCTTCGACATGGGCGAAGCTCCGGACATGCCGGATGGTCCCGTCGCGATGCCTGACCCGCAGTAGCGTCTTGCTCGTGCTACCGGCCGTGAGCGCCGTGACGTGCCGATCGAACAGGGGCTGGTCGTCTTCGAAGACAAAGCCGCGCCAGCAACCCAGGGCCGCCAGTTCCTCGTTGCCGATCCCCAACAGGCGCTCCGCGTCGCCACCGAGCCATTCGACCCGGAAGTAGCCGTCCGCCATCCGGCGGCAGGAATAGAACAAGTCGTTCGTCATCGTCGTCAGATGCCGGAAGCGGCTTTCGCTCTCGGCAACCGCTTGCTCGGCGGCCTTGCGCCGCGTGATGTCCATCGCCGTCGAGATGAAGCAGTCCAGGCCATGCAAGTGAATCGCCTCGAACGAGGCCATCAGGGACCGGATCTCGCCCGAACGCGTCCGGCAGTCGATCTCGATGTCGCGAACTTGGCCGTCGCGCTGGAACATCTCGATCAGCCGCTGGCGATCCTGGGGGTTGGCCCAAAGGTTGATGTCACTGGTGGTGCGGCCGACCAGATCCTCGCGCCGATAGCCGACCAACTGGCAGAAGGCCTCGTTGGCATCCTGGATCACCCCGCTCGAGATCAGCGAGATGAGCGTGGCGACCGGACTGTGATGGAACAGGGCGGTGCGGAACGGCTCCTCGGCACCGGTCCCTTCAGGTTCTGCGACGGTTGGCATGATCCGCTCGAGTGGGTGGCGGCCCCGGGTGTCCGATGACCTGGATACTAACCCAGCTCGATCAGCAAGTCCTTCGGTTCGACCCGGTCGCCAGGCGCGACCAGCACCTTGACCACGGTGGCATCGCGCTCGGCGGTGATGGCGGTTTCCATCTTCATGGCTTCGATGGAAACCAGCGGATTGCCCTTGCCCACCTTCTGCCCCGCCTTCACGGCCACGGTTGCCACCGCCCCCGGCATCGGCGCGGCGACATGGTTCGGATTGCCTTCCTGCGCCTTGGGGCGGCTCTTCTTCATCGACTCCATGCCCGCCTTGGTGATCCGCATCAGACGGGGTTGGCCGTTCAATTCGAAGAACAGGTGCGCTTCGCCTTCCGCGTCGGCGTCGGCCCGGCCGGTGAGTTGCACGACCAGGATCTTGCCCTTGTCGATCTCGACCGCCATTTCTTCCTTTTCGTGCAGGCCGTAGAAGAAGACCGGGGTCGGCAGCACCGACACATTGCCGTGGTGCCGCTGATGCTCGGCGAACTCGGTGAACACCTTGGGATACATCAGGTAGGACGCCAAGTCGGTGTCGTCGATCAGCCGCCCGGCGGCCTTCTCGGCGGCGGCGCGGCTGGCTTCGAGGTCAACATCCGGCAGATGGGCGCCAACCCGGCCTTCGATGGGTGTCTTGCCCTTGAGGATCTTCGCCTGCAAGGCGGGCGGGAAACCGTCGGCCGGGTAGCCCATCTCGCCACGAAACATCGATACCACCGAATCCGGGAAGGAGACCTCCTTGCCGGGATCGGCCACCTCGTCCGGCGTCAGGCCGTTGGCGACCATGAACAGGGCCATGTCGCCGACCACCTTCGACGACGGCGTGACCTTGACGATGTCGCCGAACAGCCGGTTCACGTCGGCATAGGCTTGCGCCACCTCCGACCAGCGGGCATCGAGACCCATGGCGCGGGCCTGCTCACGCAGGTTGGTGTATTGGCCGCCGGGCATCTCGTGGCGATAGACGTCGGAGGTGCCGGCGCGGATTTCCGCCTCGAAGGGCGCGTAGTAGTGGCGCACGCCCTCCCAGTAGCGGGCAAAGGGCTGGATGTCGCCATGGTGGATCGCCGGGGCGCGCTCGGTGTGCTCCAGCGCGGCGACGATGGCGCCCAGACTGGGCTGCGAGGTCAGCCCGCTCATCGAATCCATGGCCGCGTCGACGGCGTCGACACCCGCCTCGATCGCCGCCAGGACGGAGGCGACCGAACCGCCGCTGGTGTCGTGGGTGTGGAAGTGGATGGGCAGCCCGACCTCTTCGCGCAGCGCCTTGATCAGGGCGCGCGCCGCCGGCGGGCGACAGATGCCGGCCATGTCCTTGACGGCGATGATGTGGGCGCCGGCTTTTTCCAGTTGCCTGGCCATATCCACGTAGTACTTGAGGTTGTACTTCGGCCGCGCCGGGTCGAACAGGTCGCCGGTGTAGCAGATGGCGGCTTCGCAGAGCGCGCCGTTGTCGATCACCGCGTCCATGGCCACGCGCATGTTGTCGACCCAGTTGAGCGAATCGAAGACCCGGAAGACGTCCATGCCGCTGGCGGCCGCCTGCTTGACGAAATAGCGCACCACGTTGTCGGCGTAGTTGGTGTAGCCGACGGCGTTGGAAGCGCGCAGCAGCATCTGGAACAGGATATTGGGCACCGCCTCGCGCAGCTTGGCCAGCCGTTCCCAGGGGTCTTCCTTGAGGAAGCGCATGGCGACGTCGAAGGTGGCGCCGCCCCAGCATTCGAGCGAGAACAGTTCGGGCAGCAGGCGCGCGTAATGCGGCGCCACCGCCACCATGTCCGCCGTGCGCATGCGGGTGGCGAACAGCGACTGGTGCGCGTCGCGCATCGTGGTATCGGTAAGCAGCACAGACTTCTGCTCGCGCATCCAGGCGCTGAACTCTTGCGGGCCGAGCTCCTTCAGCCGGTCGCGGCTGCCGGCCGGCGGCGCGGCGCAGAGATCGGACCTCGGCCGGATCGCCGCCGCCAGCGGCTGGCGCGGCACGGCGCGACCCTTCATTTCCGGGTTGCCATTCACCTCCACATCGCCGATGAACTTCAGCAGGCGCGTGGCCCGGTCGCGGTGGTGCTTGAACTTGAACAGCTCCGGCGTGGTGTCGATGAAACGCGTGGTGCATTCGCCGCTCTTGAACAGCGGATGCAGGATGACGTTTTCCAGAAAGGCGAGGTTGGAGGAAACGCCGCGGATGCGAAACTCGCGCAAGGCCCGATCCATGCGACGAATCGCCTCCTCGGGGTCGTGGCCCTTGGAGGTCACCTTGACCAGCAGCGAGTCGTAGAAGGGTGTGATCACCGCGCCGGTATAGGCGGTGCCGGCATCGAGGCGAATACCGGCGCCCGAGGCGCTGCGGTAGGCGGTGAGCTTGCCGTAGTCGGGCGTGAAGTTTTTTTCCGGGTCTTCGGTGGTCACACGGCACTGCAGGGCGTGACCATGGAGGCGGATGTCCCGCTGGGCCGGGATGTAGGATGACGCCTCGCCGATCCGCGCGCCTTCGGTAATCCGGATCTGTGCCTTGACGATGTCGATGCCGGTGACTTCCTCGGTAACGGTGTGTTCGACCTGGATGCGCGGATTGACCTCGATAAAGTAGAACCGCCCGGCATCGACGTCCATCAGGAACTCGACCGTGCCGGCGTGCGTGTAATTGACGCCCCGGGCCAGTTTGAGCGCCGACTGGCTGAGGGCGTCGCGCTGCTCGGCGGTCAGATAGGGTGCCGGCGCCCGCTCGACCACTTTCTGGTTGCGGCGCTGTACCGAGCAGTCGCGTTCGAAGAGGTGCACCAGGTTGCCATGCGTGTCGCCCAGCACCTGAACCTCGACGTGACGGGCGCGCACGACCATCCTTTCCAGGTACAGCTCGTCGTTGCCGAAGGCCGCCGCCGCCTCGCGCCGCGCCACCTCGATAGCCGGCGCCAGCTCCTGCTCGTTGTTGATGGCGCGCATGCCGCGACCGCCGCCACCCCAACTGGCCTTGAGCATCAGTGGGTAGCCGATTTCAGCCGCCTGCCGGCGGCATTGGTCGAGGTCGGCCGGCAGGGCGCCGGTCGCCGGCACCACCGCCACGCCGACCCGCTCGGCAAGCGCCCGGGCGGCGACCTTGTTGCCCAGCTCGCGCATCACTTCCGGCTTTGGGCCGATGAACAGGATGCCGGCCCGGGCGCAGGCCTCGGCGAAGTCGGGGTTCTCGGAAAGGAAACCGTAGCCGGGATGGATGGCATCGACTTTTGCCAGCCTGGCGACGCGAATGATGTCGTCGATGTCCAGATAGGCCTGGATGGGCTTCCTGCCTTCGCCGACCAGGTAGCTTTCGTCGGCCTTCGAGCGGTGCAGGGCAAAGCGGTCTTCGTTGGCGTAGATGCCGATGGTGCGTATTCCCAGCTCGCTGGCGGCCCGCATGACGCGAATGGCGATTTCGGAACGATTGGCGACGAGAATGCTACGGATGTGCTTGGTGCTCATGGTGGCTGTGCCCATAACTTGTTTGCAGTGCAGCAAATTTACCCCAAAGTGTCCTTTTGGTGACGCAAAGACTGGTTCATTGCCCGTCTGATTCTGGTTTGCTGCGCCGCAGCAATGTGCTAGCCTTAGGCTCGAGGGGTGGCTTTCCCGGCCCTTTCCAGCCTGTTTCCGTTTGAAGAGATTCGCCATGACTCCTGCTGAACTACGAAAATTCCTTAGCAAGCAAGTGCCCCTTTTCGAGGGCTTCGATCTCAATCAGATCGAGCAGATCACCGCCGAGAGCGAACTGCGCACATTCGAGGGCAGCGAGGCGATTGTCGAATGCGGCGACCAGGGTAGTTTCTTCGGCGTTCTGGTAAGCGGCCATGCCCAGGTGTCGGTGGCTGACAGCACCGGTGGCCGGGTGGATTTCTGCAAGCTGGAGGCCGGCGATGTCTTCGGCGAAATGTCCCTGCTTACCGGCGACCGCACCGTGGCGGACGTGATCGCCGGCAATCGCTGCTTCGTGCTGATGATTCCGCAGGATGTCTTCAACGCCCGCATTCTGGTGCATCCGCAGGCGGTCACCTTCCTGTCCAAGCTGTTGGCCCATCGCACCCGCGCACAGGCGGTCGACATCACCAGCCGGCAGCTGCACGACCAGGCGGTCACCCATTCCCACGATCCCTACGCGCTCAGCCTGAAGACCGAGGTGCCGGGCAAGATCCTCAGCCTGAATGTCGGCCTCTCGCAGATCCATTTCGGCATCTACGACACCCGCGACGAGAAGCGCGACGTGCATGGCGTGATCGACTGCGGCGACACCGAGCACGCCTACATCACGCTCACCGCCGGGGGTGTCGTGACGACACGCGAGCGGCCCGTATTTCCGCTCGACGACCTGTTCAAGGTGATATTCGAGTCGATGCTCTCGCTCGGCGACCAGTTCCTGTTCACCCCCTACGAAGTGGTGGCGGTTGGTCATCGAGTGGTGCATGGCGGCAACAAGTTCTCCAGTGCGGCGGTGATCACGCCGCACGTGCTGGCCGACATCGAGGCGCTGGCGGTGTTCGCGCCGCTGCACAACCCGATCAATCTGGAAGGCATCCGGCAGGCGATGAAGTTCCTGCCCGACGTGCCGCACGTCGCCGTCTTCGATACCGCTTTCCACCAGACGCTGCCGACCTACGCCTACCTCTACGGCCTGCCCTACGACTACTACAAGAAGGAGGGCATTCGCCGCTACGGCTTCCATGGCACCTCGCACCGCTTCGTTTCGCTGAAGTCGGCGGAAATCGCCAAGCGGCCGCTGGGCGAACTGGAAATCATCTCCTGCCACCTGGGGGTCGGCGCCTCGATCTGCGCCATCGACCACGGACGCTCGGTCGATACCACCATGGGCATGACGCCCTCGGACGGCCTGATCATGCCCAGCCGGGCCGGCAGCCTCGACCCGGCGGTGATGATCCACCTGATGGACCACTACAAGATGGGGCCGGACGAGCTGCATACCCTGATCAACTCGCAAAGCGGCCTCAAGGGCATCTCGGGCATTTCCAGCGACATCCACGAGATCGAGGCGGCGGCCAACGACGGCCACCACCGCGCCCTGCTGGCGCACAAGGCCTTCTGCTACCAGATCCGCAAGAACATCGGCGCCTACGTGGCCGCCATGGGCGGCGTGGACGTGCTCGCCTTCACCGGCGACATTGGCGAAGGCAGTCCGACCGTGCGCAGCCTGGCCTGCCAGGGGCTCGGCTACATGGGCATCAAGCTCGACGAGGAAAAGAACCGCAAGCTGGGCGCGGCGCGCGGCCACGCGGTGATTTCCGCCGATGACTCGCCGGTGAAGATCCTCGTCATCGCCAACAACGACGAGCGGCTGCTGGCCTGGGAAACCCTGCGCGCCATCGAGCGCAGCCAGATCACCTTGGCGATCAAGGAGCAGCCCGAGGAACCCATTCCCATCGAGGTTTCCGCCCACCACGTCCATTTGTCGCAGGCCGATGTGGACAAGCTGTTCGGCCCCGGCCATCAACTGACGCCCGAGCACGAGCTGTCGCAGCCCGGCCAGTTCGCCTGCCAGGAGAAAGTCCATCTGGTCGGCCCCAAGGGCAAGATCGCCAATGTCCGGGTACTCGGACCGACCCGCAAGGAAACCCAGGTCGAGATCGCCATGACCGAGCAGTTCAAGGTTGGCGTGCAGCCGCCGATCCGCGAATCCGGCGATCTGGTCAACACGCCGGGAATCGTGCTGGAAGGCCCGAACGGCACCGCGACGCTGGAACGCGGCGTCATCTGTGCCCAGCGCCATATCCACATGTCGCCCGACGACGCGATGCGCTTCCGCCTGCGCGACAAGTACGTGGTGCGCGTGCGCGTCGAAGGCGACCGGGAGCTGATCTATGGCGACGTGGTGGTGCGGGTCAACCCGAACTACCGGCTGGCCATGCACATCGACACCGACGAAGGCAACGCCGCCAATATTCAGACCGGCATGCTCGGCTACATCGAGGAAATCCAGAGCCGCAACTAGGCCGGTCGGCGGGCGATCAGGTCGATGACGGCGGAGCGGCCGCAATGGCCGCTGCCTTCGCTCAGTTCGTCCTCGTATTCCTTCAGCACGAGCAACTCGAAGTCGGCGAAGGCCTCCCGGAGCAATGCTTCGGTGTAAAGGTTCTCCACCGCCGAGGGGCCGCCCGTGCGGTATTGCAACTGCTTCGGCGTGTAGCCTTGCAGCAGGACCAGCCCGCCGGGCTTGACGGCCTGCTTGATCCGGCCGAACAGCAGCTCCCGATCCTCCGGCCCGACGAACTGGATGAAGATGCCGACGACCAAATCGAAGGCGGCGATTGGCCAGTCTATGGTCATGATGTCCGCCTGCGCGAACTCAACCTCGACCTGGCGGCCTCGGGCCAGTCGGGCGGCCTTCTCGAGAGCCACCGGTGAGATTTCCAGCGCCTTGACCGCCAGCCCCTGTTCGGCCAGCCAGACACTGTTGCGCCCTTCGCCGTCGGCCACCGACAGCGCCGTGGCGCCAGCGGTCAGGAACCGCCGGTGCGCCTCGAGGAACCGGTTGGGCGCCACCCCGAACAGATAGTCTTCGCCGGCATCCCGATACCGTTTCGACCAGATCGTTTCCTGGTCAGGCTTGACCATGGCCGCGTGGCCTTAGTTGCTCGCGGCGTTCTTCATCGCTTCTTCCAGCTTGGCGGCGGGCATGAAGCCGGGAATGCGGCTGCCGTCGGCCAGGAATACAGCCGGCGTGCCACGAATGTTGAGCTTGCGGGCGGTCACCATCACTTTGTCCAGCGCTGCGGTATCGCACTTGCCGGCCGCCGGCGCCGTGCCGTTGATCATGTAGTCGTTCCAGGCCTTGATCCGATCGCTGGCACACCAGATGGCTTTGGACTTGTCGACCGAATCCTGGGAAAGGATCGGGTAGAGGAAGGTGTAGACGGTCACGTCGGTGACGCTCTGCAATTCCTTCGCCAGCTTCTTGCAGTAACTGCAATTGGGGTCCTCGAAGGTGGCGATCATGCGCTTGCCATTGCCGCCGTTACCCTTCACCTGCTTGATGGCCAGGTCGAGCGGCAGGTCCGAAAACTTGATCTGGGAGAGCTTGTCGATCCGCTCCTGGGTGAGGTCCTTGCGCGTCTTGGGGTCGATGATATGACCGATGATGAGGTGGGTCGCCTTCTCGTCGGTGTAGAGGATGTCGCCACCGATCTGCACTTCGTACAGACCGAGGGCGCCCGCCTTGCGGACATTGTCGACCTTGGCGCCCTCGCCGAGCGCGGCTTCGACGCTCTTCTTGAGGTTGGCCTCGACATTCTGGGCAAGAGCGGTAGTCGCCAGGAGTGCCGCGCTGGCGGCGAGGAGCAAGTGCTTGATCATGGTGCCTCCGAAGGGGAAGGGGTATGGGGGTGTGGGGCTGTTGTCGCTAGCCCATCGCGTAGCGGACCAGGAGGTCCTTGACGACGGGCAGCCGGTGGGTCAGATCCAGTCCGACGTTGCGCAGCAGTGTCAATGGCTGGCCTTGCTGCGAGAAGAGTCTTTGCAGACCGTCGGTCGCCGATTGTAACGCGACCACTTCTTCCTTGCGCGCCCGCTCGAAACGGCGCAGCCAGGCCAGGTCGCCACAATCGACATGGCCGGGGCGCAGGGCCAGGGTTTCGGCCAGCACGCGCGCATCCTGAAAGCCGAGATTGATGCCGTGGCCGGACAGCGGGTGTATGGCGTGCGCCGCGTCGCCGATCAATGCCAGGCGCGGTGCCGCCATGCGCGGCGCGCGCATCAGGCGCAACGGAAAGCCGACCGGTGGCGTTACCGGCGACAGGGCGCCAAGGCGGCGCTCACCGGCATCGGCAACCCGATCGCAGAATGCGGCTGGCGGCAGTCCCAGGAGTTCCGCCGCGTGCTCGGCGGGCGTGGACCAGACGATCGAAATCAGCTTGCCCGGCAGCGGCAGGTAGGCCAGCACGCCGTCGGCGCGAAACCACTGACAGGCGACCTCGCGGTGGGGCTGTTCGGTGCGGAAGTTGGCGACCACGCCGTGCTGGCCGTACGGCTTGAAGCTTACTTCGATACCCGCCGCGGAGCGCGTCCAGGAGTCGGCGCCGTCCGCCGCCACGACGAGACGGCTGGTCAGTCGACGGCCATCGGCCAGCGTCAGCGATGCCGCTTCCTCGCCCACCGCCAGGGCCTCTGGCGTGGCGGGACAGAACAGCGTGACATTGCCCTGACGGCGCGCGGTTTCCCACAGCTCCATGTGCAGCATCGAAGCCTCGACGATCCAGGCCAGTTCCGAGACGCCGGCATCGTAGGCGGAAAAGTCCATCCGTCCGCCGGCGTCGCCATGAACTTCCATCGTCCGCACCGGCGTGATGCGGGCGGTGTCGAGATGACCCCAGATGCCGACTTCTTCGAGAAAACGGGCATTGGCCGGACTGATCGCGTAGATTCGCGCATCCCAGTCGACCGAACGAACCGGTACGCGCCCCTCGACCACGGCAACGGACAGGCGGCTCTTCTTCAGGGCAACGGCCAACGCCAGCCCGGCCAGACCGCCACCGACAATAACGACATCGAAATCCATGCTCAGCCCGACCCCCGGGGGTTTTCCTTGACAATAAAGGCGCCGACGCCGGATAATCGCGGCCCTTCGCACTCTGGTGATGTAGCTCAGCTGGTTAGAGCGACGGATTCATAATCCGTAGGTCGAGGGTTCAAGTCCCCCCATCACCACCAGCATTCAAGCGGCTCTCCATCTGGAGAGCCGCTTTTCCTTGCGAGCCACGCCACTCATATAAGCGCCTTGTAAGCGGATTTCGACAATCCCGGCGCTCGGTTGAGTGTCGACTCCAGGCCACTTGCCCGGACCGGCAGGCTACCAGAATCGATAACCGCCGGGGTTTGGAGTGCCCGGCGGCAACTTGGTTCCAAGCATCGCTGCTATAGAGTTTCTCAGTCTGGGTTTCGGTGAGTTTGGCGTTCATCGTCGGCGCCGCGATGTGATTGACGACACCACCATGAACACGCGGTTCGATCAGGAAGCCAAGCCATATCTGATCGTGATGTCATTGAAGAAACGTTGTCGCCATTTTGGCGACAGTGATACACTGACCAATCAGATCAACGCAGGAGGTGATTATGGGAACCGCCATTGCCAAGCAGGATCGCATCGGCGCTCGAGTGCCTCACGAGGTTTATGAAACCCTGTGCCGCGCCGCCGAACTGACGGGTGCCACGGTCAATCAGTTTCTGGTTCAAGCCGCGCTGAAAGAGGCCCAGGAAGTCATCGAGCGTGAAGAGGTCATTCGCCTCAGTCCGCGCGACTGGAACTGGCTGCTCGACTTGATGGAAAACCCGCCCAAACCGAACGCCAAACTGAAGGCTGCCCTGAAGCGTTACCAGAAGGCCAAGCGAGACGATGCAGGTACTTCCTTTAGCTGGGAACCATAACCGGCAGGCGTTCGACTGTGGCCGCCAGGAACTGAACGACTGGCTGCGGCAGGTTGCGCGTCAGCATCAGGACAAGGGGTTGTCGAAAACCTTTGTTGCCGTTTGCGATGAGGCGCCAACCCTCATCCGCGGTTATTACGCTCTGACGCTGGCCGAGTTGGAGAACAAGCATCTACCGGAAGCGTGGCGCAAAACGCTGCCACGCCGTATTCCCGGTGTGAGATTAGGCCGATTGGCAATCGACAGGCAATATCAGGGCAAGGGGCTGGGGGAGCTGCTGCTGATTGATGCCCTGACGCGGGCGCGGCGCATCTACGCCGAGGCGGGAGGGATTGGCCTATTTGTCGATGCGCTCGACGCACGGGCCGCCAGGTACTACCAACGCTTCGGCTTCGAGGCGTCTCCGGACAATCCACTGCTGCTGTTTCTTTCAGCCGCCTTGGTTGGTATCTAATATAGGGCAATTGCGAGTAATCCGTTCGTTTGGGTTGATGATAGTCGGCGGGGGCATTTACTTCGACAATTGCCGGACAAACACTGACAGGCGGCGAAACGCGAAGCATCTTCTGTCAACCTCGCCCATGATGAAGCGTTATTTCGGCGTGGGGATGATGCAAGCTTCAAGTTCCCTTCAGGTTGTAACCATCGCCTTCGCCGCCGACGACACGCCCAAGACCGAAATCAAGGGCAACACCAACATCAACGCCCTCGGCGTGAACACCAACGCCGTCGCCATCGGCAAGGGCAACACCGCCAAGAACGCCATCGGCGCCATCAAGGGCGGTACGACCATCAAGGGCAACACCAACATCAACGCCCTCGGCGTGAACACCAATGCCGTCGCCATCGGCAAGGGCAACACCGCCACCAACGACATCGGCACCATCGGCGGCAAGTAATCGCCTCCCTGCATGCCTGAACCCCCAAGGGGCAACCCTTGGGGGTTTTTCTTTGCTGATCCAGAGCAGCTACCCGACAATCCGTTCCTGCTGTTCTTGTCGGCGCGGGTGGCGCCCGCCCAGCCTCGCGCCGCCCGGTGGCGACGGTATAATTCGTGCCCCCGCCCCAGTTTCAATCCCATCCCCATGAATGTGCTTTTCGAGGAAGACGGCGCCTTCCGCGCCGGTACCGTCCTCGCCGACAACAACACCTCGTTGCAGGTCGAACTGCCGACCGGCAAACGCGCCAAGGTGAAGGCGGCCAACATACTGCTGCGTTTCGTCGATCTGTCGGCGGCCGAGCTGCTGGATCGCGCGGAACGGGACGCGGCCGACATCGATGTCGACTTCCTGTGGGAAGCCTGTCCCGACGCCGAGTTCGGCTTCGAGGAGTTCGCCGCCGACTATGCCGGCCACAAGCCGAGCGCGGTCGAAGCCGCCGCCCTGTTGCTCCGATTGCATTCGGCACCGATCTACTTTCACCGCAAAGGCAAGGGTCGCTTCAGGAAGGCGCCGCCGGATATCCTGCAGGCGGCACTGGCCGGCCAGGAAAAGAAGCGGCAGCAGGCACTGGCCATCGAACGCATGGTGGCCGAGCTACAGGCCGGCACCCTGCCCGCCGAGTTTTCGCCGCTGCTCAATCAGCTCATCTACAAGCCCGACCGCAACCGGCCGGAGACCAAGGCCCTCGAGGCGGCCTGCGGCGAAACCGGCCTGTCCGTACCGCGCTTGCTGCAACACTGCGGCGCCCTGCCGGCGACGCACGACTATCACCTCGGCCGCTTTCTGTTCGAGTACTTCCCGCAGGGTACCGATTTCCCGAACTTCGCCGCGCCGACCGAAATCGGCGATCTGCCGGTCGCCGAGGTCCGGGCGTTTTCCATCGACGACGCTCAGACCACGGAAATTGACGACGCCTTTTCGGTCACACCGCGCGGTGACGGCGGCATGCGCGTCGGCATCCACATCGCCGCGCCGGGACTGGGTATCCGACCGGACTCCGATCTGGGCCGCATTGCCCGCGGCCGGCTCTCGACGGTCTATATGCCGGGTCGCAAGATCACCATGCTGCCGGATAGCGTGGTCGGCCACTTCACCCTGGCCGAGGGCAGCACCGTGCCGGCCATTTCGCTCTACCTCGACGTCGGTTCCGACCTCGCGGTGACCGGCCACGAGACCCGGCTCGAGCGCGTGCCGGTGGTCGCCAATTTGCGCCATCATGACATCGAGCCGGCATTCAACGAGGCGACTCTCGCCGATGGCTTGGGCGAGTTTCCGTTCCGCGACGAGCTCAAGCGGCTCTGGGAGCTGGCGACGGTACTCGAAGCCGGGCGCGGCAAGCCATCCGCAACGCCCCAGCAGAAGGATTACGCCTTCAGTGTCGACTGGGAGGCGGCCGGCGAAGACGGCCCGGGGCGGGTGGACATTGTCGAGCGCCCGCGCGGCTCGCCGCTCGACAAGCTGGTCGCGGAACTGATGATCGTCGCCAATGCCACCTGGGGCGCGCTGCTGCGCGATGCCGGCGTGGCGGCGCTCTACCGCGCCCAGACGGTCGGCAAGGTGCGCATGACCACGGCGCCGGCCGCCCACGAGGGGCTCGGGGTCGATTGCTACGCCTGGTCGTCGTCGCCGCTGCGGCGCTTTGTCGACCTGATCAACCAGTGGCAGCTCATCGCCCACCTGCGCGGCGAAACACCACCCTACACCGCCAGGTCGGCCGAGTTTCTCGCCGCCCTGCGCGATTTCGAACTGACCTACGCCGCCTATGCCGAATTCCAGCGCGGCATGGAGCGCTACTGGTGCCTGCGCTGGCTGCGCCAGCAGGCGGAAGCGACGCCTGCCGCCCGTGTGCTGCGCGAAAGCCTGGTGCGCCTGGAGCACCTGCCGCTGGTGCTGCGCGTACCCTCGCTGCCGGCCCTGGACCGTGGCGTCCGCGTCCGCGTGGCCATCGAGAGCATCGACCTGCTGGATGCCGAATGTGTCGCCCGATACGTCGAACTGCTGCCCCTTGAGGGGTCTGACGAGGCTTTCGGCACCGCCGTCGAGGATGAGGCGGGAGAGTAAAATTCTTGGCCATGCCTGTCCTCGCCTGGCCCACTTTTCTTGCCGACATGGAGACCCAGCGGCGCAACTTCGCGCTGGCGCTGGGCGTGTCGTTGTTCCTGCACGCGGTGCTCCTCTCCATCCACTTCAAGCTTCCGGAGAAGCTCAACAAGGCAACGGAGCAGGCGCTCGACGTCATCCTGGTCAATAGCAAGAGCGCGAAGAAGCCCCACAAGGCCCAGGCCAAGGCGCAGACCAACCTCGATGGCGGCGGCAATACCGACGAGGACCGCCGTGCCAAGACCCCGCTGCCCGTGGCACCCCAGGTACGCGAGGGCACCGACCTCAAGGAGGCGCAGAAGCGGGTCGCCGAGCTGGAGGCTCAGCAGCGGCAAATGATGACCCGGCTGCAAGACCAGAAAACAGTGGTGGTAGACGATCGCCGCAACGACCAAGTACAGGCGCCACCCGCGCCGCAGGTCACGTCCGGCCTGGACCTGGCCACGGCGGCGCTCAATCTCGCCCGTCTGGAAGGTCAGATCGCCCGCAACGTCGAGGACTACAACAAGCGGCCGCGCAAGAAGTTCATCGGCGCCCGCGTCGAGGAATACCGTTTCGCCCAGTATGTCGAGGACTGGCGCCTGAAAGTGGAGCGCGTCGGCAACCTCAACTACCCCGAAGCGGCCAAGGGCCGCCATTACGGCAACCTGGTCCTCACCGTCATCATCAAGAGCGACGGTCACCTGGAGCGGGTCGATGTCAGCCGGCCCTCGGGGCACAAGATTCTCGACGACGCCGCCCGCCGCATCGTCGAGATGGCGGCGCCCTACGCTCCGTTCCCGGAGGCCATCCGGCGCGACACCGACATTCTCGAAATCACCCGCACCTGGTCCTTCACCACCTCGGACCGGTTGCAGTCGGACTGATGGCGGCCCCGGATCGCTACGCCGTCGTCGGCAACCCCATTGGCCACAGCAAGTCACCGCGCATCCACACGCTGTTCGCCGCCCAGACCGGCCAGGACATGACATACGAAGCGCTGCTGGCGCCGCTCGACGGCTTCACCGCGACTGTGCGCGACTTCATCGCCGCCGGCGGCCGTGGCTTGAATGTGACCGTGCCCTTCAAGGAAGAAGCCTTTCGCCTGGCGAATCACTTGTCCGAGCGCGCCCGGGCCGCCGGGGCGGTCAATACGCTTGCCTTCGCGGGGGGAGAGATCCGGGGCGACAATACCGATGGCGCGGGTCTGGTGCGTGACATCACGACCAATCTGGGCGTTGCAATTGCCGGCCGGCGCGCCCTGCTGCTCGGGGCCGGCGGCGCGGCGCGCGGCGTGATCCTGCCCCTGCTTGCGGAGCGGCCGGCCGCCCTGACCATTGCCAACCGCACCGCCGACAAGGCACGCGGTCTGGCCAAGGACTTTCCCGGCACCTCCGGCTGCGGATTCGATGCCCTTGCCGGCCTTTCGTTCGACCTGGTGGTGAACGCCACTTCGGCCGGCCTGGCCAATGCCGAACTGCCGCTGCCGGGCGGTCTCTTCGCTCCCGACTGTCTCGCCTACGACATGGTCTATGGCCGGGAGACGCCCTTCCTGCGCCAGGCGCGGGCAACCGGCGCCACCGGCGCCGACGGCCTGGGCATGCTGGTCGAGCAGGCCGCCGAGGCATTCCTAGTCTGGCGCGGCGTTCGCCCGCGGACCGAGGCCATCCTCGAGATGCTGCGCCGCCAATGAGGCCGGCACCGAAGTGGCTCAGCCGTTTGCTGCTGGGCCTGGTTGCGCTGGTCTTCCTTTGGCAGGGCTGGTACTTCGGCTGGGTGGTCTGGTGGAAGTACGTTGACCCCGGCACCACCGCATTCATGCGCCATCGGCTGGAGGAGCGGCGGGCACAGGATCCCGACGCCGAATTGAAGCATTCCTGGCTGCCCTACGAGCGGATATCGAATCAGCTCAAACGCGCCGTGGTGGCGGCCGAGGACGACAAGTTCGTCGACCATGAGGGCTTCGACTGGGAGGGCATGCAGAAGGCCCTGGAAAAGAACCGCCGGAAGGGCAAGGTGGTGGCGGGCGGCTCGACCATCTCGCAGCAACTGGCGAAGAACCTCTTTCTCTCGGCCGCCAAGACGCCCTGGCGCAAGGCCCAGGAAGCGATCATCACCGTTTGGCTGGAACTGCTCTGGGACAAACGGCGCATCCTGGAGGTCTATCTCAACTCGGTGGAATGGGGCGAGGGCATCTTCGGCGCCGAAGCCGCCGCCCGCCGCTACTATGGCGTCAGAGCGGGCAACCTCTCGGCCGAACAGGCCGCCCGGCTGGCCGTCATGCTGCCCGCGCCGCGCCGCCACGAGAAGAATCCCCATTCCGCCTACATGAACGGCCGCACCGAATCGATCCTGGCGCGCATGCGGGACTCCGAGGTGCCATAGCCCGGGCTTGGGGCGTAGAATCCCGCGGTCCGATCGGTCGCCACCATGAACGAAGCCCCCCTTGTCCGCCCCCGTGCCGAGAATCAGTTCGAGCTGCACCTCTCCGAGGTCCAGCTCCTGCTCGCGCGCCATCGGCGGGTCGAAGACATGGTTCATCGCCAGGAAATGCCCCGCCACGAGCTCGTCGAAGGCCTGGTGCACAAGCAACACCTGGTCGAATTGCAGAACCTGCTGCGCCGGCTGACATCGACGGAAATCGCCCGCGTACTGGAAGCCCTGCCGGAAGAGGATCGCGTCACGGCGTGGAACCAGGTCGAGGAGCGGCGCTGCGACCTCATCCTGGAATACGTTTCCGACGATGTCCGCGAGGAACTGGTGGGCGCGCGCCCTTACCCGAGCGCGCGCAACATGCTGAACGCCTTCGAACTGCGCAACGGCCGCCTGAGCCAGGTTCAGGTCGACAGCCGCGACGACCTCGCCAACATCAAACCGATCTGGGTCGACCTGGTCGCCCCGACACCGGCCGTGCGCACCTGGGTCGGCGAGTTCTTCAAACTCTACCTGCCCGACCCGGACGACCTGACCGACATCGAGGCCAGCGCCCGTTTCTTCGTCGATGACAACGGTGAAGTCCATCTGCACTCGGACTTCCTGCTCGACACCGAGAGTGAATCGCGCAACGTTGCCGTCGCCTTCATTCTGCACAACGACGTTCTCTTTTCGGTACGCAAGGAAGAGCTGCCGGTGTTCCGCCTGCAACGACTGCGCGCGCGCACCCAGCCCGGCTACGTCACCGAGGGCAAGGACGTTCTGCTCGACCTCTATGCCGCCGACGCCGAATATTCCGCCGACGCGCTCGAGGACGTCTACGCCGACCTCGAGACGGTGGGCCGCAAGGTGCTGAACCCGCATGTCACCGACGACGAAGCGGCGCTCATTCTTTCCGAGATCGCTCGCGGCGAGGACTTGAACGGCCGCATCCGGCGCAATGTGCTCGATACCCGCCGCGCCCTGTCCTTCCTGATGCGCGGCAAGTTTCTCACCACCGATCAGCAGGACGACGCCCGGCAGATCCTGCGCGACATCGAGTCGCTCGACGTCCACACCTCGTTCCTGTTCGGCAAGATCAACTTCCTGATGGATGCCACGGTCGGCTTCATCAACATCAACCAGAACCAGCGCGTGTCGAAGCTGACCACCATCAGCGTCGTCTTCATGCCGATCAACATTCTGGCCGGCATTGGCGGCATGTCCGAATTTTCGATGATGACCAGCGGGATCCCGTGGCCGATCGCCTACGCCGCGTTCACCATCGGCATGGCCCTCGTCGGCTGGACGACCTATCTGGCCATCAAGCGCTTCGAACGCAGGAAGGTCCGGCGTAACCGGGAGGCCAGCCGGGTGCAGCGAGAAGCACCCCACACCAGCTTGTCCCATCCGGTCTGAAGGGGCCGACGGACCACCGGGTACCTCTCCGCCGTGGGTTATTTCGACTGCTTCTCGAACAAGCCGACGGCAACTTCCATCTCCTGCAGAATGAGTTCGCTGGAAACCGCGACATCGGTGGCGAAGTAGCGCCGGTCGCCGCCGCGCTGCGCGAGCGCCGCATCGAAGAATATCCACTGCCGGGCAACCAGTTCCAGCGCCCCGTTCAGCGCCTTGTCGTCGCCCGCCGCCTTCTTGAGTTCATCGTGCGCGGCGACGAATTCCTTGCGCGCCTTGTCCAGTTCGGCCGTCGAGCCGACGTCGCCGACGCCCCAGTTGATGGCCTGGTGGAACTTGGCCATGCGCTGGGACAGCATCCGCTGCCGGCCGGCGACGTTTACCAGCCGCCCCGCCGTGGTCCCCGAATAGTTTTCCAGTTGCACCGTGCCCTGATGCGCTAGCCGGAGCACATCCTCGGACAGGCCGAGCACCGCGTTGCCCCGAGCTTTGCCCGGCGAGGCGCCGAGCAAGGCATCCTTGTAGGCCAGCCAGGCCGTATCCAGTTGCAGGTAGGTACTCTTGATTTCTGGCGTCGGCGCGAAATTCTTCAGTTCCACCAATTGCCGGTCGAACAGGGTGATCGAGCTGTCGAGGACGCGCCGGGATCGCTCGGCATCAACGTCCTGACCGATCTGGAAATAGGCCTTGGCAATGCGCTGGGACAGCATGCGTTGGCGACCGGCCTTGTTGATCGCCGAATTGATGTCGGCGATTTGCGCCCATGCGCCATCCATGAACGCCACACAAGCGAGCAGGGCGACCAGTCGCGCCCAATTTGACACAAGACGTCCCATATCATTCGCCCGGTTGGTTGAACCGGACGAAATCTTCGCCTCAGCCCGACAGACCCGCCTTGATTGATGTCATTTTTTAGCCGGAACCGGCGCTTACTTAGCCATTTCCGCGAACACCGCCTCGGCCGCGGCAACGGTGGCGGCAATGTCGGCGTCCGAGTGCGCGGCGGAGACGAAGCCGGCCTCGAAGGCCGACGGCGCGAAGTAGACGCCCTTTTCCAGCATGGCGTGGAAGAAGCGATTGAACGCGGCCTTGTCGGAAGCCATCACCTCGGCATAGGTGATGGGCGGCTCGGCGGCGAAATAAAGACCGAACATGCCCCCCACCGACTGCGCCGCGAAGGTGACGCCCTGCCTGGCGGCCGCCGCTCGCAGGCCGTCGACCAGCGACCGAGTCTTGGCGGCCAGCGCTTCGTGGAAACCCGGTGCCTGGATCTTCGCCAGCGTCGTCAGTCCCGCCGCCACCGACAGCGGGTTGCCGGACAAGGTACCGGCCTGATAGACCGGCCCGAGCGGCGCAATCTTTTCCATGATGTCGCGTCGTCCGCCGAAGGCGCCGAGCGGCATGCCGCCGCCCACCACCTTGCCGAATGTCGACAGGTCCGGGGTGATGCCATAGAGGCCCTGTGCGCTACCGGGGCCGACGCGAAAGCCGGTCATGACCTCGTCGAAAATCAGCAGGGCGCCATATTGGTCGCACAGCGAACGCATGGCCTCGAGGAATTCGGGACGCGGCGCGATCAGGTTCATGTTGCCGGCCACCGGCTCGACGATGATGCAGGCAATGTCGCGCCCGCGGTCGTGGAAGATCCGGGCCAGTTCGTGCGGTTCGTTGTAGTCGAGCACCAGGGTGTCGCGCGCCAGATCGGCCGGAACACCCTCTGAGGAAGGATTGCCGAAGGTCAGCGCTCCGGAACCAGCTTTGACCAGGAGGCTGTCGGCGTGGCCGTGATAGCAGCCCTCGAACTTGACGATCACGTCGCGGCCGGTGAAGCCGCGCGCCAGGCGGATCGCGCTCATGGTGGCCTCGGTGCCGGAGGAAACCAGCCGCACCATGTCCATGCTTGGCACCAGCTTGACCAGCAACTCGGCCAGCTCGATCTCGGCCTCGGTCGGCGCACCGAAGGAAAGGCCACGGGCGGCGGTCTGTTGCACCGCCGCCACCACTTCCGGATCGGCATGGCCGAGGATCAGCGGGCCCCAGGAGCCCACGTAGTCGATGTATCGCTTGCCGTCGGCATCCCAGACGGACGATCCCTCGCCACGCGTGAAAAAGCGCGGCGTGCCGCCGACCGAGCGAAAGGCTCGTACAGGTGAATTGACACCCCCCGGAATCGTCTTCTGGGCACGGGCAAAAAGCTCTTCATTGCGGGTCATGACAGTCTCTACTTCCGATCGAACAGTTTCTGAAATTCGCTGGCCCGGCGCCGAATGTCCATGGCGTTGAACAAGTCGCTCACCACCGCCACCATATCGGCACCGGCGGCAATGACCTGCGAGGCATTGCGGATGGTGATGCCGCCAATGGCGGCAACCGGCCCGGCGAAGCGGCGACGGGCTTCGGCCAGCAACTCGGGCGTCGCCGCTTCGGCGGCCGGTTTGGTGGCCGAGGGGAACATGCTGCCTATGCCCACGTAGTCGGCGCCGACCTTGGCCGCCGCGGCGACGCGCTCCAGGTCGTTGTAGCAGGAAACACCCAGCAGGCGTTTTGCCCCGAGGGCCTCGCGCGCCGTCTGGAGATCGTGTCCCGGCACGTCGTCCCGACCGACATGGGCGCCATCGGCGCCGATTTCGATGGCCAGCCAGAGGTCGTCATTGACAATCAGCTTGGCGCCGTAGGCCCGACAGATGCGCAGCAATTCGGCGGCCTGGGCGCGCCGCAAGGGCGCTGGCGCCAGCTTGTTGCGGTATTGCACCAGCCGCGTGCCTCCCGCCAGCGCGGCCTCCACCAGCGCCGAAAGACGGGGCAGCAGCCGGTCGTCCGGCGTAACGGCATAGAGACCGCTCAAGTCAGTCGTCATCGTCGGTCTCCTCGTCGCGCGCCCAGAAGAAGCGGTCGGGAATGGTCTGCCCCATGCCGGCGCGAAAGCCCGCCGCCAGCGCCCGCCAAGTGTAGTCCTGAGCGTCGCGCACCGCGGACTCGATATCGAGTCCACTGGCCAGGTTGGCGGCAATGGCCGACGCCAGGGTACAGCCGGAACCATGATAGCTACCCGGCAGCCTTTCCCACTGGTCGGCCCGTACCCTGCCCCGCTGTCCATAAAGCGTGTTAACCACTTGCGGGGACTGCTCGTGCGTGCCGGTAATCAAGACATATTCAGCCCCGGCATTGACCAAACGCCGGGCGCATTCCGAAAGATCGGGAGCATCGGAATCGTTCTCGTCGTCCTGCGCCAGGCGACGCGCTTCCAGGCTGTTCGGGGTCAGTACCGTCGTCCTGGGCAGCAACAGACCGACCATGGCCTCGACCATGGCCTCGTCGGCCAGTTGGTCGCCGCGCCCGGAGGCCAACACCGGGTCGAACACCAGCGGAATGTCCGGGTAGTCGTTGACGATTTCGGCAATGGCGGCAATGGTTTCGACGCTGCCCAGCATGCCGAACTTGAACGCGGCGACAGGAATGTCTTCGAGCAGCGCACGCGCCTGATCGGCCACCCAGCCGGCGTCGATGGCCAGCACGGCCTCCACTCCCGCGGTGTCCTGCACCGTCAGGGCCGTCACCACCGAGAGCGGATGACAACCCAGGCTGGCCAGGGTCAGCAGATCGGCCTGGATCCCCGCGCCACCGGTCGGGTCCGAGGCTGCGAAAGTCAGCACGACGGGAGGCACAAGGTCGCTATCGAGGGGCATCTGGGGTGATTGGCGAAACTATTGCATGGATGGACGTGACTTATCGCTCGATTCTATCCGAAACGGGTTATGTCCCGGCCATGGCCCCCGGCATCTCGACATTTTCTCAGAAGTCCAACGCAACCCATTGCCTAATCAGTATTTCCACTATAGTATCGTGGCGATCAAGGTGGCCAAGTCGATTTGGCTTCTGCTACGCCGCCGGGGAGGAGAAGCACCACGTGGGTGACATTGCCAATCCTAATGGCATCAAGGTAATGGTGATCGATGATTCGAACACCATTCGGAAGAGTGCCGAAATATTCCTGGTGCAAGCCGGCTACCAAGTAGTGCTGGCCGAGGATGGCTTCGACGCGCTGGCGAAGATCGCCGATCACCAGCCCGACGTCATCTTCTGCGACATTCTGATGCCTCGTCTCGACGGCTACCAGACCTGCGCCCTGATCAAGAAGAATGCGCGCTTTGCCGCGACACCGGTGATCATGCTGTCCTCGAAGGACGGCTTGTTCGACCGTGCCCGCGGCCGCATGGTCGGTTCCGACGAGTACCTGACCAAGCCATTCACCAAAGACAGCCTGCTGAAGACGGTTGCCGCGCACATGGCACGCCGTCACGCTTCGTAAGGAATCCGCCATGCCCGTGAAGAAAGTCCTGATCGTGGACGATTCGCCAACCGAACGTCATGTCCTGACAGAGATCCTGCAGAAGGCGGGATTCTCGGTCGTCATTGCCGAAAGCGGCGAGCAGGCAATCGATGTCGCCCGGCAGGAAGTTCCCGATCTGATCCTGATGGACGTGGTCATGCCCGGCATGAATGGCTACCAGGCGACGCGCACGATCACTCGCGACGAGATTACCCGCCACATCCCCGTGTTCATGTGTACCAGCAAGGGGCAGGAGACCGACAAGATCTGGGGCATGCGCCAGGGAGCCCGTGACTATCTGGTCAAGCCGATCGATGGCGCCATGCTGCTCGGCAAGATCAGCGCTCTGGGATAGACGCGATGGCTGGCCACGCTCAAGTTCTTTGGCTGTCCGCGACCCGCGCGCATCGTTCTGCCCGCCGCTGTCAGGCGCGAGGCTGACCCGCCATGGCCAAACGCATCAGTCTGCGGGAATTCCAGGAAAGCCTGGTCGAGCGGCTCAACTCGGCCCAGCGCGGCGCAACGCGGCGCGCCCTGCTCGGCGTGGCGTCGGGCGACGACCTCTGGCTGCTTGACCTCTCCGACTCCGGCGAAGTCGTGCCCTTGCCGGAACTCACCACCGTGCCGCTCACCAAACCCTGGTTTGCCGGCATCGCCAATATTCGCGGTTCGCTCTACAGCGTGGTCGACTTCTCGGCCTTTCGCGGTGGCGAGCCCACCCGACGCAATGCCAACGCGCGCCTGCTGCTGGTGGGTGCGCGCCACGGCATCAACAGCGCCTTACTGGTCGATCGCACCCTGGGGCTCAAGAGTCTGGACGACCTGGAGCCGCTCGAAGCCGCCGTCGACGGCGCGCCCTGGGCGGGCACGGTTCGCCAGGATGTCCAGGGGCGCAAATGGACTTTGCTCAAGTTGCGGGAACTATTCGCCGACTCGAGATTTCTCGAGGTTGGCTCATGAAAATATCGCCAAGATAGTCAGGGGAACCTCATGGCATTCACGCTGCCTTTCAAGCTGCCGAGCTTCGGCAACAAGTCCGGTGCCGCACAGCCGGCCCTCAGCACTGTTCTCGACCTCTCGCCGGCGGGCCCGCAGACGTCCGCCACCGGCCAGCCGGCGGGCCTGCCGTGGATAGGCGGTCAGCCCATCGGCCAGCAGTTGCGCACGCTCGGCGTGGCGTTCGGCGCCACACTGCTGATCACGGCGCTGGTCATTTTGCTCGTATTCCGCCAGGAACGCGCCGGCGACACGCTGCTGGCCGCGTCGGGCCAGGCGCGCACGCTGTCGCAACAGATCGCCAAGACGGTGCCGCTGGCATTGCAAGGCAACATCGAAGCCTTCGCGGAATTGCGCGCCGCCAAAGAGCGCCTCACGACCTACATCACCGCGCTGACAGTGGGTGGCGAGGTGGAGGGACTCGTCATTCCGGCAACGCCGGACGCCCATCGGCCGGCCCTCGACGCCACCGTGGCGCTGTGGGACAAGACCGCCGCGAGCGCCGCCACCGTGCTCGAGCAGGAAGCCAACCTGACGACGTTGGGCAAGGCGGTCAACCTGCTCAACGCCAGAAACGCCACCCTGCAGAACCTGGCCGACGACTTGCTGGCCCTCAAGCTGGCTGGCAACAGCAGCCGCGAGATCGGTGCGGCGGCACAGTTGGCCACGCTGACACAGCGCATCGCCAAGAATGCCAACACCCTGCTGGCGGTGGGCGGCGTGCGGCCGGAAGTGGCCTTTCAACTGGACAAGGACGTCAACACCTTCCGCGACAACCTCACGACCCTGAAGCAGGGCGCCGAGAGTGGTGCGCGCACCCGGATCGATGCCCTCGAAGCGGAATTCAAGGTTAGCCATGAAGCGCTCGGCGGCATCATGGCCAACTTGCAGCGGCTGGTGGCCGCCAAGCAGGCGGGCGGTCTGCTGCTCAACGATAGCCCGACGTTCCTGAAGTCGATGGACGATCTGGCGGGCGCCTACGCCACTGAAGCATCCGGCTCGGTGGCGCTCAAGATTCTGGCCCTGGCGGCCGGCCTCGCCGCCCTGGCATCGCTGTACCTGATCATCACGGTCTTCAACAAGGACTCGGAAGAACGCCGGGCATTGGCGGAACGGCAAAGGCGCGAGGCCGAGGGCGCGAAGGACGCCACCCAGGAAGCCATTCTGCGGTTGATGAACGAAATGGGCGACCTGGCCGACGGCGACCTTACCGTGCGTGCCACGGTGACCGAAGACATCACCGGCGCCATCGCCGACTCCGTGAACTACACCATCGAAGAGCTGGCGGTGCTGGTCAAGCGCATCAACGACGCGGCGGGACGTTTGACGTCCGCCTCCGAGTCGGCGCAGCAGATGTCGACCGAACTCCTCGGCGCCAGCCAACGCCAGTCCGACGAAATTCTCGGCGCTGGTGGCCAGGTACGCGACATGTCACACAGCATGGAAGAGGTTTCCCGGCGCGCCAGCGAATCGGCGCAGGTGGCCCGCCAGTCGCTGGAGGCGGCGCAGAAGGGCGCCAAGGCGGTGGAAAACTCCATCATGGGCATGAATGAAATTCGCGGCCAGATCCAGGAAACTTCCAAGCGGATCAAGCGGCTGGGCGAGTCCTCGCAGGAGATCGGCGAAATCGTCGAGCTGATTTCCGACATTACCGAGCAGACCAACGTGCTCGCGCTGAACGCGGCGATTCAGGCCGCATCGGCCGGCGAGGCGGGTCGCGGTTTCTCGGTGGTGGCGGAAGAAGTGCAGCGGCTGGCCGAGCGCTCCGGTGAAGCCACCAAGCAGATCGCGGCGATCGTCAAGACGATTCAGGCCGACACCCACGACACGATATCGGCCATGGAAAACTCCACCCGGGGCGTGGTCGAAGGCGCCAAGCTTTCCGACGCGGCGGGTCAGGCGCTGACCGAGATCTCCACCGTTTCCACGAACCTGGCCGGCCTGATCGAAGGGATCTCGTCGGATACCCAGGCGCAAGCCGCGATCGCCACCAACGTCGCCTCGACGATGGGCGAAATTCTCAAGATTACCGACCAAACCAGTGCCGGCACGCGGCAAACGGCCGAATCGATCGGCGAACTGACCGATCTCGCGGTCGAACTGAAGGGGTCGGTTGCCGGCTTCAAGGTCTAAAGTCCAGCCATGAGCACCTCCGCCGAACTGGATATCGGTCCCCTGACCTGGGTCAAGGGCGAAATCGATCTTGCCCTCGAGCGGGCGGTCGAAGCCCTCGATCGCCACGGTGTCGAGGGTGGCGACTCACCCCACCTGAAGTCCGCGCGCACGCATCTGCACCAGGCTCACGGCGCCTTGTCGATTGTCGGCCTCGACGGTGTGACGCGTTTTTCCGAGGCGCTGGAACAACTGCTCGAAGCGGTGGAGGAAGGTCGCGTTGACTACCAACCAACCGCGTCGGAAGCCGCCCGGCAAGGCATAGCCGCGATACGTCACTATCTGGACGATCTGGTCGCCGGCCAGCCCAACCAGACCCTGCGCCTCCTGCCGGCGTACAACGCGCTTGCGGCCGCGCTCGGCCAGAACCAGCCCGCGCCACCCGATCTCTTCTTCCCGGATCTATCCCTGCGGCCACCGCGCCGCGAGCACGAGCCGCCCGCCCTTGGCGCGGCGGAATTCGACGCCCGGGCCAAGGCCGCCCGACTCGGCTTCCAGCGTGGCCTGCTGAAGTGGCTGAAGAAGGAAGACACGCGCGGCATCGCGGAAATGCGCGACGCCGTGGCCAGCATAGAAATGACGCAGACTCAGCCGGCCACCCGCGCCTTCTGGTGGGTGACGCTGGCCCTGCTCGACGCCGTTGCCGCTGACGCGGTGACGCTGGACGGCGGCGCGCGGCGTCTGTACCCGCGCATCGACCTCCAGATCAAGAAGCTGGTCCAGGGTTCGCGCACCGTCGCCGAGCGGCTGATGCGGGACGCGCTGTACTACGTCGCCATCGCCGGCCAGGCTGGCGACCACGTGGCCTGTGTCAAGGCGGCCTATCGCCTCGCCGACCTGATTCCAAAGCCATCCGCCGAAGGCGACATTGAACCGCTGCGGCCGATACTGCGCGCCTGTCGCGAGCAACTGGCGCTGGCCATGGACGACTGGAATCGCTTCTGCGCCGGCACCGCCGCCGGCCTGCCCCAGTTCCACGACCGGATCCGCCAGGTATCCAGCCGCACCGACGAACTCAAACATGCCGATCTGTCGCGCCTCGCCAGGTTGATCCTGGCGACCGCCGACGAACTGCGCAAGGCGCCGCTCAGTCACAACGACACGCTCGGCCTGGAGGTGGCGACCGCGCTCCTGCTGATGGACAACGCCCTCGATGGCTTCCAGCGCCTGGACGACGAGTTCGCCCAGCAGGTCGCCACGGTGGGCAACCGCCTGGATGCCGCGCTGCGCGGCGAGCCATTGACGGCGATGGAAATGCCACAGCTCGACGAAATGTCGCGCCAGGCCCAGGAAAAACTGCTGCTCAACCAGGTCGCCAAGGAAATCCTCGCCAATCTGGGCATCATCGAGCAAGCGCTCGATGCCTACTTCCGCGACCCGGGCAAGGCCGGCGAATTGGCGGCCCTCGCCAAGCCGCTGAAACAAGTCCAGGGCGCGCTGACGGTTCTCGGCCAGGATCGCGCCGTGGCCGTGTTGCGCGAGTGCGAAACCCTGATCGCCGGTTTCGGCGCAGAAGGCCACGAGCCACTGGAGGGCGAGTTCGAGGAAGTGGCGGGCAAGCTGTCCGCCCTCGGCTTTTTCGTCGAACAGCTCCAGTTCGGCCCCGCCGATATCGACAGCATTCTCAACCCGACACCAACGGTCGCCCCCGTCGAGGCGGCTCCCGAGCCGAGCGCCGAAGCCGAGCTGGAACAGGCCAAGCGCCTGACACAGGCCCTGGTCGGCGCGCTGCGCGAGCAGCCCGAGGACACGGCGCTGCGCGGCGAGATCAAGCAAAGCCTGGAGATGGTGCGCGACAACGCGCAACTGGTCGATGACACGACCCTTGCCGACCAGGCCCGGGCGGCCATCGTCGCCATCGACTCCGCGCAACCCCGTGTGGACATCGAGGAAGCCGTCGCCCAGCTCGCCCCGCTCGAAACGCCAGTGGCGCCGTCGGCCGAGACGGTCCGCCTCGCCGAGGCCAGCAACGAAGAGATCGACGCCGAACTGCTCGGCATCTTCATCGAAGAAGCGCACGAAGTCCTCGACACCATCGACGGACAACTACCTCGATTGACCAGCCACCCCCACGACCGCGACAGCCTGACCACCGTCCGGCGCAGCTTCCATACCCTGAAGGGCAGCGGCCGCATGGTTGGCCTGACCGAACTGGGCGAGGCCGCCTGGGAGGTCGAGCAGGTGTTGAATCGCTGGCTGCAACTGGAACAGGAAGCCACGCCGCCGCTCCTCGAGATGCTCGAGGGCGCCCATTGGCTGTTCAGCGAATGGGTCGCGCAAATGGTGACCGGCGGTGGAATTCACCGCGACGCGTCGGCGTTGGTCGAACTCTGCGAACCACTGAAAGCCGAAGCCGGCGTACCGCCGCCCATCGTTGTCGCGCCGATTGAAGCGCCCCCCGAGCCGAGCCCGGAAGTTCCGTCGACGTCGATTGCCGAGTCTGCCGGCGAGCCCGAGACCGAAGTCACGCCCGAGCCGGCTCCGGAAGCGCCCGTCGAGTTCATGGCGGAGGCCCCGGCGGCTGAGCCGCCTGTCATTGAATCCCCTGTCGCCGAGCCCCCCGCGGCGGTCGAGCCGCCCGCCGAGCCGCCGGCGGCCGAACCCCCGGCCGTTGAGGTTGAGGCTCCGACAGTCGTTGAGCCTCCCGCCATCGAACCCGCCGCGGTCGAGCCGCCCGCCGCACCGGTGTTGCGCCTCGTGCCACCAACGCCGCCGGACATCCTGATCGGTGATCTGCTGCTTTCGCCCACGCTCTATGAGCTCTATATCAACGAGGCGCAAGGGCACATTGTTACCCTGAGCCATGAGTTGGGTCGTACCGAGCCACCCCGGCCGGCCCTGATTCGCGCCGCCCATACCCTGGCCGGTATCTCGGCCACCGCGGGATTCGAGGCCGTCAATCACTTGGCCCATGCCCTGGAAATGGCGCTTGGCCGGCTCGACAAGGCCGGCGTCGGGCCCACCGAGAGCCAGCATCTGCTGCTGGCGCGCACGGTCGGCGCGCTCGAAGGCATGGTCGGCGCGGTCGGCAACCGCCGCCTGCCCCAGATGGAAACCGCGCTGGCGGAAGAACTCGAGGCACTGACGCCGGAACTGCCCACCGAAGCGCCCGCCCCGGTCGAACCACCCGTTACGATCGAGACGCCAGCTCCCGTCGAAGTCGCCGCGCCCGAAGTAGCGGAATCACCCGCTCCGGCCGCACCGCGCACCAGCGACCTGCCACCCGCCGATGCCGGCGAAGAAGCCGACCGCCGCCAATTGCGGCTGACCGACGAGCTGGATCCCCAGTTGCTGCCGATCTTCCTCGAGGAAAGCGTTGACCTGATGCGCGACATCGGCAACGGCCTGCGCACGTGGCGCGACCAGCCGACCGACAAGCAGACCGCCGAACAGCTCAAGCGGCTCCTGCACACGCTCAAGGGCGGCGCGCGCATGGCCGGCGCCATGAGCATCGGCCAGATCGTGCATGGCATGGAGACGCGCATCGAACAGGCGGTTGCCGCCAACGCGGTCACGCCGAGCGTCCTCGACAACCTCGACGCCTCGTTCGACCGCGCGTCGATCCTGACTGAACGGCTACAAACCGGCGAACAGCCGCCCGCCACCGAAGCGCCGGCCATGCCGGCCGCCGCCGTGACAGGCACACCCGCCGCGGCGCCGGCCGGCGTCGCGACCGGACCGGCGTTGCCAAGCGCGGCCAGGCCGCCGCAATCCGCCACCGCGGAAGTCCATGTCGAAGCCCATGAGGCGGAAGCCCGCGCGATGTTGCGGGTACGCGCCGACATCGTGGACAAGCTGGTCAATGAAGCCGGCGAAATCGCCATCGCCCGCGGTCGGATCGAGGGCGAGATGCGCTCGCTGAAGGGTGCGCTGCTCGATCTGACGGAGAACGTCATCCGCCTGCGCAACCAGTTGCGCGAAATCGAAATCCAGGCCGAGTCGCAGATGCAATCGACCCAGGCCCTGGCCGCCGAACAGAACGTCCAGTTCGACCCCCTGGAATTCGACCGCTTCACCCGCTTCCAGGAACTGACGCGGATGATGGCCGAGAGCGTCAACGACGTGGCCACCGCGCAGCACACGCTGCTGCAGAACCTCGACCACGCCGATGCCGCGCTGACCGCCCAGGCGCGCTTGAATCGCGAGCATTCCCAGGCGCTGATGAACGTGCGCATGGTGCCCTTCAACACCCTCGCCGATCGTCTCTACCGGATCGTCCGGCAGACGGCCAAGGAACTGGGCAAGCGCGCCGACCTCGACATCATCGGCGGCCAGACCGAACTCGACCGCTCCGTTCTGGAAAAGATGACCGGGCCGCTCGAGCACCTGCTGCGCAACGCCATCGTCCACGGCCTGGAAACGCCGCAGCAACGGCTGGCCGCCGGCAAGACGGAAATCGGCGATATTTCGATCCGCGTTGCCCAGGAAGGCAATGAAATCGCCATCGAGTTCGCCGATGACGGCGCCGGCCTCGATCTCGAACGCATCCACGCCAAGGCGATCGCCGCCGGCCTGGTCACCGCCGACGAGACGGTCGGCCAGGAACAACTGACCCAGCTCATCTTCCTGCCCGGCTTCTCCACCGCGGAGCAACTCACCGCCATCGCGGGTCGTGGCGTGGGCATGGACGTCGTGAAGAGCGAAACGGCGAGCCTGGGCGGCCGCATCCGCGTCGATTCGGTGGCCGGGCAAGGTAGCCGATTCCATATCTACCTGCCGCTGACGCTGGCCGTGACCCAGGCGGTACTGGTCCGGTCGGGCAGCCGCCAATATGCCATTCCGTCGTCGATGATCGCCCAGGTGCGGGAACTGAAGCCGGAAGCGATTGCCAGCATCCGCGCCGAAGGCGCCACCGAGTGGCTGAGTCAATCGTATCCGTGGCGTTATCTGCCCCGCCTGCTCGGCCAGGGCGACGCCCAGCCCGAACCGGCGCGACGCCATTGGCTGCTGCTGCTGCGCGCTGGCGAGCAACGCGTGGCGCTCGAAGTCGACGGTCTGCTCGGCAATCAGGAAGTGGTGGTCAAGAACACCGGGCCGCAGTTGGCCCGCGTGGTCGGCATCGCGGGCGCCACGGTGCTTGGCGATGGCGAAATTGTCCTGATCCTCAACCCGGTGGCGCTGGCCGGGCGCGAAAGCCCGGTCGGCGCCGCGGCGACCACGGCAACCATGCCATCCGGCCCCGTCGCCAGCGCGCCAGTGGTTTCCCATGCGGCCACCGTGATGATCGTGGACGACTCGCTGACGGTGCGCAAGATCACCAGCCGCCTGCTGGCTCGCGAGGGGTATCACGTACTCATGGCCAAGGACGGCGTCGACGCGCTGGAGCAACTGCTCGACATCAAGCCCGATGTCATGCTGGTCGACATCGAAATGCCGCGCATGGACGGCTTCGACCTGGCCCGGAATGTGCGGGCCGACGAGCGCCTCCGCAAGGTGCCGATCATCATGATCACCTCGCGCATCGCCGACAAGCACCGCCAGTATGCGCAGGAAATCGGCGTCAACAACTACCTCGGCAAGCCCTACGACGAGGAAGAGTTGCTCGGCCTGATCGCCGGCTACGTCAAGCAGGCGTCCTGATCCGGCCGTAGCGCTCCAGCGTCTTTTGCCGTGCCGCCGCGTGGTCGACCACCGGCGGCGGGTAGTCCCGCCCGATGATCGTCGCCAACGCCTCCTGCTCGGCAACCGGCAGGTGCCAGGGCGCATGGATGAACCGGTCCGGCACGCGCGCCAGTTCCGGCACATAGCGGCGGATGAACTTCCCGTGCGGATCGAACTTCTCCGACTGCGTCACCGGATTGAAGATGCGGAACCATGGCTGGGCATCGCAACCGGTGGAGGCCGCCCACTGCCAGCCGCCGTTGTTGGCGGCCAGGTCGTAGTCGTTCAGCCGTTCGGCGAAATAGGCTTCACCGCGCCGCCAGTCGATGCCGAGATCCTTGGTGAGAAACGAGGCGGCCACCATGCGTAGCCGGTTGTGCATGTAGCCGGTCTGGTTCAACTGGCGCATGGCCGCGTCCACCAGCGGGTAGCCGGTGCGGCCCGCGCACCAGGCGGCGAAGCGCTCCGGGGCATCGTCCCATTCGATGGCGTCGAACGCCGGCTTGAAGGCATGCCCGACCACCCGGGGATGGTGCCAAAGCAGCATCTGGTAGAACTCCCGCCAGATCAGTTCCGACAGCCAGGTTTCGGCGCCCCGCCCGCCCCGGGCCTGGGCGTGACCGACCAACTGGCGGATCGACACCGTACCGAAGCGCAGGTGGGTCGAAAGATAGGAAGGCCCCTTGATGGCGGGGTAGTCGCGCGCCGTGGCATAAAGGTCGATCCGGTCGAGGAAGTCCTCGAACAGCCGGGCGGCCCCCGACATGCCGGTTGGCAGCGGCAGCGCGCCCAGGTCGGTCGGCTCGAAGCCCAGCTCGGCGAGTGTCGGCAGCCGCTCGCCGGCCGGCGGCGGCGCCAGTCGATCCAGGTCGCCACCGCCATGACCCGCCAGCCGATCAGGCGTCAGGGCCGCCAGCCAGGCGCGCTTGTAAGGCGTGAACACGGAAAATGGCCGGCCGGACCGAGTCAGCAGCTCGTCGCGCTCGAACACCACCTGGTCCTTGCAGTCGTGGAATTGCCGACCGTCGGCGGCCAGCCGCCGGGCCACTTCGGCGTCGCGATCGATCGCCGCCGGTTCGTAGTCCCGATTGGCGAACACCGCGTCGGCGGCCAGTTCCTTCGCCACGGCGGGCACCACCTCGCGGGCGCGGCCGTGGCGCACCATCAGGCCACCACCGGATTGCCGCAAGGCCGCCGCCAACTCCTCCACGCAGCGCAGGATGAACTCGACGCGCCGGTCGCGGCGTGGCAATGACGCCAGGATTTCCGTGTCGAAGACGAACAGGCAAACCACGCGTCGATGGGCCCGCAAGGCGGCGGCCAGCGCGGCGTGATCGTCCACGCGCAGATCGCGGCGGAACCAGACTATGGCGGTCATGGGCGGAGGGTGCTGATGAGCTAATCGCGGGCCGACAGATTACAATGGCTGGCAAGCCATGGACAACGTCAGCCTCACCCACCACTTCCTGATCGCCATGCCGGCCATGGCGGATCCCAATTTTTCCCGCACGCTGACCTACATCTGCGAGCACAACGCCGAAGGCGCGCTGGGCATCATCGTCAATCGCCCCATGGACATGAGCCTGGCCACGCTTTTCGAGCGGGTGAACATTCCGCTCGAAGCCAACCAGGCCACCGCCAGCTTCGCCGAGCTGCCCGTCTATTTCGGCGGCCCGGTCCAGACCGACCGCGGCTTCGTGCTCCACCGGCCCTCCGGTGCCTGGCAGTCCACCCTCAACGTGGGCGACGACATCGCCCTGACCAGTTCGCGCGACATCCTCCAGACCATGAGCGAAACGGGCGAACCGCACGAGGTCCTGATCACGCTTGGCTATTCGGGCTGGTCGGCCGGTCAACTGGAGTGGGAACTGGCGCAGAACGCCTGGCTCACCGTGGCGGCCAAGCCGCGCATCATCTTCGACCTGCCCCCGGAAGAGCGCCTGCCGGCGGCCATGCGATTGTTGGGGGTCGATTTCACCAACCTCTCCGATGTCGCGGGACATGCATGAAGGCACCGTCCTGGCCTTTGACTTCGGCACCCGTCGCATCGGCGTCGCCGTCGGCGAAATGATGCTGGGTAGCGCCCGCCCCCTCACCACCATCTCGGCGGAAGCCAATGACACACGTTTCGCCGCCATCGGCAAGTTGATCGACGAATGGCGGCCCGGCTGCCTGGTGGTCGGCCTGCCGCTCTCGCTCGACGGCGAGAGCCACGAAATGACCGAGCGCTGCCGCCGCTTCGCCCGCCAGCTCGAAGGCCGCTACCGCCTGCCCGTGCTGCTGGTCGACGAGCGCCTCACCTCCACCGCCGCCGAGGAAAACCTGCGCGAGCGCGGGCTCGACTGGCGCCGGCGCAAGGCCAGCCTGGACGCCGAGGCCGCCGCCACCTTGTTGCAAAGCCACTTTGACGAATGTCGCACCCGAGATCGAATCGAATCGCCGCCATGAACCAGCCCACTCCCGCCGTTGAACTGCTCAAGCGCCTGGCCGAGGCCATGCGCCCCCACGTCACCCCCGACACCGTGCTGGTCGGCATCCATACCGGCGGCGTCTGGATCGCCGAATGGCTGCGCCAGACGCTGGGACTGACGGCGCCCATGGGCAGCATCGACGTCTCCTACCATCGCGACGACCACCATCTGGGGGGTGGCCGCCACGGCGGCCGGGCCTCGCAACTGCCCTTCGACGTCGAAGGCGCGCACGTGGTCATCGTCGACGACGTGCTGGCCACCGGCCGCACCATCCGCGCCGCCATGAACGAACTGTTCGACTACGGCCGGCCGGCGCGCATCGACCTCGCCGTACTGGTCGATCGCGGTGGCCGCGAGCTGCCGATCGCCGCCCGCTGGTGCGCCGAAACGCTGACCCTGCCAGCCAGCCAGATGCTCGAGCTGGCGCGCCGCGACGACGGCGAACTGGTCTTCCGGGTCAGCGAAAAATGAAGACCCGCAATCCCCAACTCAACGCCAACGGCGAGCTGATCCACCTGATCACCCTGGAAGGACTGCCGCGCGAAATCATCACCGGCATCCTCGACCGCGCCGCGCCCTTCACCGAGATCGCCGAGCGCGAGGTGAAGAAGGTGCCGCTGCTGCGCGGCAAGAGCGTCTTCAACCTCTTCTTCGAGAACTCGACCCGTACCCGCACCACCTTCGAGATCGCCGCCAAGCGCCTCTCCGCCGACGTCATCAACCTCAACATCAACACTTCGAGCACCGCCAAGGGCGAGACCCTGCTCGACACCGTGGACAACCTGGCGGCCATGCAGGCCGACATGTTCGTCGTCCGCCACGCCTCCAGCGGCGCGCCGTACCTGATCGCCCAGCACCTCGAGGCCACCGGCGGCGAGCACATCCATGTCGTCAATGCCGGCGACGGTCGCCATGCCCACCCGACCCAGGGCCTGCTCGACATGTACACCATCCGCCACTACAAGCGCGACTTCACGCAGCTCACCGTGGCCGTGGTCGGCGACCTCCTGCACTCGCGGGTCGCCCGCTCCCAGCTTCATGCCCTGGCCACCCTGGGCGTGCCCGAGATCCGCGTCGTCGGGCCCAAGACCCTGCTGCCCACCGGCGTCGAGCAGATGGTCGGCCCCGGCCGGCTGCGCGTCTTCAACGACCTGCGCGAGGGCATCAAGGGAGTCGACGTGGTGATGACCCTCCGCCTGCAGAACGAGCGCATGAACGGCGCCCTGCTGCCCAGCACCCAGGAGTACTTCAAGTCCTACGGCCTGACGCCCGCCACGCTGGCGCTGGCCAAGCCGGACGCGATCGTCATGCATCCGGGGCCGATGAACCGCGGCGTCGAGATCGACTCGGCGGTCGCCGATGGCCGCCAGGCGGTGATCCTGCCCCAGGTCACCTTTGGCATCGCGGTACGGATGGCCGTGATGGCCATGCTGGCGGGAGCCTGACCATGCGCATACAGATCAAGAACGGCCGTGTCATCGACCCCGCCAACGGCATCGACCGGCTGGCCGACGTGGCGATCGCCGATGGCGTCATCGCCGGCATCGGCAAGGCGCCGGCCGGCTTCGAGGCCGAAGGCACCATCGACGCCACCAACTGCATCGTCTGCCCCGGCCTGGTCGACCTCTCGGCGCGGCTGCGCGAACCCGGCTTCGAATACCGGGCCACGCTCGAATCGGAAATGGCCGCCGCCGCCGCCGGCGGCATCACCAGCCTCGCCTGCCCGCCCGACACCGACCCGCCGCTCGACGAGCCCGGACTGGTCGAAATGCTCAAGCACCGGGCGCGGCTGCCGGAGTTCGCCCACGTCTATCCGGTCGGCGCGCTCACCGAAAAGCTGGCCGGCAAGCGCCTGACCGAAATGGCCGAGTTGCACGAGGCCGGCTGCGTCGGCTTCGGCCAGGCCAACACGGCCGTGCTCGACACCCAGGTTCTGCTGCGGGCCATGCAATACGCGGCGACCTTCGGCTTCTCGGTCTGGTTGCAACCGCAAGACCCCCATCTGGCCAAGGGCGGCGTCGCCCATGACGGCGCGGTGGCGGCGCGCCTTGGGCTGACCGGCATTCCGGTGGTCGCCGAGACCATTGCCCTGGCCACCCTGCTGCACCTTGGCCAGGAAACCGGCGTTCAGTTGCACCTGACCCGCATTTCCTCGGCAGCCGGGCTCGACATGGTCCGCGCCGCCCGCGCGGCGGGCATCCGCGTCAGTTGCGACGTCGCCGCCCACTACCTGCATTTGTCGGAAAACGACATCGGCTGGTTCGACCCCCACTGCCGGCTCGACCCGCCCCTGCGCGGCGACCACGACCGGGATGCCCTGCGCGCCGGCCTGGCCGACGGCACCATCGACGCCCTCTGCTCCGACCACACGCCGGTCGACGACGACGCCAAGCAAGCACCCTTCGCCGACGCCGAGGCCGGCGCCACCGGGCTGGAGCTATTGCTGCCGCTGACCCTGAAGTGGGCAACGGAAATGAAGGTGCCCCTGAGCACCGCGCTGGCCCGCGTCACCCGCGACCCCGCCCGCATCATGGGCGTCCCGGCCGGCACGCTCTCGCCCGGCGCCGCCGCCGACATCTGCGTCTTCGACCCTGACGCACGCATGGTCGTCAGCCGCGCCACGCTAAGAAGTCAGGGGCGGAATACCCCGCTGCTCGGCCGCGAGTTCAAAGGCAGGGTGCGCTTCACGCTGATCGAAGGGCACCTCGCCTACCACGACGAGTTGGCCTGACCCCACCCACCTCAGCCGCGGTCGCCGGCCGGGCTGGCGCCGTCCCGGCCCAGCTTCGCCAGTTGCCGGTCATGCAGGCGCCCGAGTAGCAGCAGGGACGTGACGCCGCCAATCAGCGCGAAGAACATGTCGGACTGGGTATCCCACGGATCGCCCTGGGTCCCCAGAAACTCTTCTGCGCCCTGCCCGAGCCAGAGAGCCGCGGCCCATTCGATCAATTCGTAGCTGGCACTGATCGCCAACACGACGCAAACCGAGAGAAAACCGAGCATCCGTCCCGCCCGGACAAATCCACCCCGCAGCAGTATTTCCCGCGCGATCAGGGCCGGCACGAAACCCTGGCAGAAGTGGCCGATCTTGTCGTAGGGATTGCGGCTCAGGTGCAGCAGATCGGCGATCTCGAACCCCAGCGGCACCCGGGCGTACGAATAGGCCGCCCCGACCATCAGGACCACGGCGTGGCAGAAGATGAGCACGTAAAGAAGACCGGTCAGCGGAAAACGCCGATAGGTGGCCCACAGCACCGGCAATGCGATGACGATAGGAAAGACCTCCAGCACCCAGGTGCCTCGATCGAAAGGGTGAATGCCAGACGCCACCAGCAGCAGCACCAGAACCACCAAGGCGATCAGAAGAACTTGCGAGCGTTGTATCGGCATGGGGGATATTCAATGAGCGGAACAGAGTCGGGGTCATGGGCGCCGACGTCTGACATATCCGGCGCTGCGCGGCCTTATCGCGCAGCGCCCGTGTTGATGGATGGGTTGGGCGTCATGTCGGTCACTCACCTTCCCAGTAGTTGAGTGATTGACTCTCTCGGCCTACGAACATGAACCGCTGCGGCTTGCCATCAGCAGCAGGAAGTTCGGCAAGCACGCCAAACTTTCCAGAGTCTGGATACTCGGCCAGTTCGGGCGATAGCTTTGTGCTTACCGCCAGATAACGCAACTCATCGGTCCCGGTATTGACAATTTGATGTGCTGTTTCGCTGCCCCCGGGTGGTAAGGCAACCACATCTCCTACGCGAAGTGGATAGGTACTGCCACCGATGCGAATTTCCCCCGAGCCGCCCAGGACAAAGACCATTTCTTCGTTTACGCGATGGTTGTGAAAAGGGAATGCCGTCTTGCCGGGAGGCACAGCGGTAATGTTGTACCCGAGCTTTTGCGCCCCAATACGAGGGCCAATGAAGCCCATCCTCGCGTCAAATCGGTCAGCGGCGGCCCCGGTTGGCGCCATGGCCGCAGGTCGCGGCTCAAGTACGACTTCGTCAATGTTCATGATTGGCTTGGACATGGATGCCTCCGTGTGATTGAAATTGCATCGAAACGCTCATGCGAAACGGCTCGGTCTGTGACGCCCAACGTTCAAGGTCAGGGGCGCTGCGCGACTTTTTCGCGCAGCGCCCCCTGCACCGCAGGGTTGCGCGTCGGAGCCAAAGCGAACCTTCAACCGCCAGAGGTAACGCGGCGCTTTGTCGCGGGGCGACTTGATTGCTTGGCGGCACGCGGCTCGGTCAGACGGCCCGTAACGTACTTGTGAAGAACGCTGGCGATGAGCGTTTGATACGGCACACCTTCTTCAAGTGCCCTAACTTGAATGTCGCTCAAATCGCCAGAGGACAGGCGGATGTTGACCCGGCGATCCTTAATAGCCGTAGCGCGCGCCGCGGCCTTGAACTTCGCTAGCTCGGCCTTCGTGGCAACGGACTTCAGTTGGCCTTTCTCAAAGGCGGTGAGGACTTCATGTTCGTAGGCATCAATTTTCGGCATCTGTTTCACCTTGATTCAAATAGTCCCTCGTTGCCTTGCGGCTCGGGATCGCGATCTTGAGAAAGAAATAGTCTTCCTCTTCAACAAACGCCACCAAATGGACGTAGTTGTCACACACCACTACGAGAACACGCTGCCTGGGGTATTTCGTCTGGTTCGGGTGAGCCAAAACGTCCAGTAACCCACCGGCCTCGATTGAGACAACAATGTTCTCAAACGAAATCCCCCGCTCTGCTTTGACGGTCTCGTTCTTCTCGGGACTCCAGCGAAATGGTTTCATGAGGGCAGCTTACGCCGCTGTGTGCCTTTTGTCACCACACCACGCAGATGCTGACTTCACGACGCCCATTGGGTAACGCGGGCGCTTGGTAGGGGACTTGGTGACTGGCATGCCTACCAGATGAAACGAAATTCTGGACGAAGTAGGCCGACGGCAAACCAGACCCCACTTCCGATCCAGGAGAGCAGGGCGTAGAGCTTGATTTGCTCGGCAGACCACAAGGCCGCAAACCAGTCGATGACAAAGAAGGCTTTCCATCCCTCTAGCCACTCGGCACCTCCCCAGCTGAGAATCCATTTCCAGAAGAGGCTCACGCCGGCAAAGCTGGCAATCCATGCGCTGGTTGTCATGACGCCCAACGTGCAGGTGACCGGCGCTGCGCGGCTTTGTCGCGCAGCGCCCAGTGATCGAAGGGAACGGGGTCGACCGGCGTGTTATGCGGCGCGCTCAAGTGAAACTTCCCAGCCGGGGAATACGAGTACGGCGGGATGGCACTGGAGAGCACGGGCAAAAACCTTCGCACGCTCAACACCCAAATTCACTCGACCGTTCTCAATAGCGGAGATGGTGGCTTGCGGAATGCCCGTGAGTTCGGACAGCTGGCTTTGGCTCAGTTCCTGGAGTTCGCGCAGGATACGGACGGACTCTCCCACCGAGACCTCAACTCGCCTTTTCGCGGGACGAAACTCTTTCATTTCATGGCCTCCTGTAATCGTGGGCGGTGACATGGAAAATATGAATCTGCAACACGTTGGCGACAACTCGGTAAATCACTCGCCACTGAAGCCCGAGCCGAGAGGAACGATGGCCCTTCCACTCACCAGACAGCGCTTCGTCGTGAAACCCCTTAATGGCTCGCAACCCCTGTGGCCCGGAAAGCCTGGCAATGTCTTTCCATTTCTCGTAACGCTTCAAGACCTCTAAAGGCACAGAGCCAGAAAGTTGTTTGTCGACGCGGCGGTGCTCTTCAATTTGCCACATGCTGCATTATGTATATACCACGAATGGTATGTCAAGGGCGGCGACTGCCTAGCGACGCATAACGAAGCTGTAGAAAAACTCTTTTCATCGCCGCATTGAATCGCCCCGGGTTTTGAGGAGGCTCCAATCTTTGAGAAGATGGAGCCATGAAGAAGAAACCGACGAAGTTTTCCCCGGAAGTCCGCGAGCGTGCCGTGCGCATGGTGTTCGAATCACGGAGCGAGTACGGCTCGC
>JBGAQX010000039.1:0-70125 GCA_044220545.1 Rhodocyclaceae bacterium | reverse complement strand
CGGGATGCGCGCGCGGATCACGGCGTCGGGCAGGCCGAAATAGCGGCCGAACACCAGCAGGTTCTCGGCGGCGGAAAAATCGGGGTCGAGGTTGTCGAATTGCGGCACCACGCCGATGCGCGCCCGCGCCTCGCGCGCCCGCCCGGGGACGGGTTCACCGACCAGGGTGATGCCGCCGGCATCAGGGGCCGTCAGGCCCAGGCAGCAGCGCAGCGTCGTCGTCTTGCCGGCGCCATTCGGCCCGAGCAGGCCAAAGCACTGGCCCTTGACGAGCGCAAAGGAAATGCCGGCCACCACTTCCCGGTCGCCGTAGCGTTTGTGCAGGCCATCAACTATCAGTGGTGCCATGCCTGCTCGATGATGCGCCGGATGATGTGCAGCCGCCGATGGAAGAAATGGTCGGCCCCCGGGATCACCGTCACCGGCAGGTCGAGTGGCTCGGCCCACTTGAGGACGTTGGCGAGCGGCACGGTTTCGTCGGCGGAGCCGTGGATGACGATGGTATCGGGCGCCACCGCTTCCGTTTCATACCGACGGTCGCCCTCGATGAAGCCGGCCGCCGTGCCGACCAGCACCAGTCGCGCGGCCGGCGCGCCGGCATCGGCCAGGCGCCTGGCCAGGCGGGCGGTGACGTAGGCGCCGAAGGAGAAGCCGGCCAGATAGACCGGCAAGCGGCCGAAGCGCTCCTGGGCATAGGCATGGACGGCCAGCAGGTCGTCGGTTTCGGCGATGCCGCGATCGTGGTCCCCCTCGCTGCCGCCGACGCCGCGAAAGCTTGGCCGCAGCGTCGCACAACCCAGTTCGCGGAAGGCCTTGGCCAGGGTGGTGACGACCTTGTTGTCCGCCGTGCCGCCGAACAGCGGATGCGGATGGGCGATCAGGGCAATGCCGCTGGCCGCCTCGTGCGGCTCGACGAACACCTCCAGCTTGCCGGCCGGCCCGTCGAGCAGGATGTGCTCGTGGCGACTCACGATTTGTCGATCAGCAGGCGGTCGACGATTTCGCCGCGCACGAGATGGCGATCGACGATCTCGTCGATATCTTCCTGGTCGACGTAGGTATACCAGGTGGCCTCGGGATAGATGACGATCACCGGCCCTTGGTCGCAGCGGTCCAGACAACCGGCCGAGTTGATGCGCACCTTGCCGGGAATCTGCTCGCCGAGGGCCTTGACGCGCTGCTTGGCATAGTCCCGCATGTTGCCGGCGTTGTGGTTGTTGCAGCACATTTCACCGGCCGCGCGCTGGTTGGTGCAGAAGAAGACGTGGTGCTTGAAATGGCTCATGGCTGTTCCTCCGGTGGCGGGCCGGATTATCTCACCGACCCGATCCAGTCCCTCGCGGCGTCACCACCGCGTACTCCAAAGGGAGTACTTGACTAATTCTATCAACTTTACTAATCTTGGTCGCGTTAGGTTCAAGTGACAACAGGAGGTACCACAAATGGATACGATTCTTTCGATGCCCGTGCCGATGTCGACCGCGCTGATGATCCTGGCGGCGATTGCCGCCTTCTTCTTCATCAAGCTCGTCGCCCTGGTCTTCACTCCTTCCTACAATCGCCGCTATGTGCTCGTGGTGCCGGAACAGCGCGATCACGACAGCCGGCGCTCCGCCAGCCCATTGGGCCGCCGCGCGTCCGACCGGCAGGCCGACGGCTACGTCATCCCCGGCTGATTCCGCGATCTACGCTCCCGGCGCGGGGTACTTGACCGCGTTTTTGACGATCTTGTCGCGCGCGGCGGCGATGAGGTCGATGTTCAGGACGTCGGCCAGTTCCACCAGGTAGATCAACGTGTCGGCCGCCTCGTCGCGCACCTCGGCGAGTTTGTCCGGAGCCAGGTCCAGGCTTTGCTCGGGCGTCAGCCACTGGAAGTGCTCGACGAGTTCCGCCGCCTCGACGATCATCGCCATGGCCAGGTTCTTGGGCGTGTGAAAGGGTTGCCAGGCGCGCGCGGCGGCAAATCCACGCAGGGCATCCCGCAGGTCGGTCAGGTCGCGGATCTCATTCATCGTTGGTTCTCATCAGGATCAGCCAGGGCAGGGCGAGGAACGGCCACAGGTTCGAGGCCAGCCGGGTCAGGCCGTGGAAGTTGAGGAACTGGCCGGGATTCCAGGTGTGCAAGGTATTGGCCAGGTAAGGGTTTTCCGGTGCCACGTTGACGAGGGTGGTGGCGACCAGCAGCGATAGCGCAGCCACCGCCTGCTGCCAGCGTTGTTGCAGAGGACTGGCGATCAGCCAGAGCACCAGGCCGCCGGTCAGGCCCGCCAGGCTGCCAGGCGTCGCCCAGGCGCCACCGGCGGCGCCGCTCATCGTCAGCAGGAACGTGAAGCTCTTGAACAGTAGCGCGGTGGTGATGACGATCAGTGTCAGAGGGTACCGATCGCGATGGGCCAACAAGGTGACGATAAGGCCGATAGCCAGGGTGTGGCTGGCGACGATGGCGGCTTCGACACGGGCGAAGCTCGCCGCCGAATAGGGCAACAGCGCCGGCAGGTCGAAGAGGCCGCGCAAGCCGCCGTTGCCGAACAGCACCGTGTCCGGATTGAGTTGGGTCAACAGCCAGAGCCAGAGGAGCAGTAGCCCGGCATCGGCCATGGTGCCGGGCCGGAACAACTGGTAGCGCAGGACATGCAGGCGACCGCCATCGAGCATGGTGCTGCCCCAGCGGGCACCGGCCAGGGCGCCGACCAGCGTTCCGGCGACATTGCTGGCCAGGTCGAGATTCGATGGCACCCGACTGGGCAGGAAATACTGGATTGACTCGAGCATCAGACTGAGGCTGGCACCGATGAGCACGGCGACCATGACCGCAACGGCGGTTGCCAGGCGCGGCCGCAGGGCGGCAACCCAGAGAAAGCCGAGCGGCAGATAGGCCGCGAGATTGCTCGCCAGGTCGAAGCCCGTGGTGTAGCGAGGCCAGCCGGCGGTCAGGAAATCGCTGAGCGGCGCACCGGAATCGTGCCAGCCTTCAAAGGGGTACAGGCTGCCGTAGATCGCCAGCAGCGTATAGGCGCCGGCGAGATAAAGGGAAAGCGGCGAAATCGCCTTCGCCAATGGTTCAGGTGGCCCGGGGCGAGGCCAGGCGTTCCCGCAGGCGGTGCAGCAACTCGGCTGGTGCCAGCCGGGCCGGATCGAAGCGCGGCAACTCGATGCCGTCGAGGGTGTTCTTGACCAGCAGGCCGAGGTCGGTATCGCCTTCCGTCAGCAGACGGCGACTGAAGAACAGGGTGTCCGGGTCTTCTTCGCGCGCCAGCAGGGCGATGAAATCGCGGCTCTTGGCGGAAATAGTGAGGTCGGCCGGGGCGGCGTCGAAGATCGGCCGGAAGCCGCGACTGCCGTAGGCGAAGCGCAGCGTCAGGCCGGCGTCGAGGATGCGGATGGAAAAGCGCTTGCCGATCAGCGGCTCCAGCGGTTCGCGGGGGATCATGCGGCCCAGCGCCAGGTTGAGGCCGGTCAGCAGCGCCAGGGTCGGCGGCAGTTGCGGCAGGCGCTGTCCCAGGCGGGTCAGTGGCGCCGGCAGAGTGAAGTCAGGCAGGCGGGCGGGCAGCTTGAAGGTCTTCATCATGCGGCTTCCTCTATTAGTTCGAGCCCCGGTCGGCCATGCCAGAAACCGTTGCAGGCGCCAGCCGGCATCTGCGCCTGTACCGTCCGCCACGCGGCCCGCGGCGAGAGCTCGCCCTCAACGGCTTGCCGGAAGGCGGCAAGCACTTCGGCCGTGCCGTGTCGCTGCGGACTGATGCGCAGAATGTCCACGCCGGCGGCAACCAGTTCGGGCAACTCCAGCAGCAGATTATAGGCTTTGGCCGACTGCGTCTGAATGCCGTTGAGGGCCAGGAAAAGGTCGCCTTCACGGGTCTTGAGGTCCATGCCATCGGGAAAGTCGATGCACTTGAACTCGCAGTTGTCCTTTTGCAGGTTGAAGCGCCGGGCGGTGAAGCAGCGGGCCGAGTAGGCGAGCGGCACACGGCCATGGGCGAAGACCTCGGTGCTCATGCCCTCCGATATGGCCGGCCGGATGCCGGCCAGCATGTCGCTGCTCGCCTCCGGCGGCATTACCCAGCGCCGTGCACCCATGCCAGCGAGGAGCTTGAGCGTTTCGGCATTGAAGACGTTGAGCGTCGGGCCGGCGACGAACGGGACTTGCCGCTCCGCCAGCAGACGCACCGCGCCCATTTCGTTGGCCTCGACGGCGCAGCGGCCGTTCTCGACCATGCGCCGCAACGCCTTCAGGTCGGATTCGGATTCGATCAGCGTCAGTGTCGAAAGCACGACTTCCTTGCCGGCGTTGGCCAGTCGGTCGGCAATTTCGATGTAGTCGTCGAGGCGCAATTCGTGCCGCCGCGAGCAGACGGTTTCGCCGAGATAGACGATATCGGCGGGCATGCCGGCGACCGCCGCGTAGAAGTCGAGCGTGTCCTGCCGGGGCCAGTAGTACTGGAGCGGGCCGAGCGAGAGCTTCATTTCCACGGTCTGTTGTAGGCGCCGAGGGTGTGCGACTGCCCCTCGGAAACCTTGTTCAATTCGGCCATCCAGGCCGCCTTGGGCGCGAAATGCGCCGCGTCGCGCCGGCAATTGTCGATCGCCTCGCGCCAGATCTTCGTCACCTGGGCCACATAGGCGGGACTGCGCTGGCGACCCTCGATCTTGATGGCGCGGATGCCCATGCGCAGCAGCTCGGGCAACAGTTCCAGGGTGTTGAGGCTGGCCGGTTCCTCGATCGCATAGTAGGTCTCGTCATCGACCTCGAAGCGGCCCTTGCACAGGGTTGGGTAGCCGGCGCGCTCGCCGTCGCCAAAGCGGTCGATGAGGATGCCGTTGAGGCGCGTCTCCATACCCTGCGGCGTCTGTTCCCAGCGCACCGCCTTGCCGGGCGAACAGGCGCCCTGGCAGTTGGGGGAGGTGCCGGTGGCGTAGGCGGAAAGCGCGCAGCGGCCTTCCACCATGACGCACAGGCCGCCAAAGCCGAACACCTCGATCTCCACCGGCGTGTTCTTCACCACCTGCTCCACCTGGGCCATGGAGAGGACGCGTGGCAGCACGGCGCGCTGGATGCCGAAGCGCTCGCGATAGAAATTGATCGCCTCGTAGTTGGTGGCCGAACCCTGTACCGAGAGATGCAGGCGCAGGTCCGGATGAGTCCGGCGGGCATAGTCCATCAGCCCCAGGTCGGCGAGGATGATGGCGTCTACACCGTGGTCGGCGGCGCGATCCACCGCCGCCGTCCAGCGCGACCAGTTGCCGGACTGGGGATAGGTGTTGAGCGCGATCAGCACCTTGACGCCGCGGTCGTGGGCGTAGCGGATACCCTCGCGCAGCGCGGCCTCGTCGAAGTTGAGGCCATTGAAGTTGCGCGCGTTGGTGTCGTCCTTGAAGCCGGCGTAGACGCAGTTGGCGCCGTTGTCGACGGCGGCCTTGAGCGCCGGCAGACCGCCGGCGGGGCAGACGAGCTCCATGGTTGTCGATGCGCTCATGATCCGGATGCCGAAAAAAGGATGCGGGACTATAGACTCGACGCGGGCGCCGCCGCTTGACCTGCGTCAAGCTCGTTTTTTGCCGCCACCGCGACCCGGTTGCGTCCTTCCCGTTTGGCCCGGTACATCGCGGCGTCGGCGCGATTCACGGTCTGGTCGGCGGGCTCGATGCCATCGTACTGGGAGACGCCGATGCTGATCGTCACGGGAATCCGCAAACCGCCCGCCGTGACCGGCGACGCCGCGACGCGCCGGCGCAGGATTTCGGCGATCCGTTCCGCCTCGGCGAGATCGCAGCCCTTCAGCACCAGCAGGAACTCCTCGCCGCCCCAGCGGACGGCGATATCCGCCTCGCGCAAGGCATCGCGCAGCAGGCGCGCCACGCCGGCAAGCACGGCGTCGCCGGCCGCGTGGCCGTGACGGTCGTTGATGTCCTTGAAATGGTCGATGTCGGCGAGCAGCACGCAGATCGGCCGTGGCTCGCGGCGGTACTCGGCCATCAGCTTGCCGATCAGGATGGTGAACGCGTGGCGATTCAGCAGGCCGGTCAGCTTGTCGGTCGAGGCCATTTCCTCGAGGTGCCGCTGGTCGCGAATCAGGGCGAGGTGGGTAAGGAAGACAACGATGAGCGTGACCGCCAGGCTGATCGCCATGTTGACGTAGAGCGACTGGCGAACACCGGCCAGCGCGACCGACTCGTTCTGTTCGACGAACAGCAGCCACTTGAGTTCCGGGACGTAGTTGACGTGCAGGATGTGATTGTCACCCTTGACCTCGTACTGGTAGGAGCCGTGCTTCTCGCTCAGGATGCGGTCGACCAGCGGACCGAGACCCGGGGCCGCGCGCAGATCGGTGGTCGGGCCATCCGGCTTGCCGAACACGACGGCCTTGCCCTCGCTGTCGACAAAGTAGATGGTGCGCTGATAGCGCTGCTGGTATTCGACGATCAGCCGGCGCACCGCTTCGACGGTGAGGCCGATTCCCGTGGCGCCGATGTAGTTGCCGGCGAAGTCGAAGACACGGTAGTTGACGAAGATCGTCAGGGCATCCTGGTTGGCAAGATCGGGATCGACATTGATCTCGTAGCCCTCCTTCATGTCGCGCACCCGGTAGTACCAGGCGTCGCGCCGTTCCGTCGGTGCCACGCGCTTGAGAATTCCCTCGCCGGTGTAATAGATCCCGCTCTTTTCGGAGACGAAGAAGCTGCTGAAGGCACCGTAGCGTTCCTTTACCTCCTGAAGGTAGCGGGCGATGTCGGCGACCTCGCCCTCGCCTTTCAGTACCCACTCGCGCAGGAAGGTATCGTGCGCCATGGTCGACGAGATCAATACCGGCCGCACCAGATCCTTCTGGATCTCTGAATAGATGTTGCTGGAGGTGAGTGGCAGATCCTGGCCGACGATGGCGTCGTGGATGGCCTGGCGCGACACCTGGTAGCCGATCATCGAGGTCGCCAGAAAGCCGATCGTCAGCAGCACCCACAACAACAGGATGAGGCGGCGGTGATCGAAGATCCGGCGGCTGTTCATGGTCGATCAATTCTATGTCAGGCCGGCGGGAATGCCTGCACGTTTCAGCGTACCTTGATTTCCGTCCACAGTCGGGACAGCGTCCGGCGCATCTTCGGATCGAAGTCGCGCAGCATCTCGAGCGTCGCCAGGGTCGCGGGCGGCGGAAAGATGGCGGGTTCCCGGGCAATTTCCTGCCGGATATGCGGTGTGGCGGCGGCATTGGTATTGCCGGCGCCGATGGCGTTCGACACGTCGGCCGCGTTCTCGCCCTCGAGCATGAAGTCGATGAAGCGGTGCGCCAGGTCGGGCCGCCGGCCCGACTTGTGCAGCACGTAGCTGTCCACTGCGAGCACGGCGCCTTCCTTCGGGGTGGTGAAGCCGACGGTGAAGGGGCGGCCGGCGGCTTTGGCATCCTCGCGGGCGCGGAACATGTCGTTGGAGTAGCCGTGGGCGACCCAGATGTTGCCCACCGCCAGATCCTTGATGTAGGTGCTGTTGGAAAAGGTTGCCCAGTAGGGCTTGGCGCGCAGGATCAGGCGCTTGGCCTCGTCCCAGCGGGCCAGGTCGGTTTCCTGGACGGAGTGGCCGAGGTATTTCATCGCCGCCGCCATCAGTTCCCGCTGGCTGTTCAGGACCGTCACCTTGCCCCGCATTTTCTCGAGGTGCCGTGGCTCGAAGATCAGTGCCCACGTGTCGGTGGGCAGGTCGAGCGCCCGCAGCTTCTCGACGTTGTAGCCGATCAGCGTCACCGTGCTGGCATAGGGTACGGAATACCGATTGCCGGGGTCGAACCACGGGTTGCGGAACTCCGGCTTGATATTGGCCAGGTGCGGCAGCTTCGTCTTGTCCAGCGGGCGCAGGGCATCGCGCCGGATCAGCGACTCGACCGCATTGCCCGTCGGCACCAGCAGGTCGTAGCCGACCGCGCCAGCCTCCAGCTTGGCCAGCATCTCTTCATTGTCCGAGTAGTAGTCCTGCTTGACACGGCACTGGCAACGCTGCTCGAAGCGCCTGAGCGTTTCCTCGGCGAGGTAGTTGTTCCAGTTGTAGAGGTGGAGCACGTCTTCCGCGTGGGCAAGGAGTGACAACACGCAAAGCGCCAGACCGGCGAGCAAGATGCGTAGGCGGTTCCGGGAGATCATGTGCTGGATGGCAACTTTTCGCGACGGCTCATTTCCATATTTCCCGCCAGGCCAAATACTCGCTCGGGCGGAGGCGGTAGCGCGCAATGTTGCCCTCGTGCAGGCTCATCAATTCGGTTTCGGCAACTTCGACGAAACGTGCGCGATCGGGCTCGGGAACAGCGAGCTCGGCGCGTTCTCGAATGAGCGCGATGGCGCGGCGCTTCTCCAGTTGGCCGCGCACGATCTCGGTCACGGCTTCGGCGACGACTTGCCGGTAGCGCAGTCTGAATGGATCGGGTTCGCCGATCGACTGACGCACGGCCGAATAGCGCGCGCAGGAGCGCTTGTAGGCCCAGACGAAGATATCGCGCAGCAGGTCGATTCGGCGCAGTTCGTAGATGCCGATCATGGCGTCGATGTAGGCTTGCTGCGGCACATCGACAAAGGACAGCGGGCAAAGGTTTTGCCGGATCAACGGAATGTTGGCGGCCAGGCGCGAGACGCGCTTGTTGATGTCTTCGAACGCTTGCAGATACGGCAGTTGCACCATGACGAACAAGGCCTGCTCGAATGGGTCGGCGATGGCCGTCGCGGTGTCGAGAATCTGCTCGAAACACTCCTCGATCCGCTGAGGTCCTTCGAGTGGATGAAATACGGTGCCGGCGATGCCGACGGCAATGCCGCGCAGCCGGCCGCTGGCGGTGGGGTCGGCCAGCAGGTTGTCGGCGAGAAGGGCGTGGAGATTGAGTACCGTGTAGCGGTCGAAGCCGATTTCACCCGCCGAGTCGACCAGGAATTCAATGGCGGCCTTGTGGTTGACGATCATCTGCGTTTCCAGCGCGTCGCGGCCCTGGGCCGCTTCGCCCGCCGACAGCAGCCGCTCGGTTTCGAGCAGGGAATAGGTATTGCCTTCGAGGCGACTGGAGTTCCAGGAAAGGTCGATCAGCAAACGATTCCAGATATGGCGCGCGTAGGTGCCGGCGGGTGTGTCGGCATCGGCGACCCGCCCGGCGGCCAGAAGCTCGGCGCGCGTTGTCGCGGGCAGGTAGAAGGTGGTATTGGGCCGATAGCTTTCAAGAAAGGCGCGGTCGTAGCCGACGGGTTGGCGGCTGGTTGGTGGGCGTCGGACGATACGCTCGACGTCCTGGGCCTCGTGCGACAAGGGAATGCGGATTTCGGCGCGAAGGGTCGTCGTGAGTGCGAAGATCTGCCGACCGGAGCCATGGACGACGTTCCCCGAAAAGTAACGTGCCGCGCGGCGTTGCCCAACCATACGTACCCGACCTTGGGCAACCAGCGCGGCCATCCGGCGCTGCAAGGTTCGCCGGGGCGGCGGGTTGCTCAGCGCGGCTTCGATCTGCTCCATGCCGGCGCCTTGCGGCGCGCGCCGCAAGGCTTCCAGAACCGCATCGTCTTGATCGTCCGGGATTGGCCTTGCCATTTCATTTTCCCCATTCCTGGCAATAGTTTGCGCCACTAAGCGACATGTAGTGGCGCAAATATATCATTGCGCCAGAATGGTGGCGCAAATAACTTATGCGCCACATAGCGGCTATCAGGCCAGGCGCCAAGTTACTGTCGGGTTTTCAGCACGTCCGGCGCGACGCGGCTGGCGATGAAGATCAGCGTCAGGGTCAGCGCCATCAGCAGCGTGGAGATTGCATTGACCTCGGGCGTCACCGCCACCTTGATCATCGAGTAGATCTGTAGCGGCAGCGTGGTGACGCCGACGCCGGCGACGAAAAAGGTGATGACGAAGTCGTCGATGCTGAGCGTGAAGCTCATCAGATATCCGGCCACCAGCGCCGGCAGGATCAGCGGCAGGGTGATGCGGCGGAAGGTCCGCCAGGGCGAGGCGCCGAGGTCGCGCGCCGCCTCGAAAATGCTTTCGTCCATGCCGGCCAGCCGCGCCCTGACGATGATGGCGACGAAGCCGATGGAAAAGGTGATATGCGCGATCAGGATGGAGGCGAAGCCCAGCGTCAGGTCGAGCACCTGGCGGAAGAACAGCAGCAGTGAGACGCCGAGCAGGATCTCCGGCATGGCCACGGGGGTGAGGACGAGGAAGGGCAGCCAGCGGAACTTGTGGCGGTGCATGGCCAGGCCGGCCATGGTGCCCAGCGCAGTGGCGATGGTCGCGGACAGCAGGGCGATGCCGATCGAGTTGGCCGCCGCGCGCAGCATGTCGCCGTCGCTCAGCAGCTTGCGGTACCAGGACGTGGTGAAGCCGACCCACTGGGCGTTGAGCACGGAGTCGTTGAGGGAGAACAGCACGACGACGGCCAGTGGCACATAGAGGAAAGCGTAGGCGGCGAGCGAGGCGGCCCAGATCGCGAAGCCGGGCTTCTTCACGATACCGCCTCGGTGCCGTGCAGTCCCCGCCGGGCGCCCCAACTGGCGAGACCCGCCAGCAGCAGCACGGCGATGGTCAGGACGATGGACAGCGCCGAGCCCAGCGGCCAGTCGCGGTTGTCGAGAAACTGCTCCTTGATCAGGTTGCCGATCAGGAGGTCGCCGGTGCCGCCGAGCAGTTCGGGCACGGCGAACATGCCAAGCACCGGGATGAACACCAGCGCCGAACCGGAAAGCAGGCCGGGCAGCGAAAGCGGGAAGGTGATGCGCCAGAAGCGTGTCCAGGCGTTGGCGCCCAGATCCTGGGCCGCCTCCAGCAAGGCCGGATCGTGCTTTTCCAGGTTGGTGTACAGGGGCAGCACCATGAAGGGCAGATGCACATAGACCATGCCGGCGATGACGGCGGTCGGCGTGTACAGCAGGCCCAGTGGCCCAAGCAGCATGATCCAGGCATAGATGCGGACCAGGAAGTTGCTGGCGAAGGGCAGGATCACCAGCAGCACCAGCAGGTCGCGCCGCTTCTTGGGGCTCCGGGCGATCAGCCAGGCGAGCGGATAGGCGATGACGACGCAGGCCAGTGTCGTCAGCAGCGCGATGGCGAAGGAGCGCAGGATAATCTCGCCGTAGATGACATCGGTGGCCAGGAAGCTGTAGGCCTCCAGCGATAGCCCGGACCACGGGGCCAGGCCACCGAACTCGCCCGGCTCGCGTACCGAGGCGATGACGACAATCAGCGCCGGAACCAGGAAGAAAGCCAGCAGGAACAGCGTCGGCGGCGCCGTGACGACCCAGCGCGTGATCTTCCCGGAGCTAGTCACGGAGAAACACTCCCGCGTCGTGCCGCCAGCCGACGGCGACCGGATCGCCCACCTCGTGGAACTTGGCGCGTCCCGGCGCGGCGTTGGCCATCAGCGCCTCGAGGACGAAGCCATTGGCCAGCTCGATTTTGTAGAGGGTTACGTCGCCGACATAGAGCAGTTCCTTCACCTTGCCCTCGAAGCGGTTCTTCAGGTCGGCCGCGTCCCGTTTGCCGAAAATCCGGATCAGCTCCGGGCGCAGCGCCAAGGTGCCACGTTCGCCGGGCTGGATCGGGCGGGGGTCGATGGCGGCAATCTCGCCCAGGCCGGCGGCCTTCACGGTCAGCAGGACCTTGCTGGCGGCCACCACTTCAACGTCGATGAGGTTGATCTTGCCGATGAAGTCGGCGACGAAGCGGTTGGCCGGCTGAGTGTAGAGCTTGTCCGGTTCGTCCAGCTGCTCGACGCGACCCTGGCGCATCACGGCGATGCGGTGCGACAGCGCCAGCGCTTCCTGCTGGGCGTGGGTGACGAAAACAAAGGTGATGCCGACCTCGCGCTGCAAGGCGATCAGTTCCACCTGCATCTCCTGGCGCAGCTTGGCGTCCAGCGCCCCGAGCGGTTCGTCGAGCAGCAGCAGGCGTGGCTTGGCCACCAGGCCGCGCGCCAGCGCCACCCGCTGTTTCTGGCCACCGGACAGTTCATGCGGGAAGCTGTTGGCCTTGTCCTCCAGATGGACCAATGCCAGGGTCTCGGCGACCCGCCGGCGGATCTCGTCCCGCGACTTGTCGGCCATTTCGAGCGGGAAGGCGACGTTGCCGGCGACCGTCATGTGCGGAAAGAGCGCATAGCTCTGGAACACCGTGTGCAGCGGTCGCTGCTCGGGCGGTACCCCGGCCAGTGAAACCCCATCGAGCAGGATGTCGCCTTCGTCAGGCGCGTCGAAGCCGGCGATCATGCGCAGGATGGTGGTTTTGCCGCAGCCGGACGGGCCGAGCAGGGTGAAAAACTCCCCGGCCTCGATCGACAGGGAGACATCGCTTACCGCCGCGACGCCGCCGAAGCGGCGGGTCAGGTTACGAATCTCGAGCAGAGCCATGTTCGGAATGGAACGCCGGGTGCGAATGGTCGGCCGAGGTGCGCGAGCGGTTGCGCGCTAATGTTCCTCGACGATCTTGGTGACCGTGCCGCCGCACCCGCCAAAACAGTCGCGGTAGTCGCCTTCGCAGCGCGCGGTGTTCTCGCTGGTCGAGCAGCTCTGCTTCTTGTTGTGGCAATTCCGGCGGGTTTCCGGACTGTTGGCCATCGCCAGGCAGGCGTGCAAACCGCTGTCGCTCCGGCGCTCGCAACTGTCGCGCTCCAATCGGGCGCGCCGGATCTCGTTGCCATGACAGGTCTCCTTGATGGCCGAGCACTGGGTGACACATAGCCGGCCGGAGTCGCTGGCGGGCGGCCGCAATTCGTAGCGGATGGTTTGGCAGCCGGTGATCAACAAGGCAATAGCCAGCAACAGCGAGGACCTGCGCATTCTTGTTCTCCTATCGTCCGGTACCGTGATGGCCATGTTCGAAACGAGGCTCGGCCACATGGTGGGTTTCGGCGGCGACGTGGTGCTGCAACTCGTGCAGCGGCCGGCCCGGGGTCTTGTGGCCGATCCATTGCGGCAGCAGGGAACCCGCCACCATGCCGAGCGCGGAAACGGCCAGGCCGACCAGTTGCGGCGGTATGCCCTCGCCGCCGACCAGGGCGTAGGCGTAGTCGCCGCCGGTTTGGCCGCCATGGGCCACCAGAACTTCGATCATCAGCCACGACAGCAGGCCGCCGAAGGTGGCGGCCAGCGCGCCCTGGGTGGTCGCCCGCTTCCAGAGGATGCCGGCCACCAGCGGTACGAACGCGCCGGCCAGCGTTACCTTGTAGGCGTTCTCCACCATTTTGAAGATCGACGACTCCGAATTGAGCGCGAAGACGAGTACCAGACAGGCGAAGGCGACGACGCAGCCACGCATCACCCAGAGGAAGCGGTGGTCGCCCATCTTCGGGTAGAAGCCGCGGATGACGTTCTCGGCGAAGGTCACCGAGGGAGCCAGCAGCGTCGCCGACGAGCAGCTCATGATGGCCGAAAGTACCGCGCCGAAGAACAGCACCTGGGCGAACAGCGGCGTGTGCTGGAGGACCAGGGTGGGCAGAACCAACTGGGAATCCTTTTCCAGCAGCTCGGCGAACCGGGCCGGGTCGATCATCGTCGCCGAATAGGCGATGAACATGGGCACGAAGGTGAAACAGAAGTAGATCGAGGCGCCCAGCAGCGAGCCGCCCAGGGCGATCTTCGCCGTCTTTGCCGAGGTGACGCGCTGAAAGACGTCCTGCTGCGGAATGGAGCCGAGCATCATGGTGATCCAGGCGCCGAGGAACGTGACCCATTTCATCGGCTCGGGGGCGGGGAAGAAATCCAGCTTGCCGGCCTCCAGCGCGTGATGGATCACCGCGCCGCCGCCACCGTCGATCTTGCCGCTGACGATCCAGGCGATGAACAGCAGGCCGCCCATGCTGACCGCCATCTGGACGAAATCGAGGATGGCCACCGAGAACATGCCGCCGAAGGTGGTGTAGGTGAGCACGATGGCGGCGCCGAGGATCATGCCGGCGCTCTGGCTGACGGCGCCGTCGGTGACGACGAAGAAGATCAGGCCCAGCGCCTTGATCTGGGCGGCGACCCAGCCGAGGTAGGAAGCGACGATGCACAGCGTCGTGATGACTTCCACGGTGCGGTTGTAGCGCATGCGGTAGAAGTCGCCCAGGGTCAGGATGTTGAGCTTGTACAGGTAGCGCGAGAACAGGACACCGGCGATGATCAGGCACATCGACGAGCCGAAGGGGTCGGCGACCACGCCGGTGAGCCCGTCCTTGACGAAGGTGGCCGACACGCCGAACACCGCCTCGGCGCCGAACCAGGTGGCGAATACCGTCGCCATCACCACTGGCAAAGGTAGGCTACGGCCGGCGACGGCGAAGTCCTTGGCGTTGTGCACGCGGGTGGCCGCGAACAGGCCAATGCCTACGGACAACATCAAGTAGAGGATGACGAACCAGACGAGCATCGCGGCACCTCGGGGCAATCAGGTCATCAACAGGACGCAGGCGAAGGCGATCTGAGCCGCCACCAGTACCACCAGCCAGGTCAGGCGGCGGCGCTGACGGGCCTGTTCCTCGCGCAGCGCCGCCAGTTCGCCGGCCAGGATGGTCTGCGGCGGATTGTTCAGGGCATGATGCATCAGTCGCGGTAGTTGCGGCAACAGCGCCGCCCATTGCGGGGCTTCATGCTTGACGTGGTTGACCAGGCCGCGCCAGCCGATCTGTTCGGCCATCCAGCGCTCCAGGAAGGGTTTGGCGGTCTGCCACAGGTCGAGCTCCGGGTCGAGCTGCCGGCCCAGTCCCTCGATGTTGAGCAGGGTCTTCTGGAGCAGTACCAACTGGGGCTGGATCTCGACGTTGAAGCGGCGCGAGGTCTGGAACAGGCGCAGCAGGACCTTGCCGAATGAGATTTCCTTGAGTGGCCGGTCGAAGATCGGCTCGCACACGGCGCGCACCGCGGATTCCAGTTCGTCGACGCGGGTTTCCGGCGGGGCCCAGCCGGACTCGATATGCGCCGCCGCGACGCGGTGGTAATCGCGACGGAAGAAAGCGAGGAAATTGATGGCGAGGTAACTTTTGTCCACCTCGTTCAGGGTGCCCATGATGCCGAAGTCGAGCGCCACGTACTTGCCGAAATTCGGGCCGTCGATGGCGACCAGGATATTGCCCGGGTGCATGTCGGCGTGGAAGAAGCCGTCGCGGAACACCTGGGTGAAGAAGATCTCGACCCCGGCGCGCGCCAGTTTCTTCAAGTCCACGCCGTCGGCGCGCAGGCGGTCGATTTGCGAGATCGGCGTGCCGCGCATGCGCTCCATGACCATCGCCGACGACGAGCACCAGTCCCAATGGACCTCCGGCACCAACAGTAGCGGCGAGGCGGTGAAATTGCGTCGCAACTGGGAGCAGTTGGCCGCTTCGCGCATCAGGTCGAGTTCGTCGTGCAGGTGCTTGGCGAATTCCGCGACCACTTCGCGCGGCTTGAGGCGCTTGCCGTCGGACCACAGGCGTTCCAGCAGGCCGGCGAGGGTGTCGAGCAGGGCCAGGTCATGGTTGATGATCGGGGCGATGCCCGGGCGAAGAATCTTCACGGCGACCTCGCGGCCGCCGTGTTCGTCGGGCAGCGTGGCGAAATGAACCTGCGCCACCGACGCCGAGGCCACGGGGTCCGCTTCGAATGTCTTGAATACCTGCGTCACCCGCTTGCCATAGGCGCGCTCCAGCACGGCCAGTGCCTGGTCGGACGGGAAGGGCGGTACCTGGTCCTGGAGCTTGGCCAGCTCGTCGGCAAGGTCGGGCGGCAACAGGTCGCGGCGGGTGGAGAGTACCTGGCCGAACTTGACGAAGATCGGCCCGAGCGCCTCGAGCGCCTTGCGCAGGCGCTCGGCGGGTGGCGCCGAGAGATCGCGCCAGAAGAAGACGACACCGACCAGCCGGGCCAGCCGGTTTTCCGGGTCGTGATCGAGGATCATCTGGTCGAGGCCGTGACCAAGGCCGACGCGGACGATCCGGGCGAGTCGCAATAGACGCAAGGTGGATGACTTGAGGGGGTGCCGAAGACGAGGGATTGTGCCCGGTTTCGCCCGCGCTCGGAAGGGTTCCGGGCGATCCGGCCCGCTTCATGGCAATGTGTGAACGGGGGCGGCGACGCTATCCGGGGCCGGTATAATGCCCATTTTTCCCCCGGGAACGCCAATGTCATTGGATCCGAAGGCCCATCTGGCCGAACTGCTGCGCAGCGCGCTGGAGAGCGTGGCACCGGGCGCGAGCGCCGATATCCAGTTGGAACGGCCGCGCGATCCCGCCCATGGCGATTTTTCCAGCAACCTGGCGCTACAGTTGGCGCGCGAGCTCAAGGACAATCCGCGCAAGATCGCCGAGCGGCTGGTCAAAGAGCTGCCCGTGTCACCCTGGCTGGCGAAGGCGGAAGTCGCCGGCGCCGGTTTCATCAACTTCCGGTTGGCGGCGGCGGCCCGGAGCGGCGTCGTCCAGGCGGTACTGACACGCGGCGACGACTACGGCCGGGGTCAGCCGTCCGGTCGCAAGGTGCAGGTGGAGTTCGTTTCCGCCAATCCCACCGGCCCGCTGCATGTGGGCCACGGTCGCGGCGCGGCCTATGGCGCCAGCCTGGCCTGCCTGCTGGCCTTCGCCGGCGATCAAGTGTGCCGCGAATACTATGTGAACGATGCCGGGCGGCAGATGGATATCCTGGCGGTGTCCACCTGGCTGCGCTACCTCGCGTCCTTCGGCGAGGCGGTGCCTTTTCCGCCCAATGCCTACCAGGGTGGCTACGTCGGCGAAATGGCCGACCAGATTCGCGAGGCGCATGGCGATCGGTATGTGCATCCCGCCGCTGCCATTCTCGGTTCGGTTCCGGTGGCGCCGGCCCGGCCGGATGACGGCAACTACTCGGCGGCCGAGAAAGAACAGCTCGAAGCGCATCTCGACGGCCTGATCGCCGCCGCCAAGGATCTGCTCGGCGAGGAGTGGGCCTACATCCACCAGCACGTGTTGACCGAGCAACTGGCTGATTGCCGCGAGGACCTCGAAGCCTACGGTGTCCATTTCGATTGCTGGTTCTCGGAGCGTTCTCTCTACGACACGGGCATGGTCGAACGGGCGGTTGCCGAGCTGGAACGAGGCGGCCACATCTATATTCAGGATGGCGCCAAGTGGTTCCGCTCGACGGCTTTCGGCGACGAAAAGGACCGGGTGGTCCAGCGCGATAACGGCCTGTATACCTACTTCGCGTCCGACATCGCCTACCACGTCAACAAGTTCGAGCGCGGCTTCCATCGGGTGCTCGACATCTGGGGCGCCGACCATCACGGCTACATTCCACGTGTGCGGGGCGCCCTGGCGGCGCTGGCGATCGATGCCGACCGCCTCGATGTGGCGCTGGTGCAGTTCGTCAGCCTGTTCCGCGATGGCGCCAAGGTCTCCATGTCCACCCGCGCGGGCAGCTACGTCACCCTGCGGGAGCTGCGCGAAGAGGTTGGCAACGATGCCTGCCGCTTCTTCTACCTGCTGCGCAAGCAGGATCAGGCGCTCGATTTCGACCTGACGCTGGCGAAGTCCGAATCAAACGACAATCCGGTCTACTACGTGCAGTACGCCCACGCCCGCATCTGTTCGGTGCTGAACCAATGGGGCGGGCGGGAAGCGGAACTGGCCGGCGCCGACTTGTCGCCACTGGCCAGCGAGCGCGAACTGGCGCTGTGCGGCAAGCTCCAATCGTTTCCCGACCTCATCGCCCAGGCGGCGGCGGATTCCGCGCCCCATTCGCTGGCTTTCTACCTGCGCGAACTGGCCGGCGAGTTCCATGGCTGGTACAACGCCGAGCGCTTGCTGGTCGACGACGATGAGCTCAAGCGAGCACGGCTTGCCCTGGCGGTGGCGGTGCGCCAGGTGCTGAGGAACGGCCTGCGGATTCTGGGTGTCTCCGCCCCGGAGGCGATGTGATAAAGGGGAACGCGGTGCGCAAGCCCTACCAGAAGCCGGCGTCGGGCCGGCGGAGTCGCGGCAATACCCTGTTGGGCATCTTTCTTGGCTTGATACTGGGCGTGTTGATGTCGCTGGGCGTTGTCTGGTACATGAACAAGATGCCCCTGCCGTTCCGCGACAAGGCGCCGCGCGCCGAGCGGGCCGGCAATGGCGACGCGGACCACAATGGCGCGCCAAAGGCGCTGCCGGGCAAGCCCGGTGACAAGGTCGGCGGCAAGGATGGCGACAGGCCGCGCTTCGAGTTCTACAAGATTCTGCCGGGCAGCCAGGAGGCGGCGCCGGCTCCGGCGGCGCCCAAGCCGGCGGAAGCGAAGTCCACCGAAGCCAAGGCGCCGGAAGCCAAGGCGGGCGACGCCAAGTCGGCCGGCGGCGAACCGCTCTATCTCCAGGTGGGCGCGTTCCAGAAGCCGACCGACGCCGACAATCTCAAGGCCCGGCTCGCCCTGATCGGGCTGGATGCCGGCGTTCAGGAAGTCGATGTCCCTGAAAAGGGCAGAATGTATCGTGTCCGCACCGGACCGTTTTCGAACGTTGAGGAATTGAACCGCGCGCGCGGCCAGTTGTCTCAGAACGGCATTCAGACCGCCCCGACCAAGGGCAAATAGACGAAAAGGAAGAATAGATGCGCAAATTGCTGACGTTGCTGGTGGGAATTGCCTTTCTCGCGACGGCCAATCTGGCCAGCGCCCTCGATCTCAAGGAAGGCAAGCACTACAAGGTGCTGAACCCCGAGCGGCCGGTCGATGCCAAGGACAAGATCGAGATTACCGAGTTTTTCTGGTATGGCTGTGGCCATTGCTTCAACCTCGAGCCCATCCTCAACAAGTGGCTGAAGACCCTGCCGAAGGACGTCACGTTCCGGCGCATTCCGGCGGTGTTTCCCGGCAAGGACGGTCGGCCCGGTGGCTGGGCGCCGCTCGCCGGTGTTTACTACGCGCTCGAATCCATGGGCGTGCTCGAGAAGATGCATGGCGAGGTCTTCGACGCCATCCACATCGACCGCGTGAACCTGAACGATCCGAAGGTGCTTGCCGACTGGATGGCCGCCAAGGGCGTCGACCGCCAGAAGTTTGCCGACGCGATGAATTCGTTCTCGGTGCAGAGCAAGGTCACTCGCGCCCAGCAGCTTTCCGGCCAGTACGGTTTCGACGGCGTGCCGGCGATCTTCATCAACGGCCGCTACGGCGTGGCCAGCGGCGAGGCGGGCAGCCATGCGGAAATGACCGTCGTCCTCGATCAACTGATCGACAAGGCCCGCAAGGAACGTTCGGTCAAGAAGTAGTGCGCGTCGTCGTCACCGGCGCCTCGTCGGGCCTGGGCGCCGCCCTGGCCCGGCACTATGCCCGCCGGGGCGCGACACTGGCACTGCTGGCCCGGCGTGAGCGGGAACTGCGCCATCTGGCCGACCAGCTTCGCGTCCCCAGCTTTCTTTACTCCGTAGACGTCAGCGATGCCACCGCCGTCAGTCAGGCCGGCGCCGACTTTGTTGCCCGCGCCGGTGTGCCGGATCTGGTTATCGCCAATGCCGGTATTTCGGTCGGCACGTTGACCCAGGAGGCCGGCGATCTGCCGATCTTCGAGCGTGTCTTGGCGGTCAATGTGCTTGGCATGGTCAATACCTTCCACCCCTTCATCGAACCGATGCGCGCCGCCGGCGGCGGCACGCTGGCTGGCATTGCCTCGGTGGCCGGGATACGGGGTTTGCCGGGTTCCGGCGCCTACAGCGCTTCGAAAGCCGCGACCATCGCCTATCTGGAGAGCCTGCGCGGCGAGTTGCGCGGCAGCGGCATGAAGGTGGTCACCGTCGCGCCCGGCTATGTCGAGACGCCGATGACGGCCATCAACACCTACACCATGCCCTTCATCCTGCCGGTCGACGAAGCCGCTCGGCGCATCGCCCGCGTCATCGACGCGGGCCGGAGTTACGCGGTCGTTCCCTGGCAGATGGCGATAGTTGCCAAGCTGCTCCGCGTGCTGCCGAACCGCGTGTTCGATGCCGCCCTGGCGGGCCGCGGCCGCAAGCCGCGCGGCGCGGGCCCGTAGGCGTGGCGCGAGGCCTGACTTTCGTGTAGCCGGAACGCCATGCAAATCTGGGTCGATGCCGATGCCTGCCCGAAGCCGATCAAGGAAATCCTGTTTCGGGCCGCCGCGCGCACGGGCATTGCGGTGACCTTGGTCGCCAACCAGATGCTGTCGGTGCCACGCTCGCCGCACATCCGCGCGGTGCAGGTGCCGAAGGGCTTCGATGTGGCGGACAACGAGATCGCGCGGCGTGTCGAGGCCGGCGATCTGGTCATCACGTCCGACATTCCGCTCGCCGCAGAGGTGATCGCCGAGGGTGGTCGCGTGCTGACGCCGCGCGGCGAAACCTACGACCAGGGCAGCATCGCCGCCGCGCTGACCATGCGCAACTTCATGGACACGTTGCGCTCGACGGGTGTCGAGACCGGCGGGCCGGCGGCCTTCTCCGCCAGCGACCAACACGCTTTCGCCCGCCAGTTGGACCGCGAGCTGGCAAGGGGCAAGACCGCCTCATAGCGGCGTGCCGCCACGGCCGACTTTTCGCTACTTGCAGGAATGCAGGGCGATGACGTTGCCCTCGGTGTCCTTGAAGAAGCCCATGTAGCCGATCTCCGGCGTGATCAGCGTCTTGGGCATCACCACCTGGCCGCCGGCGCCGACGACGCGGCCGAGCGGCTTGTCCAGGTCGTCGCCACCGTCGAGGTAGATGACGACGCCGCCGGATGGCGCCGGCTGGTATTGCGGATGCTGGCAAAGCGCACCGCCGGTGCCGCCCTCGGGATAGGGAAAAATCGCCATCTTGAAGCTCTGCATATCCTGACGGGTGAGCTTCTTGTCGAGGACGGCCTCGTAGAAGCGGATGGCGCGCTCGATATCGGTGACCGGGATTTCGAACCAGTTGACGAGGCTCATGGCGTTTCCTTTCGTTGATGTCGTTGGGATGATTGCCCACATTGTCCGTCACCCCTGCTGACAGCGTCATGTCAGGAGTCGCCCCAGGGCGGCAATCGGCCGATGCTATGCTGCCGCCGTCCTGTCAGGAGGGTGACGATGCGCCGTGCCGACCGTCTGTTCCAGATCGTCCTGCTGCTCGGCCGCGGCCGCGCGGTGACGGCGCGCACGCTGGCCGAAAGACTGGAGGTTTCCGAGCGCACCGTGTACCGCGACATGGCGGATCTGATGGCCAGTGGCCTGCAAGTCGACGGCGAGGCCGGTGTCGGTTACCTGCTGCGCGCGGGTGCGCATTTGCCGCCGCTGATGTTCGACCGGGAGGAACTCGCCGCACTGGCGCTGGGCAGTCGCATGGTGCACGGCTGGGCGGACAAGGCATTGGGCAAGGCGGCGGAACGCGCGCTGTTGAAGATCGAGTCGGTGCTGCCCGTGAGCGGCAAGGGGCAATTGGAGCGCCAGGCGCTGCTGGTGCCAGCGTTCCACATTGCGCCCGGACAGGTGGCGCCGCTGGGCGCGCTGCGCGGGGCGATCGACGGGCGGCGGAAGATCCGGTTTGACTACGTGCGCGCCGACGGTCTGGCGACGAATCGCGTGGTGTGGCCGCTCGGCCTGTTCTTCTGGGGCGGCGGCTGGTCGCTGGGCGGCTGGTGCGAACTGCGCCGCGACTTCCGCAACTTCCGTCTGGACCGCATGAGCGCGCCCGACGTGCTCGCCGAGATCTTCACGCCGGACGAGGGCAGGACGCTGGCCGATTTCCTCCGCCACGTCACAGACTAGTGGCGTGCCGCCACGACTGACTGCACACGCGGCTGGCTTTCGCTTATCGCGCGAGCGACTGGTCGGGTGTGATGATGTCGAACAGATGGGCCAGCTTGCGGCGACGGGCCATCCTGAGCAGCGCCTTGTCGGATGTCACCAGCCATCGCGCTTTGCCGTCGCGCGCGACTTCGAGGAACTTCTGGTCGTCGGCATCCTTGCATTGGGGCAAGGGAACGGCATCGGCTTTGGCGGCAACGACGATGGCGTGGCGGGAATAGGATTCGAACGCCGCGCGTTGCGCGTCGTCGGCCAACGAGAACATGGGATAGGCCAGTACTCGGCGGAATTCGCCAAGGCAGCGCTCGTCGGTCAGCGCGACTATTTCGCCGCCTTCAAGCCGCTCGCGCAGAGGCGCGTAGCGGCTGTCGGCGAAGACGAAAAGGGAAAGCAGTACGTTGGTGTCGAAGACAACCCGTACCGCCGCCGTCATTACGACTTCTTCTGCGTGTCCAGGCGGAATTTGACGAACGAGCCCGGGGCGTCTTCCAGTACCTTGAACTTGCCCTTGGCCGGGTCGCGCGCCGGCACCTTGCGGTCGTCCATGGCGGTCACCCATTGCTGCCAGTCGGTCCACCAGGAACCGGGCTGCTGGGTCGCGCCTTCCAGCCATTCGTCGGCTGTCTCCGCCAGGTCGTCGTTCAGCCAGTAGCCATACTTGTTGGCCGCCGGCGGATTGACGATGCCGGCGATGTGGCCGGAACCGCCGAGCACGAAACGCACCGGACCGGAGAAGCGCTGCGCGCCCAGGAAAGTACTCTTCCACGGCGCGATGTGATCTTCGATGGTGGAAACGAAGTAGGCCGGCGTCTTGATCTTGCCGAGGTCGATCGGCACACCGGCGAGGGTGATGCCGCCCGGCTCCTTGAGCAGGTTGTTCATGTACATGTTGCGCAGGTAGAAGCTGTGCATCGCGTACGGCATGCGCGTCGAGTCGCTGTTCCAGAACAGCAGGTCGAAGGGGAAGGGGTCCTTGCCCATCAGGTAGTTGTTCACCACGAACGACCAGATCAGGTCGTTGGAGCGCAGCATGTTGAAGGTGCCGGCCATCTCGGTGCCCTCGAGGAAGCCACGCTCGGCCATCTTCTTTTCCAGGCTGGAAACCTGCTTCTCGTCGATGAAGACACCCAGTTCGCCCGGAATCGAGAAGTCGAGCATGGTGGTGAAGAAGGTCGCCGAGGCGATCCGCTTGTCCTTCTTGGCCGTCATGTAGGCGAGCGTCGAAGCCAGCAGGGTGCCGCCCAGGCAGTAGGCGGCGGCGTTGATCTCCTTCTCGCCGGTCTGTTCGCAGACCTTGTCGACGGCGACCAGGGCGGCGTCGAGCAGATAGTCCTCGAAGCTCTTCTTGGCCAGCTTCTCATCCGGGTTGACCCAGGACATGACGAAGACGCTGTGGCCCTGGTCGGTCGCCCACTTGATGTAGGAGTTCTTCTCGCGCAGGTCGAGGATGTAGTACTTGTTGATCCAGGGCGGGAAGATCAGCAAGGGGCGCTTGTAGTGTTCCTTGCCGGTCGGGTTGAACTGCAGGAGCTGGATCAGCTCGTTCTGGAAGATCACCTTGCCCGGCGTGGTGGCGACGTTCTTGCCCAGCTCGAAGGCGGTGGTGTCGGTCATCTTGATGCGCAGGTTGCCGTCGCCGTCCTCGATGTCGCGCAGCAGGTTGTTGAAGCCCTTGACCAGGTTCTGGCCATGAGATTTCACCGTCTCGCGGAACACTTCCGGATTGGTCATGGCGAAGTTCGATGGCGACAGCGCGTCGATGAACTGGCGGGTGAAGAAGTTGACCTTCTTCTCGGTGTTCTCGTCCATGCCCTCGACATTGCGCACCGAGTCGTGGATGTGGCGCGCGGTGATCAGGTAGGACTGCTTGATGAAGTCGAACAGGAAGTGCTCCTCCCACTGTTCGTCCTTGAATCGCTTGTCGTCCTTGGCCGGTTGGGCGATCGGGGCGGTCTCCATGCCCATGAGGCGCAGGCTCGAATGCTGCCAGAGGGAAAAGTAGTCCCAGACCAGGTTCATTTGCGCCTGGGCCAGCTTGTAGGGGTTGGCCAGCATCTTGGCCATCATGTCCATGAAGGCCTGGGCGATGCCCAGTTCATCGGCCGGCGCGCTGACGCCTTTCTTTGTCTGGCGCTGGATATGGTCGGAGAGCAGCTTGGAAGCGCGCTGGGCAACCTCGGCATAGGTCTTGGCAATTTCCTGCGGGTCGGGCAGCGGGGCGTGTTCATGCGGGGCGTTGGCCATTTCTCACTCCTTTTCGGTTCTGGACATAGCGGATGGTGCCGTTCTCGGCGGCGCGCTCTAACTGGCACGCCTGTTCTAGGTAGTTCAAGTGGGCGATCGCCTCGCCCATGGCGAACATGGTCTGATGCGGATCGGTGATCTCGCGCGGGAAAAGCACGGGCAGCAGGTCGGCCGCGCTCTTCGGTGCCGAGCAGGCTTGCAGCAGATCATCGCAGCGGGCGGCATGATGGGCAACCAGTTGCTCGACCCGGGCATGCAGGCCGCGGAAGGGCAGGCCGTGGGAGGGCAGCACCAGGGTGTCTTCGGGCAGTTCGCGCAGCCGATCGATCGAGGCCAGAAACCAGGCCAGCGAATTGGCGTCGGGGACGCCGGCGAAGACACTGATATTGGTGGAAATGCGCGGCAGCAGCATGTCGCCCGAAATCAGCACGCCGAGTTCCGCGCAGTACAGGCTGGCGTGTTCGGGTGCGTGGCCATGGCCGACGATGACGCGCCAGGCCGTGCCGCCGATGGTCACGTCCTCGCCTTCCCAGAGCGGATGGAAGGTCGGCGGAATGGCGGGTACGACGCGCGCATAGGCATTGCCTCGGGCGCGCAAGCCCTCGATGCGGGCGTCGTCGAGGCCGTGGCGGCGAAAGAAGTCGAGCATCGCCGCCACCGAATAGCCGGCCAGCTCGGCGCGGATCATATGCGCCGTCAGGTATTCGCTCTGGCTGATCCAGAGCGGCGCGCCGGTTCGTTCCTGCAACCAGGCCGCCAGGCCGAGATGATCGGGGTGAAAGTGCGTGACGAGCAGGCGCGAGAGTTTCCGGTCGGCGAGAACCTCCTGCCAGGCCGCCTTGACCGGCTCGAGGGCGATGCCGGTATCGACGGCGGTCCAGGCCGCGCCGTCCTCGATCAGCCACAGGTTGATGTGATCGAGCGCAAAGGGCAAGGGCATGCGCAACCAGAGAATGCCGGGGGCCACGACCATCGCCCGCCCCGCTGCCGGCGGCGTCTGGTGGGGATAGACGATGGGAGAAGTCATCATGGCCGTTGAATTGATTTGCCCGGAGAAATCTGCTTAACTGGCCGAGAAAAATTGAGGTAAGACAACATTCTACATGAACGGCGGTCTGATGGTGCGGTGCAACAAATTTCACTATTCATGACGTCTTGTCCATGAGCGACCCTACGTTCTCCATCGCCGATCTGGCCCGCGAATTCGATCTGACGCCCCGGGCCATCCGTTACTACGAAGACAAGGGCCTCCTTTCGCCGCAGCGGGAAGGCATGCAGCGCGTGTACTCCAAGCGCGACCGAACCCGCCTCAAGCTTGCGCTGCGGGGCAAGCGTCTCGGTCTGTCGCTGGCCGAGATTCGCGAACTCATCGACATGTACGACACCGCGACGGATGGCAGCCCGCAACTGCTCAAGTTCCTCAGGGTGCTCTCCCGGCGCAAGGCGGCCCTCGAGCAGCAGCGGGAAGACATCGAGGCCGTGCTGGACGAGATCATCCGCTTCGAACGGCAATGCCAGGAGTTGCTCACCGAACCCGCCTCCTCTTCGCCGAATGGCCGCCGGGCCGCCTGAAAACACCGCCTATCCACCGAATTCATCGGTAACGATATATTGACGTTGACGTAAACGTCAACCTAGAATCGTATCCAGGAGGAGTCATGCACAAGACACGCTCGTTCGAGCCGAAGGATGCCGATTGGGAAGCCAAGGTCAGGGCCAGCTTCGCCCGCCAGGGGGTCATGGGCTACATCGGGGCCGACTTGGCGGAACTGCGCCCCGGCTGGTGCGAGATCCGCCTGCCCTGGCGGCCCGAGCTCACCCAGCAGCATGGCTACTTCCACGCCGGCATCATCTCGACGGTGGTGGACAGCGCGGCCGGCTATGCCGGCTTCACCCTCATGCCGGAGGACAGCTCGGTGCTGTCGGTGGAGTTCAAGCTGAACCTGCTCGCGCCAGGCGACGGCGAACTGTTGATCGCCACCGGCGAAGTGATCAAGCCCGGCAAGACGCTGGTGATCACGCGCGGCGAGGCCTATGTGGTCAAGGGCGACAAGCTGACCCACTGCGCCACCATGCAGCAGACCCTGATGACCATGCACGGAAAGGCGGAGACATGAACGACCTCAACTTCCATCTCGGGGCAGACCTCGACGCCCTGCGCGACGCCGTGCGCGACTTCGCCCGGGGGGAGATCGCGCCCCGGGCCGCCGAGGTCGACCGCGACAACGAGTTCCCCGCCGACCTGTGGCGCAAACTTGGCGGCATGGGCCTGTTGGGCATGACCGTCGGCGAGGAACATGGCGGCACCGGCATGGGCTACCTGGCGCACATCATCGCCATGGAAGAGATTTCGCGCGCCTCAGCTTCGGTCGGTCTCTCGTACGGTGCGCATTCGAACCTGTGCGTGAACCAGATCAACCGCAATGGCAGCGACGCGCAGCGGCAGCGGTACCTGCCCCGGTTGATCTTGGGCGAGCACGTCGGCGCGCTGGCGATGTCGGAGCCGAATGCCGGCTCCGACGTGGTGTCGATGAAGCTGAAGGCCGACAAGCGGGGCGACCGCTACGTCCTCAACGGCAGCAAGATGTGGATCACCAACGGCGGCGACGCCGACACCCTCGTCGTCTACGCGAAGACCGATCCGGCGGCGGGCGCCAAGGGCATGACCGCCTTCATCGTCGAGAAAGGGATGAAGGGCTTCAGCCACGGCAGCCACCTCGACAAACTGGGTATGCGCGGCTCCAACACCCATCCGCTCTTTTTCGAGGACTGCGAGGTGCCGGCGGAAAACGTGCTCGGCGGCGAGGGCAATGGCGTCAAGGTACTGATGTCCGGCCTCGACTACGAGCGCGCCGTGCTCTCGGGCGGCCCGCTCGGCATCATGGCCGCGTGCATGGATGTCGTCGTTCCCTACCTGCACGACCGCAAGCAGTTCGGCCAGGCGATCGGCGAATTCCAGCTCATGCAGGGCAAGGTGGCCGACATGTACACCACCTGGCAGGCTTGCCGGGCCTATGTCTATGCGGTCGGCCGGGCCTGCGACGCCGCCGATCACGCGCGCACGCTGCGCAAGGACGCCGCCGGCGCCATTCTCTACAGTGCCGAGAAGGCGACCTGGATGGCCGGCGAAGCGATCCAGGTGCTCGGCGGCAACGGCTACATCAACGAATACCCGACCGGCCGCCTCTGGCGCGACGCCAAGCTCTACGAAATCGGCGCCGGCACCTCCGAAATCCGTCGCATGCTGATCGGCCGAGAACTGTTCGCGGAGACGGCCTGAAGGAGCTTGTCATGAACGACCCGGTCGTCATCGTCTCCGCCGCCCGCACGCCAATGGGCGGATTTCAGGGCAATTTCAATTCGCTGACGGCACCGCAGCTTGGCGCCGTCGCCATCAAGGCTGCCGTAGAACGCGCCGGCATCAGGCCCGAGCAGGTCGAGGAAGTCGTGTTCGGCAACGTGCTACAGGCCGGCGTCGGCCAGGCGCCGGCGCGCCAGGCGGCGCTCGGTGCCGGGCTGCCGCTGTCGGCCGGCTGCACCACGGTGCACAAGGTCTGCGGTTCGGCGTTGAAGGCTGTGATGCTGATGCACGACAGCCTGCTCGCCGGTAGCTATGAAGTCGGCGTCGCCGGCGGCATGGAGTCGATGAGCAACGCGCCCTATCTGCTGCCCAAGGCGCGCGGCGGTTACCGGCTCGGCCACGGCCAACTGCTCGACCACATGTTCTTCGACGGCCTCGAGGACGCCTACCAGAAAGGCCGCCTGATGGGCACCTTCGCCGAGGAGTGCGCCGAGCAGTACGGCTTCACGCGCGAGGCGCAGGACGAATTCGCCATCCGTTCCACCACGCGCGCCCAGCAGGCGATCAAGGACGGCTCGTTCGCCTGGGAAGTGGCTCCGGTGACGATCGCCGGCCGCAAGGGCGATGTGGTCGTCGACCAGGACGAGCAGCCCGGGAAGGCCCAGCTGGACAAGATTCCGGGTCTCAAGCCGGCGTTCAGGAAAGACGGTACGGTGACCGCCGCCAACTCGTCGTCGATCTCCGATGGCGCCGCCGCCGTCGTGCTTATGCGCGAATCGAAGGCCAGGGCGCTGGGCCTCGCGCCGCTGGCCCGCATCGTCGGCCACGCCACGCATGCCCAGGAACCCAATCTCTTTACCACCGCGCCGGTCTTTGCCATGCAAAAACTCTTCGCCAAAATTGGCTGGACGGCGGAGAGCATCGATTGCTACGAAATCAACGAGGCCTTCGCCGTCGTCACCATGGCAGCCATGCGGGATCTGCAACTGCCGGCGGCAAAGGTAAACGTCCACGGCGGCGCCTGCGCGCTCGGCCATCCCATCGGCGCATCGGGCTGCCGCATTCTCGTCACCCTGCTGGGCGCGCTGCGCAAGTACGGCGGCAAGCGCGGTATCGCCAGTTTGTGCATCGGTGGCGGCGAGGCGGTCGCCGTCGGCGTCGAGATGGTCTGACGCCATGATGCTTACCGAGGAGCAAGGGCTGATCCGCGACACCTTGCGGGTTCGGTGTTTCCGCGCGAACCGCTGGCGGAACTGGCCGCTTTGGGTGTCTGGGGCATGGTGGTGCCGGAACGCTGGGGCGGCGCGGCCCTCGACTATGTCTCGCTTGCCGTGGCGCTGGAAGAGATCGCCGCCGGCGACGGCGCCACCTCGACCATCCTGTCAGTGCAGAACTCGCTGGTCTGCGGCATCCTGAATCGCTATGGCACCGACGAGCAAAAGGAACGCTGGCTGAAGGGCGCCGCTTCGGGTGCGCTGCTCGGCTGCTTCTGCCTGACCGAGCCGCATGTCGGTTCCGACGCGTCCGCCATCAAGACCAGGGCGGTTCGGGACGGCGATGCGTGGGTGCTGAACGGCGTCAAGCAGTTCATCACCTCGGGCAGCAATGCCCGGATCGCCATCGTCTTTGCCGTCACCGATCCGGCCGCCGGCAAGCGGGGGATCTCGTGCTTCGTGGTGCCCACCGACACGCCCGGCTACGTCGTCGCCCGGCTGGAGGACAAGCTTGGCCAGCGTGCCTCCGACACGGCGCAGATCCTTTTCGAGGACTGCCGGATTGGCGCCGACCATCTGCTCGGCAAGGAAGGCGACGGTTACCGCATCGCCCTGTCGAATCTGGAGGCTGGCCGCATCGGCATTGCCGCCCAATCGGTGGGCATGGCCCGCGCGGCGCTGGAAGCCGCGCTGCGCTACGCCCGGGAGCGGGTGGCGTTCGGCAAGCCGATCATCGAACACCAGGCCGTCAGTTTTCGCCTGGCCGACATGGCGACGCGCATCGAGGCGGCGCGGCAGCTGGTCTGGCATGCCGCCAGCCTGCGCGATGCCGATCGGCCCTGCCTGAAGGAAGCCTCGATGGCCAAACTGTTCGCCTCCGAGATGGCGGAACGGGTATGCTCCGATGCCATTCAGATTCATGGCGGCTACGGGGTCGTGGCCGACTTTCCGGTGGAGCGCATCTACCGGGATGTCCGGGTCTGTCAAATCTACGAGGGTGCTTCCGACATCCAGCGACTGGTGATCGGCCGAGCCCTGGCGGAGGAGTGAACGCATGGCCGAACCGATCGATTTCTATTTCGACTTCTCCTCGCCATATTCGTATCTGGCCAGCGAGAAGATCGACGCGCTCGCCGGGCGCTTCGACCGCGAGGTACGCTGGCATCCCATCCTGCTCGGGGTGATCTTCAAGGGCCTCGGCACGCTGCCGCTGGTGCGCCAGCCCGGCATGCACGACTACAGCCTGCGCGATATCGTCCGTTCGGCACGTTTTCTCGATGTGCCCTTTCGCATGCCGATGCGCTTTCCCGTCGCCACCGTGGCGGCGGCGCGCGCCTACTACTGGCTGCACGACCGCGATGAGGCCCTGGCCCGCCAGTTCGCCCATGCGGTGTTCCGCGCCTATTTCGCCGAAGGTCACGACATCTCCGAACCGTCCTCGGTGCTGCACATGGCCGCGCTGCTCGGCGTCGAGCCCGCTCCCTTGTCCTCCGCGCTCGAGGAGCCGGCGATCAAGGAACGCCTGCGCAAGGAAACCGACGCCGCCATCGCCCTGGGCATGTTCGGCGCGCCCTGGATCGTTGTCGATGGCGAGCCGTTCTGGGGCGCGGACCGCCTGCCGCAAGTCGAGCAGTGGCTGGAACGCGGGGGATTCTGAGTGTCGGTCATTGCCTCGAAACTGAACGTCCGCGCCGACGATTTCCGCGCCAACGACGCGGCGATGCGCGCGCTGGTGGCGGATCTCAAGGCGCGGGCGGCGGACGTCGCCCTGGGCGGTTCGGACGATGCCCGCCGGAAGCACCTGGCGCGCGGCAAGTTGCTGGCGCGGGATCGCATCGACCAGTTGCTCGATCCGGGCGCGCCCTTCCTCGAGCTGTCGGCCATGGCGGCCTGGGGCATGTATGGCGGTGACATCGCGGCGGCGGGGGTCGTGACGGGCATCGGGCGTGTTTCCGGCGTCGAGTGCGTCATCGTCGCCAACGACGCCACGGTCAAGGGCGGCACGTACTACCCGATGACGGTGAAGAAGCACCTGCGGGCGCAGGAGATCGCCCTGGAGAACCATCTGCCCTGCCTGTATCTGGTCGATTCCGGCGGTGCCTTCCTGCCCATGCAGGACGAGGTCTTCCCCGACCGCGACCACTTCGGTCGCATCTTCTTCAACCAGGCCCACATGAGCGCCCGGGGCATTCCGCAGATCGCCGTGGTCATGGGTTCCTGCACGGCGGGCGGCGCCTACGTGCCGGCGATGAGCGACGAGACGGTGATTGTCCGCAACCAGGGCACCATCTTTCTCGGCGGCCCGCCACTGGTCAAGGCCGCCACCGGCGAAGTGGTGACGGCCGAGGATCTCGGCGGCGGCGACGTGCACACAAGAGTCTCCGGCGTGGCCGACCATCTGGCCGAGAACGACCATCACGCCTTGTCGATTGCCCGGCGCATCGTCGCCAACCTGAACCGGATCAAGCCGGTGACCCTGGATCGCGCGGCGCCCGAAGAGCCGCGCTACGCCACCGAAGAGCTTTACGGGGTGATTCCCGCCGACACCCGCAAACCCTACGATGTGCGCGAGGTGATCGCCCGCCTGGTCGACGGTTCGCGCTTCGACGAGTTCAAGGCGCGCTACGGCGCGACCCTGGTCACCGGCTTCGCGCGCCTGCATGGTTACCCGGTGGGAATCGTCGCCAACAACGGCATCCTGTTTTCCGAGTCGGCGCTGAAGGGTGCCCACTTCATCGAGTTGTGCGCGCAGCGCGGCATTCCACTGGTGTTCCTGCAGAACATCACCGGCTTCATGGTCGGCCGCAAGTACGAGAATGGCGGCATCGCCCGCGACGGCGCCAAGATGGTCACGGCGGTGGCGACGGCGGCGGTGCCGAAATTCACCGTGCTGATCGGTGGCTCCTTCGGCGCCGGCAACTACGGCATGTGCGGCCGCGCCTACTCGCCGCGCCTGTTGTGGACCTGGCCGAACACGCGCATTTCGGTGATGGGTGGCGAGCAGGCCGCCAGCGTGCTGGCCACCGTCAAGCGCGACGGTCTGGAGGCGGCCGGCAAAGGCTGGGGTGCGGAAGAGGAAGAAGCCTTCAAGGCGCCGATCCGTGCGCAGTACGAGACTCAGGGCCACCCCTACTACGCCACCGCGCGCCTCTGGGACGACGGCATCGTCGACCCCGCCCAGACGCGCCGGGTGCTCGGACTGAGCATTGCGGCGGCGCTCAATGCGCCGATCGACCGGACCACCTTCGGCATCTTCAGGATGTAAGGGAACGCCATGTACAAGACTATCGCCATCGAGATCGACCACGGCGTCGGCATCATCACCCTCGATCGGGCCGATCGGCACAACGCCTTCGACAACGTGCTGCTCCAGGAACTGGTGCGCGCCCTGGGCAGCATGAGCCGCGACGACAGCGTGCGTGTCGTGGTGCTGTCGGCCGCCGGCGGGACTTTCTGTGCCGGCGCCGACCTCGGCTGGATGCGGGAATCGGCCGGGCTGAGCACCGACGAGAACCAGCGCGACGCGCGGGTGATGGCGGAAATGCTGAAGCGCCTGGCCACCATGCCCAAGCCGACCATCGCCCGTGTCCAGGGGGCGGCCTATGGCGGGGGGGTCGGCCTGGTGGCCGCCTGCGACATCGCCATCGCCACCTTCGACGTCCAGTTCCGCTTCTCCGAAGTGAGGCTCGGCATCATTCCGGCCGTGATCAGCCCCTACGTCATCGCCGCCATGGGTGTTCGCCACGCGCGCCGCTACATGCTGACCGGCGAGCGATTTTCCGCCGCCGAGGCCTATCGCATCGGCTTGATCCACGAAATGGTGGCCGACGACGCCGCGCTCGATCTGGCGGTCGGCCAGATCGTCGATGCCTTGCTGCTGAACGGCCCGCGCGCCCTGGCGGAATGCAAGGACCTGATTCGCGCCGTTGTGCATCGGCCCCTCGACGCCGAACTGATGGATGACACCGCGCGCCGCATCGCCAGCGTCCGCGCTTCCGAGGAGGGGCGCGAAGGCCTGGCCGCCTTCCTCGAAAAGCGCCGTCCCGCCTGGCTGCCCGAGTAGGCGCGCCGTGTTCGACAAGATACTTGTTGCCAACCGTGGCGAGATCGCCTGCCGGGTCATCAGGACCGCCCGCCGCCTGGGCATTCGCACTGTCGCCGTGTATTCCGAGGCCGATGCCGGCGCGCGCCACGTGCGCCTGGCCGACGAGGCGGTGCTGATCGGCCACGCCGCGCCGCGCGAGTCCTACCTGGTGGCGGAGCGCATCATCGCCGCCTGCCGGCAGACCGGCGCCCAGGCGGTTCATCCCGGCTATGGCTTTCTTTCCGAGAACGAGGCCTTCGCCGAGGCCTGCGCGGCCAACGGCATTGCCTTCATCGGCCCCCCGGTCGCGGCGATCCACGCCATGGGCTCGAAGTCCGAGGCCAAGAAGCTGATGGAAAGGGCCGGCGTGCCGCTCACTCCGGGCTATCACGGCGACGGGCAGGCGCCGGACTTCCTGAAGGAACAGGCCGGCCGGATTGGCTATCCGGTGCTCATCAAGGCGGCGGCAGGTGGCGGCGGCAAGGGCATGCGCGCCGTCCATCGGGCCGAGGAATTTCTCGATGCCCTGGCCTCCTGCCAACGCGAGGCGCGGGCCAGTTTTGGCGATGAACACGTGCTGATCGAGAAGTATCTCCAGCGACCGCGCCACATCGAAATGCAGGTGTTCGGCGACAGCCACGGCCAGGTCGTGCATCTCTTCGAGCGCGACTGCTCGGTGCAGCGGCGCCACCAGAAGGTACTCGAAGAGGCCCCCGCGCCGGGCATGACGGCCGAACGGCGCGCCGTCATGGGCAAGGCCGCCGTCGACGCGGCGCGGGCCGTCGGCTATGTCGGCGCCGGCACGGTGGAGTTCATCGTCGACGCCCAGGGCGCCTTCTACTTCATGGAGATGAACACCCGGCTCCAGGTCGAGCATCCGGTAACGGAAATGATCACCGGCCTCGATCTGGTCGAGTGGCAGTTGCGCGTCGCCGCCGGCGAACCGCTGCCGCTGACGCAGGAGCAATTGGCCATTCGTGGTCATGCGCTGGAAGCGCGTGTCTATGCCGAAGATCCGGACAAGGGCTTCCTGCCCTCGACGGGCCGCCTGGTACACCTGGCGCCGCCGGGCGAGTCGCTCCATGTGCGCGTCGATACCGGTGTCGAGCAGGGCGACGAAATCTCGCCGCATTACGACCCGATGGTCGCCAAACTGATCGTCTGGGACGAAACCCGAGAGCGGGCGTTGGCCCGCATGCTCCAGGCGCTGGCGCAGTATCGCGTGGTCGGCGTGGCCAACAACGTGGGCTTTCTCTCGCGCCTGGTCGGCTGTCCGGCTTTCGCCCAGGCCGACCTCGACACCGGGTTGATCGAGCGGCAGACGGCGTTCCTGTTTCCGGCGGCCGCCGAGCCGCCCAGGGAAGTCTGGCTGGCGGCCGCGCTGGCCGAACTGCTGCGCGAACAGGTGGCGGCGGACGAGGCGGCGCGATTCGACGCCGACCCGTATTCACCTTGGCATCGCCGCGACGGCTGGCGCCTGAACAGCGCGGCCCGGCGCAAGCTGGTCTTCCGCCACGGCAATGGTGATGGCGACAAGACCGTGGCGGTTGCCTATGGCGACCGGTCGTGGTTGCTCGACGTCGATGGCCAAACCAGTTCGGCCAGCGGCGAGTTGCAGGCCGGCAGCCAGTTGCGCGCCGATTTCGACGGCAATCGCACCGTCGCGACGGTCGTGGTGGCGGGCGAGAAGCGGCACGTCTTTCTGCACGGGCGTTGCCATGTGCTGGCCGCCATCGATCCGCTCTTCCACGCGGGCGAAGGCGGCGGTGCCGAGGGCGGCATGACCGCGCCGATGCCCGGCAAGGTGATCGCGCTCATCGCCCGGCCCGGCGCGAAGGTGGAGAAGGGCGCGCCATTGCTGATCCTCGAAGCCATGAAGATGGAGCACACGATTTGCGCGCCCGCCGCCGGAATCGTCAAGTCCTTCCGCTGCTCGGTCGGTGAGCAGGTCGCCGACGGGGCCGAGCTGGTCGAGTTCGAAGCGTCAAGCCAAGGTTCGCGGTAACGATCCGCAATGCGGGTACGGATTGCAATGGCGAATCGCCGGTGGTTTTGCTATGCTGAATTTCCGTAATTCAGCAATCGAGGTGCCACCATGGACAACCTGATCGTTTCCGGTCGCGGGCAGATCACACTCCCGGCGAAGTTGCGCAAACGTCTCGGCATCGAGCCGGGCGGGGTGGTGGTGGCCGAGGAAAAGGATGGCGCGCTGGTGTTGCGGCCGGCGGCGGTACTGCCGGTGCGAATCTACACCGATGAGGAGGTTGATCGCTGGGCGCGCGAAGACTCGTTCAAGGATGATGCGGAGCGCGCCGACTTCGACCGTCGACTCAAAGCCATCGCCAAACGCCACGGGCTGACCAAGGCCGCCTGATGCGCCTGTTCATCGACGCGAACGTGCTCTTCTCGGCGGCCTATAACCCCGCTGGCCGTCCGGCACGCCTCTTCGATCTGGCCGCCGATCTGGGCTTTGAACTGGTGAGTAGCGACTATGCCGCGAACGAGGCGATGATCAACTTGCAGCGCAAACGCCCCGAGGCCGTGGCCCGCCTGTCGCTGATTATTGGCAAGCTGCGTCTGTTTGCCTGGTCGGCCCGCGAGCCCTGTCCGGTGCCGCTGCCCGACAAGGACCGACCCATCCTGGCGGCGGCCATCGAAGCGCGCTGCGATGTGTTGATCACGGGCGATGTCCGCGACTTCGGCGCGTTTATCGACAAGCCAAAGCTGACCGGCGGTGTGCGCATCGTTACCTTGAAGGGCTTCCTGGAGCTTCGATGACTCTCCCGAGCAAAGTCAGGATCGTCGAAGTCGGCCCGCGCGATGGCCTGCAGAACGAGCCACGGATCGTGCCGACCGCCATCAAGGTCGAACTCATCAACAGGCTGGCGGCCTGCGGCCTGACGACCATCGAGGCCGCCGCCTTCGTTTCGCCCAAGTGGGTGCCGCAGATGGCGGACAGCGCCGAGGTGATGCGTTCCCTTGTCCGGCGCGCCGGTGTCGCCTACCCAGTGCTGGTACCCAACCTGAAGGGGCTGGATGCCGCGCTGGCCGCCGGCGCGACCGAGGTCGCGGTGTTCGGCGCGGCGTCCGAGGCCTTCTCGCGGAAGAACATCAATTGCGATATCGCCGAATCCCTGGCCCGCTTTCGGCCGGTGGTGGCGGCGGCCCGCCAGGCGGGCGTGAAGGTGCGCGGCTATGTTTCGTGTGCGCTTGGTTGTCCGTACCAGGGCGAGGTGGCGCCCGGCGCGGTCGCCGAGGTTGCCGGCGCGCTGCTCGAGATGGGCTGTTACGAAATATCGCTCGGCGACACCATCGGCGTCGGCACGCCCGGCCAGACGCGCACCGTGATCGACGCGGTCGCGCGGCGGGTGCCGTTACCCCGATTGGCCGGTCACTTTCACGATACCTATGGCATGGCCATTGCCAACCTGCATGCCGCGCTGGAAATGGGCGTGGCGGTGTTCGATGCTTCCGTCGCGGGTCTTGGTGGCTGCCCGTACGCGGCGGGCGCATCTGGCAATGTGGCGACCGAGGACGTCGCGTATCTGCTGAACGGACTCGGCATCGAGACCGGCATCGACCTCGCCGCGCTCGCCGAGACCGGCGCGTGGATCGCGCGCCAACTCGGCCGCGAGACGGGATCGAAGGCGGCGCGCGCCCTGTTGGCGAAGCGGTGAGCCTGCCCGCGCAGATCCGCGTCATCGAGCGCGGCTGGCTGTCCTCGAACAACATTGTCTGCCTCGAAGGCAAAGTGGCGACGCTGGTCGACAGCGGCTATGTTGGCCATGCGGCGCAGACCGTCGAACTCGTAAAGTCAGCCGTGGCGGAACGCCACCTGAAGCGTCTGATCAACACCCATTCGCACTCCGACCATATCGGCGGCAACGCGGCCGTGCGGCGCGCCTTCGGCTGCGAGATCCTGATTCCGTCCGGTATCGAAGCGCACGTCGTCAACTGGGACGAAGAGGCCCTGCTGCTCGGCCCGGCGGCGCAGCGCGGCGACCGCTTTCGCCACGACGGGGTGATTGCACCGGGCGAGGAATTCGAGATGGGCGGCCTCGCCTGGCGGGCCATCGCCGCGCCCGGTCACGACATGGAAGCGCTGGTTTTCCATTGCCCGCGGGAGCGCCTGCTGATCTCCGGCGACGCGCTCTGGCAGGACGGCTTCGGTATCGTCTTCGGCGAACTGCTGGGCCGGCCCGGCGCGCTCGCCGCGACACGCGAGACGCTGGTGATGCTCGCGCACCTCGACGTCGATACCGTGATCCCCGGCCACGGCGCGCCTTTCGGCGACTACCGCGCCGCGCTCGGCCGCGCCTTCGGTCGCCTCGAAGCCTTCGAGCGCGACCCGCGTCGCGTCGCCCGCAATGCCGTCAAGGCCTGCTTCACCTTCTCGCTGCTCGACCTCGGCCGCCTGCCGCGGGCCAAGCTCGCGGATTTCCTGGCGAGCGTGCCGCTGTTCCGCACTGTCGGCCGCGACCATCTCGGCATGAGCATGCCCGAGCTCGCCGACTGGCTGCGTGCCGAACTCCTGCGTGCGGGCGCTATCGCTCTCGACGGCGACGACATCGTGCCGACCATGGCGGCCTAGACCAAGCTCGGCTATTCTTGTCGCCATGCAGCTCATCCTCATCAGCGGCCTGTCCGGTTCCGGCAAATCGATCGCCCTCAACGTGCTCGAAGACGCGGCGTATTACTGCGTGGACAACCTGCCGGTGGCGCTCCTGCCGCGTCTGGTGGAGTCGCTGGCCGGTAGCGGCTACGATCGGGTGGCGGTGGCGGCGGACATGCGCAGCGGCACCGGCATCGCCGGCCTGCCCGAACAACTGCGGGAACTCGGCAAGGAGGCGATCGACCTGCGCTTCATCTTCCTCGATGCCCGCGACGAGGTGCTGATCCAGCGTTTTTCCGAAACCCGGCGCCGCCATCCGCTGGCCGTGGGCGATATCACACTGGCCGAGGCCATCGGCCGCGAGCGGGAGGCGCTGCACACGCTGGCGAGCCTGGGCCACCGTATCGATACCAGCAATCTGCGGCCCAACGCGCTGCGCGCCTTCGTCAAGGATTTCGTGCAGCTGGACGATGGCGCCGGGCTGACGCTGATGTTCGAATCGTTCGGCTTCAAGCACGGCCTGCCCATGGATGCCGACCTGGTATTCGATGTGCGTTGTCTGCCGAACCCGTACTACGACCCGGCGTTGCGCCCCCTGACCGGGCTGGACGGCCCGGTGATCGACTTCCTCGACACGCAGGCCGAGGTGGCGCGCATGCTGGGCGACATCGGTGGTTTCGTCGAGGACTGGCTGCCGGCCTATGTCCGCGACAATCGCTCCTACCTGACTGTCGCGATCGGCTGCACGGGCGGCCAGCACCGCTCGGTGTACTTTGTCGAGCGTCTCGCCGAGCGGTTCCGGAGGGCGGTCAGGGTGCTGGTGCGGCACCGCGGCCTGTTGTCTTCATGAAATCCTGGCTGGCGCCGGTTCGCCCCGGCGACTGGCTGGTGGCGGGCATCGGCGCGGCATTGGTGGCGGCGTCGTTTCCCCTGCTCTGGCGCGGTGGCCCGGCCGAGCGGGCGGTGGTGCGGCTGGACGGCCGCGTGGTGGCGGAATACCCGCTCAACGCGGCCAAGCGTATCGAGGTCGCCGGCCCGCTCGGCACCACGGTGGTCGAGATACGGCCGGGACGCGCGCGGGTACTGGCCGATCCGGGGCCGCGACAGTATTGTGTTCGGCAGGGCTGGTTGACCCAGGCCAATGCCATCGCCATCTGCGCGCCCAACCACGTCAGCCTGGCGCTCGCCGGCCAGCGGCCCGGCTACGACACCCTCAACTATTGATCGCCAGCAGCGCTTGCCAGTGCCGCCATTCCTCGCGGCAACCGTCCGGGACGGGAATGTTGGTGGGGATGGCGAGGTACTCGAGCGGCGCCAGCGTCTGGGCCACGCGTATCGCGGCGGCCAGGCAGTCGAACCAGGCCCAGCCGTCCTGGGTAGGCGCGCCGGTGATCGCCGAATGGACGGTTTCGGGAAAGTCGAAGCGAGCCAGGTAGGTTTCGGTGACTTGCGGGACGGAGGCGGGGAAGATCGTCTTCTGCAGGCGGACCTTGGTCAGCGGATCCAGGCCCCGCGCCTTGCCGATGTAGTCTGACATGAGACCCGGATAGGTTTCCGCGATGGCCAGCCAGCCGATTCCCGAAAGCAGGCCGGCCGCGAAGCACTCGTCGGCCATCCGCGCCGGTATTTCGAATTTTTCCATCAGTCCGCGCATGGCCGCGCCCGTGGCGACGGCATTGTGCCAGTACGCCCGGTAGTCGAAGTCGGCGCAGGCGCCCTGCTTGTAGCGGACCATCATTTCGGCGATGAAGACCACCCGCCGCACCTTGTTCATGCCCAGGCGCTGCACCGCCTCGCCGATCGACGCGGTCTTGCCGGCGTTGGCGAAGGCAGCGGCGTTGGCATAGTTGATCAGCGTGGCCGAGATGACCGGGTCGGTCTGGATAGCCTTGATGGCGGCATTGACGTCACCCGTCACCGCCGCCGTGCTGACGGCCTGGAACAGCGCTCCCGGCGAGGGCAGGTTGCCGTGGGACTCGATGGCATCGAGGAACTGCCTGGCGGTGGCCGGCACGGCGTCCAGCACCTGGCCCTCGATGACCGAAGACAACAGCTCGAGTCCCGCTTCGCCGGTGGCGCCCATTTCCTTGGTGAAGGCATCGATGCCGACCCCATCGGGGAAGCGTTTGAATTCGAGCACGGGCGGCTCCGCATCGTCGGCGGGCCAGGAGGGGACGGCTTCAAAGAAGCGGCCCCAGTTGTCCACCACCACCCAGCGCAAATTGGCCGGCTTGCCGAGCGCTTTGTTGATATAGGCAAAGGCGGGTCCGGCCAGGCCTTCGATGGGTTTGCCCGGGTCATGCCTGGGGTCGCAACCGGCCATGACGAGTGGCGCGACGCCGGCGGCATTGGCCGGGATGTAGGCCGCCAGCACGCCAAAGCCGGGTTCGGCGTGCCCGTCGGCGGAGACGGCCAACTCGAAGACCGCCGGATTCATGCGGCCTCGGGGCGGCCCACCAAGGGGGCCGGCAAGACACGGGCGTGGTGGAGCATGTCTATTCGCCGCTGCTCAGGATAGCGACCAGCAAGAGAATTTCTTCCGCTACCGGCAACGGGAAGCCGACCCGGGTGCCTTCCCGGTTGTCGATCAGCAGGGTTTGCAGGTAGGGCAGACAGTCCGGCTTGCGCCACAGCCTGACCACCTCGGAACGGATATGCGGGTAGGTGTCCAGCGAGCCTCGACCGGCGAGACTGATGCTCTGCGCCCACTCGTCGGCCTGGACATTGAAATATTCGCGCATCTCGTTGGCCGAGCGTTCAAATTCGGCACGATTGCCGTTGAGACGATGCAACTCCAGTAGCTTGAGCCAGTGCTGCAAGGACTGGCGTGGATTGCCGCGAATGTGTTCCACCAGGGTCTGCGCGGCCGACTCGGCCAGGCCCATCGAGGTCATGATGTTCGCCAGTTCGATGGCCGCCGTCGCCGGATCGCTGGGCTCATGGCTGGGCGCTTTCGCCATCTGTCCCGGCGCCGGGCTTGGGTCGTGGCCGGGCTTCTCGAAGCCGGGCGGCTCGAAGTCGATCGGCATCACCGGCGTTGTCGATTCGACACGTTGCTCCATCGCCGACACCTGTTCCGACAGCGCCGCGAGGGCCGCCGCCGGCGTGCCACCGGCATTGGCCGGGGATGCTTGTGGGCCGGGGCGGGGTGTCGGCGTCGCGCGAGCCTGGTGCCGGGCGTCGTTGGGCTCGGCGTCCCAGCCCAACTCGGTCAGCGGACCGGCCTCTGGCCCGGTGGCGGTTTCCGGTGCTGGTTGGTCGGGCGGAAAGACGCTCAGGGCATCGTCGGCATCGTGGTGCCGGGCCGCGAACAGGCTGTACGCCTTGAGCGCGCCGACCCCGGCCAGGCCGCCGATGGCCACGGCCAACAGCAGTTGCCACCAGCCGCGCTCGGTTTCGGCTTCGCGTGCGCTCTTGGCCGCCTGGAGTTCGCTCTGCACAGCGGCTTCCCGCCGCTGGACATCGCTTTCCAGTTTGGCGAGGTGCTTGCCGAGCTCGGTCATCGCCGCCTCGAGTTTCTGGATCTTTTCGTCGTTGGCGGTTTGTGTGGACAATTGCTGCTGCATCATGCCCGTCAATTGATCGACCAGCGCCACGGCTTCCTTGAGGTCGCGCGCGGTGCCGCCGCCGCTGCCTACCACCAGCAGATCCTTGCGGCCATCGCTGCCGGCCTTGCTCGGCTGCGGCTCGGCGGTGGCCGCGGCCGGCGCCTTCTCCTTGCGGGGTGGTGCGGTGGCCGCAATGTCCGCCTGAGTCGTCGCCATCGGCTCGCCGAGCGGCGAGATGCCGTTCTTGTAGTCGCCGGGCCGGCGCGGCGGCACGCCATCGGGAATCGTCAGCGTCTGGCCGGTCGGGAGCCGGTGCTGGCGCAGGTTGGTGACGCCGGCAAAGGCCTGTGGATTTGCCTCGGCTACCCAGCGCATGAAGCGTTCCTGACGCAAGGGCCCCGGGAAGAACTGCCGAGCCACTTGCTCGAGAGTCATGTCGCGGTCCGGTGTGAAGCTCTTTCCGGGCACACCGTCCGGCAAGCGACCACTGGCGTTGCCGGCGGTCGGTGCGACAATCGGTGGTGTTGTCGGCAGCTCCGGCGCGGGCCGCGCCCGGCCGGCCGGTGGAACGCTCGCGGTCGCGGTTGCCGGAGCCGCGCCGACAGCCGCCGGTGTGGCGACGACGGGCTGCGGACGCTCGACGCGTGGCGAGGCCATCAGCAGGTAGTCGTGGGACAGGTTATAGCCGCAGGTGACGGAAATGCGAAATTCGACCAGCGGCTGGCGCAGGGCGGACCGCGTGCTCAGCAACAGGCGCGAGACACCCCCCTGCCGGTCGACGCGGGCGGTCAGGTCGCGGGGAAAGTAGTCGGCATCGATGGAATCGGGCGGCCGACGGATGGCGACGCAGTCGTTGTCCAGCGGGCGGTCGATGGTGCCGGTCAGGGGCACTTCCAGTTGCAGCGATTCGCCGAGGATCGGTTCACCAAGCGCCCGGCCCAGGCCCAGCGCATGGCTGGTGGCGGGTACCGCGATGAGCGCCGCCATGGCGACCGCCCAGGGTCGAATTTGACGAACCCGATGGGCGAAGGGAGCGAGTGTCACGCGCTGCTGAAAAAGTTTCATAATCCTTGCTGCTTTATCGCTGCAAGCCCGAAAACGCCTCGGAATGGGCAATCTTGCCAAAATTCAGCCGGCGATTATAGGGCAAGGCAGTTTTCGCAGGCACAACTATTGCAAACATGTGTGGCGCCCATGACCCTTTCAGTGACCGGACTTCAGGTGAGCGCCACCGACCGCCGTGTGGCGCGCTACGCGGCGGCGGCCATCGCCCTGACCGTTGCCGAGGCGGCGATTCCGACCCCCTTGCCTGGCATCAAGCCGGGACTGGCCAATATTGTTGTTTTGGTCGTGCTGGCCCGCCACGGCTGGCGGGAAGCGGCATGGGTGTCATTGTTGCGCGTGGTGGCGGGCAGCCTGCTGGTCGGGCAGTTCCTGGCGCCGGGTTTCTTTCTCGGCCTGACCGGCGCGCTCCTTAGCCTCGCGGTGCTGGCGGTGGCCAATCTCTTGCCACGCCGCTGGTTCGGGCCGGTGAGCCAGAGTATCCTCGCCGCCTTTGCCCACATCGGTGGCCAGGTTCTGTTGGCGCGGCTCTGGCTGGTACCGCACGATGGCGTTTTCTATCTGGTGCCGGTTTTTGCCTTCTTTGCGCTGATCTTCGGCATCGTGAATGGTCTGATTGCCGCGCGCCTGCTTGCCGAGGAGGAACTGTGAAAACCGTCGCCCTTGCCTTTACCGGCGCCTCCGGCCTGCCTTACGGCCTGCGCCTCCTGGACTGCCTGCTGAAGGCCGATGTGCGCGTCTGGCTGCTTTATTCGCAGGCCGCGCAACTGGTCGCCAAGCAGGAATTGGACATGGTGCTCCCCAGCCAGCCGCGCGAGGCGCAGCGACTGTTCGCGGCTCGCTTCGGCGCAAGGGAAGGACAACTTTCCGTCTTTGGCGCCCAGGACTGGAACGCGCCGCCCGCGTCCGGCTCAAATCCGCCCAATGCTTACGTCATTTGCCCGTGCAGCATGGGGACCCTGGCCAAAGTGGCCGCGGGCATGGCCGACGACCTGATCGCGCGCGCCGCCGATGTCGTGCTCAAGGAAGGTCGCAAGCTGGTGCTGGTGCCGCGCGAAACACCCTTTTCGGCCATCCATCTGGAGAACATGCTGCGCCTGTCGCGCGCGGGCGCCGTCATCCTGCCCCCCAGTCCCGGCTTCTACCACCATCCCGCCAGCGTGGCGGATCTGGTCGATTTCGTAGTGGCGCGCATTCTGGATCAGCTTGCCATCCCCCATACCCTGCTGCGCCCCTGGGGCGCGGAGCCAGCCGAGTAAGGTCAATCTTCGGCGCTTCAACGTGTTGACGGCGGACCACCGCATGAAGTAAATTACCGACCAGTCAGTAATTAAGTGCTGGTTCGATGACCTCCGCCAAACCAAATCCACGTAAACGCCGGAAGGACGCCCGCCCGGGTGAGTTGATGCGGGCCGCCCTCGAAGTCTTTGTCGAGCGGGGTTTCGCCGCCACTCGGCTGGACGAGGTCGCCCAGCGAGCCGGCGTATCGAAGGGCACGGTCTATCTCTATTTCGAAAGCAAGGAAGCGCTGTTCAAGGCGGCGGTCGAGGCGGCCATGACGCCGGCGCTCGAGGCCGCCGAGGCGCTGGCGGCCGATGCCACCAAGCCCTCGGCCGAGCTGCTGCGCTGCTTCGTATTCGGCTGGTGGCACATGGTCGGCGCCACCGCGCTGGGCGGCCTGCCCAAGCTGCTGGTCGCCGAGGCCGGCAACTTTCCCGAACTGGCCCGCTGGTTCCACGAGAACATGATCAGCCGCGCCCAGCGTGCCCTGGCCAGCATCGTCGAACTGGGCGTGGCGCGGCGCGACTTCCGGCCCGTGTCGCCGATGCTGGCGGCGCGCATCGTTTTTGGCCCGATGTTTTCCTATCTGCTCTGGCAGCGCGCCTTCAGCGGCTGTATGGCCGATTTGCCCGATCCGGAAACCTATTTTTCAGTCGCCGTGGATATGCTGACCAACGGGCTGAACGAACCTCAGGAGCTCGCCCGATGAAGTCCGCCCTTGCCCTGTTGCCCATCGTGGCGCTGCTTGCCGCCTGCGGTGAGCGCTCGCCGCCGCCCTCGATTGCCGATTCCGGCCCGCGGCTGGTCCGTACCCTGGTCATCGGCTCCGGCAGCCTCCAGGAAGACCACCGCTACAGCGGCGAGGTGCGGGCACGTCACGAATCGACGCTGGGCTTTCGCGTCGGAGGCAAGATGATCGAGCGTCTGGTCGATGTCGGCGCCCGCGTCAAGCCCGGCCAGGCGCTGGCGCGCCTCGATCCCGCCGATGCCCGGTTGGCGGCCAGCCAGGCCGACGCCAACCGGGCCCTGGCCGCCGCCGACCTCAAGCGCACCCAGGATCTGAAGGACAGGAACTTCGTCAGTCAGGCGGCCCTCGACGCCAAGGCCACCACCGCCCAGGCGGCCGACACGCAGGCGCGGTTGGCCAGGAATCAGGCCGCCTACACGACCCTGTCTGCCTACGCCACGGGTGTTGTCGCCGCGGTTCTGGCGGAGCCCGGCCAGGTGGTTGGCGCGGGGCAGGGAGTATTGCGGCTGGCCCGCGACGGCGAGCGCGAGGTGGCCATCGCCCTGCCTGAAACGGCCCTGGCTGGCCTGAAACCCGGCAGCCAGGCCACCGTCACCCTCTGGGCGGACAATCAAACCTACCCGGGACGAATTCGCGAAATCGCGCCGGCCGCCGATGCCGCGACCCGGACTTTCGCGGCGCGGGTGAGCATCGTCGGCGCCGCCACCGAACTGCCGCTGGGGCTGACCGCCACGGTGAGTTTCCCCCGCGAAGGCGGCGAGCGGATCGTCGTGCCGCTGGCGGCCATCTTCCAGCAAGGCGAGCGTCCGGCGGTGTGGGTGCTCGGCAAGGACAACGAGGTCGCCCCGCGGCCGGTCGAGATCGAGCGCTACGGTGATGCCGGGGCGGTGTTGAAGAGCGGACTGAACGTGGGCGAGCGGATCGTCGCCGCCGGCGCCTTCAAACTCACCGCCGGCGAGAAGGTCCGGCCTGCCGACGAGTCGCGCCGATGAAACACATCAACCTTTCCGCCTGGGCGCTGGAGCACCCGTCGATGGTGCTCTACCTGATCGTCGTGCTGACGGTCGGTGGCGTGCTGTCTTTCCTGAACCTGGGCCGGGCCGAGGATCCGGACTTCACATTCAAGGTCATGGTGGTCCGCACCCAATGGCCGGGCGCCACGGCCACCGAGGTCATGTCCGAAGTGAGCGAGCGCATCGAGAAGAAGCTTCAGGAAACCCCCTGGGTGGACGTGCTGAGATCCGCTTCGCGGGCCGGCGAGTCGCTGGTGTTCATCGTTCTCAAGGACTACACACCCAAGTCCGAGGTGCCCGAGGCCTGGCGCCAGGTGCGCAAGAAGCTCGACGACATTCGCCACCAACTGCCGGCGGGAGTGCAGGGACCATTTCCCAACGACGAGTTCGGCGATGTCTATGTGAATATCTACGCCCTGACCGGCCAGGGCCATGACATGGGCGCCCTGCGCCGCGAAGCGGATCGGCTGGCGCGGGAGCTGCGCACCGTCGCCGATGTCAAGAAAGTCGATCTGCTCGGCGTGCAGGACGAGAAAATCTACATCGAAGTGGCCCCCGCCCGCCTGGCCGCCTTGGGGCTGACGACCGGCCAGGTGGCCGACGCCCTGGCCCGGCAGAACGCCGTTGCGCCGGCCGGCTTTGTCGAGACGGCGTCGGATCGGGTGCGCCTGCGCGTCACGGGCGGGTTCGACTCGGTGGAATTGATCCGCAATGCCGATCTCGCCGTCGGCGGACGCCATTTCCGCCTGGGCGACATTGCCGCCGTCAAGCGCGGCCTGGCCGACCCGCCCAATCCGCGCTTGCGGATCGGCGGCGAGGATGCGATCGGTATTGCCGTCGTGATGAATCGGGGCGGCAAGCCAAGGACCTGCCGGTGGGCATGGAGGTGCGTACCGTCGCGGACCAGCCGACCATCGTCCAGGTGTCGCTCAAGCTCTTCCTCCAGTCGTTGTCCGAGGCCCTGATCATCGTCCTGGCGGTCAGCTTCCTCAGCCTGGGTGTGCGCACCGGCATGGTGGTGGCGTTGTCGATTCCGCTGGTGCTGGCGATGACCTTCCTGCTCATGAAGGCCTTCGGCATCGATCTGCACCGGATCTCGCTCGGCGCCCTGATCATCGCGCTCGGGCTGCTGGTCGACGACGCCATCATCGCCGTCGAGATGATGGTGGTGAAAGTCGAGCAGGGCTGGGACAAGTTCCGCGCCGCCACCTTCGCCTACACCTCGACCGCCTTCCCGATGCTCACCGGCACCCTGATCACGGCGGCCGCCTTCACGCCGGTTGGCTTTGCCAAGTCGGGCGCCGGCGAGTACGCGGGCGCCATCTTCTCGGTCACCACCATCGCGTTGCTAACCTCCTGGCTGGTCGCCGTCGTGTTTACGCCCTACCTCGGCTTCAAGTTGCTCGATGTCGAGAAGCTGCGCAAGTACGGCGAAGAGCATCACGGCGACGTCTATGACACGCCTTTCTACCGCCGCGTCCGGGCGCTGGTGACCTGGTGCGTGCGGCACCGTCGCGTGACTATCGCCGTCACCGTGCTGACCTTTGTGCTCGGCATCGTCGCCTTCAACATGGGTGTGCAGAAACAGTTCTTTCCACCGTCGAATCGTCCCGAGCTGCTGGTTGATCTGTGGCTGCCGCAGGGTGGCTCGCTGAAGGCCACCGAGGAGGCGGTGAAGCGGGTCGAGGCGTTGCTCAAGGACGACCAGGTCAGCGACAAGATCGCCAATTTTTCCGCCTACATCGGCAACGGCGCGCCGCGCTTCTATCTGCCCCTCGACCAGCAACTGTTCAACGACAACTTCGGCCAGTTGGTGGTGGTGACCAAGGGCTTCGACGAGCGCGAAGCGGTGCGCGCCCGGCTGATGGCGGCGTTCAACGCGGCGGACGGTTCCTGGAGCCATCTGCGGGCCCGGGTCCAGCGGCTGGAAAACGGGCCGCCGGTCGGCTTTCCGGTCGTGTTTCGCGTCATGGGCGAGGATCTGGCCACCTTGCGCGGCATCGCCGGCGAGGTCGCCGAGGTGATGCGAGCCAACCAGAACGTGCGCGATGTGCATCTGGACTGGAACGAAAAAGCCAAGAGCCTGCGGGTCGAGATCGACCAGGATCGCGCCCGCCAGCTGGGTGTTTCCAGCCAGGACGTCGCCCAGGCCTTGCAGGCGCACGAGGTCGGCGCGACCCTGACCCAGTTCCGGGAAGGCGACCTGTTGATCGACGTGGTCTGGCGCGCGCCGGGCGGCGAAGGAGCGGACCGGGGCAGGCTGGATCGAATTCCGGACTTGCCGGTGCCCGCCGCCGGCGGCACGCGCTGGGTGCCGCTGGCACAGGTGGCCAGGCTGAAACCCGTCCTCGAAGAAGGCCTGATCTGGCGCCGCGATCGGCTGCCGACCATTCAGGTGCGCGCCGACCTGGCGACCGCCAACGTCACCGGGCCGACCGCCTCGGCACAGATCGATCCCAAGCTGAACGAACTGCGGAGCAAGTTGCCGCCCGGCTATCGGATCGACGTCGGTGGCACCACCGAGGAGACCGGGAAGAACGAAAAGGCGCTGATGGCGATCTTTCCGCTGATGATCGTCGGCGTCGTCACCCTGCTGATGATGCAGTTGCAGAGCATGCGCCGTACTTTCATGGTACTGCTGACCGCGCCGCTCGGCCTGATCGGCGTGGCCATGGCGCTGCTCGCCTTCGGCAAGCCCTTCGGCTTCGTCGCCAATCTGGGCGTCATCGCGCTGATGGGCATGATCCTGCGCAATTCCGTGATTCTGGTCGATCAGATCGATCAGGACGAGAAGGCCGGCAAGAGCACCTGGGAGGCGGTCATCGGCTCGGCAGTGCGCCGCTTCCGGCCGATCATGCTGACAGCGGCGGCGGCGGTGCTGGCCATGATCCCTCTGAGCCGGCAGATTTTCTGGGGGCCGATGGCCGTGGCCATCATGGGTGGCCTGATCGTCGCCACCGTCCTGACACTGCTGTTCCTGCCGGCGCTTTATGCCGCCTGGTACCGGGTCAAGGCGCCGGCCGGCACCGAGCCGGGCCCGGAGCAGGCAGCGTAGAATTGGCGCTCCAATTGAAACCGACGGGCTCGCCTCGATCTACGGGCAAACCACTATTTATCGCCTATGCAACAACTTACTGCCGCCCAATTGAAGGAATGGCTGGACGATCCCGCCCGGGAGAAGCCCTTGCTGATCGACGTGCGCGAACCGTGGGAATTCGATGTCTGCCGCATCGGCGGCGCCAAGCCGATACCGATGCGCGCCATTCCCGCTCGCCATATGGAACTCAAGCGCGACGTGGAAACCGTGGTGATCTGCCACCACGGTGCGCGCAGCTATCAGGTCTGCATGTTCCTGGAACAGCAGGGTTTCTCGAAACTGTTCAACCTTTACGGTGGCATGGCCGCCTGGGCCCGGGATGTCGACCCGACCACGCCCACTTATTGAATCATCCTTGGAGTCGCGAATGAAAAAGACGCTTTCCCTCCTGCTATCGGGCATGGCGCTGGCCGCCTCGGCGGGCGCGGCGGACCTGCTTTCGGTGTACCGCGACGCGGTCGGCCACGACGCGTCGTACGCCGCCGCCCGGGCCAGCCTTGAAGCCGGCCGGGAAAAGCTGCCACAAGGCCGCTCGGGGCTGCTGCCGAGCATCGGCCTGTCGGCCAGTACCACCTGGAACGACACGGAATCGACCAGCCGCACCAGCACCCCGGTGACGCGCTCGGCCGAGTACAACAGCAATGGCTGGACCGCCAGCCTGACCCAGCCCCTGTTCCGCTGGCAGAACTGGGCGGCCTACAAGCAGGGTGAGTTGTCCGTCGCCGTCGCCGAAGCCCAGTTCGCCGCAGCGCGGCAGGACTTGATGGTGCGCGTGGCGCAGGCCTATTTCGACGTGCTGCTGGCCCAGGAAGCGGTTGCCACCGCCGCTGCCCAGAAGGCCGCCATCACCGAGCAACTGGAGTCGGCCAAGCGCAACTTCGAAGTCGGCACATCGACCATCACCGATACCCATGAGGCGCAGGCTCGCTATGACCTGGCCGTGGCGACCGAGCTGGCCGCGCAGAACGATCTGACCGTCAAGCGCGAGGCCTTGCGCGTGGTCATGGGCAAGGAGGCGGATAGCCTGAAGACGCTGAAGTCCGGCGTGCTCATCGGTCGGCCGCAGCCGGACGATATCGCCAAATGGGCGGAGACGGCGGAAGCCGGCAACCTGACGGTGGCCCAGGCTCAGGGTGCGCTGGAGATCGCTGGTCAGGAGGTAAGCAAGCAGCGTGGCGGGCATTACCCGACCCTCGATCTGGTCGCCAGCTACGGCAAGAGCGGCTCGGGGTACAGCTCGCAGACGGCGGCCGGCGTCGACAGCAGGAGTGCCGCCATCGGCCTGCAGCTCGCGGTGCCCATCTTCGCCGGTGGCGCGGTGGCATCGAAGGACCGCGAGTCGGTTGCGTTGCGCGACAAGGCGCTCGCCGATCTCGACAATGCCCGCCGGCAGGCGGCGCTCGGGGCGCGCCAAGCCTATCTGGGGGTGACTTCCGGCCTGTCGCAGGTTCGGGCCTACGAGGCGGCGCTGGCGTCTTCGCAGTCGGCCCTGGAATCCAACAAGCTCGGCTACGACGTCGGTGTGCGCATCAACATCGATGTTCTCAATGCCCAGAGCCAGCTCTTCGACACGCGTCAGAAACTGATGAAGGCCCGCCTCGATACCCTGGTGGCGCAGCTCAAGCTCAAATCGGCCGCCGGCAATCTGACCGAGGACGATCTGGCGGCGATCAACGCGATTCTGGAATAAATCGTCCGATCAGCGTCATCGTCCGCGCCGTCGCACCGCGATGGCGGGCGGCGAAGGCGCGGCCGGCTTCGGCCATGGCGGCGCGGCGCGCCGCATCGCCAATCAGATCCCGCGCTGTTCCGACCATCGCCTCGGCGCCGGCCACCGATACGGCGGCTTGCGCGCCGACGGCCTCCCGCGAGGCATCGGCGAAGTTGTAGGTCGAAGGGCCGATCAGCACTGGCGTACCCACCGCACAGGCTTCGATAAGGTTCTGGCTGCCGTAGTCGAGCAGGCTGCCGCCGACGAACGCCACATCCGCCGCCGCATACCATGCGAACAGTTCGCCCATGCTGTCGCCCAGCCACACCGCCGTTTCCGGGGTCGGAATGACGCTGGCCGAGCGCCGGCGGAGCGTCAGGCCGCGGCTGGCAACCAGGGCCGCCACTTCATCGAAGCGTTGCGGGTGACGCGGTACCAGTGCCAACAAGATATCTGTGCCACCCAGCCGCCGCCAGGCATCGAGAATCAGCGCTTCCTCTCCCTCGCGGGTGCTCGCGCACAGCAACATGGGTCGTTCGCCGATGGCGGCGCGCAGTTCGCGGCCGAGCGCCAGTTGCGCCATCGGTGGCTCGATGTCGAATTTCAGATTGCCGAGCACGGCAACATCATTGGCACCCAGCGCGCGCAGGCGCCGCGCGTCGTCTTCCCCTTGCGCGGCGATGGCGGCCAGATTGTTCAGCGCTTGTCGCGTCAGCGTCGGCCAGCGGGCGTAGCGCCGCGCCGATCGCTCGGACAGCCGGGCATTGACCAGCAGCAGCGGCACCTGGCGCCGCCGGCAGGCGGCGACCAGATTTGGCCATAGCTCCGTTTCCATGATCATGCCGAGCGCCGGCCGGTAGCGGTCGAGAAAGCGAGCTACGCCGCCTGGCGTGTCGTAGGGGAGGTAGATGCGCTCGACCGTGTCGCCGAACAGGGCGGCGGACGTTGCCCGCCCGGTGGGTGTCATGTGGCTGATGACCAAGCGATGGCTTGGGTAGCGGGCCCGCAACGCGGCGATCAGGGGCTGGGCTGCGCGGGTCTCGCCGACCGAGACGGCGTGAATCCAGATGACATTTCCGTCGGCGCCTGCCGCGAAATGGCCGAGGCGTTCGCCCCAATGCTCGAGGTATTCGGGCTGACGGCGACCGCGCCAGAGCAGATGTAGCAGCGCCCAGGGCAGCAGGGCGAGTACGACGAGGGTGTACAGGAAGCGCGCCACCGGCGATCAGTCGAGCAGTCTCAGGGCGCCGTGGATAGCTTCGCCGGCCGTCGGCGCGGCGCCACGATGGCCAAGATTGAGGGCGCCGCGCGTCGCGCCGGCTCCGGCCAGAACGCCGGTCAGTTCGGGATCGGAGGCGCAGTAGAGCGCCAGCGTCGGCCTTTTCAGCGCCGCGGCAAGATGCACCAGGCCGGTATCCACGCCGACGACCAGCGCGGCGCCTGCCAGCAGCCCGGCCAGTTCGGCGAGGTTCATGGCCGGGGCGGCGATGGCCCGGCCCAATGAGTTGGCCAGGCCGGCGGCGCGGCCGCGTTCGGCGGCGTTGCCGCTGGGCAGCACGCAGCGCAGGCCGGTGGCGATCAGCGCCATGCCGAGTGCCAGCCAGTCGTCGTGCCGCCATTCCTTGTCGGCGCGACTGGTGGCGGTGAGCAGCACCGCGTAGTCGCCGGCCGGCAACCAGTTGGCCGTCAGCGGCGGCGCGCCAATGCCGTAGTCGGGTGGTGAAGCCACTTCGTAGCCGAAAGCGCGGGCCGCCAGCAGGCGATTGCGCTCGACGGCGTGCATCGTCCGGGCCACCGCCACGGTTTGGTTGTAGCAGCGTGCGGCAATGGGCTCGCGGGCGCTGGCGCGATCGTAGCCGATGCGCCTGCCGATCGCCTGGGCGGCGATCAGGCCGCTCTTCAGCAGGCCTTGGCTGTCGAGGACCGCGTCGTAACGGTCAGCGCGCAAGCGTTGCCGGAAGGCGATCATCTCGCGCCAAGTGGCCGGGAAAAACGGGGACTTGCGCCAGCGCCGCACGGCCACGGGAATCACGTTCCGCACGGCCGGATGCAGCCGAGGAATTTCCGCGAACGACTCCTCGACGACCCAGTCGATTTCGACGTCCGGGAAATGACCGGCAAGGTCGCTGACCACCGGCAGGTTATGGACGACGTCGCCGAGCGAGGAAGTCTTGACGAGGAGAATGCGCACGAGCGCGTACCGGTAGAATCGAAAGAACAGCCCGATTATAGCGATGCCCCCGGCCCGTTCCCCCCTCTCCGCCGTACTCATCACCCGCAATGCGGCAGCGCAACTACCCGCCTGTCTGGCATCGCTGGCCTTTTGCGACGAGGTTGTCGTGGTCGATTCGGGCAGCGACGACGACACGGTGGCGATCGCCCAGGCCCGCGGTGCGCGTGTTCTTCACCAGGACTGGCTGGGCTTCGGTCCGCAGAAGCAGTCCGCCGTCGAGCGGGCCAGCCATGACTGGGTGCTCTGCGTCGATGCGGACGAGCGCGTTGGCGACGAGCTGCGCGCCAGCATCGAGGCGACGCTCGCGGCGCCGGTCCACCACGCTTATCGCTTTCCCCGCTGCAACCGCTTCATGGGCCGCTACCTGCGCCACGGCGAGGGCTATCCGGACTGGAGCCTGCGCCTGTTCGATCGTCGCCATGCCCGGTGGTCCGACGACGTGGTGCACGAAAAAGTGCTCACCGACGCCACCGTCGGTGACCTCGCCGGTGATCTGCTGCACGACTCCGCGGAGACGGTCGAGACTTATCTCGCCAAGCAGGACCGCTATACGACGCTGGCCGCCGAGGCGGCCCTGGCGCGCGGCAAGCGGGCCACCGTCGCCCATCTGCTGCTCTCGCCGGTGATCCGCTTCGTCAAGTTCTACTTCGTTCGGCTGGGCTTCCTGGACGGCTGGCCGGGGCTGATGCACATCCTGATCGGCTGCCGGAACAGCTATATGAAGTATGAGAAAATGCGCGCCATTCTTGCGGAGCGACCATGAAGGTACTGATTACCGGCTGTGCGGGCTTCATCGGCATGTACGTCGCGGAGCGTCTATTGGCGCGGGGCGACCAGGTGGTCGGCATCGACAACCTCAACGACTACTACGATGTCTCGCTCAAGGAGGCCCGACTGGCGCGACTGCGCCCGCATCCGGGCTTTCGCGACATCCGCCTCGACATCGCCGACCGCGCCGGCATGGCCGCCCTGTTCGAGAAGGAGCGGCCCGATGCCGTCATCAACCTCGCCGCCCAGGCCGGCGTGCGCTACTCGCTGAAGAATCCGCTGGCCTACGCCGACAGCAACCTGCTCGGCTTCGTCAATGTCCTGGAAGGCTGTCGCCACAACGGCGTCAAGCACCTAGTCTATGCCTCCAGTTCAAGCGTCTATGGCGGCAATACCAAGGTACCGTTCGCCGAGGACGACAACGTCGATCATCCGGTCAGCCTCTACGCCGCCACCAAGAAGGCCAACGAGCTGATGGCCTACAGCTACAGCCATCTTTACGGCATACCGAGCACCGGCCTGCGCTTCTTCACGGTCTATGGGCCCTGGGGTCGGCCCGACATGGCCTATTTCAGCTTTACGCAGGCGATCCTTGCCGGTCGGCCCATCGACGTCTTCAACCACGGCAAGATGCGGCGGGACTTCACTTACATCGACGACATCGCCGAAGGCGTGATCCGGGTGCTGGACCAGCCGGCGACCGGCCAGCCGCCGCATACCGTCTACAACATCGGCAACCACCAGCCCGTCGAACTGATGGAATTCATCGACATTCTCGAAGCCGCCCTGGGCAAGAAAACCGCGCGCAATTTCCTGCCCATGCAGGACGGCGACGTGCCCCTGACCTACGCCGACACCACCCGGCTCCAGGCGGCGGTCGGCTTCGTGCCGGCCACGCCGCTCGCCGATGGCATCGGCCGTTTTGTCGCCTGGTATCGCGATTACTTCGGCTGCTGAACCGGCGAAATCGTCGGTTTCGTCGGTTGCGCCGGTGGCGCGCTTCGCGGTACGTCCAGTGCCCGTAGAGCCTCCTGGGCCCGCTCCAGATCTTCCTGGGCCCGCTTGCGCTCTTCCTTGAGGTAGATCGGCTCGCCCTTCTCGTCGACTTCCATCATCTTGTCGACGCGACCGTCGAAGCGCCGGGCCTGCAGGCACCACGGGCCACCGCGCGAGGTGTAGCCGAACAGGTTGCTGGTGCCGCAGTCGATCAGTTCCCTGGTTTCACCCATCTTGCGGCGCAGCTCGTCGGAAATCTGCTTGCCCTGTCCCATTGTGTTGGCGACGCGCGGCGTGATCAGCAGGATCAGCTCGGTCTTGGTGCTGCTGCGCGATTGATTGCCGAACGCCGCACCGAGGATGGGGATCTGCGACAAGAACGGCACGCCGGTGCTGCCATTGCTGTTCTTTTCCGATATCAGTCCGCCCATGACCATCGTTTCGCCCGACTGGACGGTGACAATGGTCTTGGCTGAGCGCTTGCTGATGGTCGGCGAGTCCAGACTCGACGACGTTGTCTTGGTCGCGGTGCTGACTTCCTGGGTGATGTCGAGATTGACCAGCCCGCCCGCGTTGATGTGGGGCGTGACCGACAGCATCACGCCCGTGTCCAGGTATTGGACGGTGCTCGTCACCGTGCCGGTGGTAACGTTCGCCAATGCGGTTGTGGCACTGGTTTGCGTCGGCACGCTGTCGCCGACCTGGATCTTGGCGGTCTGGTTGTCGGCCACCATGATGTGCGGCGACGACAGGATGTTGAGCTTGTTGTCGGTGGCCAGGGTGTTGAGCACGGCCTTGATGGCATCGCCGGCGACGTTGGTCAGCGCATACGAGAAGCCGGGCACGAGTTTGTTGAGGCCGGCGGCGCCCAGGTCGAGTTGTCCGGACTTGCGGCTGCCGCTGGTGAATGCCCACTCGATGCCGTAGGAGAGGTCGTCGGTCAGGGTCACTTCCGCGACCATGACCTCGATCAGGACCTGGCGCGGCGCTGAATCCAGCTTCTTCAGCGCCGACTCGATCTTGTCGTAACCGGCGGCGTTGGCCAGGATCAACAAGGCATTGTTTTCCTTGTCGGCAACCACGCGCACCTCCGAAGCCGAGCCGCTCTCGTCGGTGATCGACAGGGTGGCGCCCACCGCGGGCGTCGAGACCGTCGGGCGAGGTGTGGTCGCGGTCGAGCCAAAACTGGAGGTGGGCGACCTGATCTCGGTGGACGTCAGCCCCGGAGCCACGGTGGCGCTGGGCGTGCGGGGTGTCGCCGCCTGGCCCTTGGCGGCAAAGGTCTGGTTCAGCAGGTCGGCCAGATACTCCGCTTTGCCGTTCTGGACGTGATAGACGTAGAGCCGTGATCCACTCGTGCCGCCGGCCTTGTCCAGCCGTTCGAGCCAGATCTTCGCCTGTTCCAGGTACTGTGGTTGCGGCGTGATGATGACGAAACCGTTGAGCCGCTCGATGGGAATGATGCGCACCACGCCCGCCAGCGGATTGAGTGTCTTATCGCCGAAAATCTTGCCGACCTCGGCGCTGATCGCCTTGACGTCGGTGCTCTGCAAGGTGAACAGGCCGATCGACATGCCGCTCAACCAGTCCACGTCGAACAGGGCGATGGTGTCGAGCATGTGCTGAATCTCGTTCTGGGTGCCGGACAGGATCAGCAGATTGCGCATCTCGTCAGCCTTGACCGCTGTCGGGTCGGGCGAGAACGGCTCGAGCAGCTTGGTCATTTCCGCCGCGCCGACAAATTTCAAAGGCACCACTTGTGTCGAATAGCCGGCCAGCGTACCGCCCATGCGGGGTGAAAGGGAACCCTTGGCCGCTCCGGCTGGCATGATCTTGAAGATGCCGTTTTCCTTGATCATGACCACGCCGTTCATGCGCAGGATCGTTTCCAGGGTTGGCAGCAGGGCATCGTTCGGCAGCGGGCTGGTGGTGCGGAAGCTGATGGTTCCGCCCACCTTGGGATCGACGATGTAGCTTTCCTTGAGAATCTCCGATAGCACCGTCTTGGCGATATCCCGGATGTCGGCCGCTTCGAAGTTGAGCGAGACCGAGCCGCCGGCCGATGGCTTGACGGGTTGGCTGGCATTGACCAGCACTCCGGTGCCCTTGTAGATCCGGGCGCTTTCCGGCTTCTTGGCGCCTTTGTCACCCTGGGCGTCCGGCGGGGTGCCGCCGCCGATGACGGCCGGCTTTCCGGGCGGGGTGGCGACCGCCGACACGGGTGACGCCCCGATGGATTTCGTTGCTTCCGGCGCGGCGGCTTCAACGGACTTGTCGTCGGGCAATCCGGCGCAGCCAGTCAAGGCGGCTGCCGCAAGGAGCAACGGCAGCAGATGGAAGCGGTCAACGGCAATAAGTTTGTTCATGTCTATATCCAGAACGAAAGGACTCGATGGTCCGGTCGATGCGTGTCTTTGCCTCGGGTAGATATTCGAATCACGGCTTGGGAACGGGCATGGCCGTCTGGGGCGGTAGGGAGCGCAGACGGGGCGCCGGCGCGCCTGGCGCGGCGGGAGGTGGCGTCGTTGGCGTCGGAGGTGTGGCCGGAACGGTTGTCAGCGGTCCCTTGGCGGTCTTGAGGGTCAGGATCTCGCTTTCGTCGAACTGGGTCAGTACGACCTGATTCGCCGATACTTCCTTGACCAGGATGCCATTGATCTCCTTGCCCGCCGATACGACCCGGTTCCGATTACCGGACTTCTCGACCAGGAAAGCGAAATTCCCCCCCGGCACGATCGTGATGCCGGTCAGCCGGAACTGATCCTTCTGCATCGCCGGCTTGGGCGGCTCGGGTGGCGGTGGTGGTGGCGCGGGGCGCCGGGAAACCACGAACAGCGGGCGCATCGCCGTCTCGAGAAACGAATCGGCCGGCGCCAGATGGAAGGGCTCCGCCAGGGCGGGTATGGCGAAGTCGCCGCGCAATTCCGGTTGGGCAATGGCGGGCGGTTGCAGTTGGCGACCCCAATCGGTTTCCATGCCGATGCCGCCGGCAAGACCGCCGCAAAGCAGCAGCCAGAGACCGGTTTCGACCCTCGATGGGGTGAATGGCGAACTCATGTCCTGGGTGCTCCGGGGTGGCTATAGCCGCGCACCGTCAATTGAACGACGAATTCCGGCTGGATCCCCGGCGTTGCCTTGTAGCCGCGCCCTTGATTGGCCCGGACGGATAGTTGGTCGATGAACAGGTAGGGCTCGTTCGATTCGATCGCATGCAGAATCAATTGCAGTGGAACGATGGCGGCGGTTATCTGGACCGAGATGGTCGCCTTCGCCGGGCCGGTCGTCTTGCCGTCGTCCGGGGACGACAGGGTCTGGCTGCTGAAGATTCTCGCGTTGTTGCTCTCGATGATCTTGGTCACCGTGCCTTGAATCTCGGCCGCGACCAGGGCCGGTGTATTGCCCTTCCAGTAATACTTGCGCGCCTCGCGCGCATTGACCGCCGCGAGCGCTTGTTCGATTCCCGGCCTCATGGCGGCTACCCTGCGGTAGCGGGCCAGACGATCAACCGACTCCTCGATGGCGTTGTCGTAGTGCTTGTGCAGTAACCAAGTTGGCCACGCCAGAGCCGCGACCAACACGGCGATCAGGAGCAGCAGCAGGCCCAGTGCGGCCAATCGGCTTTGCATGCGGGTCAGTTGCCTCCTCATGGCGTCCCTTGCCTCTGCGCGGCGACGGGCACCACGGGGGACGATGCCGATTCGCCCTTCGCCGGCTCCGGCTTGGGCCGGATTGCGCCATCGAGCGCGGCGCCGATCTGGAAGCGATCGAAGGGCGAGCCCTGGATCTTGGTCAGCGGCGACTTGAAGGCGACATCCTTGAACAACGGCGAACCCTCGATCGTCTCGACCATGCCGGACGATGACGCGGTTTCGCCAAGCACTTGTACCGTCTTGCCGTCGAAGTCGAGTTGCATGACGAAGGTGTCGTCCGGCAGCAGCTTGCTCAACTCTTCCAGGGCCCGGGTCGCGGAATGGCTGTCCCATTTCTTGTTGGGCAGCAAGTCATGTTCTTCGACCAGTTTGCCGAGTTTGTCGCGCAGCACGTCGGCTTCCTGCGCGGCGGCTTTCGCTTGTGCGACCGGTGCGAGCAAGTCAATCGCCGCGGTGCGTTTTTGCCAGATCGGAATGGCCAGCAGGGCCAAGAACAGGACCACGGCGAGCATGCCGAACGCAATGCGCTGCTTGAAGCGCGCGGAAGGCACATACGGGATGGATGCCGCCGGCAGAAAGTTGCGATAGCGGCTGTGCGGATTACTGAAGTCCTCCGGCAACACCACGCCACCGACGTCGAGACCCAAGGCCGCGACCCGGGCGAGGTGTTGATCCACCACGGCCTTCGGCACCACGGCCAGCTCCACACGTAGCGTTCCCGCGCCCGACGCGCCTGGCGATGGCTCGCTCAAACGAAAATCGAAGTAGGCCTGCTCGGGGCGAAACGGGGTATAGCGGTCAAGTTCGAAGCTCAGCGTCTGGCGCAGATTCTCCGCCAGGGCCGCCGGCAAGGTCAGGGTTCGTTCCAATACCTGGCTGGCGGGAAGCGTGAGGAGAAGACGACAACCCTGGCCGGCCACCTTGGCCAGACGTTGCCGAATGGCAGCGGCGGGCAACGACAAGCCGTGCTCGCCTACCTCCGCCGAAAACGCCTCCTCGATACCCTTGTCGGTCGGCCGGCTGAATACGGCTCGCCCGCCGTCGAGAGTCAGCAATGCGATGCCGCTGGTACCCCGCCACCAGCGTCTTACCTTGGCGGGCACCATGGTCGCCAGTTCGCCCAGCCACCAGGCGAAAAACCGCTGTCCGCCGCGGCGGAGCGCGATCAAGGCGGGCGATGAGAATCGGGAGCGATCGACCATCGTGACAGTGTTATTGATTCGCCATGTTGGGCGCTGGCAGGTTGCGGATGTGTTGGCCACCGGCTGGCGCGCGCCAGGCGAGGATGACGACGGGCGCTTTGGGATTGTTTGTCACCTGCGCGACCGCCTCGCGGAAAAAGGCCGTATTGTCCCCCAAAACAGCATGGACTTGAATACTGAAGGTATCGCCGACCGGCCTGGCCGCCGAGGCTAGCGCGAAAGCCGCCTCCGGCGCCGGCAGGCCCTGTAGCTGAAGCGCTTGCCGCTCGGTGAGATAGCTATCCACCTGTTCCGGCGCGATGCCCGGCAAGGCCATCAATACCGCGCGCGGCGCGACTGGACTGCTGACGCCCGGCCGCCCCGAATAGGCGGTGATCAGGGGTGCGGCGCGCCGGAAGATATCGTCGTTCAAGCCCAGAACCAGCCGCAATTCTTCGACGGTCTCGAAGTTGGCGTTCCTCGGGCCGTAGTCCTTTCCGGCGGCGATATAGTCTTCCTTTTCCGCGCCATTGAGCCGCCGCAGGTTGTCCGGGTCGCGCCAATCGATGATCGCATCCGCCAGGCTGCTGGCCAGCGTCTCGTCCACGCCGAGCGACCGGAACAAACCGCCGAGCAGCGTTTCCGGGGCGGCGTTGATGTCGATCTTGCCAGCCTCGTCCATGATGGTGACTCTCACGGCCACACCGTCGAAGATCCACTCGTGGGCAAGCCCGTTGCCCTGCCAGCGCTGCAAATCGGCCGCGGGGCGGGTCAGTTCCCGGATGGCCTTGTAAACTCCGGCGTCGGCGGCCGCCTCGGCCCGCGCCGAGGCCGCGTGGTTGCCGGCCACCTGCACTTCCGAGCGCAGGGAGAACACCATGCTGTTGGCTATCACGGTCAGCAGGGCAAGCATCCACAGCACGATGACCAGCGCGATGCCGCGTTGCCACGGCAAGGATGCCGGAAGGCGTACCCCGTTGTCATTGGCGACGCTCATCTTGGTCCGGCGGTGATGCGGCTGGTGGCGCTGCGGTCACCGTTGGCCATCGGCACCATGTCCAGATCGACGGGGGCGGCATTCTTCGGCGCCAGATGCAGCCGTACCAGGGTTGGGAACTGCTCCGGGTTCGACCACTGGTCCAGCCATTGCGGCGTATCGCCGCGCTTCTCGGGGCCGAAATAGCTGAAGGTGGCTTCGCGCAGGCCGCCGAGCAGCGGGTGGCCTTGCTGACCGCGCACGGTTTCGGCGAACTGTTCGATGTCGTAGCGCACCGAGCCATGGCGCAGGACCAGCCGAACGGCCGCTCCCGGGCTTTCCGGCCGATCGTCCGGCTCGATCGCCAATTCCACCACACGCAAGCCGATCGGTCCGGCCAGGGGGGTGATCAGGCGAAGCGCCTCGCGCTGGCCCTCGAACGCCAGCGGTTGCCCGGTGGGCAGCTTCCAGTGCAAGGGCTGGGCCTGGGTGACCAGCCGCCGTACCAGCGCGCGTCCGGCCTGCTCGTCGGCGGCTCGTTCGGCGCGGTCTTCGACCGCGTTCCAACTGTTCGCGGCCAGACGAAATCCGCCGAACAACAGGGCCAGAATGAAACCGAGCAAGGTCATGCCGATCAGCAGCTCGAGCAGCGTGAATCCGCGCGAACCGCTCATGGCGCCAGCCTCGGGCGGGTCCGCAGGGTGGTCAGGTTGACCGAGCGCTCCGGCGCACCGAAACCACCGCCCCAGGCGACCCGCGCCTTGATCAACCAGAGATCCAGCGATGTCGGCATCGGCATGGCAGGGGGCGCCCCCGGCTCGTCGGCGTCTTCGAACGGAGCCACCTCGATCCGCCAGCGCAGCCCATCGTCGGTGGTACCACTATTTTCGCTTGCGGTCAGGATGGGTTCGACGTGGGTGCTGGCGAGCAGCGACTGCGCCAGCGCGGTGGCCCGGGTCTGGTCGCGCGCCAGGTCGGCGTTGCGGGTGGCGCCCGAGAAGATCTGCATGAGGACGCCCAGCGACAACGCCAGGATGGAGAAGGCGACCAGGATCTCGAGCAGGGAAAAACCTTGCTGGCGCATTGGCGGCTAAAAAATCTTCACCCGGCCGGTGATCCAGTCGACATCGACGGATTGCTTGGCCTGGCCGGCCGAGACCGTGATGCGGCCGCCGGTGGAAGACCCGTCGGGATAGAAGCGGATACTGCCGACGTCATTCGCGAGCAGTTCCGACTGGGCGGTAAACAGCGCCAGATCGACCTTCCTGGGCAACGCATAAACCTTCGGGTCGCCGGTCACCGAGAACTGCCTGCCTTCGACCCGCACGGTCAGAACGGCGTCGCGTCCCTCGGCGATGGCCGTGCTGCGCGCCTTGCGCAGCCCGGCCGCCAACTGCCGGGAGGCCGCCTTGAGATCGACGCCCGACCCGCCCGGGTCGAGCATTGGCCCCGCCAGCGCGTAGACGATTCCCAGCAGCAACAGCACCACGAGCAACTCGATCAGCGAGAACCCGTGGCCATGGCGCGGTGGGCGCGTCACTCCCAGTTTGCCACGTCCTTGTTCTCGCCGTCGCCGCCTTCCTTGCCATCCGCGCCGAGCGAGACGATATCGAAGGAGCCATGCTTGCCGGGTGCCGTGTAGAGATAGTCGTTGCCCCACGGATCCTTGGGCAGCGCCTTCTTCTTCAGGTACGGCCCGCGCCAGCGGTCGCCGGCTGTGGATGGCGCCTGCACCAGGGCCTGCAAGCCTTCCTGGCCGTCCGGATAGCGGCCGACATCCAGCTTGTAGAGGTCGAGTGTTCCCTCGAATTCGCTGATCTGCAGCTTGGCCGCCTTGGCCTTGGAATCGCCCAGATAGTTCATGATCTGCGGCCCGGCAATACCGGCGATCATGCCCAGAATCAGCAGCACGACCAGCAGTTCGATCAGTGTGAAACCCCTTGCGGGGCGGTTGCGATGGCGCATGAGAACGGTCTCCGAAAAAGAAGAATGTATCGGTAGAGAAAGTATTTTCAAATGATCAACTCTCGCCAGCAATGGGATCGGCGGTTGCCGCGAGTTGTCGAGAAACGATGGTAACCACAGGCAGTTCGCGGACTGCGCCGACCGCTTTGACGAGGACATTTCTTTCGTCCTTCGACAAGGTCTTTAGATCGCCATCGTCAAAATAGGCCATTGCCTTCAAGCTCTCGCTGGGTTGGAAATTCGGACCGAAGATTTCGTGCGCGGCCGCAAGGCCAGCCGGGAGGCTAACTCCCGCCTTAAGCAATTCCGCAATGTCCCGATAGTCCTTGGCCTCCGCTCTTTGAAGGATGACCTTGAGCTTGGTCGCCATCAGATCGTCAAGCGAGGCAACTTGCAGGACGCCATCTTCGGTCTGATCGGGTATGCCGACTCGGCCAAAGCCAATCGCGCCGAAGAAGGACACCTTGACGTGCGTATCCGCCGAATCGCCGTCGGCAACGAGAACGGTCAATGCATTTCGCTGGTCCTGCAAGACCGTGGCCCGGCCCAGGAATGGAAAAGTGGCGCGGATCGCGTCACGATCCAACGACCTTTCCGAGAACAAATCGAAATCGACGGAAGCCCGGTGGCCTAGGCGCAGAGCGATCGCCGTACCGCCATACAAGACGAAACCAAGCTTGGCGGCGGATTTCAATTCAGGCCAAAGGCGTTGCTGCGCGGGCGGCAGAATGTCCATTCGAGGCGTGAAGATGCCCCTCATGAAAATCTCCGCGATGGCAGCGCAGGCACATCATGATCGGTGCGGGCAAGTCCGAGCCGGAAATGCCAGTAAGCCCAGGAACGTGGACTGAACTGGCCGGCTTCGGCGTGGGCGATGACTTCTCGCAGTACCTCGTCACCAACCTGATTGGCGAGACTTTGCACGTCCGCGTAGTCGCCGATGTCCATCACTTGGGCCATCACACGCTCAGGCATGACCAGCGCTTCATCGGGTGTCTTCCACCAGACATACTTCCTGGCCAGATGCTCCAATATCCCTCGCTCTGTTTGGTTCACCGCGCCCTCTTCAACGTCGTTCCGTAAACATCAAGAGACAACCTTTCAGCCGACCAGACTGTTGACCTTGAGAATCGCCAGCAGGATCGAAATGATGATGCCACCGATGATCAGGCCCAGGCCGAGGATCATCACCGGTTCCAGCAGTGCCAGCATGCGCTTGACCGCCAGCGACACTTCGCGGTCATAGACGTCGGCCACGCGGGTCAGCATCTCGTCGAGCCGGCCGGTTTCCTCGCCGACGGCGACCATGTGCACCGCCAGCGGCGGAAATACCCCTTGTGCCATTAACGGCTTACTCAGACCCTGGCCGGCCTGCAATTGTTCCCGCGCAGCGCCCAGGCCGTTGGCGATGACCCGGTTGCCCACCGTATCCTTGACCACGCCCAGCGCGGCCAGCAGCGGGATGCCATTGGCGAGCAGGGTACCGAGGGTGCGGGCGAAGCGCGCCACCTCGATCTTGGTCAGCAGGTCGCCGACCAGCGGCAGGTGCAGGAAGCGGCCATCCCAGGCGGTCTTGCTCGCGACATTCGCCATCTGCCAGGCGAAGTAGCGCCAGAGCAGGAATATGCCGAGCGGAATCGCCCACCAGTACTTGCGCAGTAGGTCGCCGGCGGCGATCACGATCTGCGTGGCCAGGGGCAGCGCCTTGCCCGATTGCTCGAACATCTGCGAAAACTGCGGCACGACGAAGATGAGCAGCAGCATGACCGACGTCACCGAAGCCAGCACCAGGATGGTCGGATAGATCAGCGCCGAGGCCACTGTCTCGCGCAACTCCTTGGATCGCTCCATGAACTCCGAAATGCGCGTCAGCACCGTGCCTAACGCCCCGCCGGCCTCGCCGGCGCGGATCATGCCGACGTAGAAGCGGCTGAAGACCGTCGGATGCGCTTCCAGCGCCTTCGACAACGCCGCCCCACCGCGTACCTCGTCGCGTACCTGGGTCATCAGCGCCTGCATGCGCGGGTTTGGCGACAGGCCGATCAGCAGTTCCAGCGCCCGATCCAGCGGCAGGCCGGAGCGCAGCAGCGTCGCCAGTTCCCCGGTCAGCGTGCCGACCTGATCCTGGCTGATGCGCTGGCGGGAAAAGCGGCTGCCCGCCGAGTTCGCGCCGGCGACCGCCGCCGGTTCGATGCGGATGGGGATCAGCCCCAGCGCTTGCAGCCGTTCCAGGGCGGCGGCTTCATCGCGCGCCTCCAGGTCGCCTTCGCTGACGTCGCCGGCGGGGCTGGCCGCCTTGTAGCGGAACTGCGCCATCATGCCTCTCGCGTCATGGATGAAACGTCGTTGCCGAGCTTGTCCAGAAAGCCCTTTTGAGCAAGGAATGTGGTGATATCGCCGAAAGCGGCGACGACATAGCCGGATTCTTCGATGACAAGGTTCAGTCTTTCGATCCGGATATCGAGATCCTCAGGGTAGTGATGCGAGAACTTGTTGCGGAGAACCGCCGCTGTACCAAAAGCCTCTGCGGACTTGATGGCGCCGAGCTTTTCCATCAGCAGGGCACGATCGCGATTCGACTTGTCGCCAATGTCCTCCTGCTCGACGTAGGCAATTCCCCTGAAGACCTGGTCCTGAATCATGGCGACGCACTGCGAATACCGCAGGATCAGCGCATCGATGGATTCTTCCTGTTCGCCGGTCAGGCTTGCCACGCGTTCCCGCGCCATGGGAAACAGGGGACGATTCTTCTCAAGCGAGTATTGCAACTTCTCGATTCGCTGGCGACAAGCGACGAAGTTGGCGAGCAGGATCTCGAGTTCTTTCATAGGGGCACACCCTGCCGTGCAATCTGAAAAATGGGCTGTTCGGCCTGACCAGGATTGCGGACCAACAAGTCGACCTTGGTGTCGCAAAGGGACGCCAGCCTGTATTCGAGCGTCAGCGCTTCTCGCAAACTGATCGGGTGGCTCGACTCCAGATAAAGATCGATGTCGCCACCCCGTCCGCAATCGTCGGCACGGGAGCCAAAGAGCCAGACCCGACCGTTTCGGTCAAACGCCAGCAGCGTTTGCCGAATGGTGTCCACTTCGTAAGGGGTAAGCCTCATGCCATCATGCCTCGCGGGTAACGCGCAAGACTTCGTCCAGCGTCGTCGTTCCCGCCAGTACCTTGCGCAGGCCGTGTTCGTACATGGTCAACATGCCCTCGGCCACCGCCTGCTTCTGGATTTCGCCCGAAGTGGCGTGGCGCATTACCAGGCTGCGGATGCCGTCGCTCATCGGCATCACTTCCATGATCGCCACGCGGCCGATGAAGCCGGTCTGGGCGCAGATCTCGCAACCCACCGGTTCGTACAGGGTGATCGGGCCGCCCCCCTTGGCAAAACGATTCAAGCCCGTTTCCGCGACGATCTCCGGCAGCGCCACGTAGGTCTTGCGGCAGTCCTTGCAAAGCGTGCGCACCAGCCGCTGCGCCTGGATGCCGACCACGGTCGAGGTGAGCAGGTAATCCTCCATGCCCATGTCAAGCAGCCGGTTGATCGTGCTGGCGGCATCGTTGGTGTGCAGCGTCGACAGCACCATGTGGCCCGTCAAGGCCGACTGCACGGCGATCTGCGCCGTTTCCAGGTCGCGGATTTCACCGATCATGATGACATCCGGGTCCTGGCGGACGATCGAGCGCAGCGCGTTGGCGAAGGTGAGGTCGATCTGCGGCTTGACCTGGATCTGGTTGATGCCGTCCATCTGGTACTCGACCGGGTCCTCGACGGTGAGAATCTTCACGTCCGGCTTGTTGAGCTGGGACAGCGCGGTGTAGAGCGTGGTGGTCTTGCCGCTGCCCGTCGGCCCGGTCACCAACAGAATGCCGTGCGGCCGCAGCAGCACCTCGCTGAATTTCGCCAGCAGATCGGGCTCGAAGCCGAGCGACTCGAAATTGAGCGGTACGCCGCCCTTGTCGAGGATCCGCATCACCACGCTCTCCCCGTGCATGGTCGGCACGGTGGAAACGCGCAAGTCGATTTCCTTGCCCTGCAAGCGCAACTTGATCCGGCCGTCCTGGGGCAGGCGTCGCTCGGCGATATCGAGATTGGCCATGATCTTCACGCGGGAAATCACCGCGGCCGACAATCGGCGCGGCGGCGATTCCACCTCGTGCATCACGCCGTCGATGCGATAGCGCACGATCAGCCGGTTCTCGAAGGGTTCGATGTGGATGTCGGAGGCCCGCGTATCGAGCGCCTTGCGGATGATCAGGCCGACGAGGCGGATCACCGGCGCCTCGCTGGCCTGATCCTTCAGGTGCTGCACATCGTCGTTGTCGAAGTCGTGGATATCGACCGACTCGATGTCATCGACAATCTGCCCCATGGCGGTGCGGCCGGCGCCGTAGAGCCGCTCCAGGGCGGCCTCCAGCTCGTCGCTGGCCGCCACGCCCGCCACGATTCGGCGCCCGGTGAGCACCCGAAAGGCCTCGATGGTGTAGGTGTCGGTCGGGTCGGCCATGGCCACCGTCACCGTCTCCGCATCTTCCGCCAGCGGCAGGGTCCGCGCCTCGCGCAGGAAGCGAGCCGAAACCTGCTCCTCGAGGACGGGGAATTCCGGGTAGTCGGTACTGGCAACCAAGGGCAGACCAAGTTGGCTGGCCAAGGTCTGCGCGATATCGAGCGTGCCAACCAGGCCCCCGCGCAGAAGCAGTTCGCCAAGCCGGGTGCGGGGCTCCGCTTCCTGTTGGCGCAAGGCCCGTTGCAGGCTGTCGGTATCGATGCGGCCTCGTTCCAGAAGGATCTTTCCGAATAGTGGCCTCAAAGGGAGCTCCGATAGTCCGATTGCGATTGAATTCCGTGCTATCGACGACCGACACGGTAATTTCGGGAATCCATGCCGCCGGAACATTCGTCCGACCCGGAGCCGGGCCTGCGATCAGATTGCCAAAGGCACGGAACCAATCAGGGCATTTTATACCCTAAGCCAAACTCATCGGGGAGCGTGGCCGGTTCTGGAAACGGGGCCCATTCCCTTTACGGTAAAATTGCCATCGCTCAGGTCCGGTGTCATGCCCTGAAGGGTAGGAGGTGCATGGCACCTATTGGTGCCGAGCCGGTTGTGGGAATCGCGAATCATGTTTACGGAGTGCAAGCTGAATGAACAGTAAAACCTTCGGTGTGGCGGGGTTGGTGGCGGTACTGCTGGCGGGGTGTGCTTCCCAGGCGGCCCCCGAGGCGACGCAGGGAGCGATGGCCGCGCCGGCCTCGACCGCCGAGCAGCAGGTCATGGAGCGGGCGCAGGCCCGCTGGGATGCGGCGCGGGCGGGCGAGTTCGAGAAGTCCTTCTCCTTTACGTCGCCCTCCTATCGCGCCGTTACCGATATCAAGCTTTATCGCAATGAAACCTCCGGCAGCCAGTCGCTGGTGTCGGCCAAGGTCATTGGCGTCAAGTGCGACAGCGAGACGAACTGCGCGGCGAAGATTCGCATCGAATATTACGAACCGGTCAATATCAAGAAGCCGAAGCCCGCTATAATCCAGAATCACTATGATGAGCCCTGGATCAAAGAGGACGGCGCTTGGTGGCTTTTCAAACGCTAGCGACTCCCGGATAGGGATTTCAGACGGCGATGGTTGATCTCTTCGCTAAGGAGGTGTGCCAACCAATTATGGATGTTGTATCAATACAACAACGGATCGGCAATAACGGGTTACTTGTTGCAAAGGTTTTTCGGGGCGTGTTAGTCTGCAAAGGTGTCACAGACACGCTGATATAGGCCTATTTGAGCGTACGTAATTTAAGGAGCTTTTTATATGATGAAAAAATCAATCTTGTCGCTTGCTGTCGCAGGTGCATTTGTTGCGGCTGGCACTGCCAACGCAACTCTGGAACTGCAGGACGACGGCATCGGGCACATCCTGCTCGTTCCGTACTTCACGACGCAGAATGGCAACTCCACTCTGTTGAACATCGTCAACACCGACACCGTCAACGGCAAGGCTGTCAAGATTCGCTTCCGCGGCGGCCGTGACTCGGACGATATCTTCGACTTCCAGCTCTTCCTGTCCCCCGGTGACGTGTGGACCGCCAACATCTCCCAGAGTTCCGGTGGCGCGAGCCAGTTGAACACGTCGGATCTGTCCTGCACGCTGCCGGCTGCCTCCGTCCTGAACTCTACCCCGTTCGTGACCGGCCGTCTGTCGACCGCTGATCAGGCTGGTGGTGTTGGTACCCGTGAAGGTTATATCGAAATCTTCAACATGGCCGACATCCCGTCGGGCACGACGACGACCAACCCGGTCTACGCGACGACGAAGCACACCACCACCGGTGGCGCGCCGACTTGCTCCTCGGCCATCCTCGAGACCATCGAGACGACCTACACGACCCTGGCTGTTCCGGGTGGCCCGATCCAGCGCGCTGAAAACGCCACGGCTACCGCCCTGACGTCGCCGAGCAGCGGCCTGATGGCGAACTACACCATCATCAACGTGCCGCAGACGACGGTGTTCACCGGCGCCGCCACCGCGATCGAGGCGACCACCGCCACCCGTATCGTCTACTCGCAGCAGACTTCCACCGCCGTTGCCGGCGTGGTTCCCTCCACCGCCTACCCGAACATCGCTTCGACGTTCGACGGCGTGCTGCTGACCACCGGTTTCGCGACCGCCGAGTACGACTTCCCGGATCTGTCGACGCCGTACGAGATCGCGACCGCTTCCGCCGGCGCCCAGGCCTACGCGCTGTCCGCGCCGCTCGCCCACACCAGCATCATCAACGAGTTCCTGCTGGAAACCGGTATCAGCGCCAAGACCGACTGGCTGGTCAGCATGCCGACCCGCCGTTATCTGGTTGCTGGTCGTGGTAACGCCGCCAACGGCGTGACCGCTGCCGCCACCGGCACGTACGCCACCACCGTCGGCTTTACCACGGCCTCGGCGAACACCCTGGCGGTCACCGACGTTTGCACGAACGAGACCACCGGCGCCTACGGCGCTTGCGTCTTCGGCGGCGACGGCACGACGGCCAAGGAAGGCGCCCAGGGCTTCTTCCGCGGCGTGACGGCTTACGCGGCTGACGGCCGTTCTTCCTGCGTCAGCATCGGCAACTACTCGATGACGAACCGCGAAGAAGTGTCGAACGTGACCTCCAACGTCGTTGTTTCCCCGAACGTCGTGACCTCGGTTGCGCTGTGCGGCGAAGTCAACATCCTGTCGCTGAACAACCTGACCAGCAACACCGGTGCCATCGGCGCCAACCTGGTGGTCGCTGGCCTGAACGTTCCGTACCAGAGCGGCTGGGCGTCGGTCAACCTGAACGCCACGGGTCACACCGGTGGTCTGCCGGTCATCGGCCAGGCCTTCGTCAAGGCGGTCAACCCGGCGGTCTCCGCTGGTGTCTCCGGCAACTTCGGTGGCGCCTGGGCGCATCGCTGGAACGGCCGGATCTAAGTTTGGCTGGTTCTTAGCAACTGTTGTGCAGGGAAGGGCGGGGCGACCCGCCCTTTCCTTTTGTAGTTTGCGTTTTATCGAAATTGGTATTGGAGAACGCGCATGAGAATGTTTGCCTTCGCGACGATCGCCGCCTGCCTGCAACTGGCCGCCGGCCCGGGGTATGCCGCCGACGATCAGACTGTGGTGGCGAAGAACAGCAAGGGTGTCGCCGTAACCGTGGCCGACCTCGAACTGGAAGCGGAGCGCTATTCGCCGGAGACCGTGAAGAGCACCTACGGCAAGCCGGAAGGTGTCCGGCAGATTGCCCACAACCTGTTACTGCGGCGCGCCTTGACCAAGGAGGCCGAAGCGGAACAACTGGACAAGAAGACGGCGATGATGGCTCGCCTGCAACTTGCCCGGGAAAGAGTGCTTTCCGACGCGCGGGTGCAGCAGTTCGACGGCAATCCGCCGGATGCCAAGACGCTGGAAAAGCTGGCTCTGGCCGAATACAACGCCTTTCCCGAAAAGCATGTCACCGCCGAGGCTCTTGCGCTCAGCCATATCCTGATCGGCCGCTACCGGAAAGACGGCCGTGAACTGGCCGACGATCTGCTGAGCCAGATCAAGTCGAAAGGGGCCGACTTCGGCACCCTGGCCATCATGTATTCCGACGATGCGGGTACCAAGGCCAAACGCGGCGACATGGGCTTCTTCGAAAAAGGACGGCTGCGCCCGGAACTCGAACGTGCGGCATTCGACTTGGCCAAGGTCGGTGATGTCAGCGAGGTCATCGCCACCGAGTTGGGCTGGCACATCCTCAAGCTGACCGAAAAGCAGCCCGCCGGCCGCAAGCCGTTCGAGGAGGTCAAGGCCGACCTGATCAGGGCCGTCGGCCGGAACGTGGTGGACAAGCGCCGCGCCGGGCATCTCGACCCGCTCGAGCGGGATGTCGTGATCGACGACAAGGTCGTCGAAGCCATTGTCGCCCGTCATCGCTGAGTGGTGACTGCTCGCGGCGGGAACAGGGAAGATCCCTACCCGCCGCCTTGCTTTAACGCCCGCTAGTCACCCACTGTCCGAACATGTCGCGATAGGCGATTTCGACGCGGCGGGCGAAGCCGGTTTCATCCATCAGCGGGCTGGCTTGCATCTCCTGTCGGAGCCCGGCGCGCAGCGCCGCAAGCGCGGGCGGGTCGGCGGCCAGCGCCACCGCCTTCTCGATGTACTCCTCTTCCGACCCGGCAATCCACTCCGGATGGCCCACCCCATGCAGGATCGAACTGCCCAGCCGTCCCACGCTCGGCCGCCCCGCCAGAGTGACGAAGGGCACCCCCATGT
>JBGAQX010000073.1:0-7283 GCA_044220545.1 Rhodocyclaceae bacterium | reverse complement strand
CTCCGCCACCGAAGTCACGGCAGCGCCGGAGAGGGCGCTCGGACTCTCCCCTGATTTGAGGGGACGCTCCGCCTGGTGCATGGTGACATCGGTCGCCGCCTCGCTCGGACTCTCCCCTGATTTGAGGGGACGCTCCGCCGCGGAGTTAATTCTTTGAAAGAATTAATCACCCGGACTCTCCCCTGACTTGAGGGGACGCTCCGCCATAGGTTACAGAATCTGTAACGTGTACCCGACGATCTGGGACACCGGATACCTTGGCGGGATCCCCTTGGTCCAAACCAGCTTACGATCTGTTCACGTTGCGCCGCTTGTTCACATTTCGTGAACGTGCATTTTATTTGAACAGAAAGCTTGTCAATCACTGCCGGCATGTGTTCAAATCACTCATCTGTTCATTTTTTGTGAACGTGACTGATCGATGAACAATGGCGACAGGTGATGCGATGGAGCTCCTTGATCTGTTAGACGGTGCGTGTGCAGCTTTCCAAAGGCAAGTTGGGAAGCAGGCCACTCTGCATGTGTGTCCTGCCACCACCGAAAATCCACTGCTCACACTGGCATTCCGGCCCAAAGGGGCAAAGCTTGATCGCATCTATGCGGTCTTGCCTGTGCCGGTGGCAGATGTGACGACTATTGCACGCCTGGTTCGAGACCGGGACACCATCGGACAAAAAGTAGTGATCACTCACGTTGTTCCTGTTGATCTTGCAGCAAGACTAAAAGAAGCTGGAATCCGATTCCTCGATATGGCAGGCAACGCCTATTTTGCGGAGCCGGGGTTCTTTTTGTTCATTGCGGGCTGCCCGCTCCCCCCGGGCCTGAAGATTCCAGCACTTGCTCGTCCACCCCGTCTTTTCAAGACAACCGGTCTGAAAGTTGTTTTCGTACTCCTTGCCCGGCCCGACTATGTAGATCGCCCCTACCGAGATATCGCCGACGCAGCGGGCGTCGCCTTGGGTACCGTCGCCGGTCTGGTCGGTGACATGAAAGAACTGGGTTACCTGCTTGACCTGGGCAAGGACGGCAAGCGTTTGCGGCAGCGGGGAAAGCTTATCGAAGAATGGACGACGGCCTATATCCGCGAACTCGCCCCTCGTCGTAAAGTGCGTCGCTTTCGTGCAGAGAAACCGGATTGGTGGAAGACCGCCGATCTCCGCCAGTTCGACGTGCTGTGGGGTGGCGATGTGGCCGCCGACCGTCTCACGGGCTATCTCAAGCCCGGCGAGATAACCGTATATGCCAACGGCACTCCCGGCCAACTGTTGCAGGCACAGCGCATGCGCGCCGATCCTCAAGGCGATGTAGTTGTTTTCGAGAAGTTCTGGAACTTTCCGCCAACCGGCGTCGAGGTCGTAACCGATACCGTACCTCCGCTGCTTGCCTATGCCGACCTGATGGCCACCGGCGATCCGCGTGCCATCGAAACGGCAGGATTAATCCATGAAAAGTACCTGGCCGAACCTGACGGCGCAGATTGAGCCCGTTCACCGGCGGGCGCTGGGAACCATCGCGCGAGCCGCTGCCGCCGTAAACGCCGACTGGTTTCTCACCGGTGCCATGGCGCGTGACTGGGTGTTCACACTCATCAATGGCATCGACACCCTCCGCGCCACCCGGGACGCTGACATCGGTATTGCATTGGCTGACTGGGATGAATTCGAGCGAGTCAGAACCGGCATCCTCGATGAAGGCGAGTTTGCCCCCGATCGGACCCAGCATCGCCTGAACCATCGGCACCTGCAAGGTTTTCACATCGATCTCGTTCCCTTTGGACGCCTCGGCGGTGCCGGTGCCGAAATTGCCTGGCCGCCCAAACAGGACATCGTGATGAACGTCATCGGCTTCGAAGAGGCTTTCAAGGCCGCAATTACCGTGCTCGCCGACGTTGATTTGCCCGTGAAGGTCGCTTCACCCTCCGGGCTGATGCTGATGAAAATCCTTGCCTGGGAAGACCGCAAGCATTTGCACCCGACCGGCAAGGATGCACAGGACATACGCCTGCTACTGACCCGTTATGAGAAAGTCGCCGGACGCAGCCTGTATGACATAGATGGATTAATGGATGTTGCGGACTACGACGCAGATGTAGCCGCTGCACGCCTGTTGGGGCGGGATGTGGCGGCACTTCTTTCAACACTCAGCGGCGCCGCACTCCTGCCGGTTCTGGACCGGGAGCTTGCCGACGATGCAACCAGTCTCCTCATTGAGCAGCTATCGCGTGGCGGGTATCCGGGAGGCGCGCCCAGAGATGATGATTTTCAAAAAATGCGCTTATTGCTGACAAGCTTTCGGCTCGGTCTGGACGAGTGATGACAGCATAGGATATATGTTGTGACCCTCCCCTGATTTGAGGAGGTGTTCCGGGGTACGTTACCGATTTGGGAACGTACCGCGCTTGGACCTTGAGGGGTGCCCCTACACTCAGCCTCGCCGTGTCGCCGGCGCCGACTTTTCAGGCGAAGCTGGCATCGACGGCATGATCGAGCGTGGCGCGGATGTCGGCGTCGTCGGTGATCGGTCGCACCATGGCCATGCGACAGGCATCCGCAGGCTGAACGCCGCGTTTGATCAATGTCGCGGCATAAACGACGAGGCGCGTCGAGATGCCCTCGTCGAGGCCGTGGCCCTTGAGGTTGCGCGCCGTCTGCGCGATCTTCACCAGGGTCGCGGCGGTGGCGGCGTCGAGGCCGGATTCCTGCGCCACGATCTGCGTCTCGAGTGCCGCCTCGGGGTAATCGAAGTCGAAGGCGGTGAAGCGCTGCTTGGTCGACTGCTTGAGGTCCTTCATCAGCGACTGGTAGCCGGGGTTGTAGGAGATGACGAGCTGGAAATCGGCATGCGCCTCGACCAGCTCGCCCTTCTTGTCCAGCGGCAGGACGCGCCGATGGTCGGTCAGCGGATGGATCACCACGGTGGTGTCCTGCCTGGCTTCGACGATCTCGTCGAGATAGCAGATCGCACCCATGCGCGCCGCGGTGGTCAACGGGCCGTCGAGCCAGCGCGTGCCGCTGGCATCGAGCAGGTAACGGCCGACCAGGTCGGAGGCGGTCATGTCCTCGTTGCAGGCCACGGTGATCAGCGGCTTGCCCAGCTTCCAGGCCATGTACTCGACGAAGCGCGATTTGCCGCAGCCGGTGGGCCCCTTCAGCATCACCGGCAGGCGCGCGCCGTAGGCGGCCTCGTACAGCTCGACTTCCCTGCCCTGGGCCTGGTAGAAGGGTTGCGTCCGGACGAGGTATTGCTCCTTGTTCGACATGGCTCTATCCGATCAAAACAGTCAGGTATGGCGGGCAAGAAAACCCCGCCGCAGCGGGGCTGTTTCTACCAGAGTGCGGCTTACTTGTGCACGCCGAGCTTTTCGCGCCAGCCCGGATACAGCTGGTCGGCGTCCTTGGGGAAGGACTCGAAGGCGCGGGCGAATTCCTTGTGGCTCCTGGCGAATTCGATCGGATCGGCGCCCGACTTCCAGCACTCGTAGGACTGGCGCAGCGAGATCGCGCCGGCCGCCGGGCTGTCGATGTGGCCATAGGAGCCGCCACCGGCGGTGTTGATCACGTTGCCGTGGCCGAGGTTCTCGAAGAAGCCGGGCAGGCGCAGCGCGTTCATGCCGCCGGAGATGATCGGCGTGGTCGGCTTCATGCCGTACCACTCCTGATGATAGGCCGGGCCGGTGTAGCTGTCGCGCTCGATGATGTAGGCGATGGCGCGGTCGTCGGCGTCGCCTTCCATCTTGCCGAAGCCCATGGTGCCGACGTGGATGCCCGAGGCACCCTGCAGGCGGCTCATCTTGGCCAGCACGTAGGCGGTGTAGCCGCGCTTGGCGGAAGGCGAGGTCACGGCGCCGTGGCCGGCGCGGTGGTAGTGCAGGTACTGGCCGGGGTACTGGCGGCGGGCGGTGGTGACCATGCCGGGGCCGCCGACATAGCCATCGACCAGGAAGGCCACCTTGTCGGCATCCGGGCCGAAGGTTTCGAGGATGAAGTCGGCGCGCGCCAGCATTTCGTAGTGGTCGTCGGCGGTGATGTTGGCGGAGAAGATCTTGGCCTGGCCGGTTTCGTCCATGGCGCGCTTCATGGCGTCATAGACCAGCGGATAGACCTTCTTCGCCGGGCAGAACACCTGGTTGCCCTGGGGCTCGTCGTTCTTGATGAAGTCGCCGCCGAGCCAGAACTGGTAGGCCGCCTTGGCGAAGGGCTCGGGACGCAGGCCGAGCTTGGGCTTGATGATGGTGCCGGCGATGTAGCCGCCGTTCTTGACCGGGCGGCCGAGGATGCGCCACAGGTCGGAGATGTCCTTGGCCGGACCGTCGAACAGCTGGATCGCGCGCTCCGGCATGTAGAAGTCGTACATCTTGGCGTGCTCGATGTCGCCCATGCCCTGGTTGTTGCCGATCACCAGGGTCAGGAAGGACACCAGCATCATGCGGCCGTCGGTGATGTTGCGGTCGAACAGGTCGATCGGGTAGGCGATGCGCATTTCCTCGGTCGCCTCGTCGATCAGGTACACCAGCGCATCGACGCCGCGCGTGAAGTCGTCGGTGGTGCTGACCTCGACGTTGGTGCCGGTCGAGGACTCGGCGGCGAAGTGGGCGGCGGCCTCCAGGTAGCCGTAGCCGGCCTTGGGCTTCATCTTGTAGGCGACGAGGATGTGCCTGCCGCCCTTGATCAGGTCTTCTTCCTTCAAGCTCAGGTCGGCGTAGCGGTTCGACTGGTCCATGCGGTTCTCCTTGGTGGTCTGTTCGTTCAGGCAATCGGTGCAGCGGATGGATGGCATGTTAGCCATGCCGCTACATAAGTTAAAGTCATACTTTTTTATCACTACCATAAGCAAGGCTATGCCAGTGCCGCAGCTGCGGCAGCCCCACCTCGCCCAGCTCGGGCAATATCGCCACGGCGCCGGAGAAATCGTGGTCATCGGTGTAGGGAGTACGCGTGATCACGGTCGCCAGGCCGGCGCCGCGGCTGGCCCTGAGGCCGTTGGCGGAATCCTCGATGGCGAGGCAGGCCCTGGCCGGCAGGCCCAGTTGGGCCAGCACCCAGAGGTAGATGTCCGGCGCCGGCTTCTTGTTCGGCACCGTATCGCCGGCGCCGACTTTTTCGAACAGGGCGAGCAGGTCCGGCGCCAGCAAGGCGCTGATGTTTTCCGGCGTGGTGGTGGTGGCAATGGCCAGGCGCAGGCCGGCGGCCTTCGCTTCGCGCAGCAGGCGCTCGACGCCGGGGCGCAGGGGAATGCCCTCAGCGCAGAGCGCCACATAGTGCCGCGTCTTGGCGGCATGAATTTCCCTGATGCGCGCCTCGGCATCCCCCTGCCGCAGGAACTCCGGCGCGTGTCGTTCGCAGAAGAAGCGAATGCGCTCCTTGCCCCCGGTCACTTCCAGCAATTCGCCGTAGAGCCTCGCGTCCCAGTGCCAGGGCAGGCCGGCTTCGGCGAAGGCGGCGTTGAACGCCGGGCGATGGCCGTCGCGCTCGGTATCGGCCAGCGTGCCATCGACATCGAAGATCAGGGCTTCAAGCATGGACGAAAGCATAGCCGCCCGCCACCCATAAGCGCCAGTCATGGTTTCTTATGGCGATGATAAGATCGGACGAATTTTCGACGTCACCCTCCGTTTGCCGGGAGCCCTTTCCGCATGAAAAACGTCACCCTGCGCCAGCTGAAAATATTCGAGGCCGTTGCCCGCAACCTCTCGTTCTCGCGTGCCGCCGAAGAACTGCACCTGACCCAGCCCGCGGTGTCGATGCAGGTACAAACGCTGGAAGACCTGGCCGGGCTGCCGCTGACCGAGCAGGCCGGCAAGAAGGTGAGGCTGACCGCCGCCGGCGAGGAAATTGCGCGCCAGGCGCGGCGCATTGCCGAGCAGCTGCGCGAGGCCGGCGAAGCCATGGCGGCGCTCAAGGGGGTCGAAGCCGGCCGCCTCAAGATAGGCGTGGTCAGCACCGCCAAGTATTTTGCGCCCTCGCTGCTGGCCGAGTACCGTCGCCGCCATCCGGGTGTCGAACTGCAGCTGACGGTCAACAACCGCGGCACCATCGTGCGCCATCTTGCCGAGAACGACATCGACCTGGCCATCATGGGCACGCCGCCGGCCGAGTTTGAAACCGTGGCCAAGGTATTTGCCGAGCACCCCCTGGTATTCATCGCGGCGCCGGACCACCCGCTCGCCGGCAAACGGCGCATCGAGCCGCAGCGACTCGCCGCCGAGACGCTGCTGATCCGCGAACCGGGTTCGGGTACGCGCGGCGCACTGGAACGCTTTCTCGAGAGCAACGAGACCATCAAGCAGGCCGTGATGGCGGGACTTGGCCTGTCCTTCATCTCCGAACATACCATCGGCATGGAGCGTGCGGTCGGCCGCCTGGTGGTGCTCGACATCAGCGATACGCCGGTCAAGCGGCAATGGCGCCTGGTCTATCGCACCGACAAGCGATTGATGCCGGCGGCCACCGCCTTCGTGCAGTTCATGGACGGCGAAGGTTCGCGCCTGATCGAAGCCCAGGTCGGCGGGAAGGGGCCTGTCGCCATGACAGCCGCGCCGAAAACAGCCCGATCTGCCGGCCGGAAGTCCGGCTGAGGGGAAAGGCGGCCGGCTATTTTTTTGCCGCGGCGTTCCACAGCGTCGCGATCACGCCCAGCCTGGTGACAAAGGCCTTGACGTGGTAATCGCCGATGGTGATGCGCTTGCCGCCGCCGGGCAGCGCGCTGATGAAAATGTCGGCAACCTGGTCTTCCGACAGCGTGGTAGCGCCGGCGGCGTGCCAGACCCGGACATGGTTGCAGTCGTCACGGTCGATCAGCAGGGTCGCGTCGCTCTTCGCATCGAGCAGGCTGATGGTCACTCCTTCGCCCGATTCGAAGACGCGCGCAGGACCGGCGCTGGTCGGCGTCACTTCGCCGCCCCCGGGCCTTGCAGTGACCTCGAGTTCCATGATCTCATCGTCGGAGAGGCGGCTTTCGCCTTCGGTATGCCAGACCCTGAAGCCGCCGCCGGCCTGCAACTGGATCAGCAAGACGTTGTCGGCGGCATGGGCCGCCGACATTGCCAGCAGCGCGACGAGGAGCAGGAGGATCCTCATGCAACGGTCCACTTGATCGAACAGCCGATGCCGGGGGTCTGCTGCGCCGGCCCCGTGCCGGTCAGCGCGACTTGCCGCATGGCTTCGAACAGGTCGCGACGCACGCCCTCGGGCGCAGCTTCCTTGCGCGACTCGTCGAGCCGGCCGCGGTATTGCAGTTCGAGGCCGGCGTTGTAGCCGAAGAAATCCGGGGTGCACACGGCGCCG
>JBGAQX010000072.1:0-6646 GCA_044220545.1 Rhodocyclaceae bacterium | reverse complement strand
AAATCGAGGTCGGCGTGGCGGAGCGCCGAAAATTCCTCGTGCAGGCGCTCGGTGTGCCACGGCGCCAGCGGCGGCAGCACGCTCACCGCGTAAAGCGTGAAGCCGAGGACAATCGCCAGACAGACAAGTCCCAGCAGCCAGGCAAGTTTCAGCCCGAGACGCCAGCTGTGCCGGGCGGCGGCCGAAGTCAGCCTGGCAAGGCCGGGCATCAGCGTTTCAGTCTGGCGAAGGCGGAGGCCATCGCATTGCCGCCGGCGGGCGCCGGGCCACCGCCGCGCTGCTGTGCGCGTTGCTGGCCGGGGCTGCTGCGCCCGGCTGGCGCGTCGTCGTAGCGTTTTCCCTGCGTCGGTTCGTCACCCATGCGCATGCTCAGCGCGATGCGCTGGCGTTGCAGGTCGATTTCGAGCACCTTGACCTTGACCACCTGGCCGGCCTTGACGACGGTATGCGGGTCCTTGACGAAGGTGTTGGACAGCGCCGAGACGTGCACGAGGCCATCCTGATGGACGCCGATATCGACGAAGGCGCCGAAGGCAGCGACGTTGGTGACGACGCCCTCCAGAATCATGCCCGGACGCAGGTCCTTGACCTCGTTGATGCCGTCGGCGAAGGTCGCTGTCTTGAACTCGGGGCGCGGGTCGCGGCCCGGTTTTTCCAGTTCCCTGAAAATGTCCTGCACGGTGGGCAGGCCGAAGCGCTCGTCGGTGTATTTGGCCGGGTTGAGGCCTTTCAGGGCGCGGCTGTCGCCGAGGATTTCCTTGATCGACTTCTTCAGGTCGACAATGATTTTTTCGACCACCGGGTAGGCTTCCGGGTGCACCGACGAACTGTCGAGCGGGTTGTCGCCGTTCGGCACGCGCAGGAAGCCGGCGGCCTGTTCGAAAGTCTTGTCGCCGAGGCGTGGCACTTTCTTCAGGTCGTTGCGGCTCTTGAAGGCGCCGTTGCTGTCGCGGTAGCTGACGATGTTGGCGGCCAGCCCGGCGTTCAGGCCGGATATGCGGGTGAGCAGCGGAATCGACGCGGTATTGACGTCGACGCCGACGGCATTGACGCAGTCCTCGACGACGGCGTCGAGATTGCGCGCTAGCTTGGTCTGCGACACGTCGTGCTGGTACTGGCCGACGCCAATCGACTTCGGCTCGATCTTGACCAGTTCGGCCAGCGGGTCCTGCAGGCGACGGGCGATGGACACGGCGCCGCGGATCGAGACGTCGAGGTCGGGAAACTCTTTGGCGGCGAATTCGGAGGCGGAATAGACCGAGGCGCCTGCTTCCGAAACCACGATTTTGGTCAGCCGGGCCTCCGGATAGCGCTTGATGACCTCCTGCACGAGCTTGTCGGTTTCGCGGCTGGCCGTGCCATTGCCGATGGCGACCAAGGTCACGCCATGCCTGGCGGCCAGGCGGGCAATGGCGGACAGCGAACCATCCCAGTCGCAGCGCGGCTCGTGCGGGTAGATGGTGGCGGTGTCGAGCAGCTTGCCGGTGGCGTCGACGATGGCTATCTTGCAGCCGGTGCGGATGCCGGGGTCGATGCCCATGGTCACGTGCTGGCCGGCCGGCGCGGCGAGCAGCAGGTCCTTGAGGTTCTTGCCGAAGATGCGGATGGCCTCTTCCTCGGCGCGTTCGCGCAACTCGTTCATCAATTCGAGTTCGAGGTGGGTATGGACCTTGACTTTCCAGGTCCAGCGCACGGTGTCCTGCAGCCATTTGTCGGCAGGGCGGTTCTGGTTCCTGATTCCGAAACGGACGGCGATGCGCTGCTCACAGGGTCCGGGTCCGGGCTGGATCTTCTCCTCGTCAAGCTCGGAATCGAGAACCAGCGCAACGTGCAGCATGCCTTCGTTGCGGCCACGGAGCAGGGCCAGCGCGCGGTGCGAGGGCATGCTGGCGATCGGCTCGGCGAAATCGAACCAGTCGCGGAACTTGGCGCCTTCGCTTTCCTTGCCTTCGACGACGGTCGACCGCAGCAGGCCGTGTTCGCCCAGGTATTCGCGCAACTGGCCGAGCAGTTCGGCATCCTCGGCGAATTTTTCCATGAGGATCTGGCGGGCGCCGTCGAGTACGGCGCGGGCATCGGCGAAACCGGCCTCGACGTTGAGGTATTTCTCGGCTTCGTCGTCCGGTGTCAGGTTCGGGTCGGCCAGCAGGCCGAGGGCGAGCGGCTCGATGCCGCCTTCGCGGGCGATCTGCGCCTTGGTCCGGCGCTTCTGCTTGTAGGGCAGGTAGAGGTCTTCGAGGCGCTGCTTGGTTTCGGCATTGCCGATCTCGGCCTTGAGTTCCGGGGTCAGCTTCCCTTGTTCCTCGATGCTGGCCAGGATGGCAGCGCGGCGGTCTTCGAGGTCGCGCAGGTAGGTCAGGCGCTCATCGAGGTTGCGCAACTGGGTGTCGTCGAGGCCGTCGGTCGCCTCCTTGCGGTAGCGGGCGATGAAGGGCACGGTGGCGCCTTCGTCGAGCAGTGCGATAGCGGCGATGACCTGGGCCGGGCGGACGCCGAGTTCAGCGGCGATGCGGTGTTCGATGGGTGCGAGCATGGGGGTGGCGGGGCGGCAAAAAGGGGCGAATGATGCGGAATCCCGCCGGAAAACACAACCGCAGCGGTCGATGCCATCCGCGATTTAATTTCCGTCACCGCCTTAACGGTGATTCTGGGGAATATCCGAGACTCGTTTCCCCGCCGCCTATCAGACCAGGGCTTGCAGCCCTTGATAGCCTAGGTAAAGACCAACGAGCAGGATGAGCGCGCCCGAGAAATAGGGGGCTTTCCGCGCGAATTCACCAAAACCGCTCCAGCGCTTGGAGACGTGCTTCACGCTCAAAGCCGCCAGTGCGCCGGAAAGCACCATCGTCAAGGCCAAACCAATACTGAAGGATAGCACCAAGGTCGCCCCGAGCGTGATCTCCTTCAGTTGCAAGCACAGTAACAGCACGGTGATCGAGGCAGGGCAGGGAATCAGCCCGCCAGTCAGTCCGAACATGATGATCTGCCCGGTGGTCACTTCCCGGTTTGCGAAGCGACGGCGAATGTCGTTGGCGTGCGCCAGTTCGTGCGGATCCTGGTAGCCCGGAGCCGACACGTCCAGTCCTTCGTAGTCCTTGATGGCGTGGTGATGATGATCGTGCTCGACGAACTCCACGTCGTAATCGTGGCTGTGGTGTTCATGGCCCAGGCGCAGACGGGCGACGAACTCGTGCGGCTCGGGAATCTCCTGTTCGGATTCCACGAAGCCATCGCGCTGCACGAAACTGAATGTCTGGCGGCTGGCATCCGGACGCTCGGTCTCGATCCTCACCTGATCGGCCGTCCATGTGTGGCCATGCCCGCTTTCACGGAACAACCGAAAACGCGGCGGCACACCGTCCTCGAACACTTCCAGCCGTACTAAACCGTGGCCAGTGTCGATTCGTTTGGTGTCGTCATGATGATGTTGGTGATCGTGATCATGGCTTTGTTCGGCAAATTGCCCTTGCCACCACGTTCGCCACATCATCCACAGAGCGACGCCGATAATCAGCACTGCGGACGCCACCTGGAGGTAGGGTTCACTGGTTTCGGCATCCCATTTTTGTCCGAAGTACATGCCACCAAGCGCGATTACCCAGACCACGGCCGTATGGGAAATTGTCGCCGATATCCCGAGCAGAACGGCTTGCGCCACCGTGCCACGAATAGCCACGATGAACGCAGCCATCATGGTCTTGGAGTGACCAGGTTCAAGACCGTGCAGGCCGCCGAGCAAGATAGCGCTGGGGATGAAAAGCCAGGCGTTGGCCGTGCCCTGCGCCAGCAGCGCGGAGAAATTGGTCACGGGGCGTCCTCAGAGGTATTTGGTGATGGCTTTGAATTCGCGAATGGTATCGTCCGCGCTTTGGGAACCATTGCGCACAGCCTGTTCAAGGCAGTGATCAATGTGGTCATGCACCAGAGTCTTCTTGGCATTGCCCACCGCGCTTTCGACGGCCTGCAGTTGCTGGGCGATCTCCAGGCAATTGCGGCCGCCCTCAAGCATGGTGATGATGCTCCTGAGGTGCCCTTCGGCCCGTTTAAGGCGCTTGATGATCTCTGGATGGGAAGTGTGTGTGCTCATGAGACATATCCTATCCACCTGGATAGGATATGTCAACCCAGATGGCCATCAAAAGTGAGTGGGGGAAAGGGGTCCGAATCAATCCTGCGGCAAAAGCCAAACGCTGGGGCGGGGATGTCGCTCCCCGCCGGCGCTCCCGCCGCCGGCGACGGCGAACTCAGTGGTCGGCCAGGCGCTTCGCCAGGCTACTGACCAGTTTGCGCAGCTCGGGTTCGTCAAGGTGGTCTATCGCTTCCTGCGGGCTGACCCACTGGCGCTCGCGGTGGCTCTCCTCCCACTCCCCATCGGGCAGGCACTCGCTCACTGCCATCGGGAAGACGGCAACCCTGCAGGTGCCGCCCCATTTGGCGTACTCGTAGTGGCCGATCGGTTCCGCGTCGACTTCGCCGCGCACCCCGGCCTCCTCGAATGCCTCCTTGCTCGCCGAATCGCGCAGCGACAGCCCGGGTTCCTTCACCCCCTTGGGCAGGACCCAGCGCGTGCCCTTGCGCGAGGTGATCAGCATGACTTCCGGCTTGCCGTCGGCGATGCGGTAGGGAATGACCGCCGACTGCGTGAAGAAATAGTCGGGCACCGCCCTCCGTTTCGGTTTGTCGCCGGCCTCGGCCTTTTCCTCTGTCTTGCTCTTCGCCTTGTCCGTCGCCTCGGTGTCGTTAGGCACATCGGCCGGCCGGGTCACCACGGCGATCCGTGCGCAGCCGCGCTTGAGGCCTCTCCAGTCGCCGGTCATCTCCAGTTGCGCCAGCGCCGAGGTTGGCAGCAGCTTGCCGTCGGCGGGAATCTTGACCTCACCCACGGCGAGGTATTCGACCAGTTCTTCCAGCCCCGGATTGTGTCCGACCAGCATCACCAGTTGTGCCGTCTCCGGGCAGTCGGCCAGAGCGGCGAGATGGTCCTCGACGGAAGCCTCGTAGAGCCGCTCGTCCCAGCGCGCCGTTTCCAGCGACACGCCCATTGCCTTGCAGGCGTGCACCGTGGTCATCCGCGCGCGCTCCGCCGGGGAACTCAATACCGTATCGGGAAGCAGGTCCTGGGAGCGGATCCACGCGCCCATCTTGCGGCTGCCGACACGGCCGCGGCTGACCAGCGGCCGGTAGAAATCCTCTAGCCCGGTGCTCCAGTCCGATTTGCCGTGGCGCAGGACCAGCAGTGTCTTGTCCTTCATGTGAATGACTCTCCTGTTTGCGGCAGCGATCAGAGCGGCTGCAGCATCTGCCGGTAACGGCGGGCGTTCTCGACGTAGTGCGCGGCGGCGTGCTTGAGGTGGATGACGTCGTCAGCCGTCAGTTCGCGCACGACCTTGCCCGGCGAGCCGACGATCAGCACATGGTCGGGAAACACCTTGCCTTCGGGGATCAGGGTGTTGGCACCGACCACGCAACCCTTGCCGATCACCGCGCGGTTGAGGATCACCGAACCGATGCCGATCAGGCTGCCGTCGCCGACCGTGCAGCCATGCAGCATGACCAGATGGCCGACGGTGACATCGGCGCCGATGAGCATGGGAATGCCCTCGTCGGTATGCAGAACCGAACCATCCTGGATGTTGCTGTTGTCGCCGATATAGATCGGGTCGTTGTCGCCGCGCAGCGTGGCGTTCCACCAGATCGAGGCGTTGGCGCCGAGGTGAACGTCGCCGATCACCGTGGCGTTGGGGGCAACCCAGGCGTTCTCGCCGAGCTGGGGCGCCTTGTCTCCGAGACGGAAGAGGGACATAGTGACTCCTTCGCTAATCCTGAAAATCGCTCGTTTTGCGGCGTCAACCGCAACCGGCAGTCAATCTTACAAGGAAGGATCGGCCATGCAATCGTTCTGGCGAAACATTTCACTAACCGGGGTCGCGCTTGCCGTCCTGTGTGCCGCGCCGGCTACCGCTGCCGGCCTTGCGCCGGCCGAGCAGGCCGCGGTGTTCAAGGCTGCCGGCTTCAAGAAGGCGCGCGCCGGTCAGTACATCCGCTGCAAGGAGGATGCGCCGACGGCGTCCTACATGCCAGGCCGCATCGAGCTCGAAGACTTGAACGGTGACGGCCGGCCCGAGGCCTGGGTGAAGGAGAGCAGCCTCTTCTGCTATGGCAACACAGCCGAGGCCTTCGTGCTACTGACTCGGGATGACGGTGGCTGGCGCGTGCTGTTGGACGAGGTCGGTGTTCCGGTCGTAGGCAAAACGAAGCGCAGCGGGTGGCCGGACATCGAGGTCGGCGGCCCGGGATTCGGCAAATTCCCGATCTATCGCTGGGACGGAAAGTCATATGGGGTGCGCCGCTGAGTCGGTCCAGCCCTTGGAATCCGGTCGATTTTCGGGGTCGACCGCGTCAGCTTGGGCGGGCACCGATAATGGCGCCAGCGTGCTTGGCGCATCGTGAATGAAGGGGGGCAATGAATTTTCTCAGGATAAAGTCATGGCAGTGGGCGCTGATCGTGCTTGCGCTGCTGGTCGCGCTGGATTGGGCGATCCGCCGGCCCGATGGCCGCACGCAGGGGCTAAACGAGGCGATAAAGGCGGCGGCCAGCCCACAGCTTAAGAGCTATCCCTATCCCTTCCATGTGATGCGGGTCGAG
>JBGAQX010000038.1:0-40819 GCA_044220545.1 Rhodocyclaceae bacterium | reverse complement strand
GGCGAACTGGGCAACGTCTATTACATGACGGGTCGCCTGCCCGAGGCGGCGCAAGCGTACTACGACGCCGCCAAGCTGCTGTTGGAGAAGAAGGAACTGGAGCGCGTCGACGCGCTGCTGCCGGTGATTGCCGAGGCCAATCCGATGCTGGCCGACGAACTGGTCCAGAAGCTGCATGAAGCGATGGGCGCGCAGATGATGGCGCCGCCTCCGGCTGGTGCGATGCCCGGCCAGGCACCGCAGAGCGCACTTACCCGGTACTGATTGAAGTGCTCGTTGTTTGTGCCGGTGGTCCGGAACGACATAGATAGGTGAAGCCCATGCAAAGCACTCGATGGAAAGCCCGGCAATGGATCGGCTTGTTGTTGTTGGGCGCGGTAGCTCAGGCGCAGTCGGGCCAGACGCCCGGCCTGCCGAGTCCATGGAATGGACCGTGGGGCGGCGGCTTCCTTAACGGCGAGTCCTACAGCCCCTTGGCGAATCCCTATATCGGCGCCGGCTACCCCGTTGCCGGTCCCGTACCGTATGGTGGCGCGGGCCAGGGAGGCGCTCCGGTGCGGGTATTGCCGCAGGCGCAACCAAGATACCTGCCCGGTGGTGGCTACCTTCTCCCGCCAGGCGCCGGTGGCGGAATGATGCCAGGTGCCTATGCGAATCACTAGGTATTCCTTGCATTGCCATGCTTGTCGATGCAGTCGCAGTACCGACGCCGGAACGATTCGACGTCTAGCCAATTTCACCAAAATGCCGGAGCGAAAATGAAAAAGTTCATGGTGGTCGCATCGATGCTGGTCGGCGCAAGTCTGCTGGCTTCCGCACAACTCGCCGAGGCCCAGATGAGTCCGTTGGGATTCGGGAGCCCGATGGGTATGGGTAGCCCGATGGGCATGGGTAGCCCGATGGGCATGGGTAGCCCGATGGGTATGGGTAGCCCGATGGGTATGGGTAGCCCATGGGGTGGCAGTCCTTGGGGCGGTAGTCCTTGGGGCGGTAGTCCATGGAGCGGTGGCAGTCCCTGGGGTGGTGGCGGTAGTCCCTGGGGTGGTGGTAGCCCGTGGGGTGGCGGCGGCAGTCCTTGGGGTGGTGGTAGCCCGTGGGGTGGCGGCGGCAGTCCCTGGGGTGGTGGCAGTCCCTGGGGTGGTGGTAGTCCCTGGGGTGGTGGTAGTCCCTGGGGCGGTGGCGGCAGTCCTTGGGGTGGTGGTAGTCCCTGGGGTGGTGGCGGCAGTCCTTGGGGCGGTGGTAGTCCCTGGGGTGGTGGCAGTCCGTGGAGTGGTAGTGGCTTCGGGCCGTTCAGCTGGTAGTAGCGCCATAGCTTTCCCTTCCTTGTACTGCCGAGCTTTCGCGAGTTGAAAACATGATCACGGTCATTGGGAATCTGAAGGGTGGATCGGGCAAGAGCACGATCGCGTTCAACCTGGCTATCTGGCTTGCCTATCAGGAGTGCGACGTCAAACTGCTCGACCTCGATCCGCAAAAGACACTGACCGATCTGGTCGGTGTCCGGGACGAGGAGGGTTTCGCGCCCGTCATCAAATTGCTGCCGTCCGACATGCCCCTTGAGAATCTTCGTCGTGAACGCGGCGATGTCATCGTGGACGTTGGTGCCGCGAACATGGTGGGCATGTTCGCGGCCATCAGCCAGGCTCACCGCTTGCTGATTCCCGTGGTTCCGGGGCAGGCCGATGTCTGGTCCACCCAGCGCTTCCTTAGCATGATCGGCAGTCACCGCCATCCTGAGTGCCAGGCCATCATGTTTCTGAATCGAACCGACCCCCTCGGCGGGTCGAAGGAAACACGCGAGGCCGCCGAAGCGATCTCAATGCTCAAGTCGGCAACCGCCCTTGGCGCGCGCTTGAGCCAGAGAGTCTGGCTATGCCGCACGCTGAGCGAGGGACTTGCCGTCTTCGAGATGGAGCCGCGCGACAAGGGGAGCATTGAATTCCTGAATCTGTCTCAGGCGCTCTATCCGCATTTGCCCATCAAGAAAACCTGGTTTTAGGAGCTGATCCGCATGGCCGAGTCGTACCCCCAAGATTCTGGAGCCACGTACGGCACCACGTATGGTGCCAAGACGGGTGGTGGTGCCGGTCAAACTCGCCGCATCTGGCTATGGCTACTGGTGCTGGTACTGATAGTGGTGCTTTTTACCTATGACCAGGGGGCCATAAAGGGTTACGGCGAGAAGGCTTACTCGCAAACGGAAACCTTCCTGGGCAAGGCGGCCCGGCGGGCGAAGGAGCTCTATGCCTGCGGCTTGCCCGGCTGCAAACCAACGCCCACAAGCAGCGCGCCGACGGCCCCATCGACGGCGGAGTCAAACAAGCCAGTGGACGTACCCATCGCCGCCCAGAATCCCCCTGTCGATCCCCCTGTCGATCCGGCTTCGCCCGGTGGCGGAGACTCGGCTCCGTCACCAGTTGCCAGCGATAGGGCGGATGCGCCGTCGCCGCTGCCGGCTGCCAGTGGGCAAGTCTCCGAAGCGAAGGGTCAGGAGATGGCCGCGACCGGATCCAGTTCCCCGGCGTACCCCGCGTATCCCCCCTATCCTGCCTACCCGCCCTATGCGGCCTTTGGCGCCGCCGGCTCCGAGGGCACAGGGAACGAGTCGGCGGGCACATCGTCCGCCCCGGCTCAGGCGCCGGGTGGCGCCGCGCCCCAGCCATCCCAAGCTCCTCAGCCCGTGAGGCCACCAACGCCGGAAGCCGCGCCCGGCAAGCCCGCGTATCCTGACTATCCTGCCTATCCGCCGGTCGCCGAATCGGTGGCACCCGCGCCCCCCGCGCCTGCCGTCCAGATCGCGCCGCAACCACAGCGAACGACGCCCTATCTGCTGCCGGTGCCGCGAGTTGCCAGGCCTGACCAGCAGTCCAGCCCGGCGCAGGTTGCGGCGGCCCCCGCTCCGGCCGCCGATGGCCTCGCGCCGGCTCGTCAGGCGGCGGCGGCGGGACGTTATCCCGAGTCGGTTCGCGAGTATCGTCAATACTTGGCCAAGCAACCGAATGACGTCGACGCCTATGGTGAATTGGGCAATGTGTACGTCACGATCGGCCGTTTCCCGGAAGCTGCACAGAACTACTACGAGGCGGCAACGCGGCTGGTTGACGCTGGCCACATCAGTTCAGTGGCACGCTTGATGCCGATCATGGAACGCTACGAGCCAATGTTGGCAGCACTGATCAAGGAAAAGATCGCGCCATCCGGCAGACGCGGCGACCCGCGTTAGCTACGCGGAAACACAAAATAACTATTTCATATCGAGAACAGCAATGACAGACCAACAAGCACGAAAGCCGCACTTGGAGAAAGGGGAGCTATATCCCAAGGAGGTCTACGATCCCCCCCCCAAGGGAGAGGTTCCGCACTACGTCCGCTACATGGACAAGGCCGAGGCCGGCCTGAAGACCCTCAAGCTGATCGTCTATGCGGGCATGACCGCATTCGTCATCTTGGCCATCTACGGCTATTACCTGATCTATCAACTCACCGACGACGCGGCGCGGATGGCGGTCACCATGGAACAGATGCAGAAGACCATGGAGCCCATGGGTCAGAACATGATGGTGATGACCCAGTCGCTAGTGAACATCACCGAATCGGTGAACCGCATCCAGTACTCGGCCGGACATATGGATCGCAGCTTCTCGGGGCCGATGAATATCATGAATCGGTTCATGCCCTTTGGTGGTGGCGGCGGCGATCGCGCCCAGTATCCGCCAACACCCTTCGTGCCATTCAACTACACTGCGCCGCCGGCCAACGCTTTTTCTTCGACCACGAGCCGGTAGTCGCCGCAGCGACCAAGTCGCGAAGATTTCGATAGGAGACACAATTGAATTCCAAATCAAGAGTGATGCTGCCGTTGGCTGTCAGCCTGGCGGTACTACAAGCGTGCGGCACAGTGGACCAGCGGAACTGCGACACCCAGCCGGCGGCCAAGGTCGACACCGTTACGCCAGTGGCGACGAAAGCCTCAGCTGAAACACCGGTCGCGCCCTTGGCCGCCGCCCCGGCCGCAGCCCCCGCACCAGCCGCGGTTCCCGCTCCAGCCCCGACCGTGGTTCAAGTCGCAGCCGCCGCTCCCGAACCGGCGCCAGTGGCGGCGGACACACCGAAGGCCGACGCCAGCCCGGCGTTGGGGTCGGTCGACCGCTATACCGTGATTCCCGGCGATACGCTGGCTACCATTGCGGCCAAGAAGGAGGTGTATGGCGATGCCCGACTGTGGCCGCTGCTGTATCGTGCCAATGTCCAATTGATCGGACCACAAGGCGTGATCTACCCGAATCAGGTCTTGATCGTTGGTCGGGATCACACGCTCGAAGACATCAATGCCTTGATCGCCCGACCCAAGCGAGCCATTGTTCCGGCACCGGTCGGCGCCAAAGCCCCTGTCGCGCCGGCACCGGTTGCGACCGCTCCGGTCGAGGCAGAGGTTGCCGATCCGAAGCCGAGCGAATCGAAGCCGGTTGAAAGCAAGCAGGCGATTCCACCGGCTGGCGAGGCGCCCAAGGGGGCTCCCGTGGTTGGCGGCCCGGTGACGGTCAAGCCGGCCGAATACCTCGTCAGTGCCCGGCGCGCTTTCGCCGCGGGCGATGCGCCGTGGGCGATCTATTACTACTCCGTCTACCTCGAACAGAAGAACGATGACGCGAATGCCTGGGGCGAGCTCGGGAACATCTATTACTTCGACGGCAACCTCCCCGATGCGGCCAAGGCTTACTACAACGCCGCCAATCTCCTGATCGACCGCGGACAGACCGCGCGTGCCATTGAGTTGATTCCGGTGATCGAGGAAGGTGAACCGGGGCTTTCCGAGGCTTTGTACCAGCGCCTGACCACGATCAGGCGCTGAACACGGCCCTTCGACCCGTTCGTCGGCCCAGGCAGTTGATTCTGCGCTGGGCCGTTTCTTTCCTGGCGCCAGTGCGGGCCGAGGCGGCGAACGGCGGTAGTCGCGGTTCCGGCACATTTGATGCGCTTATTGCAGCCGAACCAGCGGTTATAATGGCGCTTTTTCCAGGAGCGTATCGTGGGCCTTGATCGTGTTCCTTCCGGCAAGGATTTGCCGAACGATTTCAACGTCGTCATCGAAATTCCGATGCACGCCGAGCCGATCAAGTACGAAGTGGACAAGGAATCCGGGGCAATCTTCGTTGATCGCTTCATGTCCACGGCGATGCATTACCCCTGCAACTACGGCTACATACCGCACACCATCGCCGGCGATGGCGATCCCGTCGATGTGCTGGTGATGTCCCAGTTCGCGCTACCGCCGGGGGTGGTGGTGCGCTGCCGGCCGATCGGCATGCTGAAGATGGTCGACGAGGCCGGCGAAGACGCCAAGCTGTTGGCTGTGCCGGTCGACAAGTTGACCCCCATGTACCGCAGCGTCACATCCCCCCGCGACCTGCCGCAGATCATCCTCGATCAGATCTCCCACTTTTTCGAGCATTACAAGGATCTGGAGCCGGGCAAGTTCGTCAAGGTCCAGGGCTGGGGTGATATCGAGGACGCCAAGCGCGAGATCATGCAAGGCGTCGATCGCTTCAACGGCGCCAAGGAAAAGCCCGCTTTCTGACGCTGCCGGGGCTGGGTCCTCGATCATGTCTTCCCTTCGGGTAGCCGTTGCCCAGATCAACTGCGTCGTCGGCGATCTGGCCGGAAATGCCAAGAGAGTACTGGAGGCCGCCGCCGGGGCTCGCTCCGACGGCGCCGACCTGTTGCTGACTCCTGAACTGGCTTTGTGTGGCTATCCACCGGAGGACTTGCTGCTACGGCCCGATTTCTACCGCGCCTGCGAACGGGAATTGGCGGCGCTGGCCGCCGCCGCGCCCCTGCCCATGGTTGTCGGCCACCCCGAGGCGAGCGCTGGCCGGCGCTACAACGCCGCATCCTTGCTGCGGGACGGTCGCGTCGCCTACACGTACCGCAAGCAGCGCCTGCCGAATTCCGAAGTGTTCGACGAGGAACGCTATTTCGACACCGGCGATTCCCCCGGTTTGATCGATGTGGCGGGGGTCCGTATTGGCCTGGCGATCTGCGAGGACGTCTGGCAGACGGGTGCCGCCGAATCGGCTCGCGCGGCGGGTGCGGAGTTGCTGCTGGCCCTCAATGCCTCGCCCTTCCACATGCACAAGCTGGCCCGTCGTCACGAAGTTCTCCGCCAGCGCGTCGCCGGGACCGGCATGCCCATCATCTATGCCAATCTGGTTGGCGGCCAGGACGAACTGGTTTTCGATGGCGCATCTTTTGCGCTTGACTCGGTTGGCCGCCTCACTCATCAGTTGCCCGCCTTTGCTGAAGAAATCGGCTTCGTCGAGTACGCGGCTGGCCACTTGTTGCCTGGAGTCGTGTCGCCATCGCTCTCCGCCGAGGCGGAGGTATATGCCGCCCTGTGTCTGGGCGTGCGCGACTACCTGGGCAAGAATGGTTTTCCCGGCGCCATCATCGGTCTCTCCGGGGGGATTGATTCGGCGCTGACGCTTTGCGTCGCGGTCGACGCCCTGGGTGCTGATCGCGTCCGCGCGGTCATGATGCCTTCGCCCTATACGGCGCAGATGAGCCTCGACGATTCTCGCGAAATGGTCCGGCGGTTGGGCGTCCGCTACGACGAGATCGCCATCGAACCGGCCATGAATACCTACGCAGCCACCCTGGAGCCGCTGTTTGCGGGTTTGCCCCCCACTGCCTGGCCCGATACGACGCCGGAGAACATCCAGGCGCGCATTCGCGGCATGCTGCTGATGGCGCTCTCCAATCGCACGGGTGCCATCGTCCTCACCACCGGCAACAAGAGCGAGATGGCGGTGGGTTACGCGACACTCTATGGCGACATGGCCGGCGGCTTCGCGGTCATCAAGGATGTGTTCAAGACCTTCGTCTATCGCCTGGCCCGTTATCGCAATACCCTGTCCGCCGTCATTCCGGAAAACATCATCACGCGGCCGCCGTCCGCGGAATTGAAGCCCGGCCAGACCGATCAGGATACCTTGCCGCCGTACGAGGTGCTCGACGCCATCATCGAGGCCTATATGGAACGCGACCTCAGTCCGCGCGAGATCGTCGCGCTCGGCTATGGCGAGGTCGACGTGCGGCGCGTGGTTGGCATGCTCAAACGCAATGAGTACAAGCGTCGCCAGTCGCCGGTGGGCATTCGCGTGTCGCGGCGCGGCTTCGGCAAGGATTGGCGTTATCCGATAACATCTCGCTATTCGGACGAATGGTAATGGAGAGCGGAAAATGAAAAAAATCGAAGCCATCATCAAGCCCTTCAAGCTCGACGAAGTGCGCGAAGCACTTTCTGAAGTCGGCGTTACCGGCCTGACGGTCACCGAGGTCAAGGGTTTCGGCCGCCAGAAGGGGCACACCGAGCTCTATCGCGGCGCGGAGTATGTGGTCGACTTCCTGCCCAAGATCAAACTCGAGATCGTGGTTGCGGAGAATGCCGTCGATACCGCCATCGAGGCCATCGTCAAGGCGGCGCGCACCGGCAAGATCGGCGACGGAAAGATCTTCGTCAGCTCGGTGGAGCAGATCGTGCGCATTCGCACCGGCGAAACCAACGAAGCCGCGATCTAGCGGCCTTCACCCCAAGGGGCGGTCAGCCCCTTGTCGCCGGCGGTTCGAATCCTCGACCACGCCCGGCGCGTCGCTACCATCCAGTAGTCTTGCCGGCCGCCTGCCGGCTCTTGTGTCGTCCGGCGACGACAATTGCCCCTTGCATCGCATGGGCTTTGAATAGGCGCTCCGAGACCGGTCTGCCGGCCTTTCAATTTATAGCGTTTGGAGTCGCCAAGTGCCCAATTCGTCCAGCGAAAAGCGTATCTACTCTCTCGTGACCGATCCGACCGTCGGCACCACCCGCAGTGGTTTTGACCAGATCGTCAGTTACATCCACGCCGACCCCGGGCTTGCCGGGGCAACGGACAGCCTGGACATCAAGGGCGGTGCCGCCGCCGCGGACAAGCTCAATCATTTGATTCTCAAGGCCGCGCAAGCGACCGGCGCGGACGCCGACAAGGTGTTTACCGTCGATGAGGTCGTGGCGATGAACGCCTACATCCGCGCCAACGCGCTGCCCGAATGGACGGCGTTGCACGGCGATGACGAAGACGGTGCCGAAACCGGCTACCACTTGGTGCAGAACGACGGCAGCAATCTCAACTACCGGGGCGAAAATCTCCTGAACACGGTTGTCGACGGCGTCTATCACATGGGTTTCGAGATTCGCGACGGCCGCTTCCTCAACGAGGACGGCGACCCCAATGCGACCGTCGAATCGGTGGCCGACTGGCTCACGCAGTTCTACGTCGACCATTCGACCACGGGCACCAAACTGGACAAGTTGACCGACCTCGTCATGGCCGACGCCGGCCTTGATTGCCGCATTTCCGACGCCGACATCGCCACCGGCGCCGACGCCGTCAACGGCATGAACCGGATGCTGGCCGATGCCATGGTCGCCACCGGCGCGCTGAAGGACAACGCGATCTCCGAGCAGGATGTGGTGGCCATCAACACCTATCTGCGCGCCGACACGGCTCGAGCGGCGGAGTGGGCGCGGCTGCACGGCGACGATGCGAAGAAGGTGGAAACCGGTTTTCACACGGTGCAAGGCGATGGCGCCAATACCAAGTTCTTCGGCGAGAACCTCGTCAATACCGTGGCGGAAAGCATCTACGACCTCGGTTTTGCCACTCAGGACGGCAAGGTCACCAACGAGGACGGCGTCGCCGGCGCCAGCCTGACCAAGGTTGCCGACTGGCTCAACTATTTCGTCGGCGACCAGTCGACCACTGGGACCGGTCTGGATCACATCGTCGACTTGATCAAGGAAGATCGCGGGCTGGCGCGCAATACCAGCGCGGCCGACATCAACGCCGGCGTGCAGATCGCCGACACCTTCAACCACAAGATCGTCGACCTGATCGGGAAGACCGGTGCCAACGCCGATCATTGGATTACCCCGGAAGAAGTTCGGGCGATGAACGCGCTGATCCGTGGCGATGCGGCCGCGCTTCAGCAATGGACCGATCTCCACGGCGACGACGAGAACGGCGCCGAGACCGGCTATCACCTGATCCAGAACGATGGCGCCAACACCAATTTCTTCGATCGCAACCTGGTCAACACCGTTGCCGACGGCATCTACCATATGGGTTTCGAGATCCGCGATGGCCGTTTCCTCAATGAGGACGGCGATCCGAATGCCAGCGTCTTCGATGTTGCCACCTGGCTCAACTACTTCCACGGCGAAGCCACGATAGTCATGGGCGACGGCAACGCCAACAATCTGGCCGGCGACGCCCGCGGCGAGCAGATCAATGCCGGTGGCGGCGACGACATCGTGGCGGCCGGAGCCGGCAACGACTTGCTTTACGGCAGTTGGGGCAACGACAGCCTTTCGGGCGATGACGGCAACGACCTGATCTTCCGCGTCACCGGCAACAAGGCGGCCGGTTTCGAGGGCTACGACAGCTACGATGGTGGTGCCGGGCAGGACGGCATCGTTGCCTTCGGCGAGCAGGTCGACATCGGCATGGCCGCCTTCGGCCCGGCCAACGGCGTCGAAACCATCGACGCGTCGGCGGTCGCCGGTGGCGTGCGCCTGATCGGCGACTGGAAGGACAACATCCTCGACTTCAGCGGCGTCACCTTCGTTGGTAACGTCACCATCGATGCCGGCGGTGGCAAGGACACGGTGATCGGCACGGCCGGCAACGACAGCATCGACGGCGGAAGCTGGGGCGAGCAGTCCCTGTCGGGCGGTGCCGGCAACGATGTCATCCATGGTGGTGGCGGCAACGACGTACTCTCGGGCGGCACCGGCGACGACACCTTCCGTGTCACCGGCAACAAGGCGACCGGTTTCGAAGGCTACGACAGCTATGACGGCGGTGCCGGCAAGGACAGCATCATTGCCTACGGTGAAAGCGTCGACATCGGCATGGCGGCGTTCGGGCCCGCCAACGGCATGGACGTGATCGATCTATCGGCCGTCACCGGCGCGGCGCGCATCCTCGGTGACTGGAACGACAACGTGCTTGACTTCAGCGGCGTCGCCTTCGTCGGCAAGGCGACCATCGACGGTGGTGGTGGCAAGGACACCATCATCGGCAGCACCGGCGACGACACCATCGAGGGCGGTAGCTGGGGCGACCAGGCGCTGTCGGGTGGTGCCGGCAACGACGTATTGCATGGCGGCAGCGGCAACGACACGGTCTCCGGCGGCGCCGGTGACGACGTGTTCCTGGTCGGTGGCGCCAAGGGCGCGGGCTTCGAAGGCTACGACAGCTACGACGGCGGCATCGGCAAGGACAGCATCGTCGCCAGTGGCCAGAATGTCGATATCGGCATGACCGCGTTTGGGCCGGCCAATGGCATGGACGTCATCGATCTATCAGGCGTCACCGGCGCGGCGCGCATCCTCGGTGACTGGAACGACAACGTGCTTGATTTCAGCGCTGCGACCTTCCTCGGCAAGGCCACCATCGATGGCGGTGGCGGCAGCGACAAGTTGACCGGCGGCGCCGGCAGCGACACGATTCTGGGCGATTCCGGCAACGACCTGCTGAATGGCCTCGACGGCAACGACCTGCTGACCGGCGGCAGCGGCTACGACGTCTTTGCCTTCGGCAGCGGCTGGGGCCACGACGTGGTTACAGATTTCAAGCATGGCGTCGACAAGCTCAACTTCCACGATGCCGGTGTGACCGACATGGCCGGGCTGGGCATCACCATGGTCGGTGCCGACACGATGATCTCGTTCGGCGGCAACGACATCGTCCTGCAAGCGGTGCAGATGGCCAAGCTGACCGCCAGCGACTTCGTCTTTTGAGTCCAGCTCCGGGTCGGCTCAGCGGCCGGCCCGGAGCAGTATCGTCACCGCGCCGGCGCCGCCTTCCGCCGGCCGCGCCTGGCAAAACGCCAGCACCTCCTGTCGCTGGCCGAGCCAGCCAAGCACCAGCTTCTTCAGTACGGGTTCACGCCGCGGCGACCCCAAACCCTTGCCGTGAACGATGCGTACGCAGCGTTGCTCGCGCACCAGACACTCGCGCAGGAACAGGGCGACGTGGTGTCGGGCCTCGTCGCGGGTCATGCCGTGCAGATCGAGATGGGCCTGTACCACCCAGCGGCCTCGGCGCAAGTCGCGCAACACGTTTGGCGACATGCCGGGACGCAGCCAGGCAGCCTCGTCGCCACCCTCGAGGTGCAGGTCGAGCAATACGGGCGCGGCAATCGATTCGGTCAGCGCCGCCCGTTCGTCTCGTTGCCGTTGCCGCGGTATCGGCGGCGGCAATGGCGGTTCGTGGTGGATGCGATCGGCGGCGAGCGGCGTGGCGTCTGCCACCGCGGCCCGGAACAGCGCGCTGGCGTCATCGTCCGCCGGCGCGCCTTTGGTCATGTCAGCCGACGAAACTGTCCAGGTACTTCTCGGCGTCGAGCGCGGCTTGGCAGCCGGTGGCGGCCGAGGTGATCGCCTGCTTATAGGCATGATCCTGCACGTCACCGGCAGCGAACACGCCGGGAATGGATGTGGCGGTGGCGTTACCCTCGCGGCCGCCCTTGGTGACGATATAGCCGCTCTCCATCTCGAGCTGGCCGACGAAAAGATCGGTGTTGGGCTTGTGGCCAATGGCGATGAACACGCCCATGAGCTTGATGTCCTCGCTGGCGCCGCTCTTGACGTTCTTGATGCGCATGCCGGTGACGCCGGTCTTGTCGCCCAGCACCTCGTCGAGGACGGAATCCCACTTGATGGTGACCTTGCCGGCCTTTTCCTTCTCGAACAGATGATCCTGCATGATCTTTTCGGCGCGGAACTTGTCGCGGCGATGTACCACGGTCACATGGCTGGCGATGTTGGCCAGGTAGAGCGCTTCCTCGACGGCGGTATTGCCGCCGCCAATCACGGCGACCGGCTGATTGCGGTAAAAGAAGCCGTCGCAAGTGGCGCAGGCCGACACGCCCTTGCCGGAAAAGGCTTGCTCGGACGGCAGGCCGAGGTACTGGGCGGAGGCGCCGGTGGCGATGATCAGCGCGTCGCAGGTGTATTCGCCGGCATCGCCGATCAGGCGCATCGGCTTGTCGGTCAACTTGGCGGTATGGATATGATCGAAGATGATCTCGGTATTGAAACGTTCGGCGTGCTTCTGGAATCGCGCCATCAGGTCCGGCCCCTGCACGCCGTCGGCGTCGGCCGGCCAGTTGTCGACTTCCGTGGTGGTCATCAACTGGCCACCCTGGGCCATGCCGGTGATCAGCACCGGCTTGAGATTGGCGCGGGCGGCATAGACGGCGGCGGTATAGCCGGCCGGGCCGGAGCCGAGAATGAGCAGGGGGGCGTGGCGGGTGGTGGTGGCGGACATGGTGGCAATTTCCTGGAGGTTCGGGTCTGTGCTTGATTATAAACGGAGCCCGTGCTCTTCCCCATTGGCGCGGCCTATCGTGGCAATAGGGCCGAAAAACCGCCGCCTTCCCGCCGATTGGCCGGCCCGTCGTGGCGGCAGAATCGATACGTTTCCGTTCGAGCGTCCACCGCCATGTCCATTGCCTTGACACAGCGAAATCCCTCCCTCCCGCTTCCCGAGAAGATCGCCGCCCTCGTGCATGAGGTGCGCTGGCTGGTGGTGGCCGCGCTCGGCGTCTACCTGGCGCTGATCCTCTGGGGATTCAATGGCGCCGACCCGGGCTGGTCGCATGCCGCGCATGCCGATACCGTCGGAAATCCGGGTGGTCGCTTCGGCGCTTGGCTGGCCGATCTCCTGCTCTATCTGTTTGGCGTTTCCGCCTGGTGGTGGGTGGGCTTCCTGGCCTTTCTGGTTGCTTGGGGCTATCGTCGGCTGAACGTGCTGTTCGGCGGCGACCGCCGGCCTTTGTTCATCGCTGCCTTTGGCTTCGTGGTGCTGCTGCTCGCCAGCAGCGGCATCGAGGCCATGCGCTTCTGGAGCATCAAGGCCGCGCTGCCACTGGCGCCGGGTGGCATGCTCGGCGTGGAGATCAGCCGATTCGCGGCAAAGTTCCTTGGATTCACCGGCGGCACGCTGGCTTTGCTGACGCTCTGTCTGGCCGGGGTGACGTTGTTTCTGGGCGTATCGTGGCTTGGCGTCGCCGAGCGGGTCGGTGGCCTCCTGGAGGCTGGCTGGTTCGGCGTCATCCAGTTGTGGCAACGCTGGCAGGATCGCCGTTATGGCCGCATCGTGGCCGAAAAGCGCGAGGCGACCGTCGAGGTGGTTCGCCGGCGCAACGAAGTCACACCGCCGGTCAAGATCGAGCCGCTCGAGCTGGAGATTCCGCGCGCGCCCAAGGCCGAGGCGCGCCTGGAAAAGGAGCGGCAGGCCCCGCTGTTCTTCGACGCGCCGGGCGGCGCCTTGCCACCTCTGCACCTGCTCGACGAGCCGACCCACAAGCCCGAGGATCTGCCCGCCACCGAAACCCTGGAATTCACGTCGCGTCTCATCGAACGCAAGCTGGGCGATTTCGGCGTCGAGGTGAAGGTCCTTTCCGCGCACCCAGGGCCGGTGGTGACGCGCTACGAGGTGGAACCGGCGACTGGCATCAAGGGTTCGCTGGTGGTCGGTCTGGCCAAGGACCTGGCGCGCGCGCTGTCGCTGGTCAGCATTCGCGTCGTCGAGACCGTGCCCGGCAAATCCTGCATGGCGCTCGAACTGCCCAATCCGCGCCGGCAGACGGTGCGGTTGTCCGAGATTCTCGGCTCGCGCGCCTACCACGACCTGCATTCGCCGCTGGCGATCGGCCTGGGCAAGGACATCGCCGGTGGTCCGGTGGTTGCTGACCTGGCCAAGATGCCGCACCTGCTGGTGGCTGGCACCACCGGTTCGGGCAAGTCCGTGGGCATCAATGCCATGATCCTGTCGCTGGTCTACAAGTCCGAGCCGCGCGACGTGCGCATGATCATGGTCGATCCGAAGATGCTGGAACTGTCGATCTACGAGGGCATTCCGCACCTGCTGGCGCCGGTCGTCACGGACATGAACAAGGCCGCCAATGCCTTGCACTGGTGTGTCGGCGAAATGGAACGCCGCTACAAACTGCTGTCGGCCCTGGGCGTGCGCAATCTCGCCGGTTTCAACAACAAGGTCCGCGATGCGGAGAAGGCTGGCGAGCACGTGGCCAATCCCTTCCCGCTGGTGCCGGAGTCTCCCGAACCGCTGACCACGCTGCCGCACATCGTGGTCGTGATCGACGAGCTGGCCGACCTGATGATGGTGGTCGGCAAGAAGGTCGAGGAACTCATTGCCCGCCTGGCGCAAAAGGCACGCGCCGCCGGCATCCACCTGATCCTGGCCACCCAGCGGCCGAGCGTCGACGTCATCACCGGTCTGATCAAGGCCAACATTCCAACCCGCATCGCCTTCCAGGTCTCCAGCAAGATCGACTCGCGCACCATCCTCGACCAGATGGGCGCCGAGGCACTGCTCGGCCAGGGCGACATGCTGTATCTGGCGCCCGGCACCGGCTTGCCGACCCGCGTCCACGGCGCCTTCGTCGCCGACGACGAAGTGCATCGCATCGTCGACTATCTGCGCAAGGTGGGCGTGCCCGAATACATTGCGGAAATTGTTTCACCCCCGGTTGCCGAGGGCGGCGACGGCGTTTCGGGCGATGGGGGCGACGCCGAGGCCGACCCCATGTACGACCAGGCGGTCGAGGTGGTGATGAAGACGCGGCGGCCGTCGATCTCGCTGGTGCAGCGGCACCTGCGCATCGGCTACAACCGCGCCGCTCGGCTCATCGAGGCGATGGAGCAGGCCGGCCTCGTCTCGGCCATGAACGGCGCCGGCAATCGCGAGGTGCTGGTGCCGGAAACCAACGCGTAGTCGCCATAGTCGCCTGTACCGGGGCGATGCTCGCCGCGGGCGAGCTCGCCGGAGGGACACCGTAGCTTTTTGTCGGTTGGCCACGCAAGTTAGACAAGAATAGTGACGATGAAGACCACCGACACAGGGAGTCTAGGCCCACCACGATTGGCGCGGCCGCCTCGCGCCGCCCTGTGGTCCGCCCGTTTCGATGTGCTGCAAAGCCTCACAGGCCTCGCCCTGGCGCTGTTCATGTGGGCGCACATGTTCCTGGTATCGTCCATCCTCCTGGGCAAGGATGCGATGTGGGCGGTTGCCAAGTTCTTCGAGGGCTACTTCATCTTCGGCCGATCCATTCCCCTGCTCGTGTCGGTGGTGGTGGCGGGGATCGCGGTCTTGTTCGTCGGCCATGCCGCCCTGGCGCTGCGCAAGTTTCCCGCCGGCTATCGCCAGTTCCATGCCTTTCGCCGTCACATGGTCGGCATGCGCCACGAAGACACCACGCTGTGGTTGTGGCAGGTGGTCTCGGGGTTCGCGCTGTTCTTTCTCGCCTCGGTCCATCTCTACATCATGCTGACACGACCGGATCGCATCGGACCCTACGCCTCGGCCGATCGCGTCTGGACCGAGCACTTGTGGCCGCTGTACCTGGTGCTCTTGTTCGCGGTCGAGATCCATGCCGGGATCGGGCTCTATCGCCTGGCCATCAAGTGGGGCTGGCCCGCCAGCGCCGATCCGGCCCGTACGCGCCGCGGCCTGAAGCGGCTGAAGTGGATTCTTACCGCGTTCTTCCTCTCCGTCGGCTTGGCTACGCTCGCCGCTTACGTCAAGATCGGCATCGAACACCAGGGCCACTACGGCGAGCGTTACGTTCCCGCCAGCATGATCCCGGCGCCTGCGCGGGGAGGCCAACGATGAAGGTCGTCTATACCGACGTACTGGTGATCGGCGGTGGACTGGCCGGGCTGCGGGTCGCGATCGGCGTCAAGCGCCGCGGCCAGGATGTCATCGTGCTATCGCTGGTGCCGCCCAAGCGCTCACACTCCGCCGCCGCACAAGGCGGCATGCAGGCCAGTCTGGGCAATGTCATCAAGGGTCAGGGCGACAGCGAGGACGTCCACTTCGAGGACACCGTGCGCGGCGGCGACTGGGGCGCCGATCAGCGCGTGGTGCGCATGTTTGTCGATGCGGCGCCCAAGGCGGTGCGCGAACTGGCGGCCTGGGGCGTTCCGTGGAGCCGCGTGCGCCAAGGCGAGCGCCAGGTTGTGATCAACGGCCAGAAGGGTGTGCTGACCGAACGCGCCGAGGCCCATGGTCTGGTGGCGCAGCGTGATTTCGGCGGCACCAAGAAGTGGCGCACCTGTTATGTCTCCGATGGTACCGGCCACGCCATGCTGTTCGCCATGAGCGACCAGGCGATCGCCCGCGACATTCCGGTGCGCGAGCGCACCGAGGCACTGGCGCTGATTCACGAAGGCGGTCGTTGCTACGGCGCGGTGGTGCGCGACCTGATAACCGGCGAGCTGACCGCTTACGTCGCCAAGGCCACCTGCGTTGCCGCCGGCGGCGCCGGCCGGCTCTACCGCGTGACGACCAACGCCGTTATATCCGAGGGCATCGGCGCCGCCATTGCCCTGGAAACGGGCGTTGCCGCACTTGGCAACATGGAAGCGGTGCAGTTTCACCCGACGGGCATTTTCCCCGCCGGGATTCTCGTCACCGAGGGCTGTCGCGGCGACGGTGGGTTGCTGCGCGACGCCCATGGCACCCGCTTCATGCCCGACTACGAGCCGGAAAGGAAGGAGCTGGCTTCGCGTGACGTCGTGTCGCGGCGCATGGAAGAGCACATTCGCAAAGGCAACGCGGCGCGGTCGCGGTTCGGCGAACACCTGTGGCTCGACATCACCCTGCTGGGACGGGAACACATCGAACGGAACCTGCGCGAGGTACAGGAGATCTGTCGCTACTTCCTCGGTATCGATCCGGTCGAGGACTGGATTCCGGTGCGTCCGGCGCAGCACTACACCATGGGCGGGATTCGTACCGACCACCGCGGAGAAAGCCCGACGCTGAAGGGGCTGTTTGCCGCGGGCGAAGCCGCCTGCTGGGACCTGCATGGCTTCAACCGGCTGGGCGGCAATTCGGTGGCCGAAACGGTGGTGGCGGGAATGATCGTCGGAGATTTCATCGCCGACTTCTGCGAGCAGCCCGGCAATGACATCGATATCTCCACGGGGCTGGTGCGGGAGTTCCTGGACGCGGAGCAGGCGAAGCTGAGCGGGTTGCTGGACAGCACCGGCGGCGAAGACGCCAACACGCTGCGTGTGGCAATGCAGGAAATCATGACCGCCAAGGTGAGCATTTTCCGCACCGGTGCCGATCTCGAAGCGGCGGTTCAGGGACTACAGGCGCTGTTGATTCGCAGCCGCGACATCGGCCTGCGCTGCAAGGCCCCTAACGCCAACCCGGAATTGGTCGCCGCCTATCGAGTACAGAAGATGCTCAAGCTGGCGTTGTGCGTGGCGTATGGCGCACTGATGCGCTCCGAGAGTCGCGGCGCCCACTATCGCGAAGACTATCCGCGGCGCAACGACGCGGACTGGCTCAAGCGCACCCTGGCCGTGTGGGCCAGGGCGGGCGATACCCTGCCGACCCTGAGCTACGAAGCGGTCGACGTGATGCGCATGGAACTGCCGCCGGGCTGGCGCGGCTACGGAGCCCAGGACTTCATTTCCCATCCGGATGGCGCACGGCGCGCCGCCGAGATCGACGCCATCAAGGCGCAACTTGCCGGCGCCGACCGGTTTGCCCTTCAGCGGGCGCTGATGCCCTACGAGGAGCTGCTGCCGCCGCGGCTGCGCTGCCGCAACGAACGCATCGACCAGAGATTGCCATGACCGCCGCTTCGATCGAGCGGCACCGCCGCCTGTCCATTCGCATCCTGCGCTGCAACCCGTGTCTGCCCGCGGATCTTCCCCAGATTCAGACCTATGAACTGGAAGAAGCCGAAGGCATGACGCTGTACATCGCGTTGAACGAGATCCGCGAGCGTCTGGATCCGTCGCTGCAATTCGATTTCGTCTGCCGCGCCGGCATCTGTGGCAGTTGCGCCATGATCATCGACGGCCGGCCGGGTCTGGCCTGTCGCACGCTTACCAAGACGCTTGGGCCGGTCATCACGCTGGCGCCGCTGCCCGGCTTCGAGCTGATCGCCGACTTGTCGGTGAATACCGGCAAGTGGATGCGGGCCATGAGCGAACGGCTGCGGACCTGGCTGCACATGCGGGAACCGGAGCCCGACTTGTGCCATCTGGAAGCGCGGATGGACCCGGACCTGGCGCAGAACATCTACGAGCTCGATCGCTGTATCGAATGCGGTTGCTGCGTCGCCGGTTGCGGTACCGCCCAGATGCGGCCGGATTTTGTCGGTGCCGTCGGACTGAACAAGATCGCCCGCTTCCGCCTCGATCCGCGCGATAGCCGTGGCGATGCCGACTACTACGATCTGGTGGGCGAAGACGACGGCGTGTTCGGCTGCATGTCGCTGCTTGGCTGCCACGACGTCTGCCCGAAGAATCTGCCTCTGGCCACCCAGATCGCCTTCCTGCGCCGCCGCATGGCGGTTCTGGGCTGGAAATAGCCCGCTGGCCTCGGTGGCAGGCCTGAGGGGCGCCCGGGGGAGATTCGGTACACCGTCTCTATCCCCGGCCCGACAAAACGCTGCTGCGGCTAAACCTTCCGGCGCCTGCTCAGCCCGATTCCCGCCAAGCCAAGACCGAGAAGGGCGATCGTGGCGGGCTCGGGAAGTGGTGGCCGCTCGGTGCTGCCGAAGGTACCGCTGAAATCGTCGACGATATAGCGGCCGTATTGGGAGGTGAAATCGAAAGTCGCATATGCGGCTTCACCTGCGAAGGACAAGAGAATCTCGCCCTCCGGAAACGAACTAAGGCCAGACGGTGGAGCGGTGACGGTGAAATCGCCGATCTGCGACGCGTTTGCGATCTCCATCCCGCTGATATCGAATACCCTGATGCTAGCGAAGTATGCCGCGTCCGACACCGACGAGTCCAAGGCATAGGCGAACGAAAGCGATCCCGTTGCTCGGCGCAGGAAATCGACTCGCAGGTCAGGGTTGAGCAGCACCGTTCCCTCGATCCCGGGTTCATGGATGTACGTCATATTGACACCCGGGCCAACAGTATTGAATCCATTGGGATCCGTGGTGCTAAAAATGACGTCGTTGATTCCATCACCATCACCATCGTAGCCGTAGCTGGTCGCTCCTGACACGAGCGTGTCGAAGGTTACGGTTGCTGCGCTCGCGGACCCGCCGATCAGCGCTCCGCCCATGAGCATCGCAATTGCGGACTTACGGAACAGGTCAATATGGCTCGTCGACATGGCAATTCTCCTTTTCGCTTCCTTCTCAACTAGAGCTTCGGCTGAAGTGGTTTGCACTCACGTATCTTCATGCATATATCACGCCCGAGTGAGTAACCATAGGACTACTATGGCTTTAATCGGAATGTGCGGCTGTGGCGGGCTTGGGGTTGTAAGAAGTTCCGACATACTCCTGTGATCTGAGCATGATCTGGGGCGCATTTATTCGGGCTGACGTGGTTGATGAAGTCGGCTCGAGCGGCGGTGTGCCGGATTGTGTGCGGTTGCGCGGTAACGCCGGCAGCCGCCGAACGGGGCCGATAGCCTGGTTCCGGCAAGTCGGGGATAATCCGGTCCCATGCGCACTCTTTTGACGATTCTCTGTGGGCTGCTGCCCGTTGTTCTTCCCATTTCCGCCTGGGCTTCGGGCATCGACCAGTTCAAGGGCTTTCTCGAAACGACCAGGAACGCCCGGGGCAGCTTTGCCCAGAGCGTGGCCGGCAAATCCGGCCGCAAGCCCCAGCAGTCGGCCGGCTTCTTTGCCTTCGCCCGGCCGGGCAAGTTTCGCTGGAGCTACGAGAAGCCCTACCAGCAGCTATTGGTCAGCGACGGTCGCAATCTATGGAGCTTCGACCCCGACCTCAATCAGGTCACGGTGAGGAAGGTCGGCCAGGCGCTGGGTTCCAGCCCGGCCGGACTGCTCGCCGGCGATGCCCTCGAGGATAATTTCGTGCTCAAGGATGGCGGTACCGTCGATGGCTTCGAATTCGTCGAAGCGACCCCCAAGGCGGCGGACGGTACCTTCGAGCGTGTTCGTATCGGCTTCAAGGACAAGTTGCCGCGCCTGATGGAGGTGCGCGACAACTTCGGACAGACCACCACCCTGCTGCTCGATCAGTTCGAGGTCAATACCGCGCTGCCGGCCGACGTGTTCCGCTTCACCCCGCCCAAAGGCGCGGACGTGGTGGGCGATTAGGCTTGCATTTGTTGATTGACGCAATAATAATGCAGGCAAACAGTTCGCTTTCCGCACCCAGAAATCGCTAACCGGCTCGCCCGCCATGTTCCCGCGCCTTGCTTCCGATCGTCTGCGTGCCCTTGCCGCGCAATTTCCCGCCGTGCTCATTCTGGGCGCGCGTCAGGTGGGCAAGACGACGCTGGCGCGGGCGGCGTTTCCGGATCATGTCTATGCGGACCTCGAAACACCGCGCCTGCGCGAGTTGTTCGCCGAGGATGCCGCCTTCCAGATACGCTCGCGCGCCGACAACGGCCTGATTCTCGACGAGGCCCAGGCGGTCCCGCAGGTATTCGCCGCGCTGCGCGGCATCATCGATGAACGGCGACCGCGCGGCGGCGGCTTCGTCCTGCTCGGATCGGCCCAGCCCGATCTGGTGCGCGGCGTCGCGGAAACCCTGGCCGGGCGGGTCGGTATCCTGGAGTTGGAGCCCTTGATGGCTGTCGAGGCGGCTGGCGGGCCGGCGCCGCTGCCGTGGCAACGGCTGTGGTTGGCCGGTGGCTTTCCCGACGCGGTGACCGGTGATTTCCGGGAATGGCAGGAAGCCTACCTGCGTACCTACATCGAGCGCGATCTGCCCCGCCTGGGCATCGAGGCGGAGCCGCTGTTCACCCGGCGGCTGCTTACCATGCTGGCCCATCAGCAGGGTGGGTTGCTCAACGTTGCCGCGCTGGCCGGCGCCCTGGGTGTCAGCCATGGCCGGGTCAGCCGCGCCCTGGATATCTTCGAGCAGACTTTTCTGCTGCGCCGCCTGTCGCCCTACTTTCGCAACGTCGGCAAGCGGCTGACCAAGGCGCCCAAAGCCTATTTGCGCGATACGGGCCTGTTGCACCATCTGCTAAATATCGGCTCGCTGGCCGAACTGGACGCCCATCCGGTACGCGGCGCCAGTTGGGAAACCTTTGTCATTGAAAACCTGCTGCGCCGGGAGCGCCTGACCCGGCCGTTCAGCCAGCCATTCTTCTGGCGCACCGCCGCCGGAGCGGAGGTCGATTTGCTGTTCCAGCGCGGCGATGCGATGAGCGCCGTTGAAGTCAAGGCGGGCATCGGCACCCTGCGCCAGGCCCGTACTCTCGCCGAGGCGCTGCCGGACATCGGCGGGTCGGCGGGATGGATCGTCGACCAGGGCGAGGGCGAGGAAGCGCTCAATGCCGCCGTGCGTCGCCGGGGCTTCGCCTCCGACATTGACTGGTCGCCATGATGAGCGATTTCTTTCCACCATCCACCCACGCGCCGCTGGCCGAACTGCTGCGGCCTAAGACGCTCGACGAGGTGATCGGCCAGCAGCACCTGCTCGGCCCCGGCAAGCCGCTGCGGCTGGCGTTCGACTCACGGACGCCGCATTCGATGATCCTCTGGGGGCCGCCGGGGGTGGGCAAGACGACGCTGGCGCGCTTGATGGCCAGCAGCTTCGACGCGGAATTCATTGCGCTTTCGGCCGTCTTTTCCGGCGTCAAGGATATCCGCGCGGCCATGGAGCAGGCGGAACTGACGCTCGCGCAATCGGGTCGGCGGACGCTGCTGTTCGTCGACGAGGTGCATCGTTTCAACAAGGCGCAGCAGGATGCCTTCCTGCCCTACGTCGAGCGCGGCACGGTAACTTTCATTGGCGCCACCACGGAGAATCCGTCGTTCGAAGTGAACTCGGCGCTGCTGTCACGCGCTTCCGTCTATGTCCTCAAAGGGCTCGCCGAGGAAGAGCTGATGCGGCTCTTCGAGCGGGCCCGGCTGCGTGCGTTTCCCGAGCTCGACTTCGACGACGAGGCCCGGCGGCGGCTCACCGGCCATGCCGACGGCGATGCCCGCCGGCTGCTCAACGTGCTGGAAACGCTCAAGACCGCGGCCGTCGCCGCCCACGTAAGCAAGGTTGATGCCGCGTTTCTCGAAGCGACGCTGGCCAGCGACCTGCGTCGTTTCGACAAGGGTGGCGACGCCTTCTACGACCAGATCTCGGCGCTGCACAAGTCGGTGCGCGGCTCCCATCCCGACGCCGCGCTGTACTGGTTCGTGCGCATGCTCGATGGCGGCGCCGATCCGCGCTATCTGGGCCGGCGCATCATCCGCATGGCCTCGGAGGATGTCGGTCTGGCCGATCCGCGCGCCTTGCGCCTGGCGCTGGATGCCGTGGAAACGTATGAGCGACTGGGCAGCCCGGAAGGCGAGCTGGCGCTGGCCGAGGCGGTGGTCTACCTGGCCGTGGCGGCGAAATCGAACGCCATCTACGTCGCTTATAATTCGGCGCGCCGTTTCGTCAATCAGGACCAGTCTCGGCCGGTGCCGGAGCACTTGCGCAACGCGCCGACCAAGCTGATGAAGGACCTGGGCTTCGGCGCCGAATACCGCTATGCCCACGACGAGCCCGAGGCCTACGCCGCCGGCGAGGACTACTTCCCCCAGGACATGCCGCGGGTCGAGTGGTACCAGCCGACGCCCCGGGGACTGGAACAGAAGATCGCCGAGAAGCTCGCGCACCTGCGCGACCTCGACCGCAAGGCCAAGAAGTAGTGGCAAAAAAATAGGATATCGACATGCTGGACATTCAACTGCTGCGCACCAACCTCGCCCTGGTCGCCGAACGCCTCGCCACGCGCGGCACGACGCTCGACTCCGCCACCTTCGAGGCGCTGGAGTCCGAGCGCAAGGACTTGCAGGTCCGCACCCAGGACTTGCAGGCGAAACGAAACAGCTTGTCGAAGCAGATCGGCATGTTGAAGGGCAAGGGCGAGGATGTCTCGGCGGTGATGGCCGAGGTGGCCGGCATCGGCGACGAGCTGAAGGCGAACGAGGATGCCTTGGCGGCGCTCCAGGAGCGCTACAACGCCTTCGTCGCGGTGATCCCCAACCTGCCGCACGAGAGCGTGCCGGTGGGCGGTGATGAAACGGGCAATGTCGAAGTTCTGCGCTGGGGCACGCCGAGGAGCTTCGACTTTCCGGTCAAGGACCACGTCGAGCTCGGCGAACAGCTCGGCGGGCTCGATTTCGAGGCCGCCGTAAGGATCGCCGGCAGCCGCTTTTCGCTCATGAAAGGCGGCGTCGCCAGGCTGCACCGCGCGCTGGCGCAGTTCATGCTGGATACCCATACCGCCGAGCATGGCTACACCGAAGTCTATGTGCCGTACCTGGTCAATCCGGACAGCATGTTCGGTACCGGCCAACTGCCCAAGTTCGAGGAAGACCTGTTCCGCGTGCAGCGTTCCGACGGCAGCCGGCTCTACCTGATTCCCACCGCGGAAGTGCCGGTGACCAACATGGTCCGCGACCAGATCGTGGCCGCCGAGTCGCTGCCGTTGAAGTTCGTCTGCCACACCCCCTGTTTTCGCTCCGAGGCGGGCAGTGCCGGCCGCGACACGCGCGGCATGATTCGCCAGCATCAGTTCGACAAGGTGGAGCTGGTGCGGATCGTTCGCCCCGACCAGTCCTGGCAGGCGCTGGAGGAGCTGACCGGCGACGCCGAAACGATCCTGCAAAGACTGGAGCTGCCCTATCGCAAGATGGCGCTATGCACCGGCGACATGGGCTTCTCCGCCGCCAAGACCTACGACCTGGAAGTCTGGCTGCCGGCGCAGAACACCTACCGCGAGATTTCGTCCTGCTCCAACTTCGAGTCGTTCCAGGCCCGGCGCATGCAGGCGCGCTTCCGCAACGACAAGAACAAGCCGGAGCTGGCGCATACCCTGAACGGCTCGGCGCTGGCCGTGGGCCGGACGCTCGTGGCTGTCCTGGAGAACTTCCAGAACGCCGACGGCAGCGTTACCGTGCCGGCGGTGCTGCGCCCCTACATGGGCGGTCTGGACAGGCTCACTGCATAGCCAGACCGGTTTGCAGGGGCGAGGTTCGGCTGGGTTCGAAACGGACCAGAATGTCGTGGTAGGTGCGGACGTTCTCGACCATCACCACCGCCTCGCCACCCCGGGCCCGGCCCGATTTCAGACGGTTGTAGTACTCGGGGCGCGCCAGCAGAGGCAGCACTTTTTTCATGTCGTACCACGAGGCCGGATCCCGCTTCAGGCTAGCCGCGAAATGGCGCGCGCCGTTGAGATGCCCCATGCCGAGGTTGTAGGCGGCCAGTGCCAGCCATTGCCGGTCGGGGTTGCTCACGTTGGCCGGCAACCGTTCCATCAAGTCGGCCAGGTACCGGGCGCCGGCGCTGATGCTTTCGGCGGCGTCCAGGCGGTTGCCGACACCCAGGTGGTCGGCGGTTTCCTCGGTCAGCATCATGATGCCGCGCACGCCGGTATACGACGTCGCCAGCGGGTCCCACTTCGATTCCTGATAGGCCAGCGCCGCCAGTAGTCGCCAATCGATGCCGGTGGTCGCCTGGGCCCGTTGGAACGCCTTGCGATAGCGCGGCAGCAGGGTGCGCATGTCCTGGATGAATTGGGTGGCGCCGATCGGATTGATGCGCTTGATGTGGCCGAAGTAGCGGTCTTCCAGCCGGGCCAGCCGGCCATCCTTGCGCCACTCGGCGATGAAGGCATCCGCCGCGACCCGCAAGGCGTCGTCCTCGACGCGAAATGCCCAGGCGTAGGCGACCTTGCCCGGCAGTTCCTGTGCCACCGCCAGATCGGGATAGAAGTTCACCGCGACGTCGAAATGGACCGAGTCGGTGGCCGCCAATTCAGCGTGGTACTCGGAAACCCGGGCGAGCAACTCGATGGCGTTGACGACCAGGGGGCGCTCGATGGTGATGGCCGGGTCCGTCACCACCTGCTTGAGAGCGGTTTCCTCGATGGTGCCGGGCAATACCTCTATGGCATGGCCGGCCAGGGCATCGGCATCGTCCACCGGCAGCGCGTCGGCATGCTGGACGATCAGCGGCCGCGCTTCGCGCAAGGGTTTCGTATAGCGAAGATCCGGCGCCTGCTGGGTCGGCGCCGCCGCCACGAAATCCACCGCGCCGTCCTTCAACAGGCTCAGCAGCGCCCCGGGATTGGCCGCCGGAACGACGCGCAGCTTCTTTTGCTGTGATTCGGCGAAAGCGGCCAGCAGATCGTACTCGAAGCCGCTCGGCGCGCCGTCGGCCGGCGCCGGCTGGTAGAAGACCGGGTCGTCGAGCACCGCCACCAGCAACTCGTCCGGCTGTCTGGCGACCTTGCCCGGACCGCACGCGGCCACCAGCAATAGCCCGATCAGCAAGCAAGCCCAAGACAGATGGAACCGCGTCATCGGAGCGGAGTCGCCATGACATGAAAGCGCCATTTTGCCACGGCGCTGGCGGTGGCCGCGCCACCGGTGCTAGAATCCGCGTCCCGGAGAGGTGGCAGAGTGGTCGAATGTACCTGACTCGAAATCAGGCGTAGGCAATAGCCTACCGTGGGTTCGAATCCCACCCTCTCCGCCAAGTAATGGCAGCAAACCAGTCCCTGACTGGACGATAACCCCGCCGAGCCCCGCGCCCCGCGGGGTTTTTCGTTTCTGCAGGTTGACCTCGTCAGCTCGCTACTTGCTCAGATAGTCGCGATGCCTCTTGGTTGAGCCCATGATATGCCCGACCCACCAGAGGGCCAGGAAGGTCTGAAGTTCCGACCTGTCGAAATTCTCGGTCGTGATGATCTCCGCCGCCAGGAACCCGTATTCCTCCTGCTCGCTCCTGTGATCATCGAGGTCGGGGTAGCCGCAATGGCTGAGCAGCGCCTCCTCGGCGGCGAAATGCTCGCGCGCGCGGGTCATCAGATCGACGAAGATTTCATCGAACTTCCCCTCGTGTCCCTCGCTGGCGTCGTCGAGACAATCGGCCAGCGCATTGCATCGCGCCAGGATGTCCCTGTGCTGACCGTCGAGGGTTTCGTTCCCGACACTGTGGCGGGGGGTCCATTCCACCCGGTTTGGCATGGCCTTTGTTCCTCGAAAGTCAGAAGCCCAGCGACTCGACGACGGCGACCAGATCGGCGAAGCTGGCCGATTCGAGCTTCGCGGCCAATGCGACCTTGTCGAGGCCCGCGCATTCGAACCGGGTCAGGCCGACTTCAAACGCCAGTTCGCGGATCTCGAGCGGTGACATGAAGCCGATGTTGCAGATGTGGGCGATGCACTGACGCTCCGGCTCCGAGAGTTCCAGACCATGATGCCGCTGAATTTCCAGGTAGCGCTCGGCGGTGCGGTTGAGCTTGCCGCTGATCTCCATGGTGTTCTTCTGGCCATCGGTGAGAATCGCCAGTGGTGGGCCGAAGAAGACCGGGGTCTTGCCGACGTTGCGCGATTTTTCCTCTCGCGTCAGCGCCGGGGCGACCCACGTGGGATCGCCCCGTGCCGGACCAGGTTTTTCAGTCGAATCAGTCATCAATGGGTGGGAATCGGATGCACTTTTTCGTGATCGGCGTTCGCCATACCCATCGGCAACTGCGGCGACGGCTCGGGTTCCAGCTGGATGAAGCCCTTGTTCCGATGGCCATCCTGCACGTTGTGCGGGTTGTGGCACTCGGTACAGGTGAACCAGCGCTTCTTGCCATTGCTGGCGAATTCTCCGATGCGCTTGCCATGAATGCCGTCGCGCCAGTCGCGCAGCTTGTCGCCGTGACACTTGCCGCACAGCAGCTGCGGGTCGTCGAAGCTGATCGGATCGCCGAAGTGATCGACCAGTTTGTCGCGCTTGGTGGTGTGGTGGCAGTCCAGACACCAGATGCGGCCGCGACCGTGCTGTAGATCCTTGACATCGGGCACCAGGCCTTCCATGGTCGGGATCGGCGTTGGCTTCTTGTCCTTCGGCAACGTCGGCGGGTTGAACTGGGGCCCGACGCCGTTATGGCAGGCGGTGCCGCACATCGGGAGGACGGACAGCTTCTCCGAGCGCGGCTTGACGAGCGCGTGGCCTTCGGGAATCTTCTCCAGCCCCGGCATCTTGCCCATCGGCACCGTGCCGTCGAATGGGTCGCCGTACCACAGCGCCGCGCCGGTCTTGGGTGAGCACTTGACGTTGGGCCAGCCCGGCTTGATCTCGCGCTGGGTGACTTCGGAAGCGCCCTTGCGGCTTTCGAAGCAGACAACCGGTTCGGCCGGGGCAGCAGCCTCCGCTTTTGCCGGCGGTTCGGCCGCATTTTCCGCGGCGATGACGGCGTAAAGCCCGCCGCCGCACAGTGCGAGAATCATCGTGTAGGTTGCAATTTTTTTCATGATCGTCGCCTCACTTCGCAGCAGCGGCCTTGGCGCCGCCGAACTTGATCTCTCCCAGCAGGATGCCGATGGCGCCCTTGAGCAGAATGGTCAGGATGAAGAAGCCGAACGCCCAGATGCCGATGGTCAGCAACACCTCGACGAAGCTCGGGTAATACTCGGTTACTTCACCGATCGGCGTCGGGATGAAACCGGGGACGATCAGGCCCATGCCTTTTTCGATCCAGATGCCCGCGAAAGTGGTCGCACACAGGATTGGCAGTACCTTGTAGTTGAGGCGGTAGGCGGGGAAGATCAGGAACAGGAACGATCCGATCATCAGGATCACCGATGTCCAGAACCACGGCACCAGCTTGGTCAGCCCGTGCAGGCCGAACATCAGGTAGTACAGACCGTTGGCGTGCTCGGTGCGGGCATAGAGCTCGACCACGACTTCCGACATGGTCAGGAAGATGGCGATGCCGAGGCACCAGGTAACGATGGTGGACAGCAGGTTGATGGCGCTGTCATCGATCCAGAACTTGGTGTTCTTGCGGATGATCAGGAAGATCAGGATGATCAAAGCCGGGCCGGCGGCAAACGCCGTCGAGATGAAGCGGATCGGCATCATGCTGTGGTGCCACATCGGACGCGACGGCATGGTCGAGATCAGGAAGGCCGTGACGGTGTGGATCGACAGCGCCCAGACGATCGCGACAAACACCAGCGGGATGAACCATTTCCTGTTGATCGGGTTGCCCGTGTATTTGCACCACAGGTAGTAGAAGCCGCAGATGGCGTTCAGGATCAGGTAGCCGTTGAGCACCATCACATCCCAGCCCAGCATCGAGGAGAAGCTGTAGATGCCCCAGGGCGGGACCATGTGCCAGAGGCGATCGGGCCGGCCCATGTGGGCGAACACGAACATCATCACCATGATCACGGCGGTGATCGCCAGCATCTCGCCGAGCACGGCCACCTTGTGCATGCCCTCGTGGTGATAGGCATAGGCCGGGAAGACGATGGTCACCGCCCCGGCGGCCACGCCGACGAGGAAGACCAGGTTGGCAAAATACAAACCATCGTGGATTTGGCTGGTCATGCCGGTGACGATCAGGCCGTCGGTGTTTTGCAGATAGAAGACATACATCATGCCGACCATCAGCACGGCGAGCGAGCCCATCCAGGCATAGAACTTCGTGCCGCCCTTGAGGATGTAGCGCGTGTAGTCGGTAGTGAAGCTGATCAGTTGTTGCACGGTCCGCTCCTCAATCGTAGAAGTAGAAGAATTTCGGGAAGGTATTGAGCTCGGCCTTGAGGCGGAACACGTTCTTCCGCGCCAGGATCTTGCTCACTTCGCTTTCCGGATCGAGCAGGTTGCCGAACTTGCGCGCACCCACCGGGCAGACTTCGACACAGGCCGGGTAACGGCCGTGGCGACTGCGCTGCAGGCACCAGTGGCACTTTTCGACAACGCCACGCATGCGCGGCCGGTTGCCCAGGTAGTGCGTCACCGGGTTCATCTCTTCCTTCGGCAGCACCGGGTTGGTGACGTTGAGGCGGCGCGCCCAGTAGGGGCAGGCGCCCATGCACATGCGGCAGCCGATGCACCAGTTGTAGTCGATGACGACCACGCCATCCGGTTCGCGGTAGGTGGTGCGCACCGGACAAACCTTGACGCAGGGCGGCTTTTCGCACTGCATGCAGGCGATCGGCATGTAGGTGGCGTCTTCTTCCGGCACTTTTTCGGGGTTGTAGTGGTACTGGCCTTCGAGCACCTGTCCGGCGGGCGTGTAGGCATTGCCGCCAACCTGGATACCCAGCCCTTCCGGGTAGCCGTGGTTCATCTTGTCTTCTTCGAACTTGCCGCGCTCCATGCGCAGCACCTGGATCCATTCGATCTTTTCGCCGGGGCGACCTTTGCCACGCGTCTGGTTGTTCTCGGCGACGCAGGCATGCACGCAGCGGCGGCAGCCAATGCACTTGCGGATGTTCAGTGCGTAGCCCATCAGGACGCCGGGCTGGGCGTCGGTGGTGTCGACGCTGACCTGCTTGCCGTATTCGGCCGAATAGCGCCTTTCAAGCCGGGCGCGCGCCTCGGCCTTCTCCTCGGCCGTCATCAGGCGGTAGTTCTTCTGGAAGTGCTCGGCCCATTCGGCGGCGGCTTCGGCGTTGTCGGACTGGGTCATCAGCGCCGCCGTGCCCATCAGCGACGACAGGCTCAGCGTGCCGCCGGCTCTCAGGAAGTCGCGGCGCGAGGTTTTCAGGACGGGTTTGGCGGGGTTTGCCGATGCCGGTGGCACCGAGCACGCGGGTGATTGCTCCATTGCCGGATTGGACGAGGGAGTCTCGTTGGGGGTCACAATGCGGTCCTCCTGTAGGGATGAATTGTCGTTGGCTTGTTAGAGGCCAAAAAAACTTGGCGCCGAATGTTCGCACGCATTTCCCGTGCTGCTTTTGACTCTCGTCAACACATGCTTTCTTGAATGGCAGGCTGCTGAAGCGGCTACGGGACCACTGCCTGACTCGGCTGCTTGCTCGATACGCGGGCCAGAACCCGCCGGGTCGCGGCATCGTAGAACAGGACTTCTTCCAGGGTGCCGATGAGGTAGCGCTTCTTCAGGGTGAAGTCGACCGGGTTGCTGAAGGTCGCCTTCCAGAATGTGGTGCTGTCCGAGAGGCAGTGCCGGGTCAGTCGACCGCGCAGAGCCATGCGCAGGCCACCGTTGGCAAGTCGTTCGGCTTCACTCGGCGTGACCGCTACCTCGGCGGCAAAGCCGGCGTCGTCATCGGTGCCGCGCGGATAGAAGTCGTAAAGGTTCTCGAAGGCGAAGAAGTAGTCGTAGCGCCAGCGGACCCGCATGTCCTGCGGTTCGCCAATCTTGTCTTCGAAGCGGTAGCCAGGTCGCTCCTCGGTGACCGACTGGATCGGCAGAAACTTGAAGCGGTAGTAGTCGTCGTTGGCGGCGTTCGCCTCGGGATGCCAGTTCCAGCCTTCGGTGAGCTGGTTGAAGGCCATCCGGTAAAGGATGCGCAGGCGCCCGCTGGCCGGGTCGAATGCCGCTTCCACGCTGGCCCCGGGCATGAGGTCCACTGGCAACAGCAGCCCGCCGTCCACTGTGCAACGAGTGTTCTCGGGTGCGGCGGCGCGGCGAACGAACTCGGTGGCGGGGTCCGCCAGAGAGGGCAGTGAGGTGGCGGGTGCCGGCCAGGCGGCATTCCCCGCCAACAGCGTCGTCGTGGCAAGGGCCAGTCTGGTGATTGAAAACATCAAGCGTCTTTCCCATGGCGTAGCCGGCCTGGAACAGCCGGAGCAGCCCACAATGTTCCTTCGGGGCCTCCATCTCGGACAATGATCGGGATCAAGTCGCGGCGCTCTTCCTGGAATGCGCTTAATATCCGTGCGTTGATCGCTACTACGAATTGCTGGGCTGATAGGGAGAATATGGATGATGGGCCGACAAGTATTTCGGTCGGTGCTGGCTACGCTGGCCGTGTTGGCGTTTGCGATTGCCGTGGCGGGTGCCGCGTCAGCGGCCCCCCGCGGCGGTGAAACTCCGCACGTGAAGGAACACCGTGTCGCCTTGGTGATCGGCAACGCCAAGTACCCCAAGAATGAACTCCGCAACCCCGTCAACGATGCTCGGGCCATGGCCCGGACCTTGCGCGCGCTGGGCTTCGATGTCATTGAACGGACCGATGTCAGCCAAAAGGATTTCAACCGGTCGATCACGCAATTTCGCAGCAAGATCGGCGCGGACAGTGTCGCCTTGTTCTATTACGCCGGACACGGCATGCAGGTGCGCGGCAACAACTATCTGATTCCCGTCGATGCGCAAATCAGCACCGAGGCCACGGTCGGCAGCGAGGCGGTGAACATGGACACTGTGCTCCAGCAGCTGACCGAGGCGGGCAGTCGGGTCAATCTGGTGATTCTCGACGCCTGCCGCAACAATCCGTACGAGCGGCGCTTCCGCGGCGGCAGCGGCGGCCTGGCCAGCATGGATGCGCCGAAGGGAACACTGATCGCCTATGCCACAGCGCCGGGCAAGGTGGCCATGGACGGTGAGGGTAGCAATGGGCTCTACACGTCCGAATTGCTCAAGGCCATTCGCAAGCCGGGCTGGCAGGTGGAGGAGGTGTTCAAGGAGGTACGCAATCAGGTGAATCGGGGCAGCGGCGATTCGCAAACGCCTTGGGAAAGTTCGTCTCTCACCGGCCGGTTCTATTTTTCGCCACCGATCGAGGCGACGCCGGCCGCGGCTGTGGCGGCGCCCGTACCCGTTGCGCCGGCGACCCAGTCGGATGACATGGCTGGTGACATCGAAGCCTGGCGCGGCGCCCAGCGCCTGGATACCGACGAAGCGTATCGCGCCTATATCCAGCAATATCCGCAAGGGCGATTTGCCGGGTTGGCAAAGGCGGCGCTCTCCAAGCTCAAGCAGCAACAGCAGGAAAAGGCGGCGCTGGCGGCGGCGGCCAAGGCGAAGGCGGAACCCGCGCAGCCGGCCAAGACGATGCAACAGGAGCAAAAAGGTCCAACCAAGGACGCAGCCAAGCAATCTGATCGGATTGCCATGGCCAAGCCGGCGGCGGCGCCCGCGCCGGTGCCGCAAACCACGCCGCCTCCCGCGCCTGCCGTTGTTCGTGATCCCGATTCCTATCGGCCCACCAGCAGGCCGGTATGCCGGGCTCGTGACGACTTGGCGAGTTTCTTCAAGGACGAGGCACTGAGCGTCAAACTCAGCACCAGCCTGCAATTCAACAAGGCATTGATGCGCGAGAGGATACAGGTGAGGGTGAGCGGTGGCGTGGCAACGCTGACAGGTTCGGTGATGAACGAGGAGCATGCCGTCCTGGCCGGCCGGCTTGCGGCGGAAGCGAATGGCATTGGTTGCGTCAACAACTTGTTGCAGGTAGGTGCCGCCGAGCGCGAGGTGACAACCAGTCCATTCGGCGGCCGGTGACGCGAGCCAAAATCAGGGGGCGCCGGTTTCTGTTCATTCAGTTTTTGTCGTGCCTCTTGACAGGGTTAAATACCCGACTAAAATGGTCAGCAATAACATCCCAACCCTAACCGAGAGGCAACAAACCATGATCAATATCAACGGAAAAGAAATTGAGACCGACGCCGAGGGCTACCTGGCCAATCTGGAGGATTGGTCCGAAGAGGTCGCCGAGTACCTGTCGAAGCAGGACGAACTGGAACTGACCGACCGGCACTGGCAATTGGTCCATTGGATCCGGAACTACTATCAGGAAAACGGTACGGCGCCCAACCTGCGCGTGATGACCAAATCCATCGGTGGCGATCTGGGCGACGAGTGGTCCGACAAGAAGTTTCTGTTCGACCTGTTTCCGTATGGACCGGCGAAGCAGGCGGCGCGTTACGCCGGTATGCCAAAGCCGACCGGCTGCGTCTGAAGCGTCCGCGGTTGAATCTACGGGTTGTCCGGGCCGATGCTCGCTTGGCATCGGTGCGCCTTGCCGGCCCGGACAACTTGCCGTGATCGTCGTTCAGTGATTGCCGTAGGCGTTGTTGCGCGGCGTGTAATTTGACGTGCCGCGGTTAATCGAGGCGCCGCTGCGCTGGAAGAAGCAGGTGGCATAACTGGATGCGGCGCAAATCGCCCAGAACGCCAAGAATCCCATCGAGTAGGTCGCCAGGGCGGAGAAGTGGACTGCCTGCCCGAAGAGGTACAGGTCTTTCGGATCAATGATGGTGAAGAAGGCGATTTCGGCCAAGCCGGCCACCAGAAATGATGGCCAAAGAATAAAGTACAGCGCGCCCATCGGTTGTCTCCTTGTGGAATAGTTATAGGGTCCCGCACCACTTTTGGTGGCGACGACCCGCGTCATCATAGACGATTTTCCAATCCGATCAACGTCTTGTCGTTGTGCGGCGCGGCGTGTTTCTGTCAACCGCCCTGGTGCCAGCCGGTTGCCACGCCGGCACCAGATGCTTCTTGCCGTTGCCGATCAGGTCGGCCCGGCCCATCTGTTTGAGCGCCTCGCGCAGCAGTGGCCAGTTCTCGGCGTCGTGGTAGCGCAGGAAGGCCTTGTGCAGCTTGCGTTGCCGACCGCCGCGCACCACCGCCACCTTCTCTGAATCGGCCGATACCCGTTTGAGTGGATTCTTCTCGGTGTGCCACATGGCGGTAGCCAGCGCCAGTGGCGTCGGCAGGAAGGTCTGCACCTGGTCGAGACGGAATCCATTGCGCTTCAGCCAGAGCGCCAGCTCGAGCATGTCTTCGTCGGTGGTGCCGGGATGCGCGGCTATGAAATAGGGAATCAGGTACTGCTCTTTGCCCGCCGCCTTGGATGCGGCGTCGAACATGCGCTTGAATTTCTCGTAGCTGTCCATGCCGGGCTTCATCATCTTCGACAGTGGGCCCGCCTCGGTATGCTCCGGGGCTATCTTAAGGTAGCCGCCAACGTGGTGGCTGACCAGTTCCTTGATGTACTCCGGCGAGCGCACGGCGAGGTCGTAGCGAAGTCCGGAACCAATCAATATCCGCTTGACGCCCGGCACCTGCCTCGCTTCGCGATACAGATGGATCAGCGGCGCGTGATCGGTGCCCATGTTCGGGCAAATGTCGGGATAGACGCAGGACAGGCGTCGGCAGGCCGCCTCGATGGCCGCATCCTTGCAGGCCATGCGGTACATGTTGGCCGTCGGGCCGCCAAGATCAGAGATCACGCCGGTGAAGCCGGGCGTCTTGTCGCGGATCTCCTCGATCTCGTGCAGGATCGAGGCTTCGGAACGGCTCTGAATGATGCGACCTTCGTGCTCGGTGATCGAGCAGAAGGTGCAGCCGCCGAAACAGCCGCGCATGATGTTGATGGAAAAGCGGATCATCTCCCAAGCGGGAATCCTGGCGCCGCCATAGGCGGGATGCGGTGCTCGGGCATAGGGCAGGCCGAACACGTGGTCCATTTCCGCAGTGGTCAGCGGAATCGGCGGGGGGTTGAGCCACAGGTCGCGCAAACCCGCGCGCTCGCCATGAGCCTGCACCAGTGCGCGGGCGTTGCCGGGATTCGATTCGAGATGGAACATCCGCGAGGCTTCGGCATAGTGCGTCGGGTTGTCCTTGACCTCTTCATAGGCGGGCAGGCGGACGAAGGTCGTCTCCCTGACGCTGGCGGCGTCGCGCGCGTTGGCTTCGCGCCACTCCTCGTGCGGCTTCCAGCCTGACGGGACCATGAAGGCCGTGCCGCGCAGGTCCCGGATGTCGGCGATCATTTCGCCCTTGGCCAGCCGATGAGACAAATCGACCAGCGCCCGCTCGGCGTTGCCGAACAGCAGCAAGTCCGCCTTGCTATCGGGCAGTATGGAGCGACGCACCTTGTCCGACCAATAGTCGTAATGGGCGATGCGACGCAGGGAAGCCTCGATGCCGCCGATGACGACGGGGACGTCGTTGAAGGCCTCCCTGCAGCGCTGGGCATAGACGACGGCGGCGCGATCGGGGCGCCGGTCGGGTGCGGCATCGGGCGTATAGGCGTCGTCGGAGCGGATCTTGCGGTCGGTGGTATAGCGGTTGACCATCGAATCCATGTTGCCGGCGGTGACGCCGAAGTAGAGATTCGGCCGGCCAAGGACACGGAAGGCGTCGGCGGCGTGCCAGTCGGGCTGGGCGATGATGCCGACGCGGAAGCCCTGTGCTTCCAGTAGCCGGCCAATCAGGGCCATGCCGAAACTTGGATGGTCGATGTAGGCGTCGCCCGTGACGACGATGACGTCGCACGAATCCCAGCCGAGTTGGTCCATCTCGGCACGCGACATGGGCAGGAAGGGCGCCGTGCCGAAGCGCCGCGCCCAGTACTTGCGGTAGGAGGTCAACGCCTTGGGAGCGGTCACACCAACCCCGTCCGGTGACTTACAAGTAGCAGACCACGCCACATCAAAGCCGCACGCGGCTCACGCTGGGTACGTGACGGGCGAGGAAGTCCATCTGGTCGACGAGGATCTGGCGGTTGCAGAGAATCAGGTATTCGGCCTTGTTCGGCACGTAGGGCGCATAGAGCAGTTCCATTCCCGCCTGTTCGGGGGTACGCCCGCTCTTTACCTGGTTGCAGCTCCGGCAGGCTGTGACCACGTTCATCCAGGTATCCCGGCCGCCCTGTACCACCGGTACGATATGGTCGCGTGTCAATCGCTGGCCAGGAAGTTCGTCGCCGCAGTAGGCGCAGACATGGCGATCCCGGTGGAACAGCTCTCGGTTGGAAAGGGGGGGCACCTTGTGCAGCGACTTGCCGGCCAGGGCCTTGCCCTTGATGGCAATGATGCTGTTGGTGCTGATAGCCGAACGCTCGCCGGTGGCGCGGTTGGTGCCGCCGAGAAAAACGAAACTGTGGTCGCCAATGGCCCAGGCGACCAGGTTCTTGGCGTAGTAGAAGCACGCATGCTGCCAGCTCACCCAGCGGTGAGGCGCGCCATGTTGGTCAAGCGTGAGAATCAGCGGGTGTATGCTCATACCGTAGAATCCACAAGTTGCATCAATCTAGCAGAGCCCTGCGACTTTGCCTATCGTGACCTTGCCAGCCGAGCAGTGCCTCGGTATCGTCCGGGCGCTGGCTATTTCTCTCGTTGCCCATTTCCTTCTGCTGTGGCCGTCGACGCCCGCCTGGCGCGGCCACGTCATCGCCACGCCGTTGCAGGCTACCCTCAGACCAGTCCAGCCTCCCGAGGCCGTGGTCGACGCCGTCGCGCCGCCCACTTCCACCATCGTGCCGACCCCGGGCGCGCTGAAAAGGCTGGAGCAGAAGGATATTTCAACTTCTGCGCGGTCCTTGGTCCTGGCGTCCGCCGAACCTCAGGACACTGCGAACGTCAATTCGACCCCGAAAACGGCAAGTCGTTCGACAGGCGCGCGGCTCGCCCCGGCGACATCGGCCGTGCCGCCCGAGCCAAGGGTCGTTGCGTCATCGCTGGAGGCAAGCGAGGGTGTCGACCCGGAAGGCCTGCGCAGCTACCGGTTGGCGCTCGCCCGCGCGGCAGGCCGCCATAGGCGCTATCCGGTCCAGGCGATCGAGGCGGGGTGGGCAGGGACGGTCGAGGTGCGGGTGACGGCGCGAGCCGATGGCGTCACCCCGGCGGCGGAGCTCGCCAAATCAAGCGGTCACGCGGTGCTCGATACGGCGGCGCTGGAGATGTTGCGGGGTGCATTGCCGGCGACCCCCTTGCCGCCCACGCTTCAAGGGCAAGTGTTCGCCGTCAACTTGCCGGTGCTCTTCGAGCTCCCCGACTGATCTACTCCAGTGAGGTGGCCTGGCTCGACGCTGGTTGCTCGGCCGCCTCGAAAATCAGTTTGATCTTGCCGTCCGGGCCCTCGTCATCCAGGTCGATGGTCACGCGGCCGCCGTGCAGCAGCCGGCCGAACAGCAGTTCGTCGGCAAGCGCCGAGCGGATCGAATCCTGGATCAGTCGTGCCATCGGCCGGGCACCCATCAGCGGGTCGAAGCCCTTTTCCGCCAGCCAGGCGCGCAGGGTGTCCGTGAAGATGGCTTCCACCTTCTTCTCGTGCAACTGGCCTTCGAGCTGCATCAGGAACTTGTCCACCACTCGCAGAATGACTTCGGTGTCGAGCGCCTTGAAGGAGATGATGCTGTCGAGGCGGTTGCGGAACTCGGGCGTGAACATGCGCTTGATGTCGGCCATCTCATCGCCGGCTTCCTTGCTGTTGGTGAAGCCGATCGACGTCTTTTGCAGCGCCTCGGCGCCGGCGTTGGTGGTCATGACAATCACCACGTTGCGGAAGTCGGCCTTGCGGCCATTGTTGTCCGTCAGCGTGCCGTGGTCCATGACCTGCAGCAGTATGTTGAAGACATCCGGATGGGCCTTTTCAATTTCATCCAGAAGCAGCACGGCGTGGGGCTTCTTGGTCACCGCCTCGGTGAGCTGGCCGCCCTGGTCGAAACCGACATAGCCGGGCGGCGCTCCGATCAGCCGGCTCACCGCGTGGCGTTCCATGTACTCGGACATATCGAAGCGGATCAACTCGATACCCATGCAGTAGGCGAGTTGCCGCGCCACCTCGGTCTTGCCGACGCCCGTAGGGCCGGAGAACAGGAAGCAGCCGATCGGTTTCTGGGGATTGCCCAAACCGGAGCGGGACATCTTGATGGCGCGGGCCAATGCGTCGATGGCCGGATCCTGGCCGAAGACCACGGTCTTCAGATCGCGCTCCAGATTCTTCAGGGCCGAGCGGTCGTCGGCGGAAACATGTTGCGGCGGGATGCGGGCGATCTTGGCGACGATGTCCTCGATCTCCAGCTTGCCGATAACCTTCTTCTGTTTCGATTTCGGCAGGATGCGCTGCGCGGCGCCGGCCTCGTCGATGACGTCGATGGCCTTGTCCGGCAGGTGACGGTCGGTGATGTACTTGGCCGACAGTTCGGCCGCGTTGGTGATCGCCGCCGCCGAGTACTTGACTCCGTGATGGTCCTCGAAGCGGCTCTTCAGACCGCGCAGGATCGAAACGGTTTCCCCGACGCTCGGCTCATTGACATCGATCTTCTGGAAGCGGCGCGACAGCGCGTGATCCTTCTCGAAGACGCCGCGGAACTCATTGTAGGTGGTGGCGCCGATGCACTTCAGCGCACCCGACGACAGCGCCGGCTTGAGCAGGTTGGAGGCGTCGAGCGTACCGCCCGAAGCGGCGCCGGCACCGATCAAGGTGTGGATTTCGTCGATGAACAGGATGGCGTCGGGATTGTCCGCCAGTTGTTTCAGTACGCCCTTCAGGCGCTGCTCGAAGTCGCCGCGGTACTTGGTGCCGGCAAGCAGCGCGCCCATGTCGAGCGCGTAGACCGTCGCCTTGGCCAGGATGTCCGGCACCCGGCCCTCGATGATGCGCTGGGCCAGGCCTTCGGCGATGGCGGTCTTGCCGACACCGGCTTCACCGACCAGCAGCGGATTGTTCTTGCGGCGCCGGCAGAGCGTCTGGATAACGCGCTCCAGCTCCTTTTCACGGCCGATCAGGGGGTCGATCTTTCCCACCAGCGCCGACTGGTTGAGATTCTGGGTGAAGTTTTCCAGGGCGCCCGCCTGTTGTTGGGTCTCGGCTTCCTGCTCGGTCGATTCCTCGCCCTTGTGAACCGGCTGCGGTGTCTTGGTCAGGCCATGGGAAATGAAGTTCACCACGTCGAGCCGGGATATCCCCTGTTTCTGCAAGAAGAAGACGGCATGCGAATCCTTTTCGCCAAAGATGGCGACCAGCACGTTGGCGCCAGTGACTTCCTTCTTGCCGGACGACTGCACGTGAAGGATGGCGCGCTGAATGACACGCTGAAAGCCGAGGGTGGGCTGGGTGTCGATCTCTTCGGTGCCGGCCACGGTGGGTGTGTGCTGATCGATGAAGGCCGCCAGCTCCTGGCGCAACTCGTCGATGTTGGCGGCGCAGGCGCGCAGCACGTTCGCGGCGGAAGGATTGTCAAGCAGCGCCAACAACAGGTGCTCGACGGTGATGAATTCATGGCGCTTCTGCCGTGCTTCGACAAAGGCCATGTGGAGGCTGACTTCAAGTTCCTGCGCGATCATCTAGTTCTCCTCCATCACACACGCCAGCGGATGCTGATACTGGCGCGCGAAAGCCGTCACCTGCTCCACCTTGGTGGCGGCGACGTCCCTGGGGAACACGCCACACACGCCCTTGCCCTCGCGATGCACCTTGAGCATCACCACACTGGCTTGCTCACGGCTCATGCCAAAAAACTGCTGCAGCACAACAACGACGAAGTCCATGGGGGTGAAATCATCGTTAAGCAAGAGCACCTTGAATAGTGGCGGCGGTTTGATGCGCGCCCGCTGTGGCTCAAGGATTGCATTGCCTTCGTGCAACGGCTTCTGTGTGGCCATGATTCGATTCTAATGCCAATTTTCGGGTGTTCAACTACGCGGCCAACGCGGGAATAGCGCGGTTATCGCCAGCCAGATCGATTTGCGCGCCGGCCAAGGCTCGTTGGTCATGTTGTTGTGCAGCAACGAATCCCCTTGACGCTGTCTGGAGAATTGCGTAAAAGGCAAAACGTGTTTGGTTCAAGCCTCACTGCTGCTGTGTCTTCTCGGGAATGCCCCCGCTGTCCTTCAGTACTCTGATTCACCGCTTGGCGTCCTGGCTGTCGAGAACTTGCGACACAAACATGTTCCGGCGCGTTTCACGCGTCGGTGTGTTCTTCGTTATTTGGGAAGAGGTTTATGGCACTAGGTACCGTCAAGTGGTTCAACGACTCCAAGGGTTTCGGTTTCATTACCCCGGATGATGGCAGCGAGGATCTGTTCGCGCATTTCTCCGCCATCAATATGGCGGGGTTCAAGACCCTCAAGGAAGGCGAAAAAGTTTCCTTCGATGTCGTGCAAGGCCCCAAGGGCAAGCAGGCGTCGAATATTCAGAAGGCCTAGTCGGTTCGACTGAATGTAAAAAGCCTGCCAGGCAATGCCTGGCAGGCTTTTTTTTCTCTTGCGGCGGTGGTCGGGAAGTTACATTCTGTCGATCATCGCCTGGCCGAAAGCCGAGCACTTGACCTCGGTCGCCCCTTCCATCAGTCGCGCGAAGTCGTAGGTGACGATCTTGTCGGCGATGGCGGCTTCCATGGCCTTGATGATCATGTCGGCCGCTTCCTTCCAGCCCATGTGGCGCAGCATCATTTCCGCCGAAAGGATCAGCGAGCCCGGATTCACGTAGTCCTTGCCGGCATATTTGGGCGCGGTGCCATGGGTGGCCTCGAAGCAGGCGTAGACATCGGAAATGTTGGCGCCCGGCGCGATGCCGATGCCGCCGACCTGGGCCGCCAGCGCGTCGGAGATGTAGTCGCCGTTGAGGTTCAGCGTGGCGATGACGTCGTACTCGGCGGGGCGCAGCAATATCTGTTGCAGGAAGGCGTCGGCGATGGCGTCCTTGACGACGATCTCGCGGCCCGTATCGGGGTTCTTGAACGAGCACCAGGGTCCGCCGTCAATGGGCTGGGCGCCGAATTCGTTCTTCGCCAGGGCATACGCCCAATCGCGGAAGCCGCCCTCGGTGAACTTCATGATGTTGCCCTTGTGTACGATCGTCACCGACTTGCGGTCATTGGCGATGGCATACTTGATCGCGGCGCGCACCAAGCGCTCGGTGCCTTCCCGCGACACCGGCTTGATGCCGATGCCGGAGGTGGCCGGGAAGCGAATCTTCTTCACGCCCATCTCGTCCTGCAGGAACTTGATGACCTTCTTCGCGTTGTCGCTCTCGGCCTGCCATTCGATGCCGGCGTAGATGTCTTCCGTGTTCTCGCGGAAGATAACCATGTCGGTCTTGGTCGGGTCCTTCAGCGGCGAGGGGATGCCCTTGAAGTAGCGCACCGGCCGCACGCACTGGTAAAGATCCATTTCCTGGCGCAGGGCGACGTTCAGCGAGCGGATGCCGCCACCCACGGGCGTGGTTAGCGGTCCCTTGATCGACACCGAGTATTCCTTGAGCAGGGCCAGCGTCTCTTCCGGCAGCCAGACATCGGGGCCATACAGGCGGGTCGCCTT
>JBGAQX010000037.1:0-31707 GCA_044220545.1 Rhodocyclaceae bacterium | reverse complement strand
TTGCCCAACATGACCGGTTGTAGTTTCGCAGTCCACCATCTTCTCGTACGGCACAGGCAGGCAACCAGCAATCTCACGGAAACGAAAACATGAAAACCTAGAACCAAAACTCTTGCACTTCTTGGGGAAGCCCTTGTAGTTCGACGTAACCGGCCGGCGGAGGCCGAAGGCCGGAGCGAACCTGCAAGCGTAGCTTGCAGGCGGTCCGGTTGACGGAGGGGTTATGCCTCGCCACGAGAAGTTACCAACGCGGCTGCCGTCCGGGTGAACAGGAAGATGCGGCTACCAGACGAGTTGTAGTCGAGGCGCAATAGACCCACATCGACGAGTGAACGAAGGTCGTCTTCGATGAACTGGGGCTCGGAGAAGACGACTGGACCCTGCGAGCCATCAATGAACAGAAGCTCTGGATGGGGTGAAGAGAGCATCTTTAGTTCAAGTGCGCGGCTTGCTCCAGCATTGCTGAATTGCTTAAGGATGGATACAGCCTGCTCCGACAGGCTGGCGTCGGGCCTGACTGCGGACGCGAGTTGGGAAAAGCCGTCCAGAGTGCTGGAAATCGCGGCCAAGGCACGGTCGAGGACTTCGAGTCTCTGTTCGAGTACTTTGCGATTGACTGATAGCAGCGCCTTGATGCTGAGCGTGGTATTCACGTTCTGCTGGAGCAGCGAAAGAAGTTCCCCATGTCGGTTCTCGGATAACCACGAGGCAAAGTCCTCAAACTGATCGCCAACGTCAGCGTGCCGCTGCGATCTGAACTCGGCAATGAGCGCAACGATGGTGGAGAATGTTGTGGCGGCGGTTAGCGGGTCCATAGCATAGAGGCATAACGTGGAAATGAGCGGCCTGCGCGGCTTTTCGCGCAGGTCCGCTCGATTGCAGGGTTAGAGCTCGCGGCCACTGCGCTTGCCCGCAAACGGAAACTTCTTTGGCGATAAAAGAGAGCGGTATTGGTCGCGGACCTTCTTCAGCCCAATACCGAGCCTTTCAACGTCTTCGTGTTTCCAATTTTCCGGATTGACCCAGTACTCGGATTTGTATTCGCAGACTTGGGCGAGTTCTTGATCCAAGTGCCGTAGCGGAATAGCGGCGGCTGACCAATAACGAGACAGTTGCGCCTCAACATCTAGGTTTCGTGGTTTCCCACCGTCAACGTCTCGGTAGTACAGGAAGGTTTCATTCAGAGCATGCGAGATTGCGCGAAGGGCGTTGTCTTGCATGTCCCGCCGAAGAGACGACGCCTTCTCGAATGAAGGAATTAGCGCAATGAACTTTTCAACGACCCATTCGATCATGATGAGAGCTCTAACTAGAAGTAGAGGTGACGAGAAAATGCCTGTATCTGGACACTTGTGTCGATGGATGGAAACACATGGCCATGGGTGGATACGTCGTCACTTTCGTGGACCGAGAAGGTTCCGCTGACCAGGCGATCTTGCCGTCCCGCTGCGCATGAGGCGGGGCGCGACGGCGATTCGGGAAACGGACTCCGCCGCGCTCTGGTGATCGGTACGGCGGTGGCCGGCCGCGTTGGCTTGCCGCATGGTTGGTCTCCCCTGCCGCCCCTGCCCGGGCAATGACAACAGCTTACCCGTCGGCGCTGGCGGCGGCAATGGGTGTGGCTTCGGGCGGAGCGGAGGCTAGGGCAGCTCGATGCCGAGGTTGATGGAGTCGAAGCGCTGGCGGCCACCGCCGCTGGCGGGGGTGTGAAACTCCTCGCTGCGCCGGATGCGCGTCCAGGAGAGGCGGAAGATTCCCCAGCGAGCGGAGACGCCGGCGGTGAGGTCGTAGACGTGCGGGCGGCGCTCGACGCTGGGGCTGGCGCGGAACAGGGTGCCGTCGAGGAAGATGTTGCGGCCGACCAGGCGCTGGTCGGCACCAACGAAGGCGTAGAACTCGTCACCGGATTTCTCCTGGTTCCGCCAGTTCTGCAGCATGGCGCCGCCGGGCTCGATGCTGTCGGGACCGAAGCCGCTCATGTTGAAGCCGGCGCGGGCGATGCCGCCGACGCGCACCAGGTTCATGACCGTGCCGACGGTGGCGCCGGCATGCGGCACGACATCGAAATGGCGATCGCCGAAGCGCCGCTTTTGCAGGTACGAGGCCAGGAATCCCGGTTCGTTGGGAATCTGGTTGGCCCAGCCCATCGGCCGCGGCGAGCCGACCAGCTTGTGCCACTCGGTCTGCACCTGGCGGCCACCGGCGCTCGAGCCGACCGTGCCGACATCGATCTCGACGGTGTCCATGCGGCTGCCCACCACGCGCTGGGCCACCGCCCCCAGGTAGAGCCAGGCCGCCCACGGCCTGTCGTTCGGCTGCGGTTCGGCGATGCGGATGTTCTTCGGCGTATACAGATTCTGGCCGGCGAACAGGCCGAATTTCATGTCGTCGCCGCCCGGCTTGCCTTCCATCGGCGACAGCCAGCGCAGCAGGCTTTCGGCCTGTTCGCGCAGCAGCGGCACATGGGTGCCGAGGCCGAACTTGATGCCGTTGGTGTAGTAGCGGTCGGTCTTGGCCCACATGTCGTTCTCGACGAACAACTGGAACTCGCCGCCCCCGGCGACCGCCGAGCCGGCCAGCAGCGCGGCCAGCGAGGCGAGCAATGCGCGGGCAATGGCGTTCATGGCGGCGGGGCCACGACCGGCCCTAGGCGGGCTTCCGGGCGCCGGCGGACCGGCTCTTGACCAGCAGCGCCGCCTGGCGGTAGTGGCGACCGGCGGCCTCGGCTTGCCCCAGGTCGCCCTCGAGAAGATCGGCCAGTTCAAGATGGGTCTCCACCTTCGACTCGATGGCCAGCGAGGCTTCGAGATAACTCTGCGCCTTGCCCCAAAGCTGCTTCTGGCGGCATAGCCGGCCCAATGTCAGTAGCAGGCCGGCATCGCGCGGCTGGCCGTGCAGCCATTTTTCCGCATGGGCGATGCGCGCCACGACGTCGCCGCCCTGGCATTCGCCATAGGCGACCACCAGGGATGGATCCCACTGTCGGTCGAGAAAGTCCTCGCTCAACTGGGCCGCCTCGGCGCAGTCGTCGGCGGCGGCCAACGCGTGCGCCGCGAGCAGGGCCAAACGCGCCTCCCGCCGATCGGCTTCCGGCATGCCCTTCCAGTAACGGAGCAGTTGGCCGGCGTCGCCCTGGAGGCGCGTCAGGCTTTCCTGGTGCGCGCGCAAGCGCAGCGGCGCGGCCTGCGCCGCGGTCAGACCCTTGTGCTTCTCCAGCAGGCGCGTCAGGCGCAGCACCTCGGGCCAGTTGCCGAGGCCCTGGTGGGCGCGCAGCGACAGGCGCAAGGCGGCGATGTGTTGTCCGCCCTCGGCAAGCAGCATGTCGATCAGCTTGCCAGCGACGTCGAAGTCCCGGTCGTCGAGCGCCAGTTCCGCCTCGGCCTTGAGTCGCGCCGAGCGCATGCCCGCCTCGTTTTCCCGCGCCCGTTGCCGCCAGAGCGCCAGTCGTTCCTCATCGCGCAGCGCATGGGCGGCGCGCAGGGCGATGAGCGCCGCCAGACCGGGCGCGTGGCCGGCATCGAAGGCGATCTCGGCGCTCTTGACGGCATGGCCGAAGCGCCCCTCCTGCCAGAGCAGCATCGCGGCGCGCAGCGCGCCTTCGGCCTTGGCCTTGGCCCGCCGGGCGCGAAACTCGCGGACCGCCGCGGGCAGGCGCAGCACGGCGGCAATCGAGTGCAGGGAAAAATACGCCAGCACGCAGCCGCCGAGGAGCAGCGCGATGAGCAGGTTCAGGGACAGCTCGACACGCCAGGGCGGCAGCACCAGCAGCGCATAGCCGGCGTTGTAGCGCGCCGCGAGGGCCAGACCGGTCGCCAGCGCCGCCAGGATCAGGAACCAGAGCAGGGCGCGCACTATTTCTTCTCGCGAACGAGTTTGAAGTTGCGCAAGGCGTCGAGAGTCTCGTTGAGCCCCGGTGCTTCGACGCCGACATCCACCCCGGACAAGCCTTTGAGCGTCGCGACCGCCGCCTGCACGGGCTTGGCGCCACCATCGAAATAACGCTCCAGCCAGGCGGCGGACTGCCGCACGTCGTCGCGGAAGCCGCGGCTGTCGCGCGACAGCAGGGCCAGACGCGCGTTGATCAGGCGCAGCTTGAGGTTCTCGCGCAGGAAGAAACTCTGGCTCGGCGACAGGAGGGCCGGATCGGCGTGGCCCGGCGAATCGATGCGCTCGATGCGCACCAGTTGCCTGGCTTCAGACCAGATATCGAGGACCAGGGTACGCCAGAAGCTCATTTCCGCCGGCGACCCGGCCGGCCGCGACGCCTCGGATTTCGGGCGGCGCTCGTAGGCGAGCGGCAAGGTATCGGCGACCGCCACGATGCCCTCCAGCTTCATTGCCAGGCCCGACACGTCGGCGCTCGGCAACGCCTTCAGCCGCTCGATGTCGCGGCCGATCAATTTGCGCAAGCCCAGCAACTGGGGCCGAGCCGCCCGCGCCAGCCGCGCGTCGGCGCCCGACAGGGCGATCAGCGCCGCTTCGACGTTGCCGGCCAGACGCAACTGCTGCGCGGCGATGGACACCGACTGCTCGACCTCGGCCAGCAGTCTTTCGTCGCTGCTCTTGGAAATGTCCTGATAGACCGCGTCGAGCGCCAACTGTTGCCCTTGCGTCTCGGCCAGTTGCGCTTCGAGCATGCCGATCTTCGCCTGCATGGCGGCGAGCGTCTCCTGGCCCTGGCGGGCGACGACGCGACTTTCCTTGGCCACCACCTCGCTCTCGGCCAGACGTCTGGCCAGCTCCTCGCGCATCCCGGCCAGACGGTCACGGGTCTCCAGCCATTGCCAGCCGAGCAAGGCCAGCGCCGCCAGCGCGATCAACACGGCGGGGTGCAACCAGACAGGCCGCTCGCGGGTGGCGGCGGCCGCGGCGAGGGGCACGGGAGGCACGGGAGGCACGGGAGGCACGGGAGGCACGGGAGGCACGGGTGGGATGGCGGGCTCAGGCGACTCGGGCGTGGTCACGGTAGTACTCCAGAAGGCCGGCGACCAGGCCCGCATCGCCCGGTCCGGTAAGAATCACTTCATGGCAGCCGAGCGCGCGGGCCAGGCCGGCGATGCGGTGGTGCGGCACGAACAGCGGCGTCTTCTTCAACCAGGTCTGGCCCAGCTTGCCGACCATGTCGACGAGATTGCGCAGACCCTCGCTGCTGGTCACGGTGACCGCGTCGAGGCTGCCCTCGCCCCACAGCTTGAGCAGCGGCGCGGGGTCGAGCACAGGCTTGTCGCGATGGTAGCAGGCGACGTATTCGACCTGGGCACCGCGCTGCTTCAGGGTGTCGCCCAGCAGCTCGCGGCCACCGTCGCCACGAAAGATCACCACGCGCTTGCCGGCCATCTCCCGCAGTTCCGGCAAGTCCAGCAGCGCCTCGGAGTCGAAACGTTCGCGCGGCGCCACCACGTCGGTGACGCCGAAGCTTGCCAACGCCTGCTCGCTGCTCTTGCCGATCGTCGCGGCACGCAAGCGCGCCGGCCAGGTGCGCCGCGCCAGTATCGCGGTGAGCGCCTTCTCCACGGCATTGGGACTGACGAAGGCCGCCCAATCGAAACTGTCGAGGCGGATCGCCACGTCCTGCAAGGGCCGGGGATCGTCGATGTCGAAGATGGCCAGCACGGGGAACAGCACCGGATTGGCGCCCAGTTCGAGCAGCGCTTCGGCCATATGCGCGGCCTGCCCCGCCGGACGGGTGATGACGATGTTTCGTCCGGCAAGCGGAAGGGCCACCGCCATGTCCATCAGGGCAGCGCGGCAAGAATGGCGTCGGCCCCCTGCGCCCGCAATTCGGCGGCCAAGGCCAGACCGAGCGCTTCGGGGTCGCGGTAGTCACCGGTGAGTTCCGCCCGCGCCATGCGCGCGCCATCCGGCGTGGCGACAAAGCCACGCAACCAGAGTCGGTCATCGCGCATCTCGGCGTAGGCGCCGAGCGGCACTTCGCAACTACCCGCCAGGGCGCGCGAAACGGCGCGCTCGGCGCGCACGCAGGCGGCGGTGGCCGGGTCGTTCAAGGGCGCCAGCCAGGCGGCAATATCGCGCCGATCGGCCCGCGCCTCGATGCCCAGGGCGCCCTGGCCCGCGGCCGGCAGCGACACCTCGGCCGGCAGCACGGCGCGAATGCGCTCCTTGAGGCCGAGTCGGGTCAGGCCGGCGGCGGCGAGAATGATCGCGTCGTACTGGCCCTCGTCGAGCTTGCGCAGGCGGGTGTCGAGGTTGCCGCGCAGGGAGGTCACGGCCAGATACGGATAGCGCGCGTGCAGTTGCGCCTCGCGGCGCAGACTGGAGGTGCCGACCACGGCGCCGGGCGGCAGGTCGTCGAGGCTGGCGTACTTGGGCGAGACGAAGGCATCCAGCGGCACTTCGCGCGGGCCGGTGGCCACCAGGGCGAACTCCGGCGGCAGTTCCATCGGCACGTCCTTCATCGAATGGACGGCGATGTCGGCGCTGCCATCAAACAGCGCCGTCTCCAGCTCCTTGACGAACAAACCCTTGCCGCCGATCTTGGCCAGCGGCCGGTCTAGGATCTGGTCGCCGCGCGTGGTCATGCCGAGCAGCTCGACGCGGCAGGCCGGGTATAATTTCCGCAGCAGATCCCGCACGTGTTCCGCCTGCCAGAGGGCAAGGCGCGATTCGCGCGTGGCAATCACGATACGCTCGGGAAGTGGGTCCACTGCGGGAGTCACTGAGGAGTTCACTGGGCGGCCAACCGTAAAAAGGAGTATCAAATGGCGCGGCCCGCGATCGGCTGGCGAGGCTGGCGACGCCTTGTTTTCGCCTCGATTTTAGCATGGCTGGCGGGCGCCCCCGTCGCGGCGGACGTCGCCGCGGGGGCGTTGCCGCCGGTGCCGATGGCGCGGGATCTGGCCGCCGAAAACCGGGGCGGGCCCAACCGGGATCGGCCGGTGGTCATCCTGTTCAGCCGCCAACTGTGCGGCTGGTGCGACAAGGCGCGCCGGGAACACCTCAACGCAATGGCCGCCAACCCGGCGACGGGCGCGCTGTTCCTGCAGGTCGACATCGATTCCGACGCCAGGCTGGTGGACTTTTCCGGCCAGGCCACCAGCCATCGGGTTTTCGGCCGCCGACACAACGTCAAACTGACGCCGTCACTGATGTTCTTCGCGGGCGACGGCCGACCGCTGGCCGGCGCCATCGTCGGCTACCGGCTCCCGGAGTTCTACGGCACCCTGATCGAGACGGCCATCGAAGGCAGCCGCAAACAATTGCAAGGCGAGAAACAATGATTCAGGAGAACAAGGACGCCCCTCTGCGCGAAGACATCCGGCTGCTCGGCCGCATCCTCGGCGACACCTTGCGCGCGATGGAAGGCGAAGCGACGTTCGACCTGATCGAGCGCGTGCGCCGCCTCTCCATCCGCTGCCACCGCGACGAGGATCCCGCCGCCCGCGATGAACTGCACGGCCTGCTCAACGGCCTGACACCCGCCCAGACCAACCTGGTGATCCGGGCCTTCAGCTACTTTTCGCACCTGGCAAATATCGCCGAGGACCAGCACCACATCCGCCGCGCCCGCGCACACACCATTGCCGGCTCGAAACCGCGCGAAGGCACGCTCGCCCATTCCGTGGCGCGCGCCTTGAGCATGGGCACCACGGCCGAACGCCTGGCCCGGTTCTTCGTCGATGCCCAGGTAAACCCGGTGCTCACCGCCCACCCGACCGAGGTGCAGCGCAAGAGCATCCTCGACTGCCAGTGGAAGATCGCCGCCCTGCTCGACGAGCGCGACCGGCGGCAACTGACGCCCGAGGAAAGCGCCGACGAGGAGGAGGCGATCCGGCGCGCCGTGCTGACGCTCTGGCAGACCCGCATGCTGCGCCAGATCAAGCTCTCGGTGATGGACGAGGTCGGCAATGCCCTGACCTACTACGACACCACCTTCCTGCGCGCCCTGCCGCGCTTGTACAACGCCCTGGAGGACCAGTTGGCAAAGCAGGTGCCGGACTGGCCGGCGGGTCGGGAGCTGGCGCCATTCTTGCGGCCCGGCTCCTGGATCGGCGGCGACCGCGACGGCAATCCGTTCGTCACCGCCGAGGTGCTGGCCGGCGCCCTGCGCGCCCAGAGCCGCCGGGCCATGGGCTTCTATCTCGAACAACTGCACAAGCTGGGCGCCGCCTTGTCGACCAGCGTGACGCTGTTCGATGTCTCGGCCGAACTGATGGCCCTGGCCGCGCAGTCGCCCGACCACAACCCGCACCGCGACGACGAGCCCTACCGCCGCGCCATCGCCGGCCTCTACGCCCGCCTGGCGGCCACGGCGCGCGTACTCGACGACATGGAGCCGCTTCGGCAGGCCGTGGCCGAGGCGGCCCCCTATGCGACGGCCGGCGAGTTCGCCGCCGACCTCGACATCATCCACCGCTCGCTGGTCGCCAACGGTTCGGCCCTGCTGGCCCGGGGCCGTCTGCGCCGATTGCGGCGCGCCATCTCTGTCTTTGGCTTCCACCTGGCGCCGCTCGACCTGCGCCAGAACTCCGACGTGCATGTGCGCACGGTCCATGAGCTGTTCGAAGCGGCCCGGCCCGGCGTCGACTATGCGGGCCGCGGCGAGGAAGGCCGCATCGCCCTGCTGCTGGGCGAACTGGCGACGCCGCGCCTGTTGTCGACGCCCTTCTTCACCTACTCCGAAGAAACCATGGGCGAGCTGGCGATCTTTCATGCCGCCCGCGAGGCGCGGCGCCGCTATGGCAAGTCGGCGATCGAGAACGTCATCATCTCCAAGACCGATGGCGTTTCCGACATCCTCGAAGTCGCCCTGCTGCTCAAGGAAGCCGGCCTGCTGCGGCCGCGCGAGGGCGAACTCGACGTCAACATCGTGCCGCTCTTCGAGACCATCGAAGACCTGGTCGCCAGCGGCGCCGCCATGGACCGCCTGCTCGGCCTGCCCGCCTACCGGCGCCTGCTCGACTCGCGCGGCCTCTGCCAGGAAGTGATGCTCGGCTATTCCGACAGCAACAAGGACGGTGGCTTCCTCACCTCCGGCTGGTCGCTCTATCGTGCCGAGATCGCCCTGATCGAAGTGTTCCGCAAGCACGGCATCACGCTGCGCTTGTTCCACGGCCGCGGCGGCACCGTCGGCCGCGGCGGCGGCCCCAGCTACCAGGCCATCCTGGCCCAGCCCGCCGGCGCCGTGCAGGGGCGCATCCGCATCACCGAGCAGGGCGAGGTGATCGCCTCGAAGTACGCCAACCCGGAACTGGGCCGGCGCAACCTGGAAACGCTGGCCGCCGCCACGCTCGAAGCGACGCTGCTGCCGCACGAGCACGACGACCCCAGCGCGCCCTGCCTGGCCGCCATGGCCGAGTTGTCCGACCACGCCTTCCATGCTTACCGGCAACTCGTCTACGAAACCCCCGGCTTCGAACAGTATTTCTGGGAATCGACGGTGATCGCGGAAATCGCCCAGCTCAACATCGGCAGCCGACCCGCCTCGCGCAGCCAGACCCGCGCCATCGAATCGCTGCGCGCCATTCCCTGGGTGTTTTCCTGGTCGCAGTGCCGCTTGATGCTCCCCGGCTGGTACGGCTTCGGCTCGGCGGTCGCCGCCTACCGCGCCACGCATGGCGAGGCCGGCATGCGACTCCTGCAACAGATGAACCGCGAATGGGGCTTCTTCCGCGCCCTGCTGTCGAACATGGACATGGTGCTGGGCAAGACCGACATGGCCATCGCCGCCCGCTACGCCCAACTGGTCAAGGACGAAAACCTGCGGCAGACCATCTTCGACCGCATCAGGACCGAATGGCGATCCGCCGTCACCGCCCTGCTCGCCATCACCGGGCAGGCGGAGCTGCTCGACGGCAATCCGCTGCTGAAGCGCTCCATCCGCAACCGCTTCCCCTACCTCGACCCGATCAACCACTTGCAGATCGAGCTCCTGAGGCGCTACCGCGGCGGGGAAACCGACGAGCGCGTCCAGCGTGGCATCCACCTGACCATCAACGGCATCGCGGCGGGCTTGCGCAACAGCGGCTAGGCGACTGGCATCCCGCCCGGAATCAGGAACCGCCCCAAAGTTGCCTGACCCGGGCATCGCGCCCGCAGGCAAAACGATAGTAGCCGTAGGTGATGGCGTTGGTCTTGTAGTAGTTCTGGTGGTATTCCTCGGCCATCCAGAAGGTATCGGCGGGCTTGATTTCGGTGTGGATCACCGGGAAGCGCTTGCTCGCCAGAAGCGCATCGCGGCTGGCTTCGGCAACGCGCCGCTCCTCCTCGGTCCGCCAGTAGATTCCCGACCGGTAGGCGTCGCCGATGTCGCAGAACTGGCGGTCCTTGACCGTCGGGTCGATGTGCCGCCAGAAATATTCGACCAGTTGCGCGTAGCTCACCCGATCGGGGTCGTAGATGACCCGTACCGCTTCGGTGTGACCCGTCCCGCCATGGCCCACCTGGTGATACGTCGGATTGGCGGTGCGGCCGCCGGTATAGCCCGACTCGGCCTCGATGACGCCGGGCAGCGCTTCGAAATCCTGCTCCATGCACCAGAAGCAGCCGCCGGCGAAGATGGCGACCGCGCCCTGGGCGGTCGAGGGCCTGGCGATCGCCATCGCCACCTCTTCTTCACAGCCGGCCAGGCCAAGCAGGCTCGTGGCGAGAACAACGGCGCCGGCCGCCTGCCGAAGCATGCGTGGCACCACGATCAGGTCAGCCGCGCCGGCAGCTGGGTTCCCCGCGGCACGAAGGCCAGGGCGACGCCGTTGTTGCAGTAGCGCTTGCCGGTGGGTTGCGGGCCGTCGTCGAAGACATGGCCCTGGTGCCCGCCACAGTGGGCACAGTGATATTCGGTGCGCGGATAGATCAGCTTGAAGTCGGTGGACGTGCCGACTCCACCGGGCAGCGCCTGCCAGAAACTCGGCCAGCCGGTGCCGCTTTCGTACTTGGCGCCGCTGGCGAACAGCGGGTTGGCGCAAGCCGCGCAGACGAACGTGCCGTCACGCTTTTCGCCGTTCAGCGGGCTGGTCCCGGCCCGTTCGGTGCCTTCCTCGAAAAGTACGCGGTACGCCTCGGGCGACAGGAGCTGCCGCCACTCCGCCTTGCTCTTCTTGAGCGGGAACTCGCCCGCGGCCTCGGCCGCGACGGCGGTGCCGGCAATCAAGCCAGCCAGGGTCTTCAACATGGTTCGTCTCTCCATCGCTTGGTTCTCCGTTCGGGCCATGGGGCCGGTCACCGGTTCGTCGGTCGCCGGCACTGCTTCGACCGGCGTTCGCTGGCAAAGTGCCGGCCTACTCCCTCGCCGACGCCCCGCCTGGATGCCCATTGGTCGGCCGGAGCGGACAATCCTTACACGTGGGAGTCGCTAGCTCCGCCCCTCCGCCGCCGCCTTGACCTGTTGCCACTGGCGGCGGCTGACTGGCAGCCGTTCCGGAACGCCGCTCAGCAGCACGGCCCAGTGCGCCTCGGCCTCGGCCGCGTTGGGTTCGTGCTCGCGCTCGAAGCCGACGATGGCCGCGCGCGCGACCAGGCAATTGCGATGTATGCGCAGGAAGCGATCTTCGAATTCGGTCTCCAACTGAGACAGCGATTCTTCGAGCAAAAACTCGCGCGCGCCGGTGCGCGCCGTCACATACTTCAGTTCCGCCTTGAAATAGACCACCTCCGCGACGGGCACCAGCAACAACTTGCCGCGTTCGGAGCAACGCAGATGGCGGCGGCCGCCCGGTTCGATCGCCTCGGTCGCCTGGCGGAGCGCGGCGGCCGCCGCCGGTGAGCGCCTGGCCTTGTTCAGCGCCTCGGCGAGCCGTTCGGCGCGCACCGGCTTGAGCAGGTAGTCGACCGCGGACAGTTCGAAGGCCTTGACCGCGTATTGATCGTAGGCGGTGACGAAGATCACCGCCGGCGGACAGGCCAGACCCGCCAGGTGGCGTGCCAGTTCGATGCCGTCCATGCGCGGCATGCGGATGTCGACCAGGGCCACATCGGCCGCGACGGCATCCGGTCTTTCCAGCGCTTCGACACCGTCGGCCGCCTCGGCGACGACATCGGTCGGCACCTGCTGGGCGATGTCTTCCAGCAGGTTGCGCAGGCGCGCCCGGGCCGGCGCCTCGTCATCGACGATCAGCACCCGCAAGGGCGTGCTCACGATGCCTTCCCGGGCTGATAGGGCAGCTCGATGCGCACGCGGTAGCGGCCGTCGGCGACCTCGGTGGTCAGCTTCGCCTCCAGGTCGAAAAACAGCATCAGCCGCTCGCGGATATTGTCCAGCGCCATGCGATTGCCCGCGTGATGCTTGCCCGAGCCGCTGCATGGATTGGTCAGTTCGATCAGCAGCCGATCCCGCCGCCGGGCCAGCAGTACGTGAACCTCGCCGGCCCCGGCGAGGGGCTCGATGCCGTGATAGACGGCGTTCTCCAGCAGCGGTTGCAGCATCAGCGGCGGCACCAGGGCATCCGGCGGACAGGACTCGACATCCCAGCGTACCTGCAAGCGATCGCCCAGACGCAGCCGCTCGAGATCGAAATACTCGCGGGCCAGGGCGATTTCGGCCGACAGCGGCACGAGGTCGCGGTTCTCCTGCATGAGGGCGCGAAACAAGTCGGCCAGCGACTCCAGTGCCCGCTCCGCCTGCCGCGGGTCGCTGCGGATGACCCCCAGCACGGCGTTCAGGCTGTTGAACAGGAAGTGTGGCCGGATGCGCGCCGTCAGGGCCATCAGGCGCGCCTCGGACAAGGCCGGCGCATGGGCGCGGGCGGCCAGGTTGAACCAGGCCAGCAGGAGGGCGGCGGCAAGCGCGGACCAGATCGGGATGCGCCAGAGCAGCGACTCAGACGCGTCGACGATCGGCGCCAGCAGCATCGCGAACAGGGTACCCGCCAGGGCGGCGACGCCCACCACCAATGGCGCGACCAGCGGCGACGGCAAACGGGCCAGCCACCGTTGGCCGGCGCAGAGCGTGACCAGACTGGCCAGGCAGATGGGCTCGACAAAGGCCGCCAGCTCGGCAAACTCACCGAGCAGCAGGGTAACTTCCTTGTTGCGCGCCAGTGCCGCCGTCAGCGCCAGGGCGTTCACGCCCAGCAACACGCGAAGCCAGGTGCCGAGATTGCAGAAGTCGGGCGGACGGGCCGCGCGGATGGGCCGCGCGGGGTTTTGTCGCCGGCCCTCGCCGGCGTCCCGCTCCATTTCCCGTATACTCGCCATGGCAAACAATTCACCAATAATTCAACGATTTCATTATGTCAGACAAAACTTGGTCAGGTCGCTTCTCCGAGCCCGTTTCCGATCTCGTCAAACGCTACACGGCCTCGGTCGACTTCGACCAGCGCATGGCGGCTCAGGACATTCGCGGCTCGCTGGCCCACGCCCGGATGCTGGCCCGACAGGGCATCGTTGCCGCCGCCGACCTGACCGCCATCGAGGCGGGTCTGGCGCAAGTCGCCGGCGAGATCGAACGCGGCGAATTCGAATGGAGCCTCGATGCCGAGGATGTGCACCTCAACATCGAAAAGCGCCTCACCACCCTGGTCGGCGACGCCGGCAAGCGGCTGCATACGGGCCGTTCCCGCAACGACCAGGTCGCCACCGACATCCGGCTCTGGTTGCGCGACACCATCGACACACTGAACGGCCTGCTGGCCGATTACCAGCGCGCCCTGCTCGATCTGGCCGAAGCGCAGGCCGAAACACCGCTGCCCGGCTTCACCCACTTGCAGGTGGCGCAGCCGGTCACGTTCGGCCACCACTTGCTCGCCTATGTGGAAATGGCCGGCCGCGACCGGGAACGCCTGGCCGACTGCCGTCGCCGCGTTAACCGGCTGCCCCTGGGCGCGGCGGCCCTGGCCGGCACCACCTTCCCCATCGACCGGGAATTCGTGGCCCGCGAACTCGGTTTCGAAGCCGTCTGCGAGAACTCGCTGGACGCCGTCTCGGACCGCGACTTCGCCATCGAATTCAGCGCGACGGCGGCGCTGATCATGATGCACGTATCGCGCTTCTCGGAGGAACTGATTCTCTGGATGAGCCCGCGGGTCGGCTTCATCGATCTAGCCGACCGATTCTGCACCGGCTCGTCGATCATGCCGCAGAAGAAGAACCCGGACGTGCCGGAACTGGCGCGTGGCAAGACCGGCCGCGTCTATGGCCATCTGATGGGCCTCCTGACCCTCATGAAAGGCCAGCCGCTCGCCTACAACAAGGACAACCAGGAAGACAAGGAGCCGCTGTTCGACACCGCCGACACGCTGATCGACACACTGCGCATCTTCACCGACCTGGTGCCGGGCATCAGCGTCAAGCCGGAGGCGATGGCCGCCGCGCTGCGGCAGGGCTACGCCACCGCCACCGATCTCGCCGACTATCTGGTCAAGAGGGGCCTGCCCTTCCGTGATGCCCACGAAGCCGTCGCCCGCGCCGTGCGCGCCGCCGAAACCCGGGGCTGCGATCTGGTCGACCTCTCACTGGCCGAACTGCGGGCTTTCTCGGCCCTGATCGGCCCCGACGTGTTTGCCGTGCTGACCGTGTCCGGCTCGCTGGCGGCCCGCGACCACATCGGCGGTACCGCGCCGAAGCAGGTGCGCGCGGCGATCCAGCGCGCCCGCCAGAAACTCTGATACGGCCGCGATGGAGCGACTCGGCAAGTACGAGGTCATCCGCAAGCTCGGCGAGGGGGCGACCTCCACGGTCTACCTGGCCAACGACCCTTTCGCCGGCCGCGAAGTGGCCGTCAAGGTGATTTTTCCCGAGGCCCTGAAGGACCGCGAACGAGGTCGCCTCTATCGTCACCTGCTGATCAACGAGGCCTCGTTGGCCGGCAAGCTGTTCCATCCGCACATCGTGCAGATCTACGACGCCGTGGTGTCCGACGAGCAGAGTTACATCGTCATGGAATACGTTGCCGGCGGCACGCTGGAGCAGTTCTGTGTCTCGGACAACCTGCTGCCCCTGGAACGCCTGGTCGAAATCATCTTCAAATGCACCCGGGCGCTCGACTACGCCTATCGTCTCGGCATAACCCACCGCGACATCAAGCCGGCCAACATCCTGGTCGCCGCCACGGGCGACCACACGACGGGCGGCGACATCAAGATTTCCGACTTCGGCGCGGCCATCCAGGCCAGCGAGCAGACCCGGACGCAGGTCTCCGGGATCGGCTCTCCGGCCTACATGTCGCCGCAGCAGGTACGGGAGCAGCCGCTCACCCACCAGACCGACATCTATTCGCTGGGTGTCGTGATGTACCAGTTGCTCACCGGGCGCTTGCCCTTTCAGGCCAGCAACAACTACAGCATGATCTATCAGATCTGCAATTCCGAGGCGCCGCCGCCTTCCACGTTTCGTACCGAAGTGTCGTCCGCCCTGGATGCCGTCGTGGCCCGGGCCACGCAAAAGAGCCTGGAGGCCCGCTATGCCAGTTGGGAGGAGTTTTCCCATGATCTGGCCCAGGCATTCCGCAACACGCAAATATCCAGCCGCCGCCAGGCGTTCCCCGACAGCGAGAAGTTCGAGGCGCTCCGCGACCTGCATTTTTTCCGCGAGTTCTCGGATGTGGAAATCTGGGAAGTGGTGCGGTTCTCGCGCTGGGACGAGGTGGCCCCCGGCACCGTGGTCATGAAGGACGGCGAGGCCGGCGATTTCTTCTGCTTCCTGGTCGACGGCGAGCTGCGCGTCATCAAGAAGGGCCACACCCTCAGCCTGCTCAATGCCGGTGACTGTTTCGGCGAGATGGCCGTCATCGGCGGCGGCCATCGGCAACGCGGGGCCGACGTCGTCGCCCAGACCACCGCCAAGGTGGTCACGATCTCCGGCACCGCGTTGCGCAATGCCTCCGACGTCTGCCGCATGAACTTCTATCAGGCCTTCCTGGAAGTCCTGGCCGGCCGGCTGACCCACGCCAACGCGCGGCTGTCGGCCGGTTGATGGATCGATTCACGAAGACCGGAGAGCCGGCCGCGCTGGCCATGTTCGAGGCGGAGGCTGCCGGGCTGGCGGCGCTGCGCGCGACCGGTACCGTGCGCGTACCTGAAGTCCTCTCATGCGGCCTGGTCGCTGGCCGGTCGCGCATCGAGCTCGAATATCTGGATTTGCGCGGCCTCGACCGCGCCAGTGGCGCCGATCTGGGCCGGCGGCTTGCCGAATTGCACCGCCACACCGGCGAGCGCTTCGGCTGGTCGGCCGACAACTTTATCGGCGGCTCGCCACAGGAAAATGCCTGGCGCGACAACTGGGCGCTGTTCTACGCCGAGCGGCGCCTGCGGCCGCAGTTGCGTTGGGCAATCGGCAACGGCATGGACCGCAAGCTCGCCGACTTGGGCGAATCGCTCACCGGGCGAATCGCCGCCTTCTTCCTCGACTACCAGCCTATGCCCTCCCTGCTGCACGGCGATCTGTGGTCGGGCAACGCCTCGGCGCTCGCCGATGGCACCCCTGTGATCTTCGATCCCACCGCATATTACGGCGACCGGGAAGCCGACATCGCCATGAGCGAACTGTTCGGCGGCTTTCCGGAATCGTTCTACGCCAGCTACCGGCTCGCCTGGCCGCTGGACGCCGGTTACGAAACGCGCAAGACGCTCTACAACCTCTATCACGTCCTGAACCACTTCAACCTGTTTGGCGCCGGCTACCTGGGGCAGGCGCGGCGCATGATCGAAAAGCTGCTCGCCGAGCTGAAATAGCCTGCTGCCCCGGATGGATTGATGGGAGCTCGGCGTCTATCGGTTCTCGTCAAGCGCACGCGGCAAGTCCCGCCAGCCGATGACGCGTACGCCGCTGCGCAGGTAGGACTGGTCGCCGCCATAGATCAACCAGGGGACTTCCGCCTCGTCGCCGGCAAAGCGGCCACTCTTCTGTCCGGCCCGGATGTAGTCGACGGTGACGCTTTGGCCGGACTTGATCTCGGCCGGTTGCAGCCGGCCACGGACCTCGAAGAGCAGGTCGGCTTCCAGCCCGTTGTTGTCGCGCCAGAAGTAGAGATCGGCCGGCAATCCGGCGTTGTAGCGGTCCTTGATACATTCGCCGATGATCAGCGTCTCGAACAAGGCACCGCGCAGGGGATGCAGCGCCAGCATGGTCGTGTCACGGATCCCCAGGAGCCAGGCGGCCAGACCGGTATCCAGGAAGTAGAGCTTCGGTGTCTTGACCAGGCGCTTGCCGAAGTTGCGGTGATACGGCGGCAGCAGGATAAGAAGGTAGCTCGCCTCCAAGACCGAAAGCCAGGCACGAGCGGTGCCTTGGGCAATGCCCGCCTCGCCGGCCAGCGCCGACAGATTGAGCAGCTGCCCGGTACGCGCGGCGCACAAGCGCAGGAAGCGCTGGAAGGTATTGAGATCCTGAATGTTCAGGACTTGCCGCACGTCGCGTTCAACGTAAGTGGCGACGTAGCTGGCGAACCAGTCGCCGGCGGGAATGCCTTGGCCATGAAGGGCTGGATAGCCGCCAGTCAGCATCAAGTCGTCCAGCGCGACGACCGATGATAGTTCCGCGATCGCCAGCGGCAGCAAGCGGGTCATGCCCACCCGTCCGGCCAGCGACTGCGCAACACCCGCCAGCAGCCCGAATTGCTGCGAACCGGTGAGGATATAGCGGCCTGGAACGGGAGCCGCATCGACCATTCCCTGCAAGTGAGAGAACAAGTCTGGCCAGCGTTGTGCTTCGTCGAAAATTGCGCCGTTGGCAAAGCGTGCCAGGAAGCCGCGTGGATCCTCCTGGGCGAAGGCACGCTCGATCGGATCTTCCAGACTGACATAGGGCTTGTCCGGGAAGACCGCCTTGGCGAGGGTTGTCTTGCCGGACTGCCGCGGACCGGTAATGGCGACTACCGGAAAACTCGCGGCCAGTCGACGGAGGGTGGCGGACAAAGTGCGCGGAACCATGCGCACTTATACAAATTCACACCGCAACTGTCAATATGTATAAATCCAACCTGTCTTCGGGACGGTTCAACCGACTGCGAGCACCAACTCCAGCTTTTTCTGTAGTTCGCCCGCCTGATACATCTCCGTCATGATGTCGCAACCACCGATGAACTCGCCCTTGATGTAGAGAACCGGGATCGTCGGCCAGTTGGCGTATTCGCGCAGCGCCGGCACGGTTTCGGCATCGGCGAGAACATTCACGTCAACGAAATCAACGCCGCAGGCCTTGAGAATCTGCGATGCGCGACCGGAGAAGCCGCACATCGGAAACTGCTTGGTACCCTTCATGTAAAGCACGACCGGGTTTTGCGTCACGGTTTGATTGATCTTTTCCTTGGCATCCATGTTTGGTTCCTCGATGAATAGTCTATTGAATTAGTCGGATATATTTTAGTAGCGGCTGCTGAGCGGGTCAAGCCCGCTGCCCACCGCTGACGCGCACGATGCCGGCCAAATCCAGGTGCTGCTCAAGGTCCGTAAAACCGGCCGCCGCCAGCAGCGCGCGTACTGACTCCGCCTGATCGTAACCATGTTCGAGATACAGCCAGCCGCCCGCGACGAGATGACGAGGCGCGTCGGCGACGATACGACGAATGGCCGCCAGGCCATCGACGCCACAGGCGAGCGCCAGGGGCGGCTCGAAGCGCAGATCCCCCTCGCCGAGGTGCGGGTCACCCTCGGCCACATAGGGCGGATTGGCGACGATGAGATCGAATGCGCCGTCGATGGCGGAAAACCAGTCGCTCTCGACAAAGGTCACCGCCGCGCCAAGCCGCCGTGCGTTCGCCTGTGCGACGGCGAGGGCGTCCGGCGAGAGGTCCACCGCCATCGCCCCGGCCCCCAGCTCCAGCGCCAGGCTGATCGCGACACAGCCACTGCCGGTACCGAGATCGAGAATGCGCGGCAGCGTCAAGCCGCGCAGTTTGGCAATGCCGAGTTCCACCAGCAGTTCGGTTTCCGGACGAGGAATCAACGCCGCCGGCGTGACCTCGAACTCGCGGCCAAAGAATTCCCGCCTGCCCACCAAGTAGGCGATGGGCTCGCCCGCCGCGCGGCGGGCGACGAACGCCAAGCAGCGATCCGCCAGAGTGTCGTCGAGTTCCCGTTCCGGATGCGCCGCCAGTGCCACCGCGGTCGTGCCCAGCACCTGCCCGAGGAGCAGACGCGCCTCGTTGCCGGGGATTGCCTGCCTGGCTCGCGTCAGCAGTTCGGCAACAGTCATTCCGCCAACGCGGCCAGCAGATCCGCCTGGTGTTCGGCGGTCAGTGCGGCGATCAACTCGTCGAGATCGCCGTCCATGACCATCTGAAGCTTGTAGAGCGTCAGGTTGATGCGGTGATCGGTCACCCGGCCCTGAGGAAAATTGTAGGTGCGGATGCGCTCGGATCGGTCGCCGCTGCCGATCAGCGATTTGCGCTCGCTGGCGATCTTCTGTTGCTGCTCGCGCACCTGCACGTCCTTGATGCGCGCCGCCAGCACGCTCATCGCCTGCGCCCGGTTGCGATGCTGGGAGCGGTCATCCTGGCATTCGACGACGATGCCGGTGGGCAGATGGGTGATGCGCACGGCGGAGTCGGTCTTGTTGATGTGCTGGCCGCCGGCGCCGGAAGCACGGAAAGTGTCGATGCGCAGGTCGGCCGGGTTGATATTGACGTCGGCCACTTCGTCCACTTCCGGCAGCACGGCGACCGTACACGCCGAGGTGTGGATGCGGCCCTGGGCTTCGGTTTCCGGCACCCGCTGGACACGGTGACCGCCCGACTCGAACTTGAGTTTCGAGTAGGCGCCATGGCCAGCGACGCGCAGGATCGCCTCCTTGTAACCGCCCAGGTCGGATTCGCTGGCCGACACCTGTTCGACCTTCCAGCCCTGGCGCTCGGCGTAGCGCGAATACATGCGATAGAGGGCGCCGGCGAACAAGGCCGACTCCTCGCCGCCGGTGCCGGCGCGGATTTCCAGAAAAAGGTTGCGCTCGTCGTTGGGGTCGCGGGGCAGCAGCGCCCTTTGCAGATCGCCCTCGAGCCGCTCCATTTCGGCTTGCGCGGCGACGATCTCCTCTTCGGCAAGCCCCTTCATGTCCGGGTCGCCGAGCATCTCGCGGGCGGTCGCCGCATCCACTTCCGCCGCCCGATAGGCCGAGTAAAGGCGCACCACCGGTTCGATCTCGGCATGCTCGCGGGTCAACTTGCGATAGTTGTCCATGTCGCGCGTGGCGAGTTCGTCGCCCAGGATGGCGTCGAGCTCCTCCCGGCGGCGGGTCAGTTGTTCAAGCTTGTCGCGAATGCTGGATTTCATGGGGCGCGGGAAATAGGCGGAAGTCGGCCGTGGCGGCGCGCCGACGGCTGGAGCGTGTTGCGGCTACTCGCCGGGATGAAGGTGAAAGATGCGGGAAACCAGTTCGCAGAGCCGATTGCGCTCGTCACCCTCGGCCTGATTGAGCGTGTGCGTCGGGCCGTGCAACAGCTTGTTGGTCAAGCCGCGCGACAGGGCTTCCAATACCTGGCCCGGATCGTCGCCCCGGCGCAACATTTTCAACGCGTGATCGACCTCGTGGCGGCGCGCCCGTTCGGCGGAATCGCGCAGCGCGCGGATGGTCGGCACCACTTCGCGGGCGTCGACCCACTGGAGGAAATCGTGCACCTGGCCGTCGATGATCGCCTCGGCCTCGACCACGGCGGCCTGGCGCGATTCCAGACCCTGTTCGACGATCTGACCGAGGTCGTCGAGCGTGTAGAGAAAGACGTCGTCGAGCTTGTCCACCTCGGACTCTATGTCGCGCGGCACCGCCAGGTCGACCATCACCATGGGCCGATGGCGACGCGCCTTCAGCGCCCGCTCGACCATGCCGAGACCGATGATGGGCAACGGACTGGCGGTGCAGGCCACCACCACATCGTACTCGGCCAGGCGCTCGCCCAATTCGTCGAGACGCATGGCATCGCCGCCGAAGCGCGCGGCCAGTGCCTCGGCACGTTCCAGGGTACGGTTGGCGATGGTCAGGCGCTTTGGCTGCTCGCCGGCAAAATGGGCGGCGCACAGTTCGATCATCTCGCCGGCGCCGACGAACAACACCTTCTGTTTCTTGAGATCGTCAAAGATGCGCGCCGACAGATGTACGGCGGCGGCGGCCATCGATACTATGTTGGCGCCGATGGCGGTGGTGGAGCGCACTTCCTTGGCGACGGCAAACGTCCGCTGGAACAGCTTGTTGAGCAGGGTGCCCAGCGTCCCGGCCTCTTCGGCCAGACGTGCCGCCTGCTTCATCTGGCCGAGAATCTGTGGCTCGCCCAGCACCATGGAATCAAGGCCGGACGCCACACGAAACATGTGCCGCACCGCGCCGCGCTGCGGGTGCGTGTAGAGGTACGGCTGGATACGGCCCGGAGTCAGGGCATGGTACTCGGCCAGCCACTGGACGGCCGCCTCGGGCTGTTCGGCCGCACAGTACAGCTCAGTGCGGTTGCAGGTCGACAGGATGGCCGCCTCCCGCACCGGCTTGGCCCGCAACAGGTCATGGAGCGCCAGTGGCAGCCGGGCGAGGTCGAACGACACCTGTTCGCGCACGGCCAGCGGCGCGGTATGGTGGTTGATACCCAGGGCGAAAAGCTGCATGCGGCGGCGGCTCGGCGGGAGTTGACGTGATAAGCATTATACGTCAGTGCCTTGCCTCAATCTCCCGACAAACCGGGTCGGCGGGCGCCCATCGCCCGCGCACCGCGAACTACTTGACCGGCGGGGGTGGAGGCGGAGGCGGCGGGATGGATGCCCCGGATGGCGGGGGTGGCGGATTCGAAGACGGAGGTGGCGGCGGAGGCGGGTAGGCCGTCGCCCGCGCGGGAGGCGCGTACTGATATCCGGGCAACTGGTTGCCCTTGGCGTACATGCACTGCTGATAGGCAATGTCGTAGCGCCGCTGAATGTCCCGCTCGCTGTAGCCGGCACGGCCGGATCCCGCCGCCGAACCGACCAGCAGGCCACCGCCGGCACCAATGGCCGCACCCTGCCGCCCTCCGATCGCCGCGCCAGCAACGGCGCCGACGACGGTGCCGATCGCCGCCGTGGCCACGGCCGTGTTGTCGATCACCTCGACCTGACCACCCACCGACTGCTCGGCATATTGCCGGCAGGTCCGCTCCTCGGCGGCAAAGACTTCGAAGGGTTTGCCCGGCGCGGGCATCACCGCGACCCGGGGTGCCAATGGCCCGGTGGCGCAGCCCGCCACAACCACCGTGGCGGCCGCCAATGCAAGAATGGCTCGTGCGCTCATATCGTTCTCTCCTTACTGCGTTGGCGTCGCCGGCACCTGCCGCCAGCCGGCAGGGCACTTCGCAACATAGGGGTAGTAGGTCTTGGATGCGTCGCAGTAGTACCAGTATTGAACCGGTGCCGGGGTCACGACCGGTTGGCTGGGCGGGGGCGGCGGCGCGGCCACGACGGGTGGCGATACCACGACGACGGGGGGCGTATAGGGATCGGGATAGGGATAGACCGGATCCGAATAGAAGTACCAGGCGCCACCAACCACCCACCACCAGCCGTGGCGACCGAGATGATGGCCGTGCCGCCAGTGGCCGCCCTGCCAGCGTCCCAAGTCGCGGTGCTCGAATCGGTGGATGTCGCCCCGATGCCAGTGCCGGTCGGCCAGCGCCGTGCTTGGGAAGACCGCGGCCAGCGCCAAGCCGGCCAGGACAGCGCGAATCACATGGGGCATCATCATTTGGATCTCCTTTACCGGCGTCCGCTCGGCGACAGGCGGCACCAACCCGCCCCGCAATCATAGGCGTCATTTGAGTCCGGCGATGTAACCGGAATATCTCGCGGACCGCATAAAGCGTAACAAGAAGTTACAAGGTGCGGCCGTGGGGCGCCAGCCGCACGGCCCAGACTTCGTCGTTCCTCTCGGACCGACTCAGTCGGCGAGCAGCAGCCCCGCCTCCCGGGCCGGCACGGGACGACTGAACAGGTAGCCCTGCATTTCGTCGCAGCCCAGATCCTGCAAAAAGCGGCGCTGGAAGTCGGTCTCGACGCCTTCCGCCAGCAGCTTGAGATCGAAACCGTCGGCGATGCCGACGATGGCGTTCACGATGGGCGAACTGCGATGTGTCTCATCCAGGTCCCGGATAAAGGTCTGGTCGAGCTTGATGCTGTTGATCGGGAAACGACGCAGATAGTTGAGCGAGGAATAGCCGGTGCCGAAATCGTCTATGGATATACCGACACCGCGATCCCGCAGCATGCGCATCTTTTCTATCACCGACGACACGTCGTGCAGCAGCAGGTTCTCGGTGATTTCTATCTCGAGCGCGTTGGCCGGCAGGTGATACCTTTCCACCTGGGCGGTGATGCGATCGACCAGATCGGGACGATCGAACTCCTGTGGTGAGACATTCACCGACATGCGCAGTTCGGTGTGTCCCCAGGCCCGCCACTCAGCCAGTTGCGCGCAGGCCTGGGCCAGCACGGAATCGGTGATCGAGCGGATCAGTCCGGTCTCTTCCGCCAGGTCGATGAAGCCATCCGGATTGAGCAAGCCGTGCTCGGGATGATGCCAACGGACCAGCGCTTCCATGCCGACGATGCGCTGGCGAACCACGCTGTATTGGGGCTGGAAATGGAGCTCGAACTCGGAACGCTGGATCGCCAGGCGCAGGTCGTTCTCCAGGCTGATGCGTTCGTGGTAGCAGGCATTCATCTCCGGGGAAAAGAACTGGTAGGCGTTCTTGCCCGAGGCTTTCACCTTGTACATGGCGATGTCGGCGTTCTTCAGCAGCGTGTCGCCGCTGTCACCGTCGCGCGGGAATACGGCGATACCGACGCTCGCGGTGGCGCGAAACTCCTCGCCCGCCACATGAAACGGTGACTTCATCTCCTCGATGATCTTGTCGGCGATGAGGGAGACATCGTCGGCGTGGGACAGATCCGGCAGCAGGATGGTGAACTCGTCGCCGCCCTGGCGCGCCAGGGTATCGCCGGCGCGCACGCAGCGGCGCAATGCCTGCGCCACGCTCTTCAACAGCTCGTCGCCCTCGGCATGGCCATAGGTGTCATTGACCAGTTTGAAGCGGTCCAGATCGACGAACATCACGGCCACCAAGCCACCGTGACGGCGCGCCTGGGTGATCGCCAGGTCCAGCCGGTCCTTGAACAGCCGACGGTTGGGCAATTGGGTCAGGTGGTCGTGGAAAGCCTGAAAAGAGATGGTCTCTTCGGCGACCTTGCGCTCGGTGATGTCCCGCGCGACGCCGTAGGTGCCCATGAAGCCGTCGATCGGGGAACCGCCGTCCCCCTTGGCATCGCCGTAAATGCCCACCGCGCTGAGCATGGCCACCACGCAGCGATTCTCGTACTGTCGGCTACCGCTGGTCTTCCGGGATTTCAGTTTCACCTCGACATTGGAGGAGGCGCGATCGTCGCTGCGTCGTTCGTTGAACAGGTAACGAACCAGTTCGCGATCCTCGTCGAAAACGATGGTGGAGTAGTGCTGGCCCAGCACTTCGTCGCGACTGTAACCGAGCAGCGACTCGAAGCGGTTGTTCACAAACAGGAAACAGCCGGTGTGATCGAGGGTATAGATGAGATCGGGCGAATTCTCGACCAGGAAGCGATGCAGTCGCTCGGACTGCGCCAGGCGCGCCTGCATGGCGGCATGGCGGCGTTCGAGTCGGCGGCGATGCAGAGCACCGGCCACCTTGTGCTTGATATGGTCCAGGTCGCCCGACTTGCGCACGAATTCGACGGCGCCGTAGCGCAAGGCCTGAATGGCGGAATCAATGCTGTCGTCGCCGCTGACCATCATGACGCCGGTGGGAACGCGGTTGCCGCTGACCCACTTCAGGATATCCAGACCGGAGATATCCGGCAGGTTGATGTCGAGCAGGGCCAGCGCGATATCGTGACGCTCGAGGACAGCGAGCGCCTCCGCCCCGTTCTTGCACTCGACGATTTCCCGGCCGTCGGCCTCCAGCAGCAGGCGCAGGCTCGACCTCATGCGCGGCTCGTCATCGACGATCAGGATGCGGTCGATTGGCTCCACGGCCTCGTGTCCCGGCTTGAAGTTGGACATGGCAAAGCTGCTCATACTTGGCTCCCGGCGGCCTTGGGCAAGAGGATCACGAATGTCGTGCCCTGCCCGGGCCGGCTTTGGTACGTTATTTGACCGTCCAGCTCCCTGACCAGCGCCGCGACAATCGACAGGCCCATGCCGGCATGGCCAGGCCGACGATTCGGATCGAGGGGCTGGAAAATATTCTCGACAACTTCGACCGGCAGTCCGGCACCGGTATCCACCAGCCGAATCTCCGCATAGTCGCGCCCGCCCTGGCGAACCTGGCTGCTGGTGGAGACAAAGAAGCGACCACCGGCGGTCATCGCCTCGGCGCCGTTCTTCCACAGATTCAGGAGGATCTGCTTGAGTTGATCCCGACTGCCCGGAATCGGCCTGAGTTCGGTGTCGAGGGCGAGCGTCAGGGCGACGCCGTGGCTGGAGAACAACGATTCCCGGTACAGCGCCGCCATGCCTTCGATGACGGCATTGACATCCACCTCGTCCCCCACGGTGCCGGCTGAAAACGAAGCATCGCTGAGGTGGCGGACGATGAGCGCAACCCGATCGATCTCCTCCTTGAGGATATCGAGTTCCTGACGCACATCGCTCTCTTCGGGAAGCCGTTCGGAAACAATTTTCAGGTAGTTGGTGATGATCGCCAGCGGATTGCCCGCCTCGTGCGCGACGCGGCGCGCCTGCTGAGCGAAGCGGCTGGTCAGTTCCGCCTCGAGTTTCTGCGCGCGCTGGGCGGCCTCGCGCCGTGTCTCGATACTGACCGCCGCGAGATGTGCAAAACTGGCCATCCACGCCAACCGCTTCTGGCCGCGGACGTACTGCGCCTCGCCAAGGCCGTAGGCCATGAGGCCAATCAGCCGATTTCGGCTGCGCATCGGCACATAGAGGACGCCTTCGCTGCCCAGGGCCCGGGCAATCTGCACATCCAGCAGCGAAGCACCCGCTGACCGGTCAGGGTCGAAAGTCGAGCGGGGTTCCTCGCCCAGAGCTGCGGTCGCGGCAAGACTGCTTTCGGCTTTCAGCGCGATTTCGAGGCGCTGCAGCAGAGGCCACTGGCCGCCGACACTGCCACCGGTCAGCACCGAGCCATCTTCGCGCGCGAGCAGAAACGCCAGCCGGCCAAAGCCGAACAGGATGCGCGCCGACTCGCGCACCGCCTGCAGCACTTCGGCCTCGCTGTCGATGGCGAACAGGCTCTGCTGCAAAGGCTGCATCAGCGCCATATCGCGCACTTTTGCCTCGAGTTGCTCGCGAGCCTGGCGATGTTCGGCCTGCAAGGAATTCTCGAAAGGGACTTCGGGCGAAATCGGCAGGGGCTTGGCATTCGGCGCCGGGTTGACGCCAAGTGCCGATGCCAGTTCGCCAACCCGCTTGAAGGCCTGTTGCCAGGTATCCATCACGCCGCCGGCGGGCAGACCCAGCATCGCCTCGATGGCGGCAGCCTCGAACTGTTGCCCGCTGGCAACGGCATCCGTCGGCTGCCAACCGGAAACCGTATGCGCGGCCCAAACGATTTGGCTCAACGGATCAGCCGCGCCGATCTCTCCCGGCAGGCAGTGATGGAACAACACGGCATCCGCCATGAATGACGAAAGGCGCCATTGATCGAGCAACCAGGCACCGACCACCGCGTGGTCGGTGCCCAGTTCCGGGCGCTCCAGGGCCAGCAGCGTATCCTCATCGTGGCTCCACGCCAGCAGCGCCCCGTAGCGCCTTCCCATGCCGCCGAGCAGAAGAAGCTGACCCACGTCATGAAGCAGACCGGCCAGATAGGCCTCTTCGAAGTCGGCGCGCTCGAGCCTGATGGCCAAGGCACGCGAAAGTTCGGCCACCTGAAGCGAATGACGCCAGAAGCCCGCCAGGTCGTAACTCGGATCGCCCACCGTTCGCGCAAAGACAGTCTGGACGGCGAGACAGGCCGCCATGGTGCGGACCAGACGCGTACCCAGCGCAACGAGGCATTGATCGAGGCTCTTCAGCTCGCCACCACGACGCAGGGCAACGGAGTTGGCCGCGATCAGCACATGGGCGCTGAGCGCCGGATCCTGCCCGACCACGGTCGCCAGCTCATTCATGGAGGCGCGATCATCCTCCGCCATGCTCAAGAACCGCAATAACACCTGCGGCATCGAGGGCAAGTGGATGGACTGGACAGCGTCGATGATCGGTTTGGGAACCCCTTGCAAGTGCGCCTCTTCGATTCTTATCCCAACACTTTGGGCTTCTAGCAATTTATCCGGCCCCACCAACACCGATCATGCCGACAGAAGCTGGAATCAGCTCTATTCCCTAGGTACTAGCCCCAAGAGCCTCCCGGCAAGCTGTGAATCCAGCGCAAATCAAGCAGAGGAAGCGCGCCAACTCCGGAATAACCGAGCTCGCGCCCCTATCCCAAAGCAATTCACGTACCACAATCACATGTCGTTGATTTGGGCCGAGAAGGTTCACCAGGTGGACTTCGGTGTCAGAAAAACCGACAGTAACCCGTAACCTATTGGCAGTCGGCGAAACTGCCGGAAGCTTGAGCCATTCACCCGCTCAAGTGGAATTTGAACCAACAAATTCCATGGCAAGCGAATGTCGCCTGCCAATCGAGACCCCGCTCAGGGTCCTGCCGCTCTAGCTTCTTGCGCCGGGCTTCCTGCCGGGAGTCGCAGGCGGGATATACCCCGCCACGCGGCAGAGCGTACCCTCGACGGGTTTGCCATCGCTATACCGGGTCGTGCTGCACCGGGATATTTCCCCTCGCGCCGACAAGTCGAGCAGCGAGAGGCGAACCTGGGAAAGCGGAATTCCCGTTGCGGCGGCAATCTCCGAGTCGAGTTGTTGGCCGTGCTTCTTCAGGTATTGGAGGATAGGCGCGTTATGCATCTCGAAGACCCTTGGTGACAATGGCGATGGATGGTCCAACGCCACGATTTGCCGGCAAGGCCTGCTTGGCCGCCGGAATGGGGCAAGGGCTTACAGGTAAGAACACCTGTAAGCCCTTGATAAAGCTGGTGGTGGAGCGTGCCCACCACGGAAACCGAGATTCTACACATAAATGGCCTTAATCGGAAAGACTGCCGTTCTCTCGAACATCCACTGTAGCTTGTCGCGCTTCGCTCTACTCCCCTCATTGCAACGTCAAGTCGTGACCGAGGAATTGCTGGCGCTCATTAAATGACGCGGGCGTTTTAGCGAGGGTGTGCCTGACCCCGCCCGACTTGGCTTCGTGCCCAATCAGCGCCTGAATGCGTGTCCCTCAAACCACAGGAGATACGTGATGAAGAAAGTCGCAATCAATGAACAGGAGTTGGCCGAGCGCTGGGGACTCAGTCCCAAAACCCTACAGCGCTGGCGTAGCGAGGGTCGAGGCCCGCGGTACTTGAAGCTCTCCAAGCGGGTGACCTATCTCGTGGAGGAAATCCAGGCATTCGAGATGGAGTCGATGCATTCCGCCACTTGGGAAAAAGGCAGTGATGTCGTTTTATCACAAGACCCGAATCTGATGTCGGCCAGGGAAATCGCCGAGGTCATGAACCTCCCGATGTACATCCTCACCCATCCAAACATGCGGGAATCGCTCGGAATTCCCTTTTTGCATGTTGGAAAACTGATCCGCTTCAAACTGGACGAGATCAAAACCTGGATGCTGCGCTGCTCCGCCGAAATGGAAGCGCACGGCATCGAGGTACCGAAGGACCCCCGCGCCCAACGGCGTACATTGCTTGAGGCATTGGCCCGACTGCCGGCATGACTACTCCATTGGATGGGCCTCGGGCAATTCGATTCCGCAAAACGCAATCGAACCCCAGACCACTCGATCACAAGGAATTCGGGATGTTCATGCCTCGGCCCGGCACCAGGGGGCTTCTCTTTGGTTTAAATTTTAGTTAGAATACTGCCTTGTTTAAACCACATCCAAGGGGGGCGTCATGATTGCAGATCGCATTCGTCAAGCACGCTTGGCAGCAGGACTGACGCTGGGTGGCTTAGGTGAACAGGTCGGCGTTTCGCACACCGCCATCCAAAAGTACGAGAAGGGCCTTCTGACTCCCTCGTCTTCCCAGCTCCTCAAACTGGCCCGGGCCTGCGGCATCCGTACCGAGTATTTTTTCCGTAATCACACGGTTGAATTGCTGCAGCCAGAGTTCCGGAAGCTCTCGACCTTCGGCAAGACAGCACAGGATGCGCTGAAGATCAAAGTCGTCGAACTGGTGGAAAAGCGTGTTGAGCTACTCGGCGCATTTCCCGAGTCTCCCCTTTTGGCGTTCGCACCTCCAGCCGGATTGCCCGAGCACGTGGCGTCGCTGGATGCGATCGAGGCATTCTCTGATCAGGTACGCAACGCATGGCAGTTGGGCATGAACCCAATTGCCGATCTCACTGACACTCTCGAAGGTCTGGGATTGCTGGTCATCGTGGTCGATGAGGAGAATCCGGGCTTTTCCGGCTTGACTGCAACGGCTCGCACCGAGGATGGACGCGAATATCCGGTGGTAGCGGTTTCCAAGCGCTGGCCCGGGGATCGGCAGCGGTTTACGCTAGCTCACGAACTTGGGCACCTGATGTTGGAGGGCCGCCTGGCCGACGGCATCAACGAAGAGAAAGCCTGTGACCGATTCGCGGGCGCATTCCTGGCACCGCGTGTCGCGGTAACCCAACTGCTAGGGCAGCAACGTCATGCCCTGGAATGGCAAGAGCTTTATGTGCTCAAGCACGAGTTCGGCTTGTCGATGGCTGGCTGGCTGCACCGCGCAAAACAATGCGGTGTGATCACCGATGCCGCGCATCTGATGATGGTCAAGCGGTTTTCTGCCAAGGGCTGGCGCAAGGCTGAACCGGGCGATCCATTGCCGCAAGAACATCCACGACTTTTCGATCAACTGGTGTATCGCGCCTTGGCCGAGCAGTACATCTCAGAGGGCAAGGCTGCTGAACTGTTGGGCATCCCGATGATGCGCTTCCACAAAGAACGCCAGTTGGAGTCGTCGGATGCAGTTGCTCATCAGTGATGCCAACATATTGATCGACATGGAAGCCGGAGCGTTGATGGAAACGCTCTTTCAGCTTCCTGTGCAGCTTGGCATCCCCGATCTCCTGTACTACGAAGAAATCGAGCCAGGCAGTCCCGGCCTCGAGGATCTCGGCTTGAAGATCATGGAAGTCTCGGGTGACTCTGTGAAGTATGCCCAGCAGTTGCCCAACCAGTACAACCACACGCTCCCGGCGAAGAATGGATCGAAACCCGGTCACAACGACTACCTGGCGCTCGCACTTGCGAAACAGGAATCCTGTACGTTGCTGACCGGCGACGCCAATCTTCGAATTGTTGCCAGCAAGGAACAAGTCACGGTCATGGGCACGATTGGGCTGCTGTGCACGATGATCGAAAACCAGCTGCTAACGGTAGACGATGCCTTCAACGCGCTCGACAAAATGAAAGAAGGCAAGCGTCGTCTCCCGTGGCCTGAGGCCGAAAAGATACTAAACGGGTTGCGCTAATCACGCGGTTTCCGTCGGCTGATCAAGATCGACCATCTGCTGCTGGTTGAATCTGGTTTCCTCCGCCCAGTGATTCTCCAAGCATAGCCATCCATCTGCGATGAGGGCGTTTCCATACAGTCTTTTTACTGGAGACTGGCATGGAGACAAAAACCTGCAATGCATGTGGCTGCACTTTCACCCCTCGGCCTCAAAACCCGAATCAGAAATACTGCACCAACTCGGAATGCCAACGCGAACGCCGTCGACGTTGGCAACAGCAAGCACGTCAGGGCGATTCCGATTACCGCGACAACGACATCCGTTCCAGCAAAACGTGGGCCGCCGAAAATCCTGAGTATTGGAAACGGTACCGCGATGAGAATCCTGCCTACGTTGAGCGCAACCGCAATCTACAGCAGCAACGCAATCAAAAAAAGCGCACGACGGTGATTGCAAATGAGGACGTGTCACACGCGTTGATCAACCCGCCATCAGGCCGCTACCGAATGGCGCAAATCCTTGAGGATGGGGCGATTGGCGGCCAGACGTGGATTGTCGAAATCACCACGCTAACAATGGCTCGGGTCGATGAAGACGTGTGATTGCAAATGAGGACGTGATCGGCGGCACCGCTGCCGCCTGTTAACTTCTCGCATGTGCGTTCTCGAACCATTGAGCATCCGAATCCGACTCGACCCGTGTATGCCTTGACCAACCACTCGTCGCGAAGTGACGCCCGATGTTCGAGAGGCATCTTTTCGCATGTAAGGGAGCAGCGCGGCGATGCAAGAACAAGAAAACACCAATGGCGAGGGACAAACCCAGGTATCCCTATTCCGGGCCGCTGAGTACGTGCGTATGTCCACCGAGCACCAGCAGTACTCGACCGAGAACCAGGCCGACAAGATTCGTGAATATGCGGCCCGACGTGGCATCGAAATCATCAAGACCTACGCTGATGCGGGCAAGAGTGGTCTGCGCATCGATGGCCGGCAGGCACTGCAACAGCTGATCAAGGATGTCGAAACCGGGGCGGCCGATTTCCAGATCATCTTGGTCTACGACGTCAGCCGCTGGGGCCGCTTCCAGGATGCCGATGAGAGTGCTTACTACGAGTACATCTGCCGTCGTGCCGGCATTCAGGTCGCTTACTGTGCTGAGCAGTTCGAGAACGATGGCTCACCGGTCTCGACCATCGTCAAAGGCGTCAAACGGGCAATGGCTGGTGAATACAGCCGGGAACTATCGACCAAGGTATTCGCTGGCCAGTGTCGTCTGATCGAACTCGGCTATCGCCAGGGCGGCCCGGCCGGCTAT
>JBGAQX010000036.1:0-45320 GCA_044220545.1 Rhodocyclaceae bacterium | reverse complement strand
GACCAGCAGTTTGTAAACCTGCCGGCAAGCAACGCCGCCGGGCAGTTTGCCTTGACGCTCTTCAGTAAAGGCATGGCGCAGCTTCTGACCCTCGAAATCTCCGCCATGGAGGCGGACGGAAAAGGCAAGACCATATCGAGTCCCCGGGTTTTGACCGCTGACCAAAAGGAAGCGACCATCGAAGACGGTCAGGAACTACCATACTGGTCAGCATCAAGCTCGGGCGCGACCACCGTTGCCTACCGCAAGGCCGTGCTGTCGTTGAACGTGACTCCGCAGATCACCCCGGACGGTAAGGTTCTGATGAGTCTCAAGGTCAACAAGGACAACGTGAATCCCTCGCTGTCGACCTCTTACGGTCTTGCCATCGATACCAAGAACGTCAAGACCGACGTATTGGTCGAGAATGGCGGCACGGTGGTTATTGGTGGTATCTACGTTCAGGAGACACGCAACACTATTACCCGTGTTCCCGTGTTGGGCGATGTCCCCCTTCTTGGCAATCTGTTCCGCAAGACAGACAAGACGGACAATCGCCGGGAGTTGCTGGTGTTCGTTACGCCGAAGATCGTCGCGGATACTCTGTCTCTGCGCTGATCGATGTAGTGCCGATAGCGAGCGGGCCGGCTTTGCCGGCCCGTTTCTTTTGTACTGCTAAAATCTTGGCGTGATCTCCAACCCAGCCCCGTCCGTCGCACTAAGTGCCAATAACATCTATCTTGTTGGACTGATGGGTGCGGGCAAGACCACGGTGGGACGGCAACTCGCCAAGCGGCTGCATCGGCAGTTTCTCGACAGCGATCACGAAATCGAGGCGCGGACCGGGGTGCGCATCCCGGTGATCTTCGAAATAGAAGGCGAGGCGGGCTTCCGCAAGCGCGAATCCCAGGTGTTGGCCGAGTTGGCGCGAGAATCCGGCCTGGTCCTGGCTACCGGCGGGGGTGCCGTGCTGGCGGCTGACAACCGACGCTGTATGCGGGAATCCGGACTGGTCGTCTACCTTTGCGCGGCGCCGGAAGTGCTTTTTGAGCGCACTCGACATGATAGAAACCGACCACTACTACAGGTTGACGATCCCTTGGCCAAGCTACGGGAGCTCTATGCCCAGCGCGACCCCTTCTACCGCGAAGTCGCACACCTGGTCGTCGAGGGCAGCGACGGGGGAGCCGGCCAGTTGGCACAGCGAATCGAGAGGGAAATGAGGGAACGATGGTCATGAGCGGCAAACATCGGATTTTGCAGGTGGCTCTCGGGGAGCGGGCCTACGATATTCACATCGGAGCCGGACTGATCACCGCGGCGGACCTGATCGTCCCGGAACTCGCGAGCCCTCGGGTGGCCATCGTCTCCAATACGGTGGTAGCGCCCCTGTATCTGGAGAAGCTGGCGGCCAAGCTGCGCGGCGCGGGAGTGCGCGTCACGGAAATCGTCTTGCCCGACGGCGAACCCCACAAGAACTGGGAAACGCTCAACACGATCTTCGATGGCTTGCTCGTTGACCGCTGCGACCGAACGACCACCATCATTGCGTTGGGGGGCGGCGTCATCGGCGATTTGGCTGGCTTTGCCGCGGCCAGCTATCAACGCGGTGTCCCCTTCATCCAGGTGCCTACCACACTGCTATCTCAGGTGGACTCGTCCGTGGGCGGAAAGACCGGCATCAATCATCCACGCGGCAAGAATATGGTTGGCGCGTTCTGGCAGCCCAGACTGGTTCTGGCCGACACGGATACGCTTGCTACCCTGCCGAAACGGGAGCTCTCGGCGGGGCTGGCCGAGGTCATCAAGTACGGCCTCATTCGTGATCTGCCGTTTCTCGACTGGCTCGACGCAAACATCGACCTCCTGATGGCGCGTGACGGGTACGCGCTCGCCCATGCCATTGAGCGCTCCTGCGCCAACAAGGCCGAAGTCGTTGCGGGCGACGAACGGGAGACCGCAAGAGACGGTGGCCGCGCCCTCCTCAACTTGGGCCATACCTTCGGCCACGCCATCGAGACCGGCGTCGGCTACGGCGAATGGCTGCACGGCGAAGCGGTAGCCGCAGGAACCGTCATGGCCGCGGAGCTGTCGGCCCGGCTCGGATGGCTGACACGGGCCGACGTCGAGCGCGTCAGACATCTCTTCGTACGGGCTGGCTTGCCGGTTGCTGGCGCCAAGCTCGGCGCCGACCGCTACCTGGACCTCATGGGCCATGACAAGAAGGTGATCGCCGGGCGCATGCGTCTAGTGCTGCTCAAGGGCTTGGGAAATGCCGTCACCTATGCGGACGCCACCCCTGCGGACATCCGTGCCGCCATAGAAACCTGCTGTGCCTGAACTCGCGTCGTACGCCGTTGGCGAGCGCAATTCGCGCGGCCGCATCCATGCCGAGCCGCCACCGATGGTGCGCAGTGAATTCGAGCGCGACCGCGATCGCATCGTTCATTCCACCGCGTTTCGCCGACTCGAATACAAGACACAAGTATTCGTCAATCATGAAGGCGACTTGTTCCGTACCCGTCTGACCCACTCCATCGAGGTCGCCCAAGTCGCTCGCTCTGTTGCGCGGACCTTGCGCGTCAACGACAATCTGGTCGAAGCGATTGCCCTGGCCCACGACCTGGGGCACACACCCTTCGGGCACGCGGGGCAGGACGCCCTCGACGACCGCATGCGCAACCACGGTGGCTTCGAGCACAACCTGCAAAGCCTGCGCATCGTCGATCAGCTTGAAGAGCGTTACGGCGCCTTCGACGGCTTGAACCTGATGTTCGAAACCCGCGAGGGCATCCTCAAACATTGCGCACCCGCGAGAGCCGCCGAGCTGGGTGAACTAGGCCGCCGCTTCATCGACGGCCTGCGCCCCTCCCTGGAAGCTCAGATAGCCAATCTGGCCGATCAGATCGCCTACAACAACCACGATGTGGACGACGGTCTGCGCTCTGGCCTCCTGACGGTCGAGCAGTTCCAGTCGGTCAGCCTGTTTGCCCGCCATGCGGCCGAAGCGCGAGGTGAATTTCCCGGAATAGGCGAACGTCGATTGGTCCATGAAACCGTGCGGCGCATGATCGGAGCCTTGGTGGCCGATTTGCTCGACGAATCGGCGCGCCGCATCGCCGAGGCCCATGTGGCAACCCTGGACGACGTCCGCGCGGCACCTGCCCTTATCGGCTTTACGCCGGCGATGCGGGAGGAAAATCTGGCGCTCAAGAGCTTTCTTCTGGAGCAGTTGTACCGGCATCCTCGGGTGGTGGCCATGACCGATCAAGCACGGCGAATCGTCCGCGAGCTCTTTGACGCCTTCCTGACCGACGTGTCCTTGTTGCCATCGCAGTACCGACCCCTGGCTGAACGCGCCCCGGCCCGCACCGTGGCGGACTACATAGCGGGGATGACCGATCGCTATGCCGCCAAGGAACACCGCCGCCTGTTTGGTGGCGGCGCCCGCCTCGGTTTGCCCGAGGAACAGGCCTTTCCGGAGCACGATGCCCAACAGGCGTATTGAGTCAGTGCGGGGTTCTGCGGTATATTTGCCCGTTCGTCCAAAAAAATAGCGAGGCCGGGGGAGGTATTGATACCCCGGCTTTTTTGACGGCCGCATTCCAGGAACCGCGAAATGGATATTCCCAGCCGACAGGGTCTCTACGACCCCGCCAATGAACACGACGCCTGTGGCGTCGGCTTCGTTGCCCACATCAAGAACAGGAAGAGCCACGCGATCGTCGCGCAAGGCCTCCAGATACTCCAGAATCTGACCCACCGCGGCGCCACCGGCTACGATCCGCTGCTCGGCGACGGCGCCGGCATCCTGATCCAGATGCCCGATGCCTTCCTGCGCGCCGAAGCGAGCAAGCTTGGCATCACCCTGCCCGCGGAAGGTTGCTACGGTTGCGGCAACATCTTCCTGCCGCAGTCCGCCAATGGCCGCGCCGCCTGCCAATCCGCCCTGGCGCGGCTCGTCCATGAGGAAGGCCAGACCTTCCTTGGCTGGCGCGATGTGCCGCGCGACAACACCGGCCTTGCCCAGGCCGCCAAGGATCGCGAACCAGCGGTGCGCCAGGTGTTCATTGGGGGCACCTGCGCCGACCAGGACGCCTTCGAGCGCAAGTTGTTCGTCATCCGCAAGCGCGTCGAACACGAGGTGCGCCGCCTCGATCTCGTCGATGGCAAGCAGTTCTACATCCCCACCCTGTCGTCGCGCACGCTCAACTACAAGGGCATGCTGCTGGCGCACCAGGTCGGCGAGTATTTCCTCGACCTCAAGGACGAACGCATGGCGTCGGCGCTGGCGCTGGTGCATCAGCGCTTCTCGACCAATACCTTCCCGACCTGGGATCTGGCCCACCCGTTCCGGATGATCGCCCACAACGGCGAGATCAATACCCTGCGTGGCAACATCAACTGGATGGCGGCGCGGCAGAAGGCCATGGCCTCCAAGTGGCTGGGCGAGGATCTTGACAAGCTGTGGCCCCTGATTGTCGAGGGGCAGAGCGATTCGGCCTCCTTCGACAACGCGCTTGAACTATTGGTGATGGGGGGCTATTCCCTGCCGCACGCCATGATGATGCTGATTCCGGAAGCGTGGGCCGGCAATCCGCTCATGGACGAGGAGCGTCGCGCGTTCTACGAATTCCATGCCCCGGTCATGGAGCCGTGGGACGGCCCGGCCGCCGTGGCCTTCACCGATGGCCGTCAGATCGGCGCCACGCTCGACAGAAATGGCTTGCGGCCCGCGCGCTATCTGGTCACCGAGGACGATGTCGTACTGATGGCCTCGGAGATGGGCGTGCTGACCTTCCCCGAAGAGAAGATCGTCAAGAAGTGGCGCCTGCAACCGGGCAAGATGTTCCTCATCGACCTCCAGCAGGGCCGCATCATCGACGACGCGGAACTGAAGAAGACCATCGCCACCGAGGAGCCCTATCGCCAGTGGATCGAGGAGTCGCGCGTCTTCCTCACCGAACTGCCCGAAGCCAAGCCGTTGCCGAAGACGAAGCCGAGCCTGCTCGATGCCCAGCAAGCCTTTGGCTATTCGCAGGAGGACGTCAAGTTCATCCTCGAACCGATGGTGAAGAATGGTGAGGAGCCGACCGGCTCCATGGGTGCCGATACCGCGCTCCCGGTGCTGTCGAACAAGAACAAGTCGCTGTACCTCTATTTCAAGCAACTTTTCGCCCAGGTGACGAATCCGCCGATCGATCCGATCCGCGAGGAGATCGTCATGTCGCTGACCAGCTTCATCGGCCCGAAGCCGAACCTGCTGGGTATCGCCGATGACGAGGATAGCCTGACGCCACGCCTCGAAGTACACCAGCCGGTGCTCACCGACGACGATTGCGCCCGCCTGCGTGACATCGACAAGCTCACGAAAGGGCGTTTCAAGTCGCTGGTACTAGACATCACCTACCCGGTTGCCGAAGGCGCCGCCGGTTGCGAGCTGGCGCTGTCCCGACTGGCCGCCGCCGCCGAGCAGTCGGTCGCCGACGGCTACAACATCGTCATTCTGTCCGATCGCGCCGTGGCGGCCGAACGGGTGGCTGTCCCGGCGCTGCTGGCCTGTGCCGGCGTACATCACCATCTGGTCAAGAAGGGCCTGCGCACCAGCACCGGCCTGGTGGTCGATTCCGGCTCGGTGCGCGAAGTTCATCACTTCGCGCTGCTCGCCGGCTATGGCGCCGAAGCCGTCTGTCCCTGGCTCACCTTCGCCACCATCAAGGACATGGCGGGCGAGAAGCACAAGGATGGCCAGAAGAACTACATCAAGGCGGTCGGCAAGGGTCTGAACAAGGTGATGTCGAAGATGGGCATCTCCACCTACCAGTCCTATTGCGGCGCGCAGATCTTCGAAGCCATCGGTCTCAACGGCGGCTTTGTCGAGCGCTACTTCACCGGTACGGCCACCCAGGTGGAAGGCATCGGTCTCGCCGAAGTCGCCGAGGAAGCGGTGCGTACCCATCGGGCGGCCTTCAGCAGCGATCCCGTGCTGGCCAACATGCTCGATATCGGCGGCGAATATGCCTTCCGTATCCGCGGCGAAGAGCACATGTGGACGCCGGACGTCATCGCCAAGCTTCAGCACGCCACGCGCACCGGCAAGGCCGAGACCTACAAGGAATACGCCACGCTGATCAACGACCAGAGCAAGCGCCACATGACGCTGCGCGGCTTGTTCGAGATCAAGCCGGCCGGCCCGCCCGTGCCGCTGGAGGAAGTCGAGTCCGCCAAGGAAATCGTCAAGCGCTTCGCTACCGGCGCGATTTCGCTCGGGGCCATTTCGACGGAATCGCATACCACGCTGGCGATCGCCATGAACCGTATCGGCGGCAAGTCCAATACCGGCGAAGGCGGCGAGGATCCGCGCCGCTTCCAGAAGGTTGGTGCCGGCGCGACGGTGGCAAGCGTCATTGGCGCCGCGCAGGTCGAACGCGACATCCCGCTCCAGGAAGGTGATTCGCTGCGTTCGGCGATCAAGCAGGTCGCCTCGGGTCGTTTCGGTGTCACCACCGAGTATCTGACCAACGCCGACCAGATCCAGATCAAGATGGCCCAGGGCGCCAAGCCGGGCGAGGGCGGTCAGTTGCCCGGCCACAAGGTCTCCGAGTACATTGGTTTCCTGCGCCATTCCGTGCCGGGCGTGGGACTCATCTCGCCGCCGCCGCACCACGACATCTACTCGATCGAGGATTTGGCCCAACTGATTCATGACTTGAAGAACGCCAACCCGAAGGCCGAGATTTCGGTCAAGCTGGTCTCCGAGGTGGGTGTCGGCACAGTGGCGGCGGGCGTGGCCAAGGCCAAAGCCGATCATGTGCTGATTTCGGGCTTCGACGGCGGCACCGGCGCTTCGCCGATTTCATCCATCAAGCATGCCGGCACGTCCTGGGAACTGGGCCTCGCCGAGACGCAGCAGACCCTGGTGCTGAACCGTCTGCGTGGCCGCATTCGCGTCCAGGTCGACGGCCAGATGAAGACTGGCCGCGACGTCATCGTCGGCGCGCTGCTGGGCGCCGACGAGTTCGGTTTCGCCACGGCGCCGCTGGTGGTCGAAGGCTGCATCATGATGCGCAAGTGCCACCTCAACACCTGCCCGGTGGGTGTGGCCACACAGGATCCGGTATTGCGCAAGCGCTTCACCGGTCAACCCGAACACGTGGTCAACTACTTCTTCTTCGTCGCCGAAGAAGCGCGCCAGATCATGGCCGGGATGGGTATCCGCACCCTCGACGAACTGATCGGGCGCACCGATCTGCTCGACATGCGGCAGGGCGTCGAGCACTGGAAGGCCAAGGGGCTGGATTTCTCCAGGATATTCCACATGCCCGCGGTCGCCGATGGCGTTGCGCGCTGCCATCGCGAGGCGCAGGACCACAATATCGCCAATGCGCTCGACCACCAGTTGATCGAGAAAGCCCGGCCCGCGCTGGAGCGCGGCGACAAGGTGGACTTTGACATGCCGGTGCGGAACCTCAACCGCACCGTCGGCACCATGCTGTCGAATCAGGTGGCGAGCCGCCATGGCCACGCCGGCTTGCCCGACGACACCATTCACATCCGTATGACCGGCACGGCGGGTCAAAGCTTCGGCGCCTTCCTGGCGCGCGGCATCACGCTCGACCTGACCGGCGAAGCGAACGACTACGTCGGCAAGGGCCTGTGCGGCGGCAAGATCGTCGTCAAGCCACCCAGGGAATTCAAGGGTAAGCCCTGCGAGAACATCATCGTCGGCAACACCGTGCTTTACGGTGCCATCGAAGGTGAGGTATTTTTCCGCGGCGTGGCCGGCGAGCGATTCTGCGTGCGCAACTCCGGCGCCACGGCCGTGGTCGAGGGTACCGGTGACCACGGCTGCGAGTACATGACCGGCGGTACCGTGGTCGTGCTCGGCCAGACCGGTCGCAACTTTGCCGCCGGCATGTCGGGCGGCACTGCCTATGTGTTCGACGAAAGCGGGTCGCTCGAAAAGCGTTGCAACCTGGCCATGGTGACCCTGGAAAAGGTGTTGCCGGCCGCCGAACAAGCCAACGACGGCACCCGCCACAAGGGCGAGCCCGATGAGACCCTGCTCAGGACATTGATCGAGCGACATCTCGCCGAGACGGGCAGCCAGTTGGCCCAACGTATCCTGGCCGACTGGCCGGGCAGCCGCGCCAAGTTCGTCAAGGTGTTCCCCAACGAGTATCGCCGCGCATTGAAGGAAATGGCGGCTCGGCAACAGAAGGAGGCCGCATAAATGGGCAAGCCCACCGGATTCCTCGAGTTTCAGCGTCAGGCCGAGGCTTATGAGCCCGTCGATGCGCGCCTCAAGACCTACCGGGAGTTCGTCTCCCGTTTGGCCGATGATCAGGCCAAGGTACAGGGCGCCCGTTGCATGGATTGCGGCATTCCTTTTTGCAACAACGGCTGTCCCGTCAACAACAACATCCCGGACTTCAACGACGCGGTCTACAAGGGTAATTGGCGCGAAGCGATCCAAATCCTGCATTCGACCAACAACTTCCCCGAGATGACCGGCCGCATCTGCCCAGCTCCTTGCGAGGCGGCTTGCACGCTCGGCATCAACGCAGAGCCGGTCGGTATCAAGTCGCTGGAACACGCCATCATTGACAAGGCCGGCGAGAATGGCTGGGTGGTGCCGCAACCGGCGGCGACCAGGACCGGCAAGAAGGTCGCGGTGGTCGGTTCCGGCCCGGCCGGGTTGGCGTGTGCCCAGCAACTGGCCCGCGCCGGCCATGAGGTGACGGTCTTCGAGAAGAACGATCGCATCGGCGGCCTGCTGCGTTACGGCATCCCCGACTTCAAGCTCGACAAGCGCCTGATCGACTGGCGCGCCGCCCAACTGACGGCGGAAGGCGTCAAGTTCCAAACGCGTACGCTGGTCGGCATCGACATGCCGACGGGGGTGGCGAACGATGCCATCAAGGTGCTTGCCCCGGCCAAGGTGATGAAGGATTTCGACGCCGTGGTGCTGGCAGGTGGCTCCGAGACGCCGCGCGATCTGCCCATTCCCGGCCGTGAACTGGAGGGCGTCCATTTCGCCCTCGAGTTCCTGATCCCGCAGAACAAGCAGGTCGGTGGCGGCAAGAAGAATCCCGTCAACGCCGCTGGCAAGCATGTGGTCGTGATCGGTGGCGGCGACACCGGTTCCGACTGTGTTGGCACCTCCAATCGCCATGGCGCCGCCTCGGTGACCCAGTTCGAACTGCTGCCCAAGCCGCCAGAGGTCGAGAACAAGCCGGTGGTCTGGCCTTACTGGCCGACCAAGCTGCGCACCTCTTCCTCGCATGACGAGGGCTGTTCGCGCGACTGGTCGATCGCCACCAAGGAGTTCATCGGCCACCAGGATGGCCCCAATCGCGGCAAGCTGAAGGCGCTCAAGTGCGTGCGTCTCGAGTGGCAGGGCGGCAAGATGAGCGAAGTGCCCGGCAGCGAATTCGAGGTCAAGGCCGACCTGGCCTTCCTGGCCATGGGCTTCACCAATCCCGTCGCCTCGATGCTCGATGGCTTCGGCGTGGCCAAGGATGCGCGCGGCAATGCCGGTGCTGATACGGAGCGGTACTCGACCAGCGTTGCCAAGGTATTCGCCGCCGGCGACATGCGTCGTGGCCAGTCGCTGGTGGTCTGGGCCATCCGCGAAGGCCGCCAATGCGCCCCGCCGCTGAAAACGCCGGTGTTCGCGCCGGCGTTTTCGTTTGGCATGCTCGGGTAAAATCAATGCTTTGCCACGGACTATGGCCATGAACGTCGTCATCCTCGCTGCCGGCCAGGGTAAGCGCATGCGCTCCAATCTGCCCAAGGTACTGCACCCGATCGCCGGCCGGCCGATGCTGGCCCATGTGCTGGAAACCGCCCGGCGACTGGGTGCCCGGCGACTCTGCGTCGTCTATGGCCATGGCGGCGAGCGGGTGCGCGAGGCCCTGCCGGCCGACGATGTCACCTGGGTGCGCCAGGAACCGCAACTCGGTACCGGCCACGCCGTGCTGCAGGCGTTACCGCATCTCGACCCCGCGCTGCCCACCCTTGTCCTGTATGGCGATGTGCCGCTGATTCGCGCCGAGACCCTGGCACGTCTGGCCGACCTGGCCGCCAACGATACGCTGGCATTGCTGACGGTCTGTCTCGACAATCCCCATGGCTACGGCCGCATCGTCCGTGTCGACGACCGCATCGTCCGCATCGTCGAGGAAAAGGACGCCGACGACGCCGAACGCGCCATCGACGAGATCAACACCGGCATCCTCGTCGCGCCGACCACCGCGCTGGCCCGCTGGCTGCCGGGCCTGGGCAAGGCCAACGCCCAGGGCGAGTATTACCTGACCGACATCGTCGCGCTCGCCGTGGCCGAAGACTTGCCCGTCGACGCCTGCCAGCCCGATCATGCCTGGGAGGTGGAGGGCATCAATAGCAAGACGCAACTGGCGGCACTGGAGCGCATTCACCAGCGCAACATCGCCGGGGTCCTGCTGGAGCAGGGTGTCGGGCTCGCCGACCCAAGCCGCCTCGATGTCCGTGGTCAACTCGTATGCGGCCGCGACGTCAGCATCGACGTGAACTGCGTGTTCGAAGGGCGGGTGGTGCTAGAAGATGGTGTCGCCATCGGCCCCAATTGCGTACTCAAGGACGCGACCGTCAAGACCGGCGCCCGACTGCATGCCTTCTGCCATGTCGATGGCGCCGAGGTTGGCCCGCAAAGCATCGTCGGGCCCTACGCCCGGCTGCGCCCCGGTGCGCGGCTTGGCGCCGACGTGCATGTCGGCAATTTCGTCGAAGTGAAAAACAGTACGATCGCCGACCACTCGAAGGCCAATCATCTTGCCTACATCGGCGACGCGACCGTCGGCAGCCGCGTCAATATCGGCGCCGGCACCATCACCTGCAACTACGACGGCGCCAACAAGTTCCGTACCGTCATCGAGGACGATGTCTTCATTGGTTCCGACACCCAGTTGGTCGCGCCGGTTACCGTCGGTCGCGGCGCGACGCTGGGCGCCGGCACGACCCTGACCAAGGATGCGCCGCCGGACCAGTTGACCCTGTCGCGCGCCCGGCAAATGACACTTCCCGGCTGGAAGCGGCCGGTCAAGCAGAAAAAGGGATAAGGCCATGGCCCCCACGCTCACTTCGTTCGCTGCCCCCACAGGGGGCGTTGCCTCCTTCGGGACGGCCCTTCAGGAGTCATAGTCATGTGCGGCATCGTCGCGGCCATCGCCGGCAACAACATCGTTCCCGTCCTCATCGAAGGGCTGAACCGCCTTGAATATCGCGGCTACGATTCGGCCGGTCTGGCCGTGCTCAATCCCGGCCTCACGCGCCTGCGCAGCGTCGGGCGGGTGGCCGAGTTGGCCAAGGATGCGGCCGCCGCCGGCCTGGCCGCCGACCGCGGCATTGCCCACACCCGCTGGGCCACACACGGCGTGCCCTCCGAGCGCAATGCCCACCCGCATATTTCCGGCGGTCTGGCGGTGGTTCACAACGGCATCATCGAAAACTTCGCCGAGATCAAGCAGGAGCTGGTCATGCGCGGCTACGTTTTCACGTCGGATACGGATACCGAAGTCGTTGCCCATCTGATTCAGGACACACTGAAGGCGACGCCGGACCTCTTCGAGGCCGTGCGCCTGACCACCCACCGTTTGGTCGGCGCCTATGCCATCGCCGTCCTGCGCGAAGGCGACGAGCGGATCGTCGTTGCCCGCAACGGCGCGCCGCTGCTGCTCGGGTTGGGCGATGGCGGCAACTACGCCGCGTCGGACGCCGCCGCGCTGTTGCAGGTGACCCGCACCATGGTCTACCTGGAAGACGGCGATATCGCCGAGCTGCGCCGTGACGGCGTGCGCATCATCCGCCCGGATGGCAGCCTGCCCGAGCGACCCAGCTTCGAGTCGAGCCTGTCGGCGGACGCCGTCGAGCTCGGCCAGTATCGCCACTACATGCAGAAGGAAATCTTCGAGCAGCCGCAGGCGCTGGCCAACACCCTGGAGATGATTGCCGGCGGCGCCGGCCTGTCACCCAATCTGTTCGGCACCGCCGCGCCGGATACCTTCCAGGATGCCAAGAGCGTGCTGATCATTGCCTGCGGCACCAGCTATCACGCCGGCCTGGTGGCTCGCTACTGGATCGAGCAACTGGCGGGGCTGCCCTGCCAGGTGGAAATCGCCAGTGAGTACCGATACCGCGATTCGGTGCCCAACGCGGCGACGCTGGTCGTCGCCATTTCGCAGTCGGGCGAAACGGCCGACACGCTGGCGGCCGTCAAGCACGCCAAGGCCCTGGGCATGATGAAAACGCTGGCGATCTGCAACGTGCCCGAGTCGGCGCTTATCCGCGAAGCCGCGCTCAAGTTTCTCACCCGCGCCGGCCCGGAAATCGGCGTCGCGTCGACCAAGGCCTTCACCACCCAGCTCGCCGCCCTGGCCCTGCTGGCGCTGGTGCTGGCCAAACAACAGGGCCGGCTGACGCCCGAGCAGGAAGCCAAGCATCTCGCCGCTCTGCGCCACCTGCCGGTGGCGGTGGGCAAGACACTCGCCCTGGAGCCGGAAATTGCGCGCTGGGCTGGTCGCTTCGCCGGCAAGCAACATGCCCTGTTCCTCGGCCGCGGCCACCACCATCCGATCGCCATGGAGGGTGCGTTGAAGCTCAAGGAAATTTCCTATATCCACGCCGAGGCCTATCCGGCCGGCGAGCTCAAGCACGGCCCGCTGGCGCTGGTCGACCGCGACATGCCGGTCATCTCCATCTTTGCCGACGCCGACTCGGAAGTGACGACCTCCGAAGGCGTGCACATCCTGCGCCTGCCGGAGCACTACGGATTGCTCTCGCCGGTGCTGCACGTCGTGCCCCTGCAACTGCTGGCGTATCACGCCGCCCTGGTCAAGGGTACGGATGTGGACAAGCCGCGCAATCTGGCGAAATCGGTCACCGTCGAGTAGCGACCGGGGTCGTTGGCAACCTAAGGACAATCACTTTGGCCGGCCCGTTCAAACGCTCGACGCGACGCCTCATCGGGCTGGCGGTCAGCATGCCGGCCCTCGTCGTCGTTTTGGGCACCCTCTACATGCTCGGCATGACCTATCTCGAGGGCAGCCCGCGCAGTTTCCTGAGGAGCATCGAGTGGGCGTCCGAGTCGATCACGACCACCGGGTATGGGGCGGACAGTCAATGGCAGAGCCCCTGGATGATCCTGCTGGTCGTTGCGACACAGTTTCTCGGCATGTTCCTCTACGTCCTGTTCTTTCCGATCTATGTCCTGCCCTATCTGGAGGAGCAGTTCGAGGCGCGCTTGCAGCGTACCCTGCCGCCGATGGATGGCCGCGTGCTGATCCACCGCTATGGCCCCGCCGTCGATTCCCTGGTCGTGGAGCTGGGGCAGGTGGGGATTCCCCTGGTCATCCTCGAGCAGGACGACGCCCTGGCCCGCGGTCTGCGGGATCGCGGCTACGACGTGGTGGCGGGAAATCTGGAGGAGCAGACGGATGTGCTGGTCGGTGTGCAGCGGGCGCGGGCACTGATCACCAACGCCGATGACCATACCGGGGCCACGTTCATCATGATCGCCCGTGAGTACGGCTTCAAGGGGCCCATTCTGGCGCTGGCGGAAGACCCGCTGCACCGCGCGCCGATGCAGAAGATCGGCGCCACGGCCGTCTTCACACCTTCGCATGTGCTCGCCGCGGCCCTGGCGGCTCGCGCCAGCGCCCGCATCAGCCCGAAGGCGGAAGGCCTGCATCTGCTGGGCAAGCAGGTGGGCCTGACCGAGTTCAGGGTGCAGGAGACCAGTCCGCTCGCCCGCCAGCGCCTGGGTGATTTGCGCATGAGGGAACAGCACGGCGTGACGGTCATTGGCCAGTGGATCGCCGGACGCTTCAATCTCGCCACCGGGCCGGACACGCGCATCAAGCCCGGTGCGATCCTGGTGGCGGTCGGGGCGCATGCGAATCTGGGCAAGGTCGAACGCATGGCGACACCAATCAACCGGAGTGGCCCCATCGTCGTGGCCGGCCACGGCGCGGTGGGCTTCAAGGTAGCGCAGATGCTGCGCGACGTCGGCGAAACGGCCATTGTCATTGACGCCAACCCGGGCGCCGGTGTCGATGTGGTCGGCAACGTACTCGAGCATTCCACCCTGGAGCAGGCGAACGTGCGCGACGCCAAGGCCGTCGTGCTGGCCCTGAGCAACGACAGCGCGGGCGTTTTCGCCACCGCCGTGGTCCGCGATTACGCCCCCGACTTGCCGCTGATCGCCCGGGTCAACCGGGCCCCCAATGTGGCGCGGCTCTATGAGGCCGGGGCCGACTTCGCGCTTTCCGTCGGTCAGGTTGCGGGCCAGATCCTGGCGCACTACGTGCTAGGCGAAGATGCCGTGCTGGTGGAGCAGCGCCTCAAGTTCGCTCGCGCCGCGTCGGGGACCATGGTGGGCGAACACCCTTGGCAGGCCGGGGTCAGGGAAAGAACCGGCGCCGCCATTGTCGCGGTGGAGCGCGGCGCGGATGTGTTTGTCGAGTTTGCCCCCGAGTTTCGCGTGGCGGGCGATGACGTCCTGTTCGTCTGCGGCACGATCGGCAGTCTGGACAAGTACATGAAGGAATTCAGGGCCGCCACCGTTCAGCGGGCGCAAGAAGCCGCCTAACGGACTTTGCGCGCCTTGGGGGCCTCGGGGGTGCTGCGGCCGACGCCGCCTGCCTTGGCGGGCGCGGCGACTCCGGAAACCTCGTAGAAGCACCCCCGCAACGGGCAGATCCGGTCTGGCGGGCAGCCATGCTCGGTTGCGCACTCGGCCTGCGTCTGGTCGGTAAGGACCATTTCTTGGACGACCTCGCATCGGCTGATCGGAGAATCGAACATCAACCCTCTCCTTCCTTTTTGCGCCTGACCCGCAAGGCCAATATAGCCTCGGGAGGCGGTTGCCGCCACCTCGCGAAACGACCAGGATCGCCGTGCGCGCGCGGCGGGAAGTTCGCCGTCGACAGGCGTAAAATCGCCGCAATATTCGATAACAGTCAGGGAGGTACATCATGGCGACCTACGCCACAGAAAGTATTCGCGCCGTCGCACTGGTTGGTCACGGCGGTTCCGGCAAGACCACGCTGGTCGAGGCGCTGCTGTTCCGGGCCGGCGCCATTGCCGCCAAGGGGGCGGTCGAAAAGGGCAATACCGTTTGCGACTTCGACGCCCAGGAGAAGACCGCCGGGCATTCGTTGAATTCCGCACTGGTCAATTTCGCCGCCGAGGGGATGCACGTCCATCTCGTCGATACCCCGGGCTACCCCGATTTCGCCGGCCAGTCGATCGCCGCGCTGGCGGGGGTCGAAACCGCGCTGGTGGTTGTCAACGCCCAGACCGGCATCGAACTGATGACCGAGCGCATGATGCGCGCCGCCAAGCAGCGGGGCCTGGCCCGCATGATCGTCATCAACAAGATCGACGCCGACAACGTCGATCTGCCCGGTCTGGTGGCGGAGATCCGCGAGCGCTTTGGCGACCAGTGCAAGCTGCTCGACCTGCCCGCCCATGACCGCGCCGATGTGGTCGAAGTGCTGGAGCACGAATCCGGCGACGCCGATTTCGACACCGTCGCCCACGCGCACCGCGAACTGATCGACCAGTTGGTCGAGGAAGACGAGACGCTGCTTGCCCGCTACCTCGAGGAAGGCACCGACCCGACGCCCGCCGAACTGCACGCGCCCTTCGAGAAGGCGCTGCGCGAAGGCCACCTGGTACCGATCCTGTTCGTCTCCGCGCGCACCGGCGCCGGCCTCGACCACCTGATGCATGTCCTGGCCAGTCTGGCGCCCAATCCCGCCGAGGGCAACGCGCCGCCCTTCTTCAAGGGCGAGCCCGGCGTCAAGGACGCCGAGCCCTTCCACGCCGAGCCGGACCCCGCCAAGCATGTGCTGGCGCATGTGTTCAAGGTCATCGCCGATCCCTACATGGGCAAGGTCGGCGTCTTCCGCGTGCACCAGGGCACCATCCGCAAGGACTCGCAACTGTTCGTCGGCGATGCCAAGAAGCCGTTCAAGACCGGCCACCTTTACCAGCTTCAGGGCAAGGACTATGTCGAGGTCGACGAGCTGGTGCCGGGCGACATTGGCGCCGTGGCCAAGGTCGAGGAAGTCGAGTTCGACGCCGTGCTGCACGATTCCCATGACGAAGATCACATCCATCTCAAGCCGCTCGAGTTCCCGAAGCCGATGCAGGGCCTGGCCGTAGAGACCAGGAAGAAGGGTGACGAGCAGCGTCTGTTCGACATCCTGCACAAACTGGAACTGGAAGATCCGTGCTTCCGCATGGAGCGACATCCGACCACCCACGAAACGGTGATTCAGGGCCTGGGTGAAATGCATCTGCGCTACAAGCTGGAGAAGATGGCCACGCAGTACAAGCTGGAACTCGACACCAAGCCGCCGCGCATTCCCTACCGCGAGACCGTCACCAAGAATGCCGAAGGCCATTGCCGGCACAAGAAGCAGACCGGTGGCGCCGGCCAGTTTGGCGAGGTGTACCTTAAGATCGAGCCTATGGAGCGTGGTACCGGCTTCGAATTTGTCGACAGCGTCAAGGGCGGCGTCATCCCGGGTGTCTTCATGGCGGCGGTCGAGAAGGGCGTGCGCCAGGCGCTGGCCGACGGCGTGGTCGCCGGCTACCCGGTCGACGACCTGCGCGTCATCGTCTATGACGGCAAGACCCATCCGGTGGACGGCAAGGAAGTCGCCTTCGTCACCGCCGGTCGCAAGGCCACCATCGCCGCCATCCAGGCCGCCAACCCGATCATGCTGGAACCAATCGTGAACGTCGAAATCATTGTTCCCGAGCACAGCATGGGCGACATCGCCGGCGACCTGTCGTCGCGGCGCGGCCATGTCACCGGCACCACGCCGCGTGGCCATGGCACCGTCGCCATCGCCGGCGAGGTGCCGCTGGCCGAGATTTCCGACTACGCCTCCAAGCTGAAGTCGGTCACCGGCGGCCAGGGCGCCTACAACATCGAGTTCTCGCGCCACGCCCCGGTGCCGCCGCAAACGCAGCAGAAGCTGGCCGCGCAGTTCAAGCTGAAGGAAGACGAGGAGTAGCCGAAGCAGGCTACATCGTCAGTCCGCCGCGCACTCCTCCGGGTGCCGGCGGCTGCCGCGCACGCTGAAGCGCACGCTGCCGACGACCGCGCCGTCGTCGGCGCGCAGTTCCAGGCGCCAGACACCGGGTTGCGGCGCCCAGCGGGCCGGGGGTGCCAGTGTCTGGCGGCACGGCTGGCCGTTGAGCCGCTCCAGGTGCCACTGGTAGCCGGGCTTGTCCGGCGCCATCTGGAACACCACTCTTTCCATGTCGATGGGCAGGTCGGCGTCCAGCGCGACGATCAGGCCTTCGGCCGGATAGACGATGGCGGGGATGGCATTGGCCGCCTCGTCGTCGGCGCGGGCCACGACAAAGGTTTCCGTGCCGCGCAGGAACCACTCGCGGCGCGGCGCTTCGGACACGCCCTCGAAGCGTACTTCGCTGGCAATGACGCCGGTCGGCGGTGCCGGCGGCTTGTCGCGGGCACCCGATGCCAGCCCATGAATCAGGTCGCGCCAGACGGGCGCGGCGCCATGCACGCCGGAAACATCCCACATCGGCGCCCCCGAGAAATTGCCGACCCAGACGCCCACCGTGTGCCGGCGCGTGTAGCCGAGGCACCAGTTGTCGCGCATGTCCTTGCTGGTGCCTGTTTTCGCGGCGGACCAGACACGGGTCGCCAGGGCGTTCTCCAGGCCGAAAGTCGGCGCGCGCGCGGCGCGGTCGGCCAGGATGTCGGTGACGATGAAGGCGGCGGCGGGGGAGATCGCCTGCCGCGCCGAGCCGGACGAGCCGGGCGAACTGGCTGAACCGGTCGATTGAGCCACTGGTTCGCCCGCCAGCGCCGCCACCGGCTGCCAGCGGCCGCGATTGGCCAGGGCGCGATAGGCGTTGGTCAGGTCGGCCAGGCGCACATCGGCGCCGCCCAGCGCCAGCGCCAACCCGTAGTGGTCGGCCGGCTCGATGAGCGTGTCGAGGCCGAGATCGCGCAGCCGGCGATGGAAGGCGTCAGTGCCGGTCAGCAGCAGCGTGCGTACCGCCGGAATGTTGAGGCTGGCGGCCAAAGCCAGCCGCGCCGACACCCAGCCCTTGAACTGGTGGTCGTAGTTCTGCGGAATGTAGGCGCCGTTTTCCGCCGTCAGTTGCAGGGGCGAGTCGTGCAGCAACGAGGCGGCGGTGAGCCGCTTCTGCTCGATGGCCAGGGCGTAGAGAAATGGCTTGAGGGTCGAGCCGGCCTGGCGCTGCGCCGTGACGCCATCCACCTCGGCCGCCTCGGACAGGCCGCCGCTCGACCCGACGTAGGCGAGTATTTCGCCGCTCTCGTTGTCGAGCACGATGACGGCGCCGTCCTCGACGTTCTGCTGCGCCAGTTCGGCGAGATGGACGCGCAGGCTGTCGGCCGCCAGTTGTTGCAGTCGGGCGTCGAGCGTGGTGCGCAACACCGGCTCGCCGCCGGGGCTGGCCGGCGGCGGCGCCGGCCGCTCGCCCCATTCCGCCACGGCGCGCCGAGCCGCGTGTGGCGCCAGGTTGGCGTCGTCGAGCGCCGCATGGGGCGCCGGGCCGGAAAAGGCGAAGGTGGCGCGCGCCTTGATGGCCGCGCAATCCGGGCGTGGCGTCGCCGGCATCGTCTCGGGGGCCAGGCCGGCGACGATGGCGCAGGCCCGTTCGCCGACCCGCGCCGACGAGGCCTGCGGCTGGCGCAACAGCGCCGCCAGCAGCGCCCCCTCGGCGAGGTCGAGGCCATCGGGATTCTTGCCGAACCAGAGCCGGGCGGCGGCCGGCAGTCCAACCGCTTCGCCGCGCCAGGGGACCAGGTTGAGGTAGGCCTCGATGATCTGCGCCTTGGTCCAGTTCGCTTCCAGCGCGCGCGCCGCCTGTACCTGGTCCCACTTCTGGGCCAGGTCGCGGCGTCTGCCGGTGGCCGGGCGCAAGGCCGGGTCGAGCAAGCCGGCGAGCTGCATGGTCAGGGTCGATGCGCCGCGCTTGTGCCGGCTCCGTTCCCCACCCAGTTGCTGCCAGGCGGCGCGGGCGAAGGCCGCCCAATCGACGCCGCCGTGCTCCCAGAAGCGCTTGTCCTCGGCGGTGACCAGCGCCGCCTGGAGCGCCGGCGACACTCGTTGGAGCGGCAGCCAACCCAGGCGGCGCAACTTGGTATCGCGGCGCACGCGTTGCAGCGGCGCGCCCTGGCGGTCCACGACCAGCCAGTCGGAGGGCTGGTGCGCGGCGCGCACTTGCTCGAAGCTCGGTAGCTCGTTCGCCGCGCAGGCCGGCGGCGGGCTGGCCAACAAGACCCATGGGGCCAAAGCCGCCAATACGGCTCGCGCCCGAAACGGCGCGGCAGGTCGGAACTCAGTCGACATGGACCGTTTCGTTGGGTACCTCGCCAAAGTTTTCCGGCGCATACATCGCCTCGACGCGCGTCGGCGGCAACTGGAAACGGCCGCTGTTGTTGAGCCGGTAGCGATATTCGACGATGTTCTTGCCGCCGAAGGTCTCGTAGTAGGCGCGGTAGCCGTCGAAAGCCCGCTCGATGAAGCTGGCCCAACTGCCGCTCTGTTCCTGGCCACCGGTCGCCGCCAGTTGCGATTCGCGGCCGAGGCCGCTGCCGAGGATGGTGGCGCCGGCCGGCACCGGGTCGTTTACCACCACCCAGGTCCAGGTGGTGGGCGCCTTGACCTCCAGGCGAACTTGAACGACATCGCCCTGGCTCCAGCGGCCCTTGACCTTCTGCTCGATCGCCGTGGTGGTCTTCTTGACCTCGAAGCCGGCATAGAGCGGCGTGGCCAGCGCCCGCGCCGCGCGCACCTGAATGGTGGCCCAGGGTTTGCCGTTGCCCTGTTGCTCGATGCTGACGCTGCCTGCGCCGGTCGCCGGCCAGGCGAAACGCAATCGTTCTCCCGGTTCGCGCCAGGCCGAGCCCGGCTCTTGCACCGGTGCCTTGCCGGTGGCGACGGCCTGCGCCTTGCCCGTCTCGCTCGCTGGCAGCTTGCTCCAGTCCGTCGCCTGCGCCGGTGTGGCGCTGCCGGCGAGACTGACCCGGGTTTCGCCGGTCACCGGCTCGGACTCGAACTTGCGCGCGAATTTGTCGAGCATCAGCACGCCCCAGACGTTGGCCGGCGTGGTGTTCCAGCGGCCTTCCTGCTGGCGGGCCATGACGCCACGCACCAGACGCGGTATTTCCCGCTGCCAGGCCGGGCGGTCCATCAGGGCGCTGATGGCGCGGGCGGCGGTGGCGTCGGGCGAGACCATCAGCCACCACCAGTAGTCACTGGCCTCGTTGGCGAACTGCGTCAGTGTGCCCGAGCCGACCATGCGCGTCTTCAGGATCGCCTCCGCCTCGGCCAGGTGTTTGTCGCGGTTGGCCAGGCTGGCCAGGCGAGTGACGATGTTGAACCAGTCGACCAGCGCGCCGGTCGGCCACAGCCCCGGCGTGATGGGCACGGTGGCCAGTTGCTGCGGCGTGGCCCGGCCGTAGCGGGACAGGGCCTCGATGGCCATCAGCTTGCGGATCGGCAGATCCGGCCTGGGCGACCAGTAGCCCTTGGCATCGTCTTTCAGCCGGCCTTCGACGAAGGCGGCCAGGGCGTCGAGCATGCGCTGGCGCGGCGCGTCCGGAATCGCATAGCCGCCCTCGTGGCTGACGGCCAGCAGATAGGCGGTCAGCGCCACCGAGCCCTTGCCGCGCTCCGGATTGGTGAAGTAGGCGGCCAGGCCATCGGCGTCGAGATAGGTCGGCAGCCGGACGGCGATGTCTTCCCAGCGCGCCTGACTGCCAGTGCCCAGCGCCTTCGACACCTTCTGTTCAAGGCAGGCGTAGGGATAACTCTCCATGTAGGCCTTGACGCCGTCGCTGGAAGCACCGAGCTTCGGTTTGAGGAAGACATCGACGCTACCGCGGTTCGGCTCGGCGCCCGCGGGCAGTTTGACCGGCACGGTCAAACTGCCGTTCACCTGCTCCAGCGTCGCCGCCTGGACGCGCACCGGTAGCGCGGTCATGACGTTTTGCACCACACGGATCGAGTCCTGGCCTGCGCCGCGCTCGGTGCGGGCACTGACTTGCCAGTCGAGGCGGTTGGCGGCGAGCGGCACCGACAACGGCCAGCCGAGTTCCCTCGCCTCGCCGGGTTCCAGCGTCACGGTTTGCGCGCCCAGCGCCGCCAGCGGCAGGCGCTTGCCCTCCACCAGGGCGCTCGCTGTTGGCGTAACGGTGAAGCTGTCCCGGTCCTGGGTGAGGTTGCGCACCGTGAAGCCGGCGCGCAACTGGTCGCCTTCGCGCACCAGCGGCGGCAGGCCGGCGAACAATTGCACGTCCTTGCTGCTGCGGATGCGCGTGAAGCCGGTGCCGAACAATCCCGTGCCCTGATGGGCGACGGCGACGATGCGGATGGTGGTCAGGGCGTCGTTGAGCGGCAGCTTCACGGTCGCCTCGCCGTGGTCGTCGAGGACGACGCGGGCTTCCCACTTGATGAGGGTGTCGAACAGTTCGCGGGTCGGCTGGCGGCCGCCGCCACCGCCGGCGGGCAGCGCCTTGAGGCCGAAGTGTCGTTTGCCGATCACTTGCGCCTGCGCGGTGGCCGTTTCCACGCCCAGGCCGCGCCGAGCCATCATGCGCGTCAGGAGTTGCCAGGAGTCGTTGCGCGCCAGCTCCAGCAGGGCTTCATCGACGGCGGCCAGCGCGAACTCGCCGCCCTTGGCCGGCGTGCCATCCGGCCGGGTGACACGCACCCGCGCCACCACTTCCTCGCGGGTCTTGTAGACGGGCTTGTCGGCATCGACCTTGACGGCCAGTTCGTAGCCCTTCTGGCCGACGGCGATTTCGGCAATACCCAGCTTGTAGGCCGGCTTGCCGAGGTCCACCAGGGCGGTCGGCTGCACGTCGCCGACCCGGCCGCGCACGACGAATACCGAGATGTAGGCGTTCGGCCCGTAGTGGGCCTTGATCGGCACGCGTACCGTCGGGTCGCGGCCCGAGATCGGCATGACGAAGCGGTCGATGATGCCCTCGCGTTCGATGCTGACCAAAGCGGTGGCCTCGCGGAAGGGCATGCGCACTTGCAGCAAGGCGGTGTCGCCGGGCTCGTAGCGCTTCTTCTCCGGCAGCACGTCGATGCGGTCGTCGTTGTCCTGCTCGAACCAGACTTCTTCATTGTTGCCCAGCCAGACGCTGGTCACGGCATGGCTGGGGCGGCCGCCGCTGTCCGCGGCACGTGCTTCGAGGATCAGTTCGCCGCCGCGTTGCTGCTTTTCATCCTTCGGTGGTTTGAATTCGCAGGTGGCCATGCCGTTGCCGTCGCTGCTCCCGCGACAAAGCTCTCCGAGCTCGACGGTGTCGTAGCGCGTGTCGTAGCTGTAGAAGCCGCCGACCAGGCGCTTGCGATGGACGAAGCTGCGCTTGTACCAGCCGTGCACCGTGTAGGCGACGCCGGCGGCCGGCCTCATGGCCGTGTCGAGCGCGGCCAGCTTCAGGCTGACCTTGTCGCTGTTGCTGGCCCAGCTTTCGCTGGCCATGCCGATCAACACGGCCGATGGAAACCAGGCGCTGCCGCCGGCGGCGGCGTGCACCTCGCCGGAAGGGTCGCTGTATTCCATCTCGGTGAACACGGTGGCGGGCACCGGCCATTGCGGCAGCTCGGGGATGGTGACGCGGCGGGTGCCGGTCTTGTCCAGCGCCACATCGCGCTGGTCGTCGAAGACGATCGGGTCGGGGAAACCGCCGTGGCCGTCGCCGGCCTTGATCCTGGCCGGGTCGAGCGGCGGCGAACCGAAGGTGTAGTTCTCCAGCCCGTCCGGCAACTTCAGTGTCGCCAGGCGCATTTCGCTGCGTACGCGCACCTTCTCGCCGGCGGCGGCGCCGCCAGCCAGATAGCCGAGGCGCAGGTCCACGGCCAGTTCCTTCGTCGCCACCACCGGGGCGGTCGCGCCGGCCACTTCGCCGCGCATCACCGGCAGGCGGAACTCGCCGACCTTGAAGCTGCCGCCGCTCCAGTAACGGCCCGGGTCGATCCAGGCATCCTCGCCGTCGTAGCTGTCGCCTTCACCGGCATGAACACGACCGGCCTTGTCTCCGGAACGCAGAAAACTGATCCAGTAGCGGCCAAGCTTGGCTTCGGGCGGAATCGTCCAGGTCGATTCGGCGCCGCCGTTCTTCCAGGCCAGCGGCAGTTCGTAGCGAATGTCGCTGCCTTCGAGCTGGATGGCGATGCGCTCGGGCAGGGCTTCCCGCCGGGCGTAGGCGAAGCCGGCCGTGGTGTGGCGGCGCGCCAGGTGCTTCATGTGCACCGTCTCGCCGGTGCGGAACAGCGGCCGGTCGAAGATCGTGTGGGTCATCACGTCCGGCAGCGCCGACGGATAGGGCAGCTTGAAGCGCCAGCGCTCGATGCCCTTCTGCCACTCGGAGGTGGCGAAGCCGATGTCTTCGACGCCATCGACGTCCGCCCGCGCCGACACGAAGTAGCTCCAGAACCCCTTGCAGCCTCTCGGTTGCTCGGGCAGCCGGCGGCGGATCGCCAGGGTGCCGTCGGCGCCGGTGGTGCCGAATGCCACCTGCTTGCCGTCGCAGGTGCGCAGCGAGACGCGCGCCTTGTCGACGGGCTGGCCGGCATCCAGCGTCGTCACCCAGATCAGGCTGTTCTCGTCGCCCTTCTTGAAATGCACCGCCAGGTTGGTGTTGAGCGCCAGGGTGCGCACGTACATCGGCGTCGGCGGGTCGAGCAGGTGCTCGCCGAGTTGCTTCGATTCGGCCTCGACCACGTACTGGCCGGGCTCGCCAAGCGGGATGCCCACGACCTCCATCGGCTTCGGGCCGTGCGGCTTGGGTAGCAGGGCGGTGCGCGTCTTTGCCGCGTCCTTGAGCAGCGAGACGCGGCGGTCGTCGTAGCCGCGCGATTCGTTGGCGCGGCGCAGCCATTCGAGGATGTCCTCGTCCCGGGTCAGACGAAGCAGACGCACCGTGGCGGCGGTGCCGGGCTTGCTGCCGTCGGCGGTCGGCGGCGCGCCATCGGTGCGCTCGGCCACCGGCTCCAGGTTGCGCAGCGTGGCCGGCAGCAGGCCGCCGGCCTTGCGCTCGACGATGCCGAAGTCGGCGGCGAACTTGACCAAAGGCGGATAGGCCGCCGTCTTCAGCTCCACCTTGGCCAGCCGGTCGCGGTTGGTCAGGGTCCGGCCGGCATCGTCGCGGATGCGCTCCGGCACCTGCAAGGAAAACTGCGCCTCGGCCGGGAAGGGGCCGATGAACTGCACGTAGTCGACGAATTCCGCTTCGCCGTCATCGTCCGCCACGGTGGCCGACCACTTCCGGCCCCCCGGGCCGAGCAGGCGCAGCTTGGTTACATCGTCGCGCCGCACCGACGCGGTGAAACGCAGCACGATCGGGGTCATCGGCACGCAGTCGGCCTTGGCGTTCTCGCGCTCACAGCTCACGGTCACCGCGAACTCGGGCCGGACCTTGAATTCCTTCGACTCGGTCTGTGTCGTCGGCAGACCGGTGCCGCCCTTTATGCCTGCGCCCCAGAACAGCCGCACCTTCATGCCGTTGGGCAATTGGCGGGCGCAGCGCAGCGCGGCGGTGCGCTCCAGGTCTTCCGGCCGCGGCTGGGCGCCGTTGCGACTGAGCAGGGCCTTCTTGTCGCCGGCCGGCAGCAGTTTGGTCGGCACCTTCTCGCCGAGCCCCTCGATGGCACACCAGCTATGGGATTCCACCGTGGCAAAGTCGATCGGCCCGGTGGCGGTGACCAGGAACACGGCATCTTCGTCGATGTCGCCGTAATAGCGGTTGCTCTGGATCGCCGCGATGTTCGGCCCGCCGGTGTCGAAGCGGTAGATGGTCGCCATCTTGACCGGCTTGCCGGCCGCGTCGCGCAGGCCGGCCGCCGGCTTGAACTCGCACCGCACACCCGCGGGCAGTTCCCGCTCGAAATCGAGCGCCCAGCTTTGCGTATCCACCCAGCGGCCGTTGCCCTTCAGCGGTGCGCCCTGGCAACTCCAGACCACCGGATCCGGCGCGGCCAGATCACCGAGCGGCCGAATCGCCTCGCTGAAATTGACCTTCACCTGCCGGACCCGCTTGGCCTCGCCCTGCGGGACGAAATGACTTAGCTCGGTGGCGTGGGTCAGCAACGGAATTGCCAAGAGGGCGACAAGAGCGAGCGAGGCTAACGAAGGGCGAGAGCGCATGGCGATCGGGCTTCCGGATCGGGGGAATGAAATAGCGGCATCATAGGCCAAAGGCCGCTGGCGGGTCCCGGCGCAACCAGGCCCTATCGACTTCCCTGGTCGGTCAGGACTTCCGCCTGCTCGGCGCGGCAACCCTGCGCCAGCGGCCCTCCGCCTTGAAGTGACGATCTGGCTTTGGCTTGGGCATCAGGAGGTTCTTGCCCGAGCTTGCTTTGGCGGTCTTGTGCGCCAGGATGGCGGCGCTGAGTTCTTCCTTTGCCAGCAGGATGGGTGTGCCCTCCGCCTTGGGCGCATAGGCCGCAAGGCTGCCTTTTACGGCGACCAGGAGTTCTTCCGGACTGGCCCGTTTGGGTTGCTCGGCCATGATCTGCTGGGCAGGCGGCGTCAGCGTGAAGCCGCCGTCCGCCGCGCTGATCAGGCCAAGGGTCGAGAGACGCCGAATCGCGTCGCCCAGCTTCTCGGCGAAAGGAATGGCACCTTGAAGCAGGTCGGCCGCGGCCACGATCTCGACCAGCGTCGCCGGCCGTCGCTTGGCGGACAGCGCCGTGGCCATCAGGATGAGCACATCGACATCGGGGAGCTGGCGCATTGGGTAACCTTTGAGTTGCGTGGATGGGACGGCGATCCGACGAGGTGCGTGGCGCGTGAAAGGGAGGTCACTGTTCGCGAGGGCGTTCGACCTCCTGTCAACCTCGCCCTCGGCGACACGTTAGTTCGGCGTGGGGATAACGCAAATTCTAAGCTCCCTTCAGGTTGTGACCATTTTTCCAATTCGCCAAGAGGCATAAAACCATGCGTAAATCCATTCTCGTCCTGTCGCTGATCGCCGCTTCCAGCATCGCCCTCGCCGCCGACGACACGCCCAAGACTGAAATGAAGGGCAACACCAACATCAACGCTCTCGGCGTGAACACCAACGCCGTCGCCATCGGCAAGGGCAACACCGCCAAGAACGCCATCGGCGCCATCAAGGGCGGCACCAGCATCAAGGGCAACACCAACATCAACGCCCTCGGCGTGAACACCAACGCCGTCGCCATCGGCAAGGGCAATACCGCCACCAACGACATCGGCACCATCGGCGGCAAGTAAGCAGCCGCGCTTCCGTCCGTGAAACCCCAAGGGCCTTGCTTGCCCTTGGGGTTTGCTTTTTGCGCGAGGCACTTCGGTGCAAAGACACGCTGTCCTTGCAGTCGGGCCATGCCCTTCCTACAATTGCCCTCATGCGCTCACGCTGGTTCCGCCTCCTGCCCTTGTTCTTCGCCGCCTTCTGGTTGCCTCTCCAGGCCATCGCGGCGACGGCCATGCCGTTTTGCCGGCATGGCGAGGCGCATCGGACCATGCCGGCCGTGGCGGCGGAAGAGGGCATGGAGCACTGCGCGCTGCACGGCTCGCCGGCGCCAACCGACCATGGCCTGAACTGCGATGATTGCGGATTCTGCCATCTGGCTGGCTCCGGCTTCATGCCCGCCGCCGGGCAGACCGCCACCACACTACCGACCAGCCGGGACTTTCGTTCCTGGCCCCAACTGGCCCCCGCCAGCATCGTTTCCGAACCTCCCCAGCACCCGCCTAAACGGACGACCTGACAGCAACCGCGGCTCATCACCGCGGTGGGCGCGGCCGTACTGACGGCTGCCGCTTTCCATCGTTCGCATTCGGAGGTTCGTCATGAAGTCTCATGTTTTCGCGCTTGCCCTGGCCTTGCTGTCTCCATCGATATCATTTGCCGCGCCGCCCGTGGAGGTGCCCTGGGCGCAAGGTACCGTCAAGAAGATCGACCGGGCTGGCGCCAGGGCGACCATCGCCCATGGTCCCATCGACAGCATCGGCATGGGGCCGATGACCATGATGTTCGCGGTCAAGGACTCGGCCGGTCTGGCCAGGCTCAAGGAAGGCGACCCGGTCCGCTTCCAGGCGGTGATGGCGGGCGGCGATATCGTCGTCACCCGCATCGAATCACTCAAGTAGGGGGTCGCCATGACCAAGCCCGTATCTGGCGGGCTGGTGGCGATGCTGGCGTTCCTGGCCGGTGCCGCGTGGGCAGAGTCCGTGCCCGGCGGCAAGGTCGAGGAGCTGCTCGCCATTGCCCGCCAGCAAAGTCCCGAAGTCATGGCCGTGCGCCTGGAGGCGGAGGCGGCCATGGAGCGCGCCGCCAGCAGCGGCGCCCTGGCCGATCCGCTGCTGCGCACCGAACTGCGCAACGTCACCAACAACGGTTCGCCGGCCAGCCCCAATCTGCTGCCGGCGCGCGTCGGTAGCACCAAATACACCCTGATCCAGCCACTGCCCTTCTGGGGAAAGCGCGAACTGAAGCGCGAGGCCGCCGCCGCCGGGGCGGATGAGGCCCGGGGCCTCGCCGACCTGGCCTGGAGTGAGCTTGCGGCCCGCGTCAAGACCGCTTACGCCCAGGACTACGCCCTGCTCCGGCAAGCGGCGCTGACCCGCGAGGTGATCGATCTGGTCGAGCGGCTCGAATCGATCAGCCGGGCGCGCTACGCCGGCGGGCTGGCCGCCCAGCAGGATGTGATTCGCCTGCGCGTCGAGCGCACGGCGCTGCAAGGCGAGTTGATCCAACTGGAAAACGAGCGTCATCACGCGCAAGTTCGCATCAATGGGCTGCTGGCGCGTTCGGCCCACGCCCAACTGGCCGACCCGGAGACGCTGCGGCCGCTGCCGCCCGCCACGAGCCTGGACTACACGGTGCTGGCGGAGCGGCTGCGCGACCGCAATCCGCAACTGTTCGCCGACGCGGCGCGTATCCGAGTCGCGGAAAAGAACCGCGCCAGCACCTACCGCAGCCGCTATCCGGATGTTGCGCTGGGCGTCTCGCCAATCCAGACCCGCGAACGGGTCAGCGAATGGGAGCTGATGCTGGAAGTGAACATTCCCCTGCAACAGGAGAGCCGGCGCGGCCAGGAGCGCGAGGCGGAGCGACTGCTGGAGGCGGCGCGGGCGCGCCGCGAGGCCAGCGCCAATCGCCTGCTGGCCGAACTGGCCGAGAACCTGTCGGCGCTGGAGGCGGCGCGGCGCGTCGAACTTCTGGCCGGCGGCGATCTGCTGCCGCAGGCTGAACTGACCTTCCAGTCCGCACTGGCGGGCTACGAGAACGGCAAGGTGGACTTCGCCACCCTGCTCGACGCCCAGCGGCAGATCCGCAAGGCAAAGCAGGATGTCCTCAAGGCCCAGGCCGAACAGCAGGCGCGTCTGGCCGACATCGAACGACTGATCGGGGAAGACCTATGAGCAAAACGACAAATGCGGCGGCGATGGCGGTGCTGGTCGTGCTGGCCGTCGGCGCCGGCTACTGGTTCGGGCAACGGGGCGGCCGCGCCGAACCGGTCGTGGCGCCGACCGGCGGCAAACAGTTGCTCTACTACCGCAACCCGATGGGTTTGCCGGACACCTCGCCAGTACCGAAGAAGGACCCGATGGGCATGGACTACCTGCCCGTCTATGCCGGCGAGGAGCCGCGGGCCGACGACGGCGGCATCCGTGTCAGCGCCGAGCGCATCCAGAAGCTGGGGGTCAAGACGGCAGCGGTCGAACGCCGGTCGCTGGCACGCGCGCCGCGGGCGACCGGCCGCGTCGAGGTCGACGAGCGGCGCGTCTTCGCCGTGGCTCCGAAGTTCGAAGGCTGGATCGAGCGGCTGCATGCCAACGTCACCGGCCAGGCGGTGGCGCGCGGCCAGCCGCTGTTCGAGGTCTACAGCCCGGAACTGGTGTCGGCGCAGCGCGAGTACGCGCTGGCGGCCAAGGGGGCGCGGCTTGGTTCCGCCGATACGCAAGCCGCCATGCGGCAACTGGCCGAGGCCAGCCTGGCGCGACTGCGCAACTGGGACATTTCCGAGGAGCAATTGAAGGCGCTCGCCGCCGGTGGCGACGTCAGGCGCAGCCTGACTTTCCGGTCGCCGGTGGCGGGCGTGGTGACCGAGAAAAAGGCGCTTCAGGGCATGCGCTTCATGCCGGGCGAAACGCTGTATCAAGTGGCGGATACCTCGGCGGTCTGGATCACTGCCGACATTCCCGAACAGGACATTGCGCTGGTCAAGCCGGGCGCCAAGGCAACGATTCGTATCGACGCCTATCCGCAACGCGTCTTTGAAGGGACCGTCGCCTATGTCTACCCGACCATGAAGGCCGAGACGCGGACGATTCCGGTGCGCCTGGAACTGGCCAATCCCGGTGCGTTGCTCAAGCCGGCGATGTACGCGCAGGTGGAATTCGCGGCCGGCGACGCGCGCGACGGGCTTGCCGTCCCTGTTTCGGCGGTGATCGACAGCGGCGCGCGGCAGGTGGTGGTCGTGGCTACCGGCGAAGGCCGCTTCGAGTCGCGCGAGGTGCGGCTGGGCATGCGCGGCGATCAGTACGTCGAAGTGCTGTCCGGCGTGGCGGAGGGCGAGCAGGTGGTGGTGGCAGGCAATTTCCTGATCGACTCGGAGAGCAACCTCAGGGCGGCTCTCGGGGGCATGGAGAAGGCCCCGGCAAGCCGGGTCGGTCATCATGCCGAAGGCACGCTGGATGCCGTCGATGCCCAGACGGGGACGGCGACGATCAGCCATCGGCCGGTGGCCAGCCTGAAGTGGCCGGCGATGACCATGGAGTTCGTGCCGGCCAACCCGTCCCTGCTGGCCGGCCTCAAGCCGGGTACGCCGATCGCCTTCGAATTCGTCGAGCGGAAGCCTGGCGAGTGGGTCATCACCAATATCCAGAGGAAGGGAAACTGACGTGCTGAGCGCCCTGATCGACTGGTCCGGCAGAAACCGATTTCTGGTCCTGCTGGGTACCGTGGTGGTGGTCCTGGCCGGCGTCTACGCGCTGCTGAGGACGCCGCTCGATGCGTTGCCCGATTTGTCCGACGCGCAAGTGATCGTCTATACCGAGGTACCCGGCCAGGCGCCGCAGGTGGTCGAGGATCAAGTCACCTATCCGCTGACCACGGCCATGCTGTCAGTGCCGAAATCCAGGGTGGTGCGCGGCTTCTCGTTCTTCGGCGCCTCCTTCGTCTATGTGATCTTCGATGACGGTACCGACATCTACTGGGCGCGTTCGCGGGTGCTGGAGTACCTCAATGCGGTGGCCAGCCGGTTGCCGAAGGGCGTGGTGCCGACACTGGGGCCCGATGCCACCGGCGTCGGCTGGGTGTTCCAGTACGTCGTCCTGGCCAAGGACAAAACCCTTGCGGAACTGCGCACCCTCCAGGACTGGTATCTGCGCTATCAACTGACCAAGGCGCAGGGCGTCGCCGAGGTGGCCAGCATTGGCGGTTTCGTGCGGCAGTACCAGGTGACCGTCGATCCGGTCAAGCTGCGCGCCTACGGCATTCCGCTGGGGCGGGTGGCGCAGGTGATCCGCGACTCCAATCGCGATGTCGGCGGGCGCAGTCTGGAGATGGCCGAGACCGAGTACATGGTGCGCGGTCGCGGCTACCTGCGCGGTACCGAGGACATTGCCGCGCTGGTGGTCAAGGCGGAGCGCGGCACGCCGGTGCTGGTGCGCGACATCGCCCGTGTCGAGCTGGTGCCCGACGAGCGGCGCGGCCTGGCGGAACTGGACGGTGAGGGCGAGGTCGTTTCGGGTATTGCCATGGCCCGCTACGGCCAGAATGCGCTGGAAGTGATCGGCAACATCAAGGCGAAGCTGGCGGAGATTGCCAGCGGCCTGCCGGAGGGGGTGAGCATACGCGCCGTCTACGACCGTTCCGAACTGATCGAGCGCGCCATCGAAACGCTGAAGGGGACGCTGATCGAGGAGGCGCTGATCGTCGCCCTGGTTTGCCTGCTGTTCCTGTTGCATGTGCGCAGCGCGCTGGTGGCCATCCTGATGCTGCCGGTCGGAGTGCTGATGGCCTTCATCGCCATGCGCTGGATCGGCATCGGTTCGAACATCATGAGCCTGGGCGGCATCGCCATCGCCGTCGGCGCCATGGTGGACGCCGCCATTGTCATGATCGAGAACGCCCACAAGCATATCGAGCGGCTGCGGCCGGACCAGTCTCGCGCCGAGGCTGTCATTCAGGCCGCGAAGGAAGTCGGGCCGGCCCTGTTCTTCAGCCTGCTGATCATCACCGTTTCCTTCCTGCCCGTGTTCACGCTCGAAGCGCAGGAGGGCCGACTGTTCGCGCCGCTTGCCTACACCAAGACCTTTGCCATGGCCGGCGCGGCGATCCTGTCGGTGACGCTGGTGCCGGTGCTGATGCTGCTCTTCATTCGCGGTCGCATCCCGCCCGAGGCGAAGAATCCGGTCAATCGCGTGCTGATCGCCCTCTACCGGCCGGTGATCGCCGCCGTGCTGCGCTGGAAGAAACTGACCATCGTCGCGGCCGTGGCTGCCCTGGTCGTGACGATATGGCCGGCCATGAAGCTGGGCAGCGAATTCATGCCGACCCTCAACGAGGGCACGCTGTTCTACATGCCCACCGGGCTGCCGAGCATGTCGGTGACCAGGGCGGCGGAGCTGCTGCAAACGCAGAACAAGATCATCAAGAGCTTTCCGGAGGTGGCCTCGGTGATCGGCAAGGCCGGCCGCGCCAACACCGCCACCGATCCAGCGCCGCTGGAAATGTTCGAGACGGTGATCAATTTGCAGCCGGAGCCGGAGTGGCGGCCGGGCATGACCATCGACAAGCTGATCGCCGAACTGGATCGGGCCTTGCAGTTTCCCGGTATCGCCAACTCATGGACCATGCCGATCAAGGCGCGCATCGACATGCTGTCCACCGGCATCCGCACACCCGTCGGCATCAAGGTGTTCGGCAAGGATCTGGCGGAGATGGAACATCTGGCGAAGCGGATCGAGGCCGTGGTCAGGCAGGTACCGGGCACCAGCAGCGCCTATGCCGAGCGGATCACCGGCGGCTACTACCTCGACATCGAGCCCGACCGTGCCGCGCTGGCCCGCTACGGCATCAACCCCGGCGAGTTGCAGGAGGTGGTGGCGACGGCGATCGGCGGCGAGATGGTGACGACGACGGTCGAGGGCCGCGAACGTTTCGGCGTCACGGTGCGCTACCCGCGCGAGCTGCGCGACAGCCCGGACAAGATCGCCCGTCAGGTGCTGGTACCGGTGATGGGCGAAATGGGAGGCGCGACGCCGATGATCCCGCTTGGTCAATTGGCGAAGGTAGGCATCGTCAAGGGCGCGCCGGGCATCCGCACCGAAAACGCGTTGCTGTCGGCCTACATCTACGTCGATATCCGCGAGCGCGACATCGGCTCCTACGTGGCCGAGGCGCGGCGTGCGGTGGCCGATCAGGTCGAGTTTCCGCCGGGCTATTACGCGACCTGGAGTGGCCAGTTCGAATACATGGAGCGCGCCGGCGAGCGGCTCAGGATCGTGGTGCCGTTCACCCTGCTGATCATTTTCCTGCTGCTTTACCTCAACTTTCGGTGCCTCACAGAAACGCTGATCGTCATGCTCTCGGTCCCCTTCGCCCTGGTCGGCGGCGTCTGGCTGATGTGGGCGCTCGGCTACAACCTTTCGGTGGCGGCGGCGGTCGGCTTCATCGCCCTGGCTGGCGTGGCGGCCGAGACCGGCGTGGTGATGCTGATTTACCTGGATCACGCCTGGCGGGCTGCCCGGAGCAGGACGGGCACCCAGCCGACCGTTGCTGACCTCTCCGCCGCAGTGATGGAAGGGGCGGTGGAGCGGGTACGGCCGAAGCTGATGACGGTGACCGCCATCATGGCCGGCCTGCTGCCGATCATGTGGAGCAGCGGCGCCGGTTCGGAGGTGATGCGCCGTATCGCCGCGCCGATGGTTGGGGGTATGATTTCTTCGACCGTGCTGACTCTGATCGTCATCCCGGCGATCTACATGGCCGTCAAGGAACGGCTCTTGTTGCTCAACGGCGAAAGGCTCGAATGAATCTGGAAGATTACGCGGCGGTTCTCAAGGACCTGGCGATTCCGCCCCGCCCGGCGGTGGTGACGGTTCTGTTCGAGGAGATGAGCAAGGATGAGCCAAATCTCGGTCGGGTAACCAAGACCATCTCCGCCGATCCGGGGCTGTCGGCAGGCATGTTGCGTGCCGCCAATTCACCGTTTTTCGGTTTGTCCCGCAAGGTGTCCAGCGTGCCGCAGGCGATCAAGGTGCTGGGTTTGACGCACGTCGCCAACATTGCCACCGGGCTGGCCATCCGCCACGCGCTTAAAGGCGGGGAGACAGGGCAGTCCTTCGAGAAGTTCTGGATGAAGGCGGAGGAGACCGGCATGGTTTGCCACTTCCTTGCGCGCTCGTTGCGCGGCTTCTCGCCCGACGAGGCCTTCACCTACGGCCTGTTTCACGATTGCGGGATTCCCGTGCTGAGCCAGCGCTTTCCGCGTTACCGGGACACGCTGAAGGGGGCCGCCAAGGCGACGGGGCTTGAGGATCCGGGGCTGGAACAGGACGATACCCGCACCAGCCACAGCATTCTTGGCTACTTTCTGGCGCGGTCCTGGCTGCTGCCAGGCTACATCTGCCAGGCAATTCTGCTGCACCATGACCTGGAGGCCTTCGACGCGCGGTCAACCCCGGACGTGGTGCGCAACTTCATCGGGGTGGGTCATCTGGCCGAGCATATCCAGCGGCGCTGGCTGGGCAACGTCAACGACACCGAATGGGCCGTCTTCGAGGCCGCGGTTATGCGACATTTCGCGCTGACCGAAGAGGACGTGATGAATCTGGTCGACCGGGCTCTGGTTGCCGTGCACGGAGAGGATTGATTGGGCTGTTCGCCGGGGACTAAAATGGGAAAAGGTGGACCGTTCCATTGGCCGGTTCCGCGCGCCATGCTGAGGATTGCTCCATGATTGGCTTCAATGTCGCACGTGCCTGGCACGAGATCTATGCGCTCCGTCTGCAACTGTTCATCGACGGCGTCGGCGATTGCAGGCGGGATGCCGATACGGTGCGCGACGATACCGCCTGCGAACTCGGGAAATGGATCCATGTTGCCGCGGTGCCTCAGCTCGGTGATAGCCAGCGGTATCGGACGCTGCGGGAGGTTCACCGGCGCTTCCATGAGTGCGCCAGTGACATGGTCGGCACGTTCAACGCCGGCAACACCGACGCTGCCCGGCGTATCGCGGCCAGCGAATTCATTGCCGCCTCGGCGGCCGTACTGGCCGCCCTCGACGATGTCGAGCACGAGTATCGGGCACTGCATCCACCGGACCCGGCGTTTCGGGTCCCGCCGCGCGCGGCGGCCGGACGCGGTGGCTTGGCGTGGTTCTCCGACCGCCAGGCATGGAAGGAGTCGCTACGGATTGGTTTGCCGGTGATCGACGAACAGCACCGGGTCCTTACCGAATTGGTCGACAAGCTGATGGCCATGCCCGCGGCGAAGGTGAATTCGGAACGGGCGAGCGACGTCTTTTCCAAGATCGGTCGCCTGCTGGAGAGTCATTTCGAGACCGAGGAAAGCCTGATGAAGCACCATGGCGTGCCGGCGGACTGGTTCGAGGCCCATCGTCGGGAACATACCCGCATCCTGAGCGAGTGCGCCGACATCGATCTTCAGGTCATGGCCGGCCGGATACTGACGGTGACCGACATCTATCCGCTGCTGCGGGAGATGATCATCGACCATGGCGTCCGGTACGATCTCGACATCAGGAAGTATCTCCCACCGAAGGCGGCCTCGTAGGGCGCTTCCGGGCACTTCCGGCCGGCGCCCCGACGCGTCAGGCTTCGGCCGCGGCCAGCGTGGTCCGGGCCACGGACCAGCCGGAGGTGGCCAGGAAAGCCGTCGCTTCGGCGGCCGGCATGGCGCGGCTGATGTGATAGCCCTGGACGATGTCGCACTCCAGGCGCGTCAATGCCGTCATGATGGCGGCGGTTTCGACACCCTCGGCAACGACCTTGAGCCCGAGATTGTGGGCCAGGTCGATGGTGGACCGGACGATGACTTCATCGTCCTGATTTTCCAGCATGGTCATGACAAAGGACCGGTCGATCTTTATTTCACCCACCGGCAACTGCCTCAGGCGGGCCAGCGATGAATGGCCGGTGCCGAAATCGTCGATCGAGAAGCCGATGCCGAAACCGCGCAGTTCGGAAAGAATGCCGTTGATGCGGTCGTAGTCGCCGAGAAAGATGTTTTCGGTGATCTCCAGCACCAGCCCGCCCTCCAGCCGATTGCCGCGCACGATGCGGGAAACCTCGGGCAGGAAGCGCGCATCCATGACCACGCTGAGCGGCACGTTGACCGCGATGGCGATATCCCAGCCCAAAGCCAGCCACTCGGCGCGCTGCGCGACCGCCATCTCGATCGCCCAATAGGTGAAGGGCGTTATCAGGCCGGTGTGCTCCAGGGCGCTGATGAACATGTCGGGCGGCACGGTGACACCGCCGGCCTGCCGCCAGCGGGCCAGCGCTTCGACGCCATGGATGATGCCGTTCGCCAGTTCGACCTTGGGCTGGTAATGGAGGCTGAATTCCCGGCCGTCGAGGGCCTTGCGCAGATCCTGCGCCATGGCGAAGCGGGTGGTTGCGCCGGTATCGCGCCTTTCGTCGAAAACCTCGACGCCGGTTCGGTCGCGCTTGGCGGTGATCATCGCGGCGTCGGCGGACTTGAACAGGGAGGACACGTCGTGGCCATGCCGAGGGTGGACGGCAATGCCGACCGCCGCCGTCACGACGACTTCCTGGCCGGCCAGCCGCATGGGCTCGGCGAGGCGGCCGCGCATCGTCGCGGCGATGCCGATGGCCGTGTCGACATCCACATCGAGCAGGACGGCGAATTCGTCGCCGGACATGCGGGCGATGGTACCGTCATGGGCGGTCACCAGGTCGGAAAAGCAGGCGGCGGCCGCTTTCAAGAGCGTGTCGCCGGCTTCGTGGCCGAGCGTGTCGTTCATTTCCTGGAAGCGGTCGATATCGATCACCATCAGGATCAGATCCCTGCCGCTGGCGGCTGAGTGGCTGATGTCCTGACGCAGTCGATCGCGAAATAGCGAGCGGTTGGGCAGCCCGGTGAGCGGGTCGTAGAGGGACAACTGCTCCAGTGCCTGGATGGCGGCGGTGAGACGCTTGTTGGCGCGCTTGAGTTCGCTCTGCGCCTCCTCGGCGGCGCGGCGGGACTGGTCGACCGCTTCCATCGCCATGGCGTTTTCAATGGCGATGGCCGCCTGTCCGGCAAAAAGTTCCAGCAGATGCAGATCGTTTTGGTTGAATTCACCGCCGCCGCGCTTGTTCAGGCCGCTGATGCCGCCCAGAAAGTCCTTGCGGCCGACCAGCGGCACCATGACCAGCGTGCCGGCCTCCTTTTCCCAGAGATTCCGTTCCTGGGGGGAAAGTTCGGAAAGCATGCCGCGCCACCATGGCTTCCGGTGCTTCAATACCCAGCCGCAGACGCCAAAGTCACGTGGCAGCGATTCGCCGACGATCTCGTCGGCGCTTTCGCCCGCGGCGGCACGGTAGGTGTATTCGTCGCGGTCCCGGCTCAGGATCGGTATCAGCACGGTTTGCGCATCGATCAACTGGCGTGCGCGATGGGCGATCAGGGTGAACAACTTGTCCAGATCGAACTCGCTGCCCACCGCCAGGGCGGTTTCGCGCAATGACGTCAATTCACGCTCGCGTTGCCGCAACGCGGCTTCCAGCGAGTCGATTCGTTCTTTGGCGTCCGATGTGTCGGGCATGTCGATCTTTCGTGACGGCTTTCGTTCCCGCGCTTTCGTTCATAGTCTACAGTACGGGCAGGGTATTCCACCATCTTGGTTCCAGGCGCGTCGCTCTATGACATTCGGGAACGATGGCCAATATCAAAGTTGACGTTGACGTCAACGTTAGCTAGATTCAATCTCTTACTTACCTGGAGGCGGTGATGAAACCATCGTCCTACAAGCCCAAGCACAAAATCAGATTCGTCACCGCCACGTCGCTGTTCGACGGTCACGACGCCTCGATCAACATCATGCGGCGGATTCTGCAAAGCTCGGGTGTGGAGGTGATTCACCTCGGGCACAACCGCTCTGTCGACGACATCGTCACCGCCGCTTTGCAGGAGGACGTGCAGGGCATCGCCGTGTCCTCATACCAGGGCGGCCATGTGGAGTACTTCAAGTACATGGTCGATCTGCTGCGGCAACGCGGCGGCGAGAACATCCGCGTCTTTGGCGGCGGCGGCGGCGTCATCGTGCCGGCGGAGATCCGCGAACTGCACGACTATGGTGTCACCCATCTCTATTCGGTCGAGGACGGCCAGAAGATGGGCCTGCAAGGCATGATCGACGACATGGTGCGCCGGGCCGATGTCGACCTGTCGCCCATGGCGCCCCAGGATCTCGGGCCGCTGCGCGCCGGCGACCGCCGGGCGCTGGCCCGCGTCATTACCGCGCTGGAAGCCGGCACCTGGCCGACGCCGCAACGGCAGGCGCTGCTGGAGCAGGCCGCGCTGGTCCGGACCCCCGCGCTCGGCATCACCGGTACCGGTGGCGCCGGCAAGTCCTCATTGACCGACGAACTGATTCGGCGCTTCCGCCTGGATCAAGACAATCGCCTGAAGATCGCGGTGGTCTCCATCGACCCCTCGCGCAAGCGCACCGGCGGCGCGCTGCTCGGCGATCGCATCCGCATGAACGCCATCGACCATCCGCACATCTTCATGCGTTCGCTGGCAACGCGCGACACCGGGTCGGAAATCTCCAGCGCCCTGCCGGAAGTGATTGCCGCCTGCAAGCTGGCCGGCTTCGACCTGATCCTGGTCGAAACCTCGGGCATCGGCCAGGGCGACGCCGCCATCGTGCCGCACGTCGATCTCTCCATGTATGTCATGACCCCCGAGTTTGGCGCCGCCAGCCAACTGGAAAAGATCGACATGCTCGACTTCGCCGATTTCGTCGCCATCAACAAGTTCGACCGGCGCGGCGCCGCCGACGCCCTGCGCGACGTGCGCAAGCAATACCAGCGCAACCGCGAGCGCTTCGCCGACGCGCCGGAGGCCATGCCGGTGTTCGGCACCCAGGCGGCGCGCTTCAACGATGACGGCGTGACAGCGCTCTATCAGGCCCTGCTGCCCATGCTGGCCGCCAAGGGGTTGGCGCTCGAGCCGGGCAAGCTGCCGGCGACCAGCGTCAAGCACTCCTCGCCGGGACGCGCGATCGTGCCGGCCGAGCGCGTTCGCTACCTGGCCGAGATCGCCGAAGCGGTGCGTGGCTATCACCAGCACGTCGATGAACAGGTCCGCCTGGCCCGGGAGCGCCAACATCTGCGCGAGACCAAGCGCCTGCTCAGCGAATGCGGGCCGACCTGCCGGTTTCTCGATGCGGCTATCGAGCAGCGCCACGAGGCGCTCGATGGTCGCGCCAGGAAGCTGCTGGAGATGTGGCCGGCGATGAAGGCCGCTTACGCCGCCGACGAATACGTCGTCAAGATCCGCGACAAGGAAATCCGCACCAAACTGGTTGCCGAATCCCTGTCCGGCACGCCCATCCGCAAGGTGGTGCTGCCGCGCCCCGAGGACGAGGGCGAGCAGCTCAAATTCCTGATGCGCGAGAACGTCCCCGGCAGCTTCCCGTTCACCGCCGGCGTGTTCGCCTTCAAGCGCGAGAACGAGGACCCGACCCGCATGTTCGCCGGCGAGGGCGATGCCTTCCGCACCAATCGCCGCTTCAAGAAGCTCTCCGAGGGGATGCCCGCCGTCCGCCTGTCGACCGCCTTCGACTCGGTGACCCTCTACGGCTGCGATCCCGACGAGCGGCCGGACATCTACGGCAAGATCGGCAACTCCGGCGTGTCGATCGCCACCCTCGACGACCTGAAGGTGCTCTATGGCGGGTTCGACCTCTGCGCGTCGACCACCTCGGTGTCGATGACCATCAACGGGCCGGCGCCGATGATTCTGGCGATGTACTTCAACGCGGCGATCGACCAGCAGCTCGACAAGTTCCGCGCCGACAACGGTCGCGAGCCGACCGAGGACGAAGTCGAGAAGATTCGCGAGTGGGTCCTGTGCACCGTGCGCGGCACCGTGCAGGCCGACATCCTCAAGGAGGACCAGGGCCAGAACACCTGCATCTTCAGCACCGAGTTCGCCCTCAAGCTGATGGGCGACATCCAGGAATACTTCGTCCATCACCAGGTCAGGAACTTCTACTCGGTGTCGATCTCCGGCTACCACATCGCCGAGGCCGGCGCCAATCCCATCAGCCAGTTGGCGTTCACCCTCGCCAACGGCTTCACCTACGTCGAGTCGTATCTGGCGCGTGGCATGCACATCGACGACTTCGCGCCCAATCTCTCCTTCTTCTTCAGCAACGGCATGGAGCCGGAATATTCGGTCATGGGCCGGGTGGCGCGCCGCATCTGGGCGGTGGCGATGAAGAACCGCTATGGTGCCAACGAGCGCAGCCAGAAGCTCAAGTACCACATCCAGACCTCGGGCCGCAGCCTTCACGCCCAGGAGATGGACTTCAACGACATCCGCACCACGCTCCAGGCGCTGATCGCCATCTACGACAACTGCAACAGCCTGCACACCAATGCCTACGACGAGGCGGTGACGACGCCGACCGAGGAGAGCGTGCGCCGGGCCATGGCCATCCAGTTGATCATCAACCGCGAATGGGGCCTGGCCAGGAACGAGAATCCCAACCAGGGCGCTTACATCATCGACGAACTGACCGACCTGGTCGAAGAGGCGGTGCTCAAGGAGTTCGAGGCGATCTCGTCGCGCGGCGGCGTGCTCGGCGCGATGGAAACCGGCTACCAGCGCGGCAAGATCCAGGAGGAATCGCTGCACTACGAGCAGAAGAAGCACGACGGCTCCTATCCCATCGTCGGCGTCAACACCTTCCTCAACCCCCATGGCTCGGGCGCCCCCGGCGAGATCGAGCTGGCCCGTTCGACCGAGGAGGAGAAGCAGTCGCAACTCGGGCGGCTGCGCGATTTCCAGCAGCGCAACCGCGACGACGCCCCGCTCTGGATGGCCCGCCTGAAACAGGCCGTCATCGACAATGGCAACGTCTTCGCGGTGATGGTCGATGCGGTCCGGCATTGCTCGCTGCAGCAGATCAGCACGACGCTGTATGAAGTGGGCGGCCAGTATCGGCGGTCGATGTGACAATTGCCGCGACGCTCGCCGAGACCCTGCGCCAGGCGGTCGAGCACCACCGCGCCGGCCGCCTGGCCGAAGCGGAGCAGTTGTACCGCGCAATCCTGCGGGTCCAGCCCCGGCAGCCGGACGCCAACCACAATCTGGGCGTGTTGGCATTGAACGTTGGCAATTACCTGGCTGCCTTGCCGTTTCTAAAAGCAGCGCTGGCGGCGGGGCCGGATGTGGCCCAGTATTGGCTGAGCTACGTGGCGGGCTTGATCGCCGCTGGCGAGACCAAGAAGGCGAAACGGCTTCTCGACACGCCGCCGCGGCAGGTGGCGGCGGCGGATGTCGGGGCGCTGCGCGCCCGGCTCAAGATGGCGCGCAAGGCGTCCGCCCTCCCCGCATCTCCAGCCGACAACGACGAGAGGCAGCAGCTCGCCGCGCTCTATCGGGCCGGCCGGTTCGAGGAGGTCGCGGCGCTGGCGCGGCAGTTGCTGGAGCGCGCGCCCGGCGATGCGCTGGCCTGGAATGCGCTGTGGAGTTCGCTGGCCAGTCTCGGGCGTTTCGAGGCCGCCCTGCCTGCCGTGATGAAGGCCGTCGAACTGCTACCGCAAAATGCCGATGCCCACTGTAACCTGGGCGGCGTGCTCAACCAGCTCGGCCGTTATCCGGAGGCCGAAGCGGCGTGTCGTCGCGCCATTGCGATCGAGCCGGACTACGCCGTGGCTCAAAGCAACCTGGGCCACGCCCTCAACCGGCTTGGGCGTAATGACGACGCCGAAGCCGCCTGTCGGCGCGCCATCGAGCTCAGCCCCGGCCTGATCGAAGCGCACAACAACCTCGGTTGCGTGCTCAAGGACACCGGTCGCTACGGGGAAGCCGAAACCATCTTCCGGCAATTGATCGCAGCCAGGCCCGATTTCGCCGAAGCGCACGGCAACCTCGGTGGCGTCCTGGCCGACGTCGGCCGACATCAGGAAGCCGAAGCGGCCTGCCGCCGCGCCATAGAGCTCAAGCCCGATCATGCCGACGCCCGCGGCAGTCTGCTCCTGAGCCAATGCTACACGGCCATGACGCCCACCCCGGACATGATCGAGGATGCCCGCCGCTTCGGCGCGTTCGTCCGCGGCAAGGTTCCGGCGCCCTTTGGCGACTGGTCATGTGACATGGCGCCATCCCGCCTGCGCGTCGGATTCGTCTCTGGCGACCTGCGCAACCATCCGGTTGGTTACTTTCTCGAAGCGTTCCTGAGGCACCTCGACCGCTCGCGCATCGAGCCAGTGGCCTATTCGAACCACTCACTGCGCGACGATCTGACAGCGCGTCTCGAGCCGAACTTTGCCCAATGGCGGTCGATCCACGGCCTGGGCGATGAAGCCGTCGCCCGCATGATCCGCGCGGACGGCATCCATGTCCTGTTCGATCTCTCCGGCCACACGGCGCACAACCGCCTGGCCGTGTTCGCATGGAAGCCGGCGGCCGTGCAGGTGAGCTGGCTGGGCTATTTCGCCACCACTGGGGTGGCCGAAATCGACTACGTCCTGTGCGATCCCCATGTCGCGCCACCGGGCGAGGAGCGACACTTCACCGAGACGCTGTGGCGGCTGCCCGAGTGCTATTTGTGCTTCACGCCGCCCGAAGCGGCGCCGGCGGTTGCGCCGTTGCCGGCGCTGCGCCACGGTGTGGTGACCTTCGGCTGCTTCAACAACCTGTCGAAGATCAACGATGCCGTGATCGCCCTCTGGGCCGGAGTTCTCGCCGCCGTGCCGGCTTCGCGGCTATTCTTGAAGGCCCGGCAACTGGCTGACGAGTCGCTGCGCGACCAGCTTCGCGCCCGCTTCGCCCGCCTCGGCGTTCCCGGCTCCCGCCTCAGGCTGGAGGGGCCTTCCCCCCGGGGCGAATACCTGGCCGCCTACGGCGAGGTCGATATCGCCCTCGATCCGTTCCCCTACACGGGAGGCACGATCAGCGCCGAAGGCCTGTGGATGGGGGTGCCCGTCCTCACCAAACGGGGCGACCACTTCGTCGCCAACATGGGTGCTTCCATCGCCCACAACGTCGGGTTGGCGGACTGGATCGCCGCCGACGGAGACGACTACGTGCGCAAGGCCGCTGCCTTCGCTTCCGACCCGAGCGCGCTCGCGCGGTTGCGCCCCGGCCTGCGGGCGCAGGTGGCGGCATCGCCGCTGCTCGACGCGCAACGCTTCGCCCGCCACTGGCAGGACGCGGTGTGGGCCATGTGGCAGCGGCGGGCGGGCTGACGCCGGCGCGACATCGAGCGGCGCCGGTCCCTCAAATGACCTCGGCGCGGTTGCGGCCGGCGTCCTTTGCTTTGTAGAGCCGGGCATCCGCCTCCCGGAAAAGGACGTCCAGGCTGCCACTGGCAGTTTGTGTACGGACTCCGCCAGCCGATATTGTGACGATACCCCAGCGGGAATTTTCCACATGCGGTATTTCCAGCTTGGCAATGCCCGGAACGATTGCCCGTGCAAGGTCCAAATGAACATCGGAACGCGCATCGGGAATAATCACGGAAAACTCCTCGCCACCGTAGCGGGCGATGAATGCCTCAGAAGTCTCGCCCTCGTCGTTGAACCGCTGCACGGTGGCGGCCAGGCTGGTTGCCACCGCCCGCAGACAATCGTCCCCGGCAAGATGGCCATAGTGATCGTTGTAGTTCTTGAAATTGTCGATATCGATCATCAGCAGGCCGAACGGTTTGCCTTCCCGTACCGCGTCTTTCCAGAGGCGGTCGAGCCGGGCATCCATGGCTCGGCGGTTGTAGAGGCCGGTAAGGCCGTCTCGATGGGCTTGATCCTGCAACTGTTGGTTTGCCTGAGCCAGTCGGGCGCGCAATGAGGCAATGCGCGACATTGCCGTCATCTTGGCCTGCAAGACGTTTTCTGGCGAAAGCTTGGAAATGAAATCATCGCCGCCCGCGTCGATCGCGGTGACGACATTGGTCGCGGTATCGGTGGCCGTGAAGAAAATGATGGGTGTCCAGGCCCATGGCTCATTGCCCTCAATCTCGCGAATCCGCTTCGTTACCTCAAAGCCGCTCATACCCGGCATCTCAATATCCATGAGAATCAGGTCAAAAGTCGATTCCGAAAAGTGCTTGAGTGCAGAGGGACCATCGGTGGCAAGCCGCACTTCGTGGCCGAAAGACTCCAGACGGGCAGTGGTAAGCAGCGCCGTAGACATCGAGTCCTCCACCAGCAGAACTTTCATCTTCGATTCCGGAAAATTCGAACAACATCTTCAGACGCCCTTTCAGGCAGCCATCGATAACTTGCTGGCTAAGACCAAGCGTACTCAAGCATAATCCGTCACATCCGCCTTGACTACTTCGAAAGTTATAGGATTGATTTTCAAGGCGAATCCTGATCGTTGATGACAATGCCTCTTTTAGACAAGTACTTGCCGCGCTATTTGCAGGTGCCGGCTACGAGGTGGTCGCAACAATCGCGGATGGCAGTACGAAGGTCGAGGAGGCCATCGAGCGGACGCGGCCCGATGTGGTTTGTCTTGACTACAACCTTCCCTGTCGTGACGGCATCAGGATCTTGCAGTCCATTCAGGCGCTGGCCCCACAGATCGATGTGCTGCTAATGTCCGCGGCAAACGACATCGATCTGGAACAACGTGCGGCGGATGCCGGAGCTTCCGGCTTCATCCATAAGCCCTTTGGCCAGGAGCAGGTGCTTCGCGAGTTGGCTACCGTCCGCGAAACGCGCCAGCACGCCGCGCCGGTAGTGCCGATCGCTCCTGATGCGGGGTCGGTGCATCGAGACGGAGACGTTGGCCAACGCGGCACGGCGGTGATCGCGGACGACAGCGGTTCGGTCCGCTTGGTGCTTAAGGGGCTGCTGGAAGAGTTTGGCTTACAAGTGGTGCAGTTGGTGGCCAATGGAGCCGACGCGGTCAGCGCGGCCCGGAATCATATGCCGCGGGTCCTCTGCCTCGACGTCAATATGCCGGAGATGTCCGGGCTGGAAGCCTTGCCGCTGATCCGCGAAGCGAGCCCGACCACAGTGGTCGCCATGGTCACCGGCTGCGCTGACAAGGCGTTCGTTGAACTGGCGGCAAGTCAGGGTGCGCGTGGCTATATCCTGAAGCCGCTGCGTCCGGCCCATGTCCTGGGATTCTTGAAACGGCTCTGCGCGTAGAGGATCATCCCGTCTGTTGTTCCTCTGTCCTGAAGCGAGAAGTTGCAGACGACCAGACGTCCATCATGACTTGTCACCGGCATCGGTATCGGCGCGGTACGTGAGCCCGCACTCCTTACGAGATGCTCTCGATCGTGTCCGGGAGAACGATGACCAGCTTGTGGTTGGTGATCAAATCGGCCACGGTCGGCCAGACGCGGATCGCCAGCGCTTTGAATTCGCGCAAACGCAGATTGCCCGTCCGAAAATGGACAACTCTTGGCGGCGGATCGGCAAGCATCACCCAGTCGGAAAAGTCGGTGTCTTTCGTGACAATGACGAGATCGCCAAGGCGGGCGTGCTCCCAGATGGCGCGATCCGGTAAGGCATCCCCAAGATCGAACACATGTCGAAATTGATCGCCTAACCAGATGTCCCAACGATAGGGCAGGTTGGCATCGATCAGGAAACGGGGCACTCAGGCAACCCGCGACAATTCGTAGCGTTCGTTCATCAGCCGGGCCGCGCAGGTCAGGCAGGCCTTGATGTCTTCGGGCTCAAGGCTGGGATACTGCGAAAGAATTTCCTCCTCGCTATCGCCAGCCGCCAAGTATTCCAGAATGGTCTGCACCGTGATTCGCTTGCCGCGAACTGTCGGTTTGCCATTGCATATCTCGGGATCGATGGTTACCCGACCGTTCAAGAAACTGATTGCCGCGCTCATCTGCTTCTCCCGTCGAACTCCGGTGGCCAGTCGCTGGCATGGCGAGATCATGGAATATGCCTCGCAGGATAACAAACATCCATGCCGTGCGTTGCTCCTCGCCGGGATACATTGCCGACGCGCCCTGCTTGGTGATCCGCGGATGCTGGTGCTATAAGCGGAACCTACCGGGCCTCGGCTTCCTTCATTCGCTGCGCGGCCTGTTCGTTGGCTTTTTGCAGGTCGTCGA
>JBGAQX010000035.1:0-33886 GCA_044220545.1 Rhodocyclaceae bacterium | reverse complement strand
TACCCTTCCAGCCGCGCCCTATCTGGCCAGAGCCATTGCCGCCCCAAGTCCATATTTCGCCGGCGGAGGTCAGCGCGGCACTGAAATCGGCACCGGCGGCAAGATCGTCGATGGGGGCGGGTATGCCCAACATTTTGTCCGGCGCGCCGCGCCAGGAAGTGCTGCCCGTGGTTTGGCCGCCAATGCCAATTTGCCCCGCGGCGTTGCTTCCCCAGGACCACAATTGACCATCCGCGGACAACCCCAGCGCATGGGAGCCGCCGGCGACGATCCGGCGGAAACCCTGTAGCGCAGGCACCATCATCGGTAGGGTCTGGTAATTGTAGGTGGGTGGCGCAAAACCCGAATTGGTCGCGCCGCCGCCGTTGGCCAACTGTCCATGGGTATTGTTGCCCCAAGCCCAGACGCTGCCGTCCGCTCGCAAAGCGAAGAAGAACTGATCGCCGGCAACGAGACGAGTCACGCCTTGCACGGAAGCACGGACCGGTGTGGATCGAGTGTCGATGGTGCCGTCGCCGAGCTGTCCCGAGAAGTTCTTTCCCCAAGTCCATACGTTGCCGTCGTTGGTCAGGGCCGCGCCGCACCGGTTGCCTCCTTCGATTTGTTGCACGCCTTCCAGACCGACGATCTGCGTGGGCAAGGCGATATAGGCCGATGCGTTGCCTATCCCCAACTGGTTGGATTGGTTGTCGCCCCAGGTCCAGACTGTCCCATCGCGCTTCAAGGCCAGGCTGCCGTCACCGGTCGTGGCGATGGCAATGACATCGGAAATTCCGCTGACTCGCGTCGGCGTCTCGGACGATTGTTCGGATTGGCCGCCGTTGCCCAACTGGCCGTATCGGTTGCGGCCCCAAGCCCATACGTCACCGCTGGCGAGCAAGGCCAGGCCATGCGAGTTGCCCACGGCCACGGCCACGACACCGGCCAGACCTTGCACCTGACTCGGCACGGGCTTGCCGAGCGACCCCCACTGCCAGACCGTGCCGTCGGCGCGCAGGGCAAGGACCCGATCCTCGCGGGCGGCCAACTGCGGCGCCGCCGCCTGGGCGGCCAAGGGCAGGGCCGCGAGGACCGAGAGGGCCGCAAGAGCAAGCGCCGACATCAGTCTGGCCGCCATTGCACGCGCGCCGGAGCTCGACGGATAGCCGAACATGCCGGCCAACTTTGTACGATGGGACATGGCTGATGCCTCCCGGGATTGTCGAATATTCCATAATGCTAGCCTGAATATGCTGTTTGCGAGTGACTCGGTTGGCGATGGCGTGGGCGCTCGCTGGCCGACGAGTCCGAGTCGCCCCTCGCTGTGCCCGGAAAGAGGGGTAAATTGCGCAACCAGATCAACTCCAGGCGCGGCGCTTTCCCATTCCGTGTTTTGTTCCGTCATCATCGTCAGCTACAACAGCAGCGCGCTGCTCATCGAGTGCGTGCGCAATGTGCTGGCCTCCACGCTGCCCATCGAGGTCATTGTTTCGGACAACGGCTCCACCGATTGCAGTGTCGAGCCGCTGGTCGACATGGCGGCCGCCGACGGTCGTCTGCGCGTGTTGAGCAATGGCCGCAACCTGGGTTTCGCGGCGGGCAACAATGCCGCCTTGCCGCTGGCGCGGGGCGACTACGTGCTGTTTCTCAACCCGGACTGCATCGTGCGGCCCGACACGCTGGCGCGGATGGCGGCGGCGCTGGCCGCGCGACCGGCCGCCGGCATGGCCGGCTGTCTGATTCGCAACGCGGATGGCAGCGAGGAAAGGAGCTGCCGTCGCCGCATACCGACGCCCGGGGCGCTGCTCGGCCGATTGTTCGGTTCGCCGCCGCGCGCGGACGAACCCTTGCCAAGCGCGCCCGTCGCGGTCGAGGCGATATCCGGGGCGTTCATGCTGGTGCGGCGCACTGCGCTGGAGCGGGTCGGGTCCTTCGACGAAGGCTACTTCATGCACTGGGAGGATGTGGATCTTTGCCAGCGCTTTCAGGCGGCCGGTCTGGAAGTCCTGTTCGTTCCCGACGTCGGGATCACGCATTTCAAGGGGCGCTCAAGCCGCCGCCGGCCGCTGCGTGTCGAGTGGCACAAGCATCGTGGCTTGATGCGCTTCTTCGGCAAGTTCCACTTTGCCGGTTGGCGCGCACTCTTTTTCGCTCCGGTGGCGGCCGCGATCGTTGCGCGCTTTCTGTTCATGGTCGGACGCTTGCGGTTCAAGTCGCGGGCGCCCGCCGAGGTTGTCGAGCGAAATGCCGACGCGGACGATCGCAAGGAAGTGTGGGTGTTCGGGGCGACCAGCCTGGTGGGCCGTTGCCTGCTGCCACGCTTGCTGGCGGCGGGTTGTCGGGTTCGCGCGTTCTGTTCCGATCCGGCGCGGGCGGGGGCCAGCGAATCGCCGCATCTGATCTGGCATGCCCACGACCTGCGCAACCCGACCAGCCTGCCGGAGGCGGGGCGGCCGGATGCGCTGATCAATCTGGCGCCGGTCTTCGCTCTGCCGCCCTGGCTGCCCGCCCTCGCCGGCCGTGGGCTGCGCGAGGTGATCGCTTTTGGCTCGACGAGCGCCTTCACCAAGGCGGATTCCGCCAACGAGGGTGAGCGACGGTTGGCGCAGGATTTGGCCGCGGCGGAGGATTCCGTCCGGCAAACCTGCCTTCGCCTGGGTATGCGCTGGGTCATCTTTCGACCGACCATGATCTACTCGCTCGGCTACGACCGGAACATCACCCGGCTGGCACGTTTTATCGAACGCCTGGCGTTCTTTCCGATGCCGGGGGAGGGCCGCGGCCTGCGTCAGCCGGTCCATGCCGACGATCTGGCCAAGGCCTGCGTCGCCCTGATAGCCAGCCCCGGGGGCTGGAACCGGTCCTACAACCTGAGCGGCGGCGAAGTGCTCAGCTATCGAGCGATGGTCGAGGCGATCTTCCGCCGGCTGGGGCGGACGCCGCGCATCGTCCGATTTCCCGAATGGCTGTGGCGCGTCGGGCTGGCACTGGCGCGCTTCGTGCCGGGCTATCGCGACCTCAACCTGGCCATGCTTCGTCGTGTCGATCTCGACATGTGCTTTTCTCACGAAGAGGCGACGCACGCGTTCGGCTTCTCGCCGCGGCGGTTCATGCCGTGATGTCGTTGCTCGCGATTCTGACGGCGGCCATTGTGACGATGGCGGTTCTCCATGGCTGGCTGCTCCGGGGCGCGGGCATGCCGCTGGATGTCGCCAACGGCCGTTCGCTGCATGCCGGCGCGGTGCCGCGCATCGGCGGAATCGCCATGGCGGCGGGTTGTGGCGTGGCGCTCGTCATCCTGCGTGTGCCCGATGCGCCGATCGCCGCTTTGCTTGCCGCCCTGGGCTTGTTTCTGCTGTCTCTGATCGACGATTGGCGGTCGCTGTCGGTGCTGCCAAGATTGCTCGGTCATCTGCTGGCGGCGGCCGTGGTGGTCGTGGCGCTGCAACTTCCGGTACTGGTGGCGGTACCGGTGGCCATCGCCTTGGTGTGGATGACCAACCTGTACAACTTCATGGATGGCGCCGACGGCCTGGCCGGCGGCATGGCGGTCATCGGTTTTGGCGCCTATGCCTTGGCCGCCCTGCCGCAGGCGCCGACCGTGGCGTGGATCAGCCTGGCAATCGCGGCGGCGGCGGCGGGATTCCTGGTCGTCAACTTTCCGCCGGCCCGGGTGTTCATGGGCGACGCCGGCTCGATACCCCTGGGATTCCTGGCCGGCGCCGTTGGTCTGGAGGGTTGGCGGGCGGGTGTCTGGCCGGGTTGGTTCCCGATCCTGGTGTTTTCCCCCTTCATCGCCGACGCGACTGTCACCCTTGGGCGACGCTTGTGCCGCCGCGACCGGGTCTGGCAAGCTCACCGGGAGCATCACTATCAGCGCCTGGTGCTCTCCGGCTGGAGCCACCGCGGCCTGGCGCTGGCCGCCTGGGGGTTGATGGCCGCGGCGGCCGGCTGCGCCCTGTGGCTCAAAGAGTCGTCCGCCGTTGTTCAGGGAGTCGGACTGCTGGTCTGGGCAATCGCCTACGCAGGTCTCTTTTCGGCTATCGACAGACGTTGGCGCAAAGCGACAAACCATCTGTCAACGCCGTCAAACAGTACCAGTTCGGGCCAATGAAAGACCCTGCCGATGATATAGTGGCGCCCAATATGCGAGTCCTAAGCATCCCGAAACCGATATCGGCCCCAGTGCATGGATACGCTTGAATCGGAATTCCAGCGCAAATGGCGCTCGGTGGCGGTGTTTCTTTTTGATCTGCTCGCCGTTGCGCTTGCCTGGCTGGGCGCCTACGCATTGTGGTCGGATTCGTCTCCACAGCCCGAGCACTGGCCGCTAATCACCGGCACCCTGCTGTTCCTGATTCCCGCCGAGGCTCTGGTCTTCCGCCTCTCCGGCCTCTATCTGGGGATCTGGTTCTTCTCCAGCCTGCCCGACCTGCGGCGCATCTTCAAGGCAGTGGCCATTTCGGCGCTGCTGGGCGGTTTGCTGACGATGTTCGTTCCCGCCCCGGGCATTCCGCGCAGCGTGATCATTCTTTACCCCGTGCTGCTGCTGGTGCTGATGGGCGGCGGCCGGGCCGCCTACCGGATGTGGAAGGATCATCTGCTCTACAGCGCCCTGGGTGCCAGCGGCAAGCCGGTGCTGATTCTGGGCGCGGGGCGTTCCGGTGCCGGGCTGGTTCAGGAACTCGCCCGTTCGCAGGAATGGCGCGTGGTGGGTTTTCTGGATGACGATTCGGCCAAACAGCGCCGCGAATTGCTCGGCCAGCGGGTCTTCGGCCCCCTGAGCGAACTCGGCTACTGGACGAAGGCGCTCAAGGTCAACCACGTGATCCTGGCCATGCCTTCGGTATCGGACGAGGTCCGTCAGCGCGTCAGTTCGCTATGCATGCGCGCTGGAGTGACCGCCTACACGGTGCCATCGACCGAACAGTTGCTGCTCAAACGCGACCGCGTCGATCACGTGCGGCCGGTCGACCTCGAAGATCTTCTCGGCCGTTCGCCGGTACGCATCGATACGCCGGAGGTTCGGGAGTTGCTGTTCGACCGCGTGGTCATGGTCACCGGTGCCGGCGGTTCCATCGGCAGCGAGTTGTGCCGGCAGATCGCCCGCTTGCACCCGGCACAGTTGGTCCTGTTCGAAAACAACGAGTTCGCGCTGTACGCCCTGGTCGAGGAGTTGACGGAACATTTTCCGGAAGTCGCCCTGGTGCCGCTGGCCGGCGACGTCAAGGATGGCGCCTGGCTGACCGAGGTGATGCGCCGACATACGCCCTCGGTGGTGTTCCATGCCGCCGCCTACAAGCACGTGCCTCTCATGGAGGAGCACAACAGTTGGCAGGCGGTGCGCAACAACGTGTTCGGGACCTATGTGGTGGCGCTGGCGGCGCAACGGGCCAAAGTACCTAAATTCGTCCTGGTCTCCACGGACAAGGCGGTCAATCCGACCAATGTCATGGGCGCGACCAAGCGGCTGGCCGAAATGGTCTGCCAGGCGCTGGAAGGCGGTGGCGGCGCGACCCGTTTCGAGATGGTGCGTTTTGGCAACGTGCTGGGCAGCACCGGCAGCGTGATTCCGAAGTTCCGGGCGCAAATCGCCAAGGGTGGCCCGGTGACCGTTACTCACCCGGAGATCACTCGCTACTTCATGTCGATCCCCGAGTCGTCGCAATTGGTGCTGGAGGCGGCGGCGATGGGCAAGGGAGGCGAGATATTCGTGCTCGACATGGGCGAGCCGGTGCGGATCGCCGATCTGGCGCGCGACATGATTCGCCTGTCCGGTCGTGGCGAGGACGACATTCGCATCGTCTATACCGGCCTGCGTCCCGGCGAGAAGCTCTACGAGGAACTGCTCTCGGACGACGAGCACACCCGGCCCACTCACCATCCCAAGTTGCGGGTGGCCAAGGCGCGGATGGTGCCGGCGGGCTGGCTGGATGACCTGCTGGAATGGCTGAAGTCGCCACTGCCCAAGACGGATGCCGAGGTCCGGCGCGATCTGCGGCGCTGGGTGCCCGAGTACCAGCCGGCCTCGCTGCCGGCGCTCAAGGCCGTTACCACCGCGCTCAATTCCGACAGCAGCCGTCTTTAAGCACGGTTTGCGGCGCCGCCCGGCGCGCCGGCCAAGGTAGACTGCGCGGATGGCTACCTACGCGATCGGCGACATTCAGGGCTGCTTTCAGGAACTCTCCAGGCTGCTCGAATATCTTGGCTTTACCGCGACCCGCGATCGGCTGTGGCTGGTCGGCGACCTGGTCAATCGTGGCCCCGACTCGCTGGCCGTGCTGCGCTTCATCAAGGGGCTGGGCGATCGGGCCGTCACCGTGCTCGGCAACCACGACCTGCATCTGATCATGCAGTCCGAAGGCAACGGCAAGGCCAGCCGCGAGGATACCCTCGCCTCCGTGCTGACCGCGCCGGACCGGCACGAGTTGCTGGCCTGGCTGCGGGGGCGGCCCCTTTTCCACGCCGAGGGCGACTACGCCATGGTGCACGCCGGCCTGCTGCCGCAGTGGGATGTGGCGCGGGCGCTCGCCTTGTCCGACGAGGCCAGTGCCGCGCTGACCGCCCCGGCGTATCGCGATTTTCTTGCCCACATGTGGGGCTCGGAGCCGGCGGCCTGGCGCGACGACCTGGCCGGTTGGGACCGCCTGAGGGTGGTGGTCAATGCCATGACCCGCATGCGCTTCTGCACGCCGACCGGGGTGATGGAATTTCGCGCTCCCGGCGCCAAGGGGCCACCGGAGAGTGGCCCGGAGGGGTGCATGCCCTGGTACATGGTCCCCGGCCGTCGCAGCGCCGATCATCAACTGATCTGCGGTCACTGGTCGGCCCTGGGCTTCAGGCGCGAGAAGAATCTCCTGGCGCTGGACTCCGGCTGTCTTTGGGGGGGGTGTCTGACGGCGGTGCGGCTCGAGGACCAGCGGGTCTTTCAACTGCCTTGTGCGCGCCAGGTGGAGCCGGGTGGCTGGGAGTGATTGCCGCCGCCAGGGCGTGGGCAATCAATTGATGGCTGTGGTGTGCCAGATGACGGCGGTCCGAGGTCGTGCTGTCCAACGCCGACAGGAACATCACGCGGACCGTCAGGCCGTCGCTGGCGACGATGGTCCGCACGCTCTCCCAGAAGCTGATTTCACCGACATAGGCGGCCGCCATCGTCGGCTGTCCGCTCGCGTCGGTGTAACGCACCATCACGGGCGCAACCGGCGCGCCGGCATCGATGGCCGATTGAAAAAGCGCGCCGTGGAACGGCAGCACATGGTCGCCACAACTGGTGGTGCCTTCGGGAAAGACGCCGACCCGACCGCCGCCGCGCAATTCGCCGACCAGGTGCTCGCGGGTGCGCTGCGCCGCCAGCCGCGAGCCGCGCTCGATGAACAGCGTGCCCGCCTGGGCGCTCAGCCAGCCGATCACCGGCCAGTGCCGGACGTCGTCCTTCGAGACGAGATTGGCTGGCGCGAGGGCATTGATGGCGAGAATGTCCAGCCATGACACGTGATTGGATACCAGAAGACCGCCGATTGGCGGAGTGCCGTGGGGTACCAGCCGGACTCCGAGGGCACGGAGCATCTGTCGCGACCACCGGGCCTTGATTCGCTGTCGGGCCGGCTCCGGCAGCCACGGCAGCGCCGTGGCCGCGATACCCACTCCGGACAGCACCAGCAAGCCGGCGCGAGCCAGTCGGAAGGCGGCGCGGATGTTCATGGCCGGCGCGGTTCGCCTTGACCCCGTGGTCAGGATCGGACGAGAGGTGTGCGCCTACAGGACTTCACCAAACGTCCGCTCGAACCGTTCGGCGATATCGCCGCGTGTCGGTTTGTGGTTCTGGCCGCCCCGATGGGCGATCTTGATCGAGCCCATCAGCGAGGCGAGCCTTCCGGTCTTTTCCCAGCCCCAGCCTTGACCGATGCCATAGAGCAGCCCGGAACGATAGGCATCGCCGCAGCCGGTCGGGTCCATCATGGACTCCGGCGCCACGATGGGAATCGACAGGCGTTGGCCATCGGCGTAGATCTCCGAGCCGTTGCCGCCGAGGGTGACGATCAGGGCCTTCACCTCGCGCGCCAGATCGGCCAGGTCGCGCCCGGTACGCTCGCAGAGCAGCTTGGCCTCGTAGTCGTTGACGGTGCACCAGTCGGCCAGCCTGAGAAAGTCGAGCAGTTCGGCGCCGGAGAACATCGGCAGCCCCTGACCCGGATCGAAGATGAAGGGGATGCCCGCTTCATGGAACTGGCGCGCGTGGGTCAGCATGCCGTCACGGCCGTCCGGCGAGACGATGCCGAGGCCGATGCCCCGGGCGTCCTGAATGCGGTTGGCATGCGACTCGTTCATGGCGCCCGGATGGAAGGCGGTGATCTGGTTGTCGTCGAGGTCGGTGGTGATGAAGGCCTGGGCGGTGTAAGTGCCCTCGATGTGGCGAACGTGGCCGCTGTCCATGCCCAGATGGGCGAGGCGCTGCATGTAGAGGCCGCTGTCGTCGCCGACGGTGGCCATGATCACCGGTTCGCCGCCCAGCAGTTTGAGGTTGTAGGCGATGTTGCCGGCACAGCCGCCGTACTCCCTGCGCATATCCGGTACCAGGAAGGCGACGTTGAGGATGTGAATCTGCTCGGGCAGGATGTGATTCTTGAAGCGGTCGTGAAACACCATGATGGTGTCGTAGGCGAGGGAGCCGCAGATCAGGGTGCGCATGAAGTTGGGGCCTATGGATAGAAGACGTAGAGTCGGTAGCCGACCGCCGGAACATCGGTGGTCTGCAAGGTCAGTTGAATGGGCTGCTCGCTGGCCGCCGGGAAACCATCCGTTGCCGATGGCTTGCGCGGCAGATACTCGGACGGCGCGAGCGCGCGACGCAGCAGGGCGCGGTCGCCGGTATCGGTGAGCGTGACTTCCAGATGAGGCCAGGCCTGCGCGAAGGGAGCCCGGTTGCGCAGGCTGGCGACGAGTTGCAGGTCGCCGGACTTGTCCTTGTCGGGAATAAGATCGGATGTCTCGATACCGATCAGGTCGATCTTGTGCGGTAGCCCGACCCGGCAGCCGACGAGTTTGCAGATTGCCACCAGCGCCGGCTTGGCCTCGGGCGCCAGCACCGCCAACTCGGTGCGAAAGTACACCGCCGCCTGTAGTGTCAGGAGGCTCAGTGCGAACAGGCTGCCCAGCAGCCATGGCCAGGCACGGCGCCGGGGCCGTGCCACGTCGTGCAACAGCAGCTCCGGCGCGGGCCGCCACGGCGGCGTCGCCTCTGGCGCGGCATCGGGTTCCGGTTCCGGCTCCGATAGGGGCTCGGGCGTGGGCGCGGCCATGGGCTCTGGTACCGGCGCGGAGCCGTGTGGCGGTGGAATCTCGGCTTCCGGCTCGGCCACGGCGATCTCGCCAGATTGGCTTGATTCAAGCGCCGGCTCGGGCGGGGGAGCCTCTTCAGGCGGCGACGGCTCGATCACCGGGGCGGGTGCCACCGCCGGCACAGGCGCCGCGGCTATCGGCTGCGCCGGCGCTTCGCGCCGGATGAATAGTGCCGGTGCTTCTTCGTCCAGGGTCTCCAGCGCGTTGAATACCGCCTGGCATTTGCCGCATCGCACTTTGCCCTGGCGCGCCTTGAGCTGTTCCGGTGTGACGCGGAAGGTGGTGGCACAACCCGGGCAGCGCGTCAGCATCATTGCCGGCGGCCTTCCAGCCGCACCCAGCCATCGCGCGCGGCGCCCACGGTCAGCGCGATGTGCGGCGCATAGGCGGCCGCGACCTGCTCGGCCTGGCCCGCCAGTACGCCCGACAGGGCGATGCGCCCGCCCGCCGCCACCCTTGCCGAGAGGAGCGGCGCCAGCACGCAAAGCGGGTTGGTGAGGATGTTGGCGACGACAATGTCGAAGGTCTCGGTCAATGCCTGCTTCGAGTGCGTCAGGCGCAGCGCGACGCCGTTTCGGGCGGCATTGTCGGCGGCCGCTTCGATGGCCCGCTCGTCGATGTCCACGCCGAGCACGTCGGCGGCGCCCAGCTTGGCGGCGGCGAGCGCCAGGATGCCCGAGCCGCAGCCATAGTCCAGCACCCTTTCGCCGCCCCGCACCTGGTCGCAGAGCCACGCCAGGCACAGATGGGTGGTCGGGTGGGACCCGGTGCCGAAGGCCAGCCCCGGATCCAGCTCCAGGTTGATCGCCGTCGGGTCGGGCGCGACATGCCAGGACGGCACGATCCAGAGCCGCTCATTGATGCGGATCGGGTCGAATTGCGATTGGGTCAGCCGCACCCAGTCCTGTTCCGCCACCTCGTCCAGCTCGACCTCGGGCGGCTCGGCGATGCCCGTTTCCCTGATCGCGGCGGCGATGCGTTCGCCGATATCGCTCTCCGGCTCGAACAGCGCTACGACCCGGCTAAGCCGCCACAGCGGCGTGTCGGGGCTGCCGGGTTCGCCGAACTGGGGCGTCTCGGCCTCGGTGCCGGCCTCGGCATCCTCGACGCCAACCGAGATCGCGCCGGCGCCGAGCAGGGAGTCGGAAAGGGCCTCGGCGTGGCCGGCGTCAGTGACGATGGCGGCGCTGATCCACACCATTTGCCCCTTAACCCTTTACTTCTTCCCGCGCGGCCAGCTTTTCCTCAAGGTAGTGAATGCTGGTGCCGCCCTTGAGGAAGCGCTCGTCGAGCATCAGTTCCTGATGCAGCGGAATGTTGGTCTTGATGCCATCGACCATCATTTCGGACAGCGCGATGCGCATGCGGCGAATCGCCTGCTCGCGGGTGTCGCCGTAGGAAATCAGCTTGCCGATCATCGAATCGTAGTGCGATGGCACCGTGTAGCCGGAATAGACGTGCGAATCGACCCGGATACCAGGGCCGCCGGGTGGATGCCAATTGGTGATTTTACCGGGAGATGGCGTAAACTTGAACGGGTCTTCGGCACAGATACGGCATTCAATGGAGTGTCCCTTGACCTCGATGTCGCGCTGGCGGAACCACAGTTTTTCACCGGCCGCGACCCGAATCTGGGCCTGGACGATGTCGATGCCCGTCACCAGTTCGGTGACCGGATGCTCGACCTGGACGCGCGTGTTCATCTCGATGAAGTAGAACTCACCGTTCTCGTAGAGGAACTCGAAGGTGCCCGCGCCACGATAGCCGATCTTGCGGCAGGCCTCGGCGCAGCGATCGCCGATTCTGGCGATCGACCGGCGATTCACTTCCGGTGCCGGCGCTTCCTCGATCACCTTCTGATGCCGGCGCTGCATCGAGCAGTCGCGCTCCGACAGCCAGACCGCGTTCTTGTAGCTGTCGGCCATGATCTGGATTTCGATATGGCGCGGATTCTCGAGGAACTTCTCCATATAGACGACCGGGTTGCCAAACGCCGCCTGTGCTTCCGAACGCGTCATATTCACCGCATTGAGCAGGGCGGCCTCGGTGTGCACCACCCGCATGCCACGCCCACCGCCACCGCCCGCCGCCTTGATGATGACCGGGTAGCCGACGGAGCGGGCGATCTTGACGATTTCTTTCGGATCTTCGGGCAGGGCCCCTTCGGACCCGGGTACGCACGGCACGCCGGCCGCCTTCATGGCGTCTTTGGCCGACACCTTGTCGCCCATCAGCCGGATGGTTTCGGCCTTCGGGCCGATGAAGACGAAGCCGGACTTCTCGACCCGCTCCGCGAAGTCGGCGTTTTCGGACAGGAAGCCATAGCCGGGATGGATGGCTTCGGAATCGGTCACCTCGGCGGCCGATATGATGGCCGGAATGTTCAGGTAGCTTTGGCCGGACGGCGCGGGGCCGATACAGACGGATTCGTCAGCCAGTTTTACATACTTGGCTTCCGTATCCGCTACCGAATGGACCGCGACGGTGCGTATGCCCAGTTCCCGGCAGGCGCGCAGAACCCTGAGCGCGATCTCGCCACGGTTGGCGATTAGTACTTTCTCGAACATGACGTTATTTTCGCCTAACTCAGCCGAGAATGAAGAGCGGCTGACCGTATTCCACCGGCTGGCCGTTTTCGACCAGGATCGCCTTGACGGTGCCGGAGGCATCGGCTTCGATCTCGTTCATCAGTTTCATGGCTTCGATGATGCAGAGGGTTTCGCCCTCCTTGACGGCCTGGCCGATTTCGACGAAGGCGGGCGCGCCCGGGCTGCCGGATCGGTAGAAGGTGCCGACCATCGGGGCCTTGACGACATGACCTTCCGGCTCGGCGGGGACTGGTTCCGCGACCGGGGCGACAGCAGCCGCGGGCATGGCCGGCGCGGCGGCCATCGGTCCGCCCATCATCACGGTCGTCGTGTTGGGCGCGGCGCTCGCGTACTTGGCGATGCGGATCTTCTCCTCGCCTTCGCTGATTTCCAGTTCGGAAATGCCCGAGTTCTGGACAAGGTCGATCAGGGTTTTGAGTTTTCTCAGGTCCATGCTGACTCCTGCAAGGTCACGGACGGGGACATCGTCCCCGTCGGGTGGATGATTTTCTAGGCTTGGATGATGCGGGCAAGCGCGGCGTCGAGGGCCAGTTCGTAGCCTTGAACGCCCAGGCCGCAAATGACGCCGGCCGCGCTGGCGGAGAAATGCGAATGGTGCCGAAACGCCTCGCGGGCGTGGATATTCGAGATGTGCACCTCGACATACGGGATGGCCACGCCCCGCAATGCGTCCGGAATGGCGATGCTGGTATGGCTGTATGCCCCCGGATTGATGATGATGAACTCGATACCTTCGGTCGCGGCGGCCTGGATGCGATCGATCAGTTCCCCTTCTGAATTGCTTTGGTAGCTCTCGATCTGGACGCCACGCGCCCGTGCCCGAGCTTCCATGATGGCGTGGATGTCGGCGAGCGTCGTGCTGCCGTAAATCTCCGGTTCGCGACGACCGAGCAAATTCAGGTTCGGGCCGTGCAGGACGAGGACGCGTGCCCTGCGGCTGTTCTCCTGGGTGTCATTACCGGCCTTTGTTTTGTTGCTAGTTGGCTTGGACATGGCTGCAAGTTTGCCTCAAATCACAACAACTTGTCTAGCTCGCCAGCAAGGCGGCCACGTCGGCCGTTCTGGCCCGGTCGTGCTGTCGTCCCGAATGCGGGCTGCGCCGCTGCCTGCGTTCGACCTGGTACGGAAAGACGGATAGCAGGATCGTGGCGTCTTGCCACTCGATGCGCAGCCGGGTTTCGGGGGCGTCGGGCCGCTGTTGTCGAGATTCGGCAATTGCGTAGGAGATGTTGCGAGATAGAAGGTAGATCTCCACATCTTTGGCGCTGTCCGCGAAAAGTTCGATTTCCACTTCGGCGTAACGGCCGGCCGTGCCGTCCAACACGGCACCCGTCAGATAGGGCCGGAAATCGGCCAGTAATTCCATGACTTCAAGCGCCGCCAAGCGGAGCTCCCGCAATCGCTCCACCTGCTCGTCGTCCTGGTAGAGCGACTGGTAGGCACGCAATTCAATGGCCACTTCCTCGTTGCTGGGCAGTGCCTCGCTCTCGCCCGCGCCCAACTGGCGGGCTGCCTTGCGCTTGGCCTGACCATAGTCGCCGATGCCGTCTTCGGCCATCAATCGGGCGGCCTGACTGGCAATGGCTCGACGCAGGTGGTCGGATGCGGGTACAGGGGGCTTGCGGCGGGGCATGGCAGGGTCCCGGGGTAGAATGCCGGCCCATTATTGCACGCGCATTAACCCTCGCCACCATGCACATTCACATCCTCGGCATCTGCGGCACCTTCATGGGCGGAATTGCGCTGCTGGCGCGGGCGGCGGGTCACCGGGTGACGGGCTGCGACGCCAACGTCTACCCGCCGATGAGCACGCAGTTGGCCGAGCAGGGCATCGCCCTTACCGAAGGTTACGATGCGGGGCAGGTGGCGCTGGCGCCGGACCTGTTCGTCGTCGGCAACACCATTTCACGTGGCAATCCGCTTCTGGAAGAGATCCTCGATCGCAACCTGGCGTACCTGTCGGGCCCGCAATGGCTGGCCGAGAACATCCTGCAAGGCCGCTGGGTACTGGGTGTCGCCGGTACCCATGGCAAGACCACGACGACAGCGATGCTGGCCTGGATACTGGAGGAAGCCGGCCTCAACCCGTCTTTTCTGGTGGGGGGCGTACCCCAGGATTTCGCTGTTTCCGCCCGGCTGAGCGATTCCCCGTTCTTCGTCATCGAAGCCGACGAGTACGACACCGCATTCTGCGACAAACGCTCCAAGTTCATCCACTATCGGCCGCGCACGACGGTACTGAACAACCTGGAGTTCGATCATGCGGATATCTTCTCCGATCTTGACGCTATCGAGACGCAATTTCATCATTTGGTGCGTACTCTGCCGCGTAGCGGCCTGATTGTCGCCAACGGCGGCGAAGATGCGCTCCGGCGTGTCTTGGGGCGGGGTTGCTGGACGCCCGTCGAGCAGTTTGCCGCCGCCGCCGGGTGGCAAGCCGGCGACGCGAACACGGATGGCGAGTTCGAGGTTCGCCTTGCCGGACGCTTGCTGGGCCGTACCCGGCTGGGCTTGCCCGGCGCCCACAATCGGGCCAATGCCATTGCGGCGCTGGCGGCGGCGCGCCATGCCGGGGTACCGGTCGAAGTCGGCCTGGCCGCCATCGCCACCTTCAAGGGCGTCAAACGCCGCCTGGAGATGAAAGGCACGGTGCGCGGCGTGACGGTCTATGACGACTTCGCCCATCATCCGACCGCGATTGCCGTCACCATCGAGGGTCTGCGGGGCCGGGTGGGCGGAAAACGCATCATCGCCGTGCTGGAACCGCGCTCCAACACCATGAAGCTCGGCACGATGAAGGCGCAATTGCCCGGCAGCCTGGCTGGAGCGGACCAGGTGTACTGCTACGTCGGCGGGCTGGGCTGGGACGCGTCCGAGGCCCTGGCGCCGCTGGGAGAAAAGGCACGGGTATTCGACGATCTGGCCCCGCTGGTGGCGGCCATCGCCGCCGAGGCCAGCGAAGGCGACCAGGTGCTGGTGATGAGCAACGGCGGCTTTGGCGGCATCCACCAGAAACTGCTGGATGCCCTCGCGGTCAGCGCCGGCAGCGGACGTTGATTGCCACGATGGCCGCGAGCAGCAAGGCGGCGCCGAAGTTGTGGGCGACAGCGACTGGCAGCGGCAGCGACAGCAGCACATTGGCGATGCCCAGCGCCAACTGAAGCCCCAGCAGGCCGGCGAGAACGACCCCCCCCTGGCGCCAGGCCGGTGTGCGGGCCAGCCGCCAGGCCAGTGTCCCGACCACCAGCAGCACGGCCACGGCCCACAGGCGATGGAGCCAGTGGATCGCGGTCAGGGCGGTAAAGGGCAGCAGTCCGCCCTCGGCCGTCTGCCCGAGTTCCCGGTGCAGGGTAAAGGCACGGCCAAACTCCATCGCCGGCAGCCAGTCACCCTGGCAGGTCGGGAAGTCGCCACAGGCGAGCGCCGCATAGTTGCTGCTGACCCAGCCGCCCAGGGCGATCTGGACCGCCACCGCCAGCAGCGCCGCCAGGGCGGCCATTCGGGGCGGTTGATCGGACGGATCCCATGGATTCGGCGGACGCAATGGCTGGGCGTCCCGGCTGATCAGCCCCACCAGCAGCGCCAGCGTCGTCATGCCGCCGAGCAGATGGGCCGTGACGATGACGGGCTTCAGCAACAAGGTGACCGTCCACATGCCCAGCAGGGCCTGAAACGTTACGACTCCGGCCAGTACGGTCGTCGTGGCCGCGGCGACGCGATGGCGCCAGGCCAGGATCGTCAGCGCCAGGATCAGTAGTCCCAGCGTACCGGCAACGTAGCGGTGCGCCATTTCCTTCCAGGCTTTGGCGGTTTCCACCGGCTTGCCGGGAAAGGCTTGCAGGGCCCTGGTCTGTTCGTCGGGGGCTTCGGGCACGCCGACCAGGTGGCCGTAGCAGCCGGGCCAGTCCGGGCAGCCGAGGCCGGCGTCGGAAAGGCGCACATAGGCGCCCAGGCTCACCACGCCGAAGGCGAGCAGTGTCGCCAGCACCAGCAGCGCCCGGTAGAGCGCCATCAGACCAGACGGTCGATGAACAGCGCGGCGAACAGCAGCGTCAGATAGAGGATCGAGTAGGCGAAGGTGCGCTTCGCCAGGGCGTCGCTGTAGCGCACGCAGAGCGCCGCCGCCAGCGCCAGGAAGCCAAGGTCGAGCAGGGCGACCACGCTCAGGTAGAGCCAGCCGCTCATACCCAGCGAAACCGGGATCAGGCTGGCCGCCGACAGCATCACCGTATAGAGCAGCACGTGCTGGCAGGTGAAGGCGACGCCATGGGTCACGGGCAGCATGGGCAGGCCGGCGCGGGCGTAGTCGTCGCGCCGGTAGCAGGCCAGCGCCCAGAAGTGCGGCGGGGTCCACAGGAAGACGATCAGGAACAGCGCCAGCGGCTCGACGCCGATGCTCCCCGTCATCGCCGCCCAGCCCAGCACGGGCGGCATGGCGCCCGAAGCGCCGCCGATGACGATATTCATCGGCGTGGCGGGTTTCAGGACCACGGTATAGACGACCGCGTAGCCGAGAAAGGTCGCCAGCGTCAGCCACATGGTCAGGTCGTTGATGAAGGCATGCAGCAGCCAGAGGCCCGCGCCGCCGACCAGGATGGCCAGGGTCAGTGTCTCGGCGGCGGAAATCTCGCCGCGCGCCGTGGCGCGGGCGCGGGTGCGCGCCATGCGCGCATCGACGGTGCGCTCGACCAGGCAATTGATGGCCGCCGCCGCCCCCGCCACCAGCGCAATGCCGAGCGAGGCCACCAAAAAGCGCAGCAACGGCGGGAATTCGGGCGAAGCCAGGAACATGCCGATCATGGCGGTGAACACGATCAAGGTATTGACGCGCGGCTTGCACAGATCGAAGAAAGCCGCCAGGCGCTGGCTCGGGGACAGGGAGCGGGGCAGGGTCGTGGTGTTCATGTCGTCATCCAGTCCAGGAATATTTCAGCAATCGCTCGAGGTCGGCCCGCACGCCTTTCGCCTCGGCGTTCGGCGCGTAGCGCATCATCGCCCGACCGTCCGGATCGACGATGACCACCGTTCCCGCCGGCAGATCGGCCAGCGGCGCGGGCGCCGCCGCGCGCAGGTGCCGGGTGCGGTGCATCTCCTTGGCCAGGGAAACGCGCACCCGGCGCAGTTCGTCCAGGCGCGTGGCGCAGGGGGCGTCGCAGTCGCCGTCACCGAGCAGCAGCAGGGACCAGCGTCCTTTGGCCGCGTCGATATCGACCGCGACGGGAGGTGCTATCAGCGCGCCATGGTTGCTGGTTTGCGCCGGCCGCCAGCCGACGAAATAGAGTCCGGCGCCGACGGCGATGGGGAGCAGCGACAGGCCCACCATCAGCAGTAGCGCGCGGCGCCAGGCGCTCCGCGTCTGTTCGGGCGTGGGCAGGGTCGCCGCCGTCATGGGCGCTTGAACACGAACCAGAGCCAGATGCCGAGGCTGCTGGCGGCGAAGCCGAACCACTGCAGGGCGTAGCTGCGATGCATCTCGGCGCGTTCGTCGGGGCGCGGCCATTCGCGGGCGTAGCCGTGCGGTGCCTCGGCATCCAGTTGCACCACCACCGGTTGCGTGGGCCAGGGCGCGGCGGCCGCATAGGCGGCGAGGTCGAGGTTCTGCCAGACCGGCTGCCAGCCGCCGGTGGGGGCGGGTGCCAGGGTGAAGAAGCGGCTGGCCGGCACCACCGCGATGCCGGTAAGCTGGACCATGCCAGTCGGCGGCGGCGCGGTGGGCAGCGTCCGGTGATCGGCCGGCGCCGCCACCCAGCCCCGATTGACCAGCACGCGCAGGTCGGAACCGGCCAGGCGCAACGGTGTCACCACGTGATAGCCGGCCCGTTCGCGATGAACGCGGTTGTCGATGAGGATCTGGCGTTCGGCATCGAATTCGCCGCGCAGGCTCACGTGGCGGTAGCGCAGGCTTTCGGCATCCGTCGGCGTGGTCGGCATGGCCACCAGCGCCGCGTGACCGCGTCCATCGAGTTCGCCCTGTAGCCGTGTCTTGACCTCGAACTTGCGCCACTGCCAGAGACCGAGCGAGATGAACAGCGCCGCCAACAGGGCCGCCAGCAGGCCACCCCACACCAGCGGACGCCAGCTTGCCGGGGACGCCGCCGAGCGCGCATACTCGACCGGCTGGTTGTCACCCGGGAGTCGCGCCATGAAAGTTTTCGCGGTCTTGATGTTGCTGGCCATCATCGGCAGCCTGTTCTCCGGCTTGTTCTACTTCCACCGCGACCGGGGCGCCGGCGAGCGCACCGTGCGCGCCTTGACCCTGCGCATCGGCTTGTCCATCGCGTTGTTCGTCGCGCTGCTGATCTCGTTTCGCATCGGCCTGATTCCCGGTTACAGCCAGTAGACCAGCACGAACAGCAGCAGCCACACCACATCGACGAAGTGCCAGTACCAGGCCACGCCCTCGAAGGCGAAGTGGCGCTCCGGCGTGAAGTGTCCCTTGAGGGTGCGACCGAGGATCACCGTCAGCATGATGGCGCCCAGCGTGACGTGAAAGCCGTGAAAGCCGGTCAGCATGAAGAACGTCGCGCCATACGCGCCGGCCGCCATCGTCAGGCCGAGTTCGGTGTAGGCGTGGTAGTACTCGTAGGCCTGGAGCACCAGGAATAGGGCGCCCAGCGCGACGGTGGCGGCCAGGCCAAGGTTCAGTTGCGTCCGCTTGTTCTTCAGCAGGCCCCAGTGGGCGATGGTGACGGTGACGCCGGAGGACAGCAGCAGGGCCGTGTTGATGGCCGGGATGCCCCAGGCGCCCATGGGCGTGAATTGCGGTCCCTTGGGACCGGCCGACGGCCAGGTGCCTGAAAAGTCCGGCCAGATCGTGGTGCCGTGGGCGCCCACCATGTTGCCGAGTTCCGGCACCGAGATCGTTCGCATATAGAACAGCGCGCCGAAGAACGCGGCGAAGAACATCACTTCCGAGGCGATGAACCAGATCATGCCGTAGCGGAAGGACTGATCCTCCCAGTCGCGGTAGGCGCCGGCCTGCGACTCGCCGATCACCTTGCCGAACCAGCCGAACAACACGTAGAGGATGACGCCGACTCCGGCCAGCATGATCCAGGGGCCGGGGGCGAAGCCATTCATCTTCAGGACGAAGCCCAGGGCCAGGGTGAACATGCCCCCGGACAGGATGAACGGATACAGGCTGGGCTGCGGCACATGGTAGTGGTGGGCGTGGGGCGCGGTATTCATCGAACCTCCGTTGGCGCGATCGGCGAACTTGCCAGGGTCTGGCGCTGACCGTCGATGCTGAAGAACGCGTAGGACAGCGTGATATGACGTACGTCGGGACTCATGTCCGGCTTGACGATGAAGACGAGTGGCATTTCCCTGGCCTCGCCGGGCGCGAGAACTTGCTGGTTGAAGCAGAAGCACTCGATCTTCTCGAAATGCTGGGCGGCCTGGCCCGGCGTGACGTTGGGTACCGCCTGGCCGGTGATGGTCCGGTTCGAGGTGTTGCGCACCAGGTAACGCACCTGCTGCATTTCGCCCGGGTGGGTTTCCAGGCTGGTGGTCAGCGGCCGCATTTCCCAGGGCAGGCCCGGCATCACGGTACCGGTGAATTCGACCGTCACCAGCCGGTTACGGTCGATACGCGATGGTGCGGCCTGGGCGGTCGGCGCCAGCCCGCCGGTGACGAAGCCCGCCTTGGGGCCGGCGGTCTTGCCGTTGAAGCCGGTCACCTGGCAGAGCACGTTGTAGAGCGGCACCATGGCGTAGCCAAACACGGCGGCGGCGGCCACCACCAGCACCAGCTTCCGTACCAGGGGGGCGTGTTGGTCGGTCATCCGCGTTTGATGAACAGGCCAACAATGTAGATGGCCAGCACGACGGCGCCCAGCAGCCAGGCCAGGCGCCGGGCGCCGGCACGACGCCGGGACAGCTCGTCTTCGGAGAAAGGCGTGCTCACGTTCATTTCACCACCGGCTGGGTTTCCCACGAGTGGTAGGGCGGTGGCGACGACAGTTGCCACTCCAGCCCCTCGGCGCCCTCCCAGACCCGGGCGGTCGCCTTCTCGCCGCCCTTCACGCAGCGCCAGATATTCCAGGCGAACAGCAGTTGCGACAAGCCGAGGATGAAGGAGGCGACGGTCGAAATGGCGTTGAACTCGGCGAACTGGAGCGCGTAGTCGGGGATGCGACGCGGCATGCCGGCCAGGCCGAGGAAGAACTGCGGCATGAAGGTGAGATTGAAGGAGACCACCGTCAGCCAGAAATGCCACTTGCCCAGTGTCTCGCTGTACATGTGGCCGGTCCATTTCGGCAGCCAGTAATAGACGCCGGTCATCACGCCCATGATGCCGCCGGCGAACAACGCGTAGTGGAAATGGGCGACCACGAAGTAGCTGTGGTGGTACTGCGCGTCGGCGGCGACGTCGGCCAGCACCAGACCGGTGAGGCCGGCGATGCCGAACAGGACGATGAAGCCGACCGCGAACAGCATCGGCGTCTCGAAGCTCATGGCACCCTTCCACATCGTGGCGATCCAGCAGAAGAACAGCACCGCCAGCGGCAGCGAGATGGCCATGGTGCTGAACATGAAGTAGATCAGCGCCGGCACCGGCATGCCGACGGTGAAGAAATGGTGTGCCCAGACGATCACCGACAGCACGCCGATGGCGATGAAGCCATACACCTGCGCCTTGTAGCCATAGACCGGCTTGCGCGAAAAGGTGGACAGCACGTGCGGCATCAGTCCCCACACCGGCAGCAGCAAAATGTAGACCTCGGGGTGGCCGAAGAACCAGAACAGGTGCTGGAACAGGATGGGGTCGCCGCCGCCGGCGGCGTCGAAGAAGTGGGTGCCGAAATGGCGGTCGGTGAGCAGCATGGTCACTGCCCCGGCCAGCACCGGAATGGTGGCGATGAGCAGGAAGGCCGTGATCAGCCAGCCCCAGGCGAACAGTGGCAGCTTCATCATGCTCATGCCCGGCGCGCGCAGGTTGAAGATGGTGACGATGATGTTGATCGAGCCGAGCACCGACGACACGCCGAGGATGTGTACGGCGAAGATGGCGAAATCGACGCCCAGGCCGCCCTGCACCGAGAGCGGCGCGTAGAAGGTCCAGCCGGTGGCCAGCGCGCCGTCGCCGATGCCGAACAGCGCCAGGAAGAAGGGCAGCGTCAGCAGGATGGCGGCCGGCGGCAGCAGCCAGAAGCCCCAGTTGTTGATGCGTGGCAGCGCCATGTCGGGGGCGCCGATCATCAGCGGGATCTGCCAGTTGGCAAAGCCGGTGGCGGCCGGCATCAGCGCGGCGAAGATCATCACCAGGGCATGCACGCCGATCAACTGGTTGAAGAACTCCGGCTGCATGAGCTGCAGGCCGGGTTGGAACAACTCGGCGCGCACCGCCAGGATCATGATGCCGCCGACGAAAAACATCACCAGCGCGAACGTCAGGTACATCGTGCCGATGTCCTTGTGGTTGGTGGTGGTCAGCCAGCGCAGCAGGCCGCCGGGATAGTGGCCGCCATGATGGTTGTCGGCGTGGCCGGCGGGGACGGTGGTCGTCGCTGTGTTCATGGTCGGGGCCTTTCTAGCGCAGGGACTTGATCTGGGCGGGCTGGATCATGTCGCCCTTGTTGTTGCCGAGCGCGTTGCGCTCGAAGGTGATGACGGCGGCGATCTCCACATCGGAGAGCGTGCCCATGAAGGCCTGCATCGCCGTACCCGCCTTGCCGTTCATCACGCGATCCACGTGGCTGTCGGGCAGCAACTTGCCTTCCGGCGAGAGCAGCGGGCCGGTCACGATCTTGCTGCCGGTCAGCGCCGGGAAGGCGGGGGGCAGACCCTGACCGTTGGGCTGGTGGCAGACCACGCATTGTTTCTCGTAGACTTCCTTGCCCTTGGCCACCAGCTCGTCCTTGCTCCAGGCGCGGTCGGCACCGGCCGCGCCGGCGGCTTGCTCCGCTTTCTTCTTGTCGAGCCAGGCCAGGTACTCGGGTTCGGGAACGGCATGCACCACCACCGGCATGAATCCGTGGTCCTTGCCGCACAGTTCCGCGCACTGGCCACGGTAGGTACCGGGCTTTTCGATCTTCACCCAGGTTTCGCGCAGGAAACCGGGAATGGCGTCGCGCTTGGTGCCGAACTGCGGCACCCACCAGGTGTGGATCACGTCCGTCGAGGTAAGCAGCACGCGCACCTTCTTGCCCACCGGCAACACCACCGGGTTGTCGACTTCCAGCAGGTAGTTTTCACCCTTGGCCTCGGCATTGGCGATCTGCTCGCGCGGCGTGGCCATGGTGCTGATGAACTTGACGCCCGCATCCGGGTACTCGTACTGCCATTTCCACTGCATACCGGTGACCTTGAGGACCATGTCGGCCTTGGTCTTGGTGTCTTCCATGTCGAGAATCGCGTGCACCGCCGGAATGCCCATCAGCACGAAGTCGATGAACAGCAGAATGGCGAACGGCACAATCGCCCAGAACCATTGCAGCCGGCCGGTCGGCCCGGTGAATTTGGCCGGTTGGTGGCCGACGCTCTTTCTGTGCCTGGCCATCGAATAGATCATGATGGCGAACACCACCACGAACAGAACGGTGATGATCAGCATGAACTCGTTGTGGATCTTCAACGTGTCCCGGGCGATCGGCGTCACCGGTTCCGGGAAGTTCCACTTGTAGTCGGCGAGCGCACCGAAGGGCGCGGCCAGGGCCGGGACTGCGGCAAGCCAGCGCAGGGCGCGCGCGGGATATTGGGGCACCTTCAAGGTCTCCTCCTCGCTCTCTGTGGGTCCGCCTTCTTGTATGGACGGATCAATCGTCTAGTTTTTGATCTGGATCAAATTGCTGGATGAGTGTAACGTCCGCCATGAGTAGATGCAATAAGAACCGTTCTCAGAAGAAAACCATTCCATCGAATACTAATATTCCGTCCAGCCGCCCCATGGTCCGTCTGCTTTCCCTTCTGGTCGTCGCGCTCATGATGGCGGCGTGCGCCGATTCGCCCCCCGCCTTCCATGGCGTGGACATCACCGGCTCCGATTGGGGGCGGGATTTCGCACTGGTCGACCACCGGGGGCAGCCCCGCCGGCTGGCGGATTTTCGAGGCCAGGCGGTGATGTTGTCGTTCGGCTATACCCGCTGTCCGGATATCTGCCCCACCACGCTGGCGGCGCTGGCCGAGGCGATGAAACTCCTCGGCAAGGAGGCCGACCGGGTACAGGTGCTCTTCGTCACCATCGACCCCGAGCGCGACAGCGTCGAGCATCTGGCCACCTTCGTGCCCTGGTTCGACCGGCGCTTTCTCGGACTATGGGGGGATGCGGCGACCATCGCCGCCACGGCTCAAGAATTCCACGTCTTCTATCAGAAGCAGGAAACCGGCTCGGCCGCCGGCTACGCCATGGACCATACAGCGGGCAGCTATGTCTTTGATCCGCAAGGGCGCCTGCGGCTTTTCGAGCGGCATGGCGACTCGCCTGAGTCGATGGTCGCCGATCTGCGGCTACTGTTGGCGGGCAAGTAAAAAGGGGCGCGGCGGGTTGTCGAATCGACAACCCTCCGCGCCCCGTGTTGCTCCGAACCGCCCGGGAAGTTACATCTGGGCGGCCAGCGAGCCCTTCATCTTCTGCATGGCCTTGACCTCGATCTGCCGAATGCGCTCCGCCGAGACACCGTATTCGTCGGCCAGTTCATGCAGCGTAGCCGCCGATTCGTCGTCTTCGACCAGCCAGCGACGCTGGATGATGGCGCGACTGCGATCGTCCAGCTTGGCCAGCGCCATGCGCAGACCTTCGTCCTGCAGGCGGTCGTACTCCTTGCGCTCCAACTGTACCGAGGGTTCGATGCTGGTTTCCGCCGCCAGGTAGGCGATGGGCGCGAACCGCTCGTCCTCGTCGTCGCCGATTGGCTCCAGGGCGACGTCGCCGCCCGTCATGCGGGTCTCCATCTCCACCACTTCTTCGGGCTTGACGCCGAGCTTCTTCGCCACAGCCTGTACTTCGTCCGGGCCGAGTGTGGCGAAACTCTGCTTCATGCTGCGCAGGTTGAAGAACAGCTTGCGCTGCGCCTTGGTGGTGGCGATCTTCACCAGCCGCCAGTTCTTCAGGACGTATTCATGAATCTCGGCCTTGATCCAGTGCATGGCGAAGGAAACCAGACGAACGCCGCGCTCCGGGTCGAAGCGTTTCACCGCCTTCATCAGCCCGATGTTGCCTTCCTGAATCAGGTCGGCGTGCGGCAGCCCGTAACCGAGATAGCCCCGCGCCACGGCGATGACCAAGCGCAGGTGGGAAAGCACCAACCGCCGAGCGGCTTCCACATCCTGCTCCGCGTGAAAACGCCGCGCCAAGTCGATCTCCTCGGCCTCGGTAAGCATCGGCACGCGATTCGCGGCCTGAATATAAGCTTCGATACTGCCCGAAGTGGATGGGACGGGAAAGTGGGCAAGGGTCAGGGCATGGCTCATATATCGGATCCTCCTTCAGACAAAGTTTAGCACTCGCTACCTTTGAGTGCTAATAGTCTAGCAGAGTTCCTGACTGAATTACTAGGGATTAACCGGGCTCGCCATTGGCCCATCGGGCGTCGCCGCGAGGGGTGGCGACCCGCGCTTGAGTCGCGCAGAGAACCAGAAGGTGCCGCCGACCCCGGGGCCGGCCGGAAGAAGAACTCGGAGAAGGTCTTCTTGCCATCCTTTGCTTGCCTCGGGGGGAACGGGAATCCGAAGCGTCGTCCCGGCCGCGCCGGCTTTCAGGGCTTCGAATCCTGACGATTGATTTCCACCGTCACATGCACGACTTCCTCGTGTATCGACAACTGTTCCCGCACTCGGGGCGGCGTCAGGGAGTCATCACGGGTCAGGAGCATGATTTCGCAGGCATACGAGCCCCGCCCCACCCGCCAGACATGCAAATCCACAATCCGGGTTGCGTCGTTCTCAACCACCTCGCGAATCTCGTCGACCACCGGATGGTCCATTTCCCGATCCAGCAACACTTTGCCGGTTTCGATGAGCAGCCCCTTGGCCCACGAGGCCACCAGCAAGGCGCCGATGATCCCCATCGCCGGATCGAGCCAGCCCCAGCCGTAAAGCCATCCTCCAGCGAGCGCGATGATGGCCAGGACGGAGGTCGCGGCATCGGCGATCACGTGCAGGTAGGCCGATTTCAGGTTCAGGTCATGTCGGCGACCGTGCGCATGCTCATGGCCATGGTCATGATGGCCGTCGCCGTGATCATGGTGATGGGCTTTGCCCAGTATCAGGGCGCAGACGATATTGACCGCCAGGCCCAGGATGGCGACGACAATCGCTTCCTGGAAATGAATGGCTTGCGGCGAGACGATCCGCTCGATGGAAGCGACTACCATCATGAGCGCCACGCCCAGCAGGAAGATGGCGCTGGCGAATCCGCCGAGAATCTCGATCTTCCAGGTGCCGAAGGCAAAGCGGGCGTCGTTGGCATACTTGCGTGCCGCCGCATACGCAAAGGCACTCATGCCGATGGCGAAGGCATGGGAACTCATGTGCCAGCCATCCGCCAGCAATGCCATGGAATTGAACCACCAGCCGGCGACGATCTCGACGACCATCATCGTGGCCGTGATCCACATTACCAGGCGAGTGCCTCGCTCGGCCACCGGGTTGCCCTCGTTGAAGGCGTGATCGTGCCGCCAGGCGGCAATGTCCGGATCGTTCATCGACGCTATTTCCTATTGGCCCGCCATCGACGGCTTATGGTTGAAGGGTTGCAATTGAAGCGGTGAATCTTGCGGTGCGTAGTGTGGGATATCTTTGGCCAAGCAGGTTCATATCCTCGGCCAGTCGGTATTCGACGCTGCTCGCCATGTTTGGCGGCATGCCGCGCCGAAGCGCAGGTAGAGCGCCGGCACGACGAGCATGTTCAGAAGCGTCGAACTGGCGAGGCCGCAAAGGATGACGATGGCCATCGGCGACTGGATTTCGCTGCCCGGCTGACCGGCGGCGAGCGCCAGCGGCACCAGGGCCAGGCCGGCGGCCAGCGCGGTCATCAGGATCGGCACCAGGCGCTCTTCGGCGCCCCGGCGCACGGCCGAGAAGGCATCCGTCACGCCCTCGCGTTCGACGAGGTGGTGGATATGGGCGATCATCATCACGCCGTTGCGCGTGGCGATGCCGAACAGCGTGATGAAGCCGATGATCGAGGCCACCGAGAGCACGCCGCCGGCCACGAACACGCCGACCACGCCGCCGATCATCGCCAGCGGCAGGTTGAGCATGATCAGCAGGGCATCGCGCGCGGTGCGGAAGGCGACGTAGAGCAGCAGGAAGATGCCGGCCATCACCGCCGCGCCGAGCAGCAGCAGGGTGCGCGAGGCCTCCTCGGCGCTCTCGAACTGGCCGCCGTATTCGATGTGGTAGCCGGCCGGCACAGCTATGCCGGCGCCAACTTTCTGCCGGATCTCGGCCACCACGCCGGACAGGTCGCGGCCGGCGACGTTGGCCATCACAACCATCTTGCGCTGCACGTTCTCGCGGCTGATGTAGTAAGGCCCGCGCGTGTTGTCGATATCGGCCAGCGAGGCGAGCGGCAGGCGCGCCCCGTCATGCGTGGTGATCAGCGTGGCCCGGATGGCCTCGACGCTGGCGCGCACCTCCGGATCGAAGCGCACCGTCAGGTCGAAGCTGGCCTGCCCCTGCTGGATGCGGCTGGCAACCACGCCGGCATAGGCCGCCTCGACGGTTTCCGCCACCTCGCGGATCGACAGGCCATGGCGCGCCAGCGCCTCGCGCTTGAAACGAATGGTGAGGAAGGGAATGTCGCTCTGCTGTTCGTCGCTGACGTCGACCGCGCCGGGTACCTCCATCACCACGCTCTTTACCCGCGCGGTCAGGCGGCGCAGTTCAGCAAGGTCGGGGCCGAATATCTTCACCGCGATGTTCGAGCGGCTGCCCGAAAGCATGTGGTCGATGCGGTGCGAGATCGGTTGTCCGACGACGATCTGCGAGCCCGGCACGGTGGCCAGGTCGGCGCGCAAGGCGGCGAGGAACTCCTCCTTGCTGCGCGCGCCCATGTTAAGGCTGATTTCCATTTCCGAGGCGGAAACATCCATCGCGTGCGGGTCGCCCTCGGCGCGGCCGGTGCGGCGCGCCGTGGCCGTGACCTCGGGATGCGACAGCAGGATTTCTTCCACCATCCGGCCGAGGCGGTCGGACTCCTCCAGACTGGTGCCGGGCAGCGTCGCGGTGCCGATGGTCAGCGTGCCCTCGTTGAAGTCCGGCAGGAAGGTGCGGCCGGCGAAGGCCAGTGCCACCAGAGAAACCACGAGCGCGGCGGCGCTGGCGAGCGCGATCGGTTGCCAGCGTGTCACCGTGACATCGAGCAGGCGGCGATACCGCTCCCGCAGCGCATGGACGAAGCGCGGTTCGACGTTGGCGCGCACGATCTTCGACCGCGGCAGAAAGTAGGCGGCCAGTACCGGTGTGACCGTGATGGCGACGGCCAGCGAGGCCGCGAGCGAGACGACGTAGGCGAAGCCCAGCGGTGCCATCAACCGCCCTTCGACGCCGGACAGGAAGAACAGCGGCAGGAACACCAACACGATGATCAGCGTGGCGAAGACGATGGAGCCCTGGATTTCCTTGGTCGCCTCGAACACCACATGCGGTGCGCCGACGCGCTCCACCTCCGGCCTGGCGAGGTTCTCGCGCAGGCGGCGCACGATGTTCTCCACCACGATGATCGCGTCGTCGACCAGCGCGCCCAGCGCAATGGCCATGCCGCCCAGCGTCATGGTGTTGATGCTCACGTCGAGCGCCTTCATCGACAGAACGGCGGCGAGCAGCGAGAGCGGGATCGCCAGCAGCGTGATGGCCGTGGCGCGCGCCGAGAGCAGGAAGGCGAAGACGATGGCGATCACCAGTACCGCGCCTTCAATCAGCGCCGTGCGCAGATTGTCGATGGAGACGTCGATGAAGTCGGCTTGGCGGAAAATATGGGTCTCGATCTTCATGCCTTCCGGCAGGCCGGCCTGGATTTCGGCCAGGGTGCGGTCGAGACGCGCGGTGAGTTCCAGCGTATTGGCGCCCGGCTGCTTCTGGATGCCGAGGATCACCGCCGGTTTGCCGTTGTGCGAGCCGACGCCGCGCTTGGGTGCGGCGCCGATGCCGATTTCCGCGACATGGCGTACCAGCACCGGTTGGCCGTGTTTCACCGCCACCACCGTCGCGGCGATATCGTCGAGATTTACGATGCGGCCCTGACCCTGGATCAGGTATTCCTGCCCGCCCGCCGTATAGAAGCCCGCCGAGGCGTTCTGGTTGCCGTCGCGCAACGCCTGCGCTACTTCGCCGACCGTCAGCCCGTAGGCGGCTAGTCGTTCGGGCTTCACCGTCACCTGAAACTGCTGGGTGTCGCCGCCGATCGTCATGACTTCCGCGACGCCGGGCACGGCCAGCAGGCGGCGTTTCAACACCTGCTCGGCAGCATTCTTGATTTCCATGCCCGAGTGCCTGGCGGAATGCAGGGCGATGAAGAGAATCTCGCCCATGATCGAGGCCGCTGGCGTCATCGCCGGCGCGGGCAGGTCCGGCGGCAGCGAGGCGCGCGCGACCTGCAAGCGCTCCGAGACCACCTGCCGCGCGAGATGGAGGTCGGTGCCCCAGTCGAACTCGACGGTGACGACCGCCAAGCCTGTTTTTGTCGCCGAGCGAACGCGGCGCACACCGGGTCCGCCGTTGAGCGCCGTCTCGATCGGGAAGGTGACCAGGCTTTCGACGTCGGTCGGCGCCATGCCATGCGCCTCGGCGACCACCGTCACCGAGGGTGCCGTGAGGTCGGGGAAGACATCCACCGGGGTTTTTGTCGCCTGCCAGCCGCCCCAGGCCAGCAGCATGAGGCCGGCGACGACGACGAAGAGCTTGTTCCTGAGCGACCAGGAAATGATGTGTCCGATCATCCTGATCTCCTAGTGCGCGTGGCCGTGGCCGATCTGGCCGGTGTTGGTCGAGGCCAGCTTGACCAGATATGCGCCGCGCGAGACGACGCGCTGGCCGGGTTCCAGCCCCTCCGTTACCTCGATCCAGTCGCCGTCGCGCGCTCCGACCCGCACCGGTCGGCGCTCGAAGGATTCGCCGCCGGTCATGACGAAGACCGTCGAAATGCCGTTCTCGTCCAGCACAGCCGAGGCGGGAACCGCCACCACCTCGCGCGGCGCGCCGGCGAAGAGCTGTGCCTTGACCGCCATGCCGAGCCGCAGCCGTTCGTCGGGCTGGGTAAATTCGAGAATCACCGGCACGCTGCGCGTCTGCGCATCGACAGCGCCGCCGACCGCGATCAACTTGCCGTTCTTGCCGGCAACGATGTCGAAGCCCTGCTCGATGCCATCGACGCGGAAGTTCGCGCCGCTGGGCATCGTTAGCTTCGCGGCCTCCGCTTCGGGTACGCGCAGTTCGAGCCAGAGCGCCCGACGGTCGGCGATGTGGAACAGCAAGGTACCTTCCGGGGCGAAGGCGCCGGGCGAAACGCGCACATCGGCGAGCAGCCCCGCCACCGGGGCGCGCAGGGGCACGCCACCATTGGCGCCACCGCCGCTGTACTGACCGAGACGACGGCCAGCGGCCTCGTGTTCGGCACGGGCGCTGGCGGCGGCGGCACGCGCCGCCTCAATGCGCTTGGCCGGTACGGCCTCGTCTTTGAACAGGCTTTCCATGCGAGCCAGTTCGCGCTCGGACAGATCGAGTTCCACCTTGGCCTTGCTGGCCCCGGCTTGTAGCGAGGCGAAGTCGCTGTCGCCACCGAGGCGCGGCGTCAGATAGGCCAGCAGTTCACCTTTCTTGACGGCTTGCCCGAGTTGCGGAAACCTGCCGGCAGGCCGCACCTGACCCGCCGCCGGCGCGGTGAGCATTGCCTCGCCATCGGGTCGCGCGCGCAGCACGCCGGTGGCGGCAATGGCGGGCCGAATCGGACGCTTGACGACTTCGGCGGTGGCGAAGTCGACTTTCCACTGCTGCTCCTTGGTGAAGCCGATACCGCCATCTTCCTCGTGTGCGCCGCTATCCGCGTCGGCGCTCTTCCGGTCGGCGAAAACGGTCACGGGACCAAGCTCGTGCCGCACAGTAAATTGCGGCGTGACCACCTCGATGGCCAGTTCGCGCTCGCCCGCCTGCTTCGGCCGGGCTTCGGGACGGAAGATGCCTGGCTGGCTCGGTGTCTCGGTGGCGAAGCGTTCTTCGGGCTGGTCGCCACCGGAAAGGACTACGGTCACCTTGCCGGTGGCAAGAGCGCGGAAGTCGGCCAAGGTGGTCAGATGCGCGGCAAAAGCCGACTTCTCGCCGGCCACGAGGCGCGGGAATTCGACGAACAGCTCGGTGTGCTCGCTAAAGTGCGTGACCTTCTCGGCGCCTGGCGCATGGCCGTGGTCGCCATGGTCCACTGCCGCGGTCGGCTTGGCGTCGTGGTCGTGCCCATGGGGAAGCTTGTCGCAGGCACCGGCGAACAGGGCGGCGGCGAGCACGGTAAGCAATGTCTTGTTCATTCTGGAGTGCTCCCGGTCAATAGGTCGTAGTCGATGCGCGCTGCGCGTGCCTGCCATTCAAGGTCGAGCGCTGTGGCTTCGGTGTCCAGTGCGCCGCGATAGGCGTCGAGTAGTTCGAGTAGCGTGGATTCACCGCCCTGATACGCCGCTTCGGCGATGCGCAGCAGTTCGGGAATGGTGGATACCGCCTGGGCGCGGTAATCGGCGGCGGCAGTCGTCAGACGCTCCGCTTGGCGGTGCAGACCGCGCAGATCGCCTTCGGCACGATGCTTTGCCAAGCCCAATTCGGCGCGCGCGGTCATCGCCTCGGCGGCGGCGCGCTGGGCGCCGGCCTGCTGGCGGTCGAATACCGGCAACGGAATCGACAGGCTGACGATGGCGCCGTGGTCGGTGGTGAAGCCGTTGTCGCTTTTCTTGGTGCCGACACCGAGCGTGACATCAGGTAGCCAGCCACGCGCAGCGGCCCGGCTTTCCAGGTCGGCGGCCTCGGCGCGACGGGCGAGAACTTGCAGTTCGGGTCGCTGTTCCAGTTTGGTCAGCGCCGCATCGAGGGCCGGAAGCGCCGGAGGCAGCAGCGAACCACTCAACTCATCGGCCGGACGGCCGATCAGCGCGGCGAGGCGCTCGCGCTGGCGCAACAGTTTTGCCTGCTCAGCGGCTAAACGTGCTTCGGTCGTCTGGCGTTCGCGCGAGATACGGCGCAGGTCATAGCCCGAGGCTTCGCCAGCGCTTGCCTGTTTCTCTATACGCGATTCAATCAGGAGGAAGCGCCGTACCCAGGTTTCTGTTGCGTGTACCACTTGCTGGGTGTGCAGCAAGTCATGGAACTGGCGACGGATCTCTGCCGCCAGTTCGCCACGCCGCGTCGAATTGCTGGCCTCCGCGGCGCCGAGGCGGCGTTCGGCGGCTGCTGCGCGCAAGCCACGCCGGCCGGAAAGATCGAAGGTCTGGGCGAGCCTCCAGGTTTCGTCGCTGCCGCGCGGACTGGTGCGCGTGCGCTCGCGTTCGTAGTCGAGTGTCGGATTGGGCCAGGTGCCGGCGGCCGTGACTTCGGCGTCAGCCAACGCGCGCGTACCGCGCTCGAGATCGCGTAGTTCGGCGCGGGAAAGGCCGAGGCGAAGCGCCTCGGCCTCGGTCAGGGCTTGCGCGCCCGCCGCGAGTGGCAGCGCGCACAGCAATAGCAACAGGAAATGTCGCATCGGATTCCTCGCATAGACAAAAGAGAAGAGGAAGACGATGGCACGAGCGCGGCTCTGGCCGCGCCGGGCCATCGATCAGACGCGAACGGCAGGCGGCGGGTCGGGCAGCGGCGGAATGTGCGAGGTGAAGGTCGCCGGCGGGGCCGGGGGCGGTTGTGCCGCTGGCGTATTGGTCAAGCCGACCGAGAAGTCGGCCACCATGAAGGTGAAGGTGGCATGGCCGTGGCTGCCATGGTGGCCGTCGTCGCCATGCGTCGCCGGTTCGTCGCTCAAGAGATCGAGACCGTCGTCGTGGTGGTCGAAATGATGGTCATGGCTGTGTGTCGTCGTGGCGTCGAGATGCCCGTGCAATGCGTGTTCCGCCGACCAGACGGCCTGGAACGGCACGAGCCACATCAGAAAGACCAGGAGCGCACGACGCATGGGACGATGATAAACGATGTGCGCCGGCCGGCCTACTGGGCGCACAGGGTGTGCCTGAGTTCGAAAGCATGCCCTATTGGCGCCGTAGCTTGCCGCAACCCGATATCGGCCATGCGGAGCGTATGCAAGCCCTGCGCGACCTTGAACGGGAATTCCCCGGCCTGGCCATGGCCGGAAACTACGTGGCTGGTGTCTCGACAGCCAACTGCATCGACACAGCCGTCGCGGTAGGCCGACCGTATCGCACGGTACGGGTGCTGGCGGAACGACATATCGCGCTCGCGGGCGATACGCGCCACAACGAACGACTCGAACGAGAGCCCCTGCCGTCGATCCGGGGCGGTCAAAGTCAGCAGCAGCCGCAGCTTTCCTCGCCGCCTTCGGCCGCGTTCGCCGCGCCCGCGAAGGGCAGCGCCTTGCCACAACCTTCGAAGATGCCGTAGTGCCGCGAGAAGTCGCCGATGAAGTCGAAGTGCGGCGCCAGCCGGCCTTCCTTGAGCATGCGCCAGGTGTTGCCGCAGACCGGGAAGACGCGGCCGGCCTCGATGCGGTGGTGTGCGTCAAGCACGAAGGCATGTGGCTGCTCGGGGATACTGCCGCGATAGACGACCGCCTGGCCGTAGTCCTCGCAATCCGATTCGAGGCCGTCGAGCTTGAACAGCCGATAGGTCGCGGAGAAGAAGCGCAGGTTGCCGACGCGCGGCGCGAGTTCGGGGTCGGTGATCAGTAGCGGCCGGTCTTCCACCAATCGCGGGTCGTTGAAGCCGGCGCGGCGCGCGACGCCGATGAAGTCGTTCCAGTACAGCGCGCCGCCGAGGCACTCGCCATAGAGCACGGGGTCGTTCCGCACCGACTCGGGCACGCGCCGGTCGGCATAGACGTCCGAGAAGTAGAACTCGCCGCCGGGCTTGAGCAGCCGGTGCACGCCGCGCAGCACGGCGTCCTTGTCGGGCGAGAGATTGACGACGCAGTTGGAGACGACCACGTCGAAGCTGCCGGGTTCGAGGTCGAGTTGGTCGAGGCGCTCGATGTAGCCCTGCAGGAAGCGCACGTTGGCGAAGCCGAAGGCGTCGGCGTGAAAGGTCCGGTGCCGCTCGGCGACAGCGAGCTGCTCGTCGGTCATGTCCACGCCCACCACCGCGCCGCTCGGCCCGGCGAGCTGCGCCAGCGCGTAGACGTCGCGGCCCGAACCGCTGCCGAGGTCGAGCACGTGGCAGCCGGCCAGCAAAGGCGGCGCGACCAGCCCGCAGCCGTAGTAGCGTTCGAGCACCTCGGGGTGAATCCTGGCCAGCAGCGGCTTGAGCCAAGTCGGCACGCTGGATGCGTCGCAGCAGGCGCTGGTCTTGAGGTCGGCCGAGCCCGAGAGCTGCTTGCCGTAGTAGTCCTTCACGAGTTCGTGCATGTCGTCTCTTCCTGGAATGATTCTTGGTTGGTCGGAACAAGGGGAGATTTTCTTACATATGGCCATGTGCCGTGGCGAAGGCCTGCTGCCCGAGGAGCCGCACCCGCGCGCCGACGACCTTTCGTCCACTGAGGCGCTGCTACCCAAATCGTGGAGCAGGGATACTCGCGGACTATCCGGTGCGGCCGAGCCGGGCGTGGAATAAGGGCCTCATCGGGCGGGGAATCCTGTCGCTCCAGGATTTGGCTCAGGCGCGACAAGCCGCCGCGCGACAATTTGTCCAATTCCCCATCGCTGGTCGCCCGCGTACCATGGTTTCCGCTCTGGCGACGTCCCTCTCTCAAGCCCGCCCACCTCACGGGCTGACCTCGCTGGAGCGCCCTTTCTGGCGGAGGACATCATGAACAAGCGAATGTTGTTGACTGCTGCTTTTCTCGCCGGTGCTCTTTCGAGCCAGCTGGCTGGCGCCGGCGAGGT
>JBGAQX010000034.1:0-62972 GCA_044220545.1 Rhodocyclaceae bacterium | reverse complement strand
GAAACAGGTAGCATCAGCATCCCCTAATACTCCAGCAGAGGACCTGCCATGGCCACCGTCGAACTGACGACCGACAATTTCAAGGATGTGGTTGCCAACAACGACATTCTCATCATCGATTTCTGGGCACCCTGGTGCGCGCCGTGCCGTTCCTTCGCGCCGACCTTCGAGGCCGCGTCCGAACAGCATGCGGACATCGTCTTCGCCAAGGTGAACACGGAAGAGCAGCAGGAACTTGCCGGCGCCTTCAACATCCGCTCCATTCCGACGCTGATGGTGTTCCGCGAGCAAGTCATCGTCTATGCCGACGCCGGCGCGCTGCCGGCGGCCGGCCTGCAACAACTGGTGGAAGGCGTGCGCGGCCTCGATATGGCCCAGGTGCGCGCCGAAATAGCCGCCCAGGGGGAATAACCCCCAGACATCGGCACTGCCCTCAGGCCAGAAAAGTCTCCGGCATTTGCACCGCAACGACCTCGCCACGAGCTGTGGCGAGGTCGTTCGCGTAGAGGGTGGTCTCGACGATCACTTTGCGTCCGCGTATTTCCTTGACCTTGCCCCTGAGGATCAATTCGACCCCCATGGGGGTCGGCTTCAGGTAGTCGACATGAAGCGAACCGGTGACAAAGCGGAACGGCGGCTGGCTGTCCATGGGCCGGCCTTCGGCACGGTACATGGCGGCGGCGGCTGTGCCGGTGGAATGGCAATCGATCAACGAGGCGAGCAGGCCGCCATACACAAAACCCGGGATCGCGGTATGAAACGGTGCCGGCGTGTATCGGGTGACGGTTTCGTCGCCATCCCAATACGTCTTGATCTGGTGGCCGTGGTCGTTCATCCGGCCACAGCCGTAGCAGTGCGCCAGGTTGTCGGGATAGAAGTCCTGAAATGCGGCTTTGGTCATGATGATATGGCTTGGCGGTCAGGTTGATGCCCAGGCAGGAGGACAAGCAATCGCCCACCTACTCCCGGGGTGGGGCGATGCCGCGCAGCGCGCCGCGCGCGACCTTGTAGGCGACGCCGTCGGGCAGGCAGTATTGCCGGGGAAGAGTAAGCCCGGGATTGCGCCAGACGGCGACAAACCAGAACAGCAGCGCATGAAGGGCCCCGGCGCCGGCAAACAGGGTGACGAAGAAACCGAAGTTCGCCGCGCCGGCATCCACGAAGACGAAGGCGCTGAGCAGGCCACCCAGCACACCGCCGGCGACGAACTGCCACGGCCGCCACCAGCCTCGGCAACGGAAATAGATGAAACCCGGAACACCCGGGCCAAGCACGCTGATCGCCGTCACGGAGGCGACGCGCAAGGCGCCCAGCCAGGCATCGTGGGCGCCGGAAAGCAGAATGATCACCGGGAACCCGGCTACGACCAGCAGAAAGGCCAGCACGACGCGCGCCATGTCAGCCGGTCACATCGGCCACTACGGACGGCGCGGCGTGAACCAGGGGCTCGACATCGTTGCCATCCAGGCCGAGAAGATCCAGGCAGACGCCACCGAGCTTGTCCCACTCGCGGGTTGCGCTTTGCCGGGTGATGCGCTGAACCAGGTACTCGGCCAACTGCGCCAATGCCACCAGTCGCGCACTGCTGGCGGGCATGCCCGAGTCGCCCGCCTGCAGCGCCAGCGGATCGTGGTGATGGCGGATCGCGGTGTTGAACTCGTCGGGCAGGCACCAGTTCTGCGCCATCAGGCAGCCCACCAGCGCATGATCGGTTGGGCAGCGCGACTTCTCGACGGCCGTAAACAGGCGCTCGCCATCCGCGTTGGCCGCCCGCAGGACTTTGGCATAGTCCGGTATCCTTTTCAGCAGGATCGGGATGCCGCAATCGCGAAAGAGTCCGTAGGTGTAGGCCTCGTCGGCTCGCACATTGCCGCGAACACCGAGTTGGCCAACCAGCCAGCCGGACGTGCGCGCGACGCGCGCCGAACCATCCCAGAAGCGCTCCATGGCCGGCAGGGGCGGAAATATCTTGCGCAGAACCAGCCCGGCCACGGCCCGGCCGGCAACCTCCAGCCCCAGCATCATCAGGGCCTGCATCACGGTCTTGGCGCGGGTCTGAAAGCCGAAATAGGGTGAGTTGACGGTCTTCAGCAATCCGGCCGCGAGAGCCACATCGGCGCTGATCAGCGCCGATAGATGACGAAAGTCGGGCTCCGGCTGGCGCATTTCGGCGTCGATGCGGTCCAGTATCACCGGTCGCGGCGGGATGCCGATATCGCGCAGCGAGTCCGCAAGCGCGTCCTCCATGTGTGCCGCGGCACCGTGGACCGCCGCGATCTCGCCGACGGGAACCCTCATTGCCGCTCCTTCAGCCAGTCGACCAGGGCCTTGCCGTCCATTGGCCGGGCGAGGTAGTAGCCCTGGATCGCGTCGACGCCAACTTCAGCGAGCGCGTCGTATTGCTCCTTGGTCTCGACACCCTCGGCAACGATGGTCATGCCCAATTCGCGGCCCAGTTGGGTGATCGCCCGCACGACGGAGAGCGCACGGCGGTCGTGGGGCAGGACGCAGACGAAAGCCCGGTCAAGCTTGAGCTTGGTGGCGGGAATGTCCTTCAAATTGGCCAGGCAGGAGTAGCCGGTGCCGAAATCGTCGATGGCCAACGAGACGCCGGCCCGGCGGGCGGACAGGAGATTGGACTGGACGACGTCTGAAACGTCCATGAACAGGGATTCGGTCAATTCCAGCTCGAAGAGTTCCGGTGCCACATCGGCGTAGGCCATGGCGCCATGCATGGCCTCGACAAAGCGTGGCGCCGTCAGTTGCGCCCGCGAGACGTTCACCGCCACCCGGGTCGGCAGCCCGGAATCACGCAGCAGACGGGCATAGAGGGCGGCATTGGTCATGCTCCATTCGCCCAGCCGCACCACCAACCCCGTCTTTTCAGCGACCGGAATCAGTTTGCCCGGCGAGAGGGATTCGCCGCCCACCGAGCAGCGCATCAGCGCCTCGGCCCCGGTGATACGGCCATCCGCCAAACCGATGATGGGCTGGTAATGGAGGGTCAAGCCACCACATTCCAGCGCGGCGTGGATCTGGCTTTCGATCGCGAGTTCCTCGCGGGCCAGCAAGACACCGACTCGCCCCGGGACCTCCTCGTCGCCCGACACCACGTGGCGGCCGCCGCCGCCCCGCTTGGCATCGATCATGGCCCGGTCGGCGCGCTCCAGGAACGCCAGCGGTTCCTCGCCATCGTCGAGCAGGGCGACGCCCACACTGCCCGAAGGCCGCATACTGATGTTGCCCACTTCGATGGGCTGCGACACCGCGCGCAACACCTCCCCGGCAAGCGTTTCGGCGCGGCCTCGATCGCAGTCGGGTACCAGCAGTACGAACTCGTCGCCGCCCATGCGGGAAACCTCGGCACGACCGGCGAGCACTTCGCTCAGGCGGGCGGCGATGCTGGCGATCACGGCGTCGCCACCGAGGTGGCCAAATGACTCGTTGACCTGCTTGAAGCGGTCGAGATCCAGCCACAGCGCCGCCAAGGGACGGGCCTGACGCCGCGAGAATTCAACCAGCCGTACCGTGGCGCGCAGACAGCCGCGACGGTCGAGAAAACTGGTCAGTGAATCGAAACCTAGCGCATCCATTTGAGTTGCCGTCGCCGCGATCTCCACGAATCGGCCCGACGGAACAATGGATTCAGGTCGGGCGATCAGCTACGGAATATCCACCCATTTCGTTATCATTTCAAGCAACTGTGGCGTAGTTTTAACTTAAATTCGCTAAATCTCGGATCTACGCGACCGATAACGAATCGTGGGATTGGAACGGGAGATCGTCGACGTGCGAAACGCTGGCGACAACAGCGATCTTTCGGGAGCCCCGAGGCAGGTGGGAGCAAGAAGGACCGACCCATCGCAAGATGGGCCGGGTAACGTCTAGACGTTGAAAAGGAAATTCATGACATCGCCATCCTTGACGACGTACTCCTTGCCTTCCGCGCGCATCTTGCCGGCCTCCTTGGCGCCCTGCTCGCCGCCGTAGGCAATGAAATCTTCATAGGCGATGGTCTGGGCGCGGATGAAGCCGCGCTCGAAGTCGGTGTGGATGACGCCGGCGGCTTGCGGCGCGGTGTCGCCGACATGAATCGTCCAGGCGCGCACTTCCTTGACGCCGGCGGTGAAGTAGGTCTGTAGGCCCAACAGTTTGAAGGCGGCCCGGATCAAGCGATTGAGACCTGGCTCCTCCTGACCGAGATCGGCGAGAAAGATCTGCTTCTCGTCTTCGGCAAGATCGGCGATCTCCGCCTCGATGGCGGCGCAGATGGCCACCACGGAAGCCCCCTCCTTCGTCGCGTGGTCACGCACCGCGTCGAGGTGCGGATTGTTGTCGAACCCGCCTTCCTTGACGTTGGCAACATAGAGCACCGGCTTGGCGGTTATGAGGCAGAAGGGCTTGAGGTTGGCCCACTCCTCCTTCGACAGGTCGAGAGCGCGCACCGGTCGGGCCTGATTTAGCTGGGCCTGGCATTTTTCCAGCACCGCCACCAGCAGCTTGGCTTCCTTGTCGCCACCGGATTTGGCCTGCTTCGAGTAACGCGCCAGCGCCTTGTCGACTGTCGCCAGGTCGGCCAGGGCCAACTCCGTATCGATCACTTCGATGTCCGACAGGGGATCGATCTTGCCGGCCACATGGACCACGTTGTCGTCGGAGAAGCAGCGCACGACGTGCACAATGGCATCGGTTTCGCGGATATTGGCCAGGAACTGATTGCCCAACCCCTCGCCGCGGGACGCGCCCGCCACCAGGCCGGCGATATCGACGAACTCGACGATGGCATACTGGATTCGTTGCGGCTTGACGATGGCGGCCAGCGCGTCTATTCGTGGATCGGGCAACTCGACGATGCCGACGTTGGGCTCGATGGTGCAAAAGGGATAGTTTTCCGCCGCGATGCCTGACTTGGTGAGGGCGTTGAAGAGGGTGGACTTGCCGACGTTGGGCAGTCCGACGATGCCGCACTTGAGACTCATGAGTTTTCCTTTTTTGCTTCCGGCGGTTTGGCGTTGATCTTCTGCATGGCGGCGTTGAAATCGGAGCGAACCAGTTGCGGCCAGGTCAATAGTGCCCGGTCGAGCATGGCATCGATGGCTTCACCCTCTTCCTTGCGCGGCGGCTTCAGCACGTAATTGACGACTTCGTTGCGATCACCGGGGTGGCCGATGCCCACCCGCAACCGCCAATAATCCTGCGTACCCAGATGCGCCGTGATGTCCTTGAGGCCATTGTGGCCACCCAGACCGCCGCCGAAGCGCAGTTGGCCGCGGCCGGGTGGCAGGTCGAGTTCGTCATGCACCACCAGCATCTCGGCGGGTGCAATGCGGTAGAAGTGGCTCAGCGCCTGGACGGCCTGGCCCGAGCGGTTCATGAACGTCGCCGGCATGAGCAGCCAGACCGCCGAGTCACGGGCATTGGCCACCCAACCGTGGTAGCGGGATTCCTTGGCGAAACCGACACCAATGTCGCGCGCCAGTCGCTCACAAAACCAAAACCCGGCGTTGTGCCGGGTTTCAGCATAGTCGGCCCCGGGATTGCCGAGGCCGACGATCAAGCGCAACGCAGCCTGAGTCAAATCACTTCTTCTCGGCCGCCGGCTTCTTCTCGGTGGTGATTTGCGTTTCGACCGGGCCTTCGGCAATTTCGTCAGCCGCGGCGCCGCCGCCGCGCACGACAACCGTCGCGACGACCGGATCGCCTTCGCCATGATGGACCCACTCCACACCAGCCGGCAGCGGAAGCTGGGAAGCATGGATGGAATGGCCTCCTTCCAGACTCTTCAGGTCCACTTCGATGAACTCCGGCAGGTCCTTCGGCAGGCAGCGGACATCCAGTTCGGTCATCACGTGCTGAACCATGCCACCCGACAGCTTCACGCCCGGCGCGATGTCGGCATTGACGAAGTGCAGCGGCACTTTCTGGTGAATCTTGTGCGTCTCGTCGATGCGCTGGAAATCGACATGCAGGATCAGTTGGCGGAACGGGTGACGCTGCACGTCGCGCAGCAGGCACATCTGCTTGGCGCCATCGAGATTCAGATTCAGCACGGAGGAATAGAAGGCCTCCTTGCGCAGATGCTGAAACAGATGGTTGTGATCCAGCTCGATGACTTGCGGCTGGGCTTCGCCGCCATAGACGATTCCCGGAACACGGCCGGCGCGACGCAGGCGGCGGCTCGCACCCGTGCCCTGTACTTCGCGCTTGGTGGCTTCGACTTCGATTTGCATGGTATTGCTCCAAATAGACTGCCCGCGACCAGGCAGTGGGTTAAGAAAACTACTCGACAAACAGGGAAGACACGGATTCTTCGTTGCTGATGCGCAGCATGGTCTCGGCCAACAGGGTCGAAATCGACACCACGCGGATATTCGGACAGGCACGGGCATCGTCACGGAGCGGGATCGTATCGGTGACCACCACTTCGTCCAGTTCCGACTCTTCGATGCGGGCGATGGCGCTCCCCGACAGCACCGGGTGCGTGGAGTAGGCAACCACCCGCTTGGCGCCGTGCTGCTTGAGGGCGTGGGCCGCCTTGCAGAGGGTGCCGGCGGTATCGACGATGTCATCCATGATCACGCAACTGCGGCCTTCGACGTCGCCGATGATGTGCATCACCTCGGAGACATTGGCCTTCGGCCGGCGCTTGTCGATGATGGCCAGGTCGGCTTCCAGCAGCTTGGCCGCGGCCCGGGCGCGGAGAACGCCGCCAACGTCGGGGGAAACCACCATCAGGTCATCATGGCGCTGACGCCAGATATCGCCCAGCAGAATGGGCGTGGAGTAAATATTATCGACGGGAATATCGAAGAACCCCTGGATCTGATCCGCATGCAGATCGACCGTCAGCACGCGCTGTACACCGACGGCTTGCAGCATGTTGGCCACCACCTTTGCGGCGATGGGCACGCGCGCGCTGCGCGGGCGACGATCCTGACGGGCATAACCGAAATAGGGGATCGCGGCGGTGATGCGGCCGGCCGACGAACGCTTGAGGGCATCGGCCAGGATGACCAGTTCCATCAGGTTGTCGTTGGTCGGCGCGCAGGTCGGCTGAAGGATGAAGACATCCTTGCCGCGAACGTTTTCAAGCAGTTCGACGCTGATCTCGCCGTCGGAAAACCGGCCAACGGTCGCACGCCCCAGGGAAATGTTCAGGCGTTTCACGACATCGGCAGCCAACTTCGGATTGGCGTTGCCGGTGAAAACCATCATGCTGTCGTAAGCCATGGTCCGGCCCGCAACCCTTATCAATTACAACTGTCCGCACGGCAAAAAAGACTCGGGCAGACGCGTCGTCTGCCCGTATCTGACTGGGAATAACGGATCAGGGATGGGGAAAATATACAACCCCTTGTTCTTCCTTGCGGAGCTGCCCTGAAACCAGCGCACGATTATACCCATCATCAAGTTGGCGTGGTAGTGCTTCAGGCATCATCCGCGAATCCATGGAGATCATCACAAACTGCTTAAACATCGAACCGCAACCCCCGCGAAACGCTAACTTTATTGACATCCATGTCCGTTGCTTTGTCCGAGCCAATGACATATGCTAGACATTATTCCAGTTGTAGCAACTGGCATTCGGTGAACTAGGAAGGGAGAAATCATGAGATTGGCGAACTGGAAGTATCTCAAGTCCGGTCTATCAGGCCTTGCCGCCATTGCGGGCTTGGCGATGTTGTCGTATGCGCCGGCATCATCGGCGGAGGCGATTACCGGAACCTGGGGGGCGGGGACATCCTTCAATGCAACCGGCAAGTCGGCAAGCCTGACGCTGTTCTCCACAGTTGACGCGAACGGCACCTCAACCACAAACCCGTTCAGCACTCTCAACGATCTCAGCCCTTTCAACGGAACTTTTGTCCCCAATAAGTCAAGAGTTGAGGTTTGGGCCTTCAGGTCTCCGTTTGGCGGTTATCCGCAAGGCGGAAACATCCTGCTCCGCTGGGATCCCACATTGGGCGGCAGCAAGACACCATCGCTTGCGCTTCCGGCCCTGCCAGACGGCAGCTACTATCTTGCGGTACTTGGGTTGGTCAATCAGACGGGTGTGACAATTACCAACGAGCCCAACTGTAGGTGGAAAAACAGCAACTTGAATGACTTGACGAGCGGCGATACGCAGTATTGTAATTTCGCTGTCCAGTTGTTCGACAATCTCATCGGTTCGCTGAATTGCTCCAGCGGCAGTTGCACTACATCCACCGCCGAACCGGTCGGCAATATCGTCCCGCAAACGGGCGGGTGGTGGAGGCTACATCATCGAAGTCAGCAACGGCGTGCTGGTCATAGATGTTCAGCTCTACGACGCCAATGGCACCGCCACATGGTATATCGCATCGGGGCCGCTAACCGCCGACGGCAGTTTCGCCGGACAGTTGCGGCAATATGCTGGCGGCCAGACCCTTACCGGCCCCTACGTCGAACCGACCATCGTCAACAGCAATGTCGGCGCAATAAGCATCAAGTTCTCGGACAGCACAAACGGTATATTGACCCAACCGGATGGCCGGCAGATTCCGATAACGCGGTTACGTTTCTAGGCATCGGGCAAGTCGGATACGCGTCCTCACGGCGGCCGGCGAAGGAGATCGATAGGCCACTCCACCAAGCAACGCCGGAAAGATTAAGGGGTTAGTGGCTCTTGCCACTAACCCCTTGATTTTTGGCTGGGGCTCCAGGAGTCGAACCTGGGAATGCCGGAATCAAAATCCGGTGCCTTAACCAACTTGGCGAAGCCCCAATATCGACGTAGCGCTTGCTCTGGAACGCCGAAAGGAGGCGCATTCTCCGGGTTTTGTCCGCCTATGTCAATCGTGCCAAGGGATGAACATCAAGACCGGAAGCAACAAAGCCAGCCATACCTTCCGGCAGGCGTTCGCAGGCCTCCCGAGCTTCCGCCTCGGTGGCAAACTCGGCGAAGCAGCACGCGCCCGAACCACTCATGCGCGCGACACCGCAAGTACGCAGCCACTGAAGGTGGCCGAGTACCTCGGGATAGAGCCGGCAGGCAATCGGCTCAAGGTCATTGTGGCCGTCGCCCGGTCGCCATTTGCTCGGAGAAATCGCCGGGCTGTCGCGGCGCAGGTCGTTGGCCTTGAATATTTCCGACGTCGGTACCGCAACCGAGGGAACGGTGACCAGATACCAAGCCGGAGGCAACGCCACGTCGCTGAATTGCTCGCCCACGCCTTCGGCGAAACAACTGTGGCCGTGAATGAACACCGGTACATCGGCGCCCAGGCGCAAGCCCAGCTCCTGAAGCTCGGCGCGCGAAAGCCCAGCACCCCATAAACGATTGAGCGCCATCAGTGTCGTGGCGGCATCGGAACTGCCGCCACCCAGGCCGCCGCCAATCGGTAGTCGCTTGCTCAGGTGGATGGTAACGCCTGAGCTCACGCCGATCCGAAGGCGCAGCAGATCCGCCGCCCGCACGGTGAGATCGGCTGCTGGAGGGACGTCAGGCAGTGGCGTCGCAAGAACGATCCGGCCGTCGTCGCGCGGCGCAAACCGCAGTTCGTCGCCGTGATCCAGGAACCGGAAGACCGTTTGCAACAGGTGATAGCCATCGGTACGGCGACCGATCACGTGGAGAAACAGGTTGATCTTGGCCGGTGCCGGCCAGACGCGGTCCCAACCGTTCACCGGGCGCGGCTCCATTCATCGATCTTCAGGCGCACTTCGATGTCATCCCGCCGCATTTCCAGCAAGGTTGGCAGAGCGTCCCGTGCATTGCTTTGGTAGTCCAGGTACTCGACCCGCCAACCGCCGGCGGAAGCGCCGGCATGGCCGGCGACCCAGGCGGGCAGATCGTTCAACGGCAGACGGGCACCGAATAGTTGCTGGGCCAAGCCCTCCCAGTCAGCCGCGACGAACTCCCGCCGATCGGCCATTACGAGCCGGGCACCGGCGGCATTCCGGCTCAGTTCGGCCACACCCTGTCCCAAGGGAGTCGTCAGGAGAATTTCGTCATTGCCGACGTCATGCCGCCAGGAGATATTGACATGATGTCGCGCCTCGCCCTGCCGCACGGCAACCCGGCCATCGAATTCGAATTCCGTCAGGGTGGGCGGGAAACGGACCACCGAAGCCGTGGCGGCAAGTTCGGCACAAGCGGCCAGGAATACCGCGCCTAGAGCAACGCCAACGCGATCGAGGAGCCTCAGGGCGTAAATTTCTTGATAGTTCCTAGCAGGACTTCGTTGCCGGGATGGGCCTTCTCCGCCTCGCTCCAGGTCTTGCGTGCCTCGTCCTTGCGGCCCAAGGCCCAGAGGACTTCACCCATGTGGGCGGCAATCTCGGGGTCCGCCCGCAACGCAAAGGCCTTCTTCAGCGCCTCCAGGGCGCCGCTGGCATCACCGCGGCGAAAAAGCACCCAGCCCTTGCTATCGAGAATGAAGGGATCCTCGGGTGCCAGTTGCAGCGCCTTGTCGATCAACTGCTGCGCCTCGTCCAGGCGTTCATTGCGCTCGGCCAGCGAGTAGCCGAGCGCATTGTAGGCATGCGCGTAGTCAGGCTTGATCTCGATCAGTCGTCGCAGGTGGCGTTCGGCCACCGGCAGGCTCCCCGTGCGTTCGGCCATCATGGCGGTTTCATACAGCAGCTCCGGTTGATCCGGATGCTGCGCGAGGCCATCCGCCAGGACGGTATAGGAATCCCGGGGCTGGCCGGCATCCCGCAGCAACTGGGCTTCCGCGATCAACAACTGACTGCGTTCGGCCAGGTTGGCGGCAGCCGACTCCTGAAGTACGCGCCGCGCCTCGGGCAACTTCGCCTGCCGGACAAGCACCTGAGCCATGCGCATGCGCGCCGCCATGTACTGATTGCCCGCCGTCACCTGGCCATACCACTGGAGCGCCTCATCCCAATGCTTGCGCTCCTCCGCGATCTGCCCGAGATAGACTCGGGCGTTGTTGATCTCGGCGTGGTTGGTCTCGACCAGGTGCTTGAGTTGTTTCTCCGCCTCGTCGAAATCATTCAGTTGCAGCGACAGCACGGCAACGGCATACACCATTTCGCCGCTACCATCCTTCTCCGCCAGCAAACGCTGAAACTCCCGCCGCGCTTCCCCATAGCGCTTTTCGGCCACCAGTCCCCGCGCATAGCCGAGCCGGGCTTCGCTTGCCTTGGGGTTCGCCGCGACAAATTCGCCGAGAAACTTCGCGGCCTCGGCACTATCACCGGTGAGTTGGGCGCGCACCAGTGCCGCTTGCTCCCATTCCGGCCGCAGGGCCAGGGCTCGATCCAATTCGGTTCGGGCCAAGGCATCGTCACTGGCGACATGGGCCGCCTGGGCACGGGCGAAATGCGCTTCCGCAAGCCCCAGATACGGCTCGGTAACCTTGTTAACCAGACGCTGCGCCGCCTGTTTGTCCGCGTACCTGGCCAGCATCCGGTTGATCTGGACCAGCATGTCGCCAACATTGCCGCCGGCGGCGGCTAACTGGCCAGCCAGATGGCCGGCCAACTCGTCGGTACGCTCGGTGGCCGCCAACAGGCCGCCGATCATTTGGCGCGGCTGGCTGGCCTGCGGATCGAGTTCGGCCCATAGCCTGGCGGCGCCGAGCGCGGCATCGTAGCGCCGGGCAACGACAGCAATCTCGGTGGCGCGACGTGCAACGCGCGGGTCGCGCGTACCACGCGCCAGATCCATGTAGGCCTCGGCGGAAAGATCCACCTGACCTCGCGACCCGGCGATTTCCGCCAGAAGAAACTGATAGAGCAACCTTGGCGTCAATTCCTGCTTGGGCAGATTGGCGGCCGGGCCCTGGTCGGCCCCCTTGTCCGCCATACCCGCTTTTCCAGCTCGTTCAGCGGCGTCGACCTTTTCGACACCGGCATCGTCGGCGGCCTGGGCGGAAAACACCAGGGTGGCAAGCAGAGCTGGCAGCAAGCGACGTTTCATTTCTGGAATATTCTCGGGGCTGTCGGGAAGGCGGGGCTCACATACAATACCGGGCTGATGTTAGCAGTTTCGCTTGGGGAAGGCACCCATCGTCATGCCCGAATTGCCCGAAGTCGAGGTCACACGTCTGGGGTTGGCGCCACGGCTGACCGGCCGCCGCGTCAGCCATGCCGTCACCCGTGTACCGGCGCTGCGCTATCCGTTTCCCGACCGGTTGCCGCAAAAACTCCAGGGCAAGGTCCTGCGCGGCATCGGTCGGCGCGGCAAGTACTTGCTGTTCGATTTTGGTGACGGTCATTTGATGGTTCACCTTGGCATGTCCGGGAGCCTGCGTTTGATCGGGAATGGCCAGGTTGCGGAAAAACACGACCACTTTGACATCGCCTTCGACGGCGAAGTTCTGCGACTGCGCGATCCACGGCGATTCGGCGCCGTACTCTGGCTCGACGGCGAGCCAGCCGAACACCCCCTGCTCGCCCACCTGGGCGCGGAACCGCTGTCGCGGGACTTTTCCACCGCCACGCTGGTCATGGCGCTGCGCGGCCGACGGATCGCCATCAAGCCGGCGATCATGGACTCCGGCATTGTCGTCGGCGTCGGCAACATCTACGCCTCGGAAAGTCTGTTCCGCGCCGGTATCGACCCACGGTCGCCGGCGGGCCAGGTTTCCCGGGCCCGATTGGCCAAGCTGGTTCCCGCGATCAAGGCCACCCTGCGTTCGGCGATCCGCGCCGGCGGCAGCAGCCTGCGCGACTATGTCGGCTGCGACGGTGGTTTGGGTGATTTCCAGACGCGCCACCAAGTCTATGGCCGCGCCAATGAAGGCTGCCGCCGCTGCGGCACGCCCATCCGAATGCTGCGCCAAGGCAACCGGGCGACGTATTATTGTCCCCGCTGCCAACGCTGATCCTCTACCCGGTCCCTTCGACAAGCCATGACCCTTGCTCAACAATTCGACGCCTACCGAATCTGGCGCGACGACATCGGCCTGCTGGTCGGCCGCCTCCAGGGCTGGCTGGCCGATGGCGATCTGCTCGACAGCCAGACCGAGCAAAGACTGCGGCGCATTCGCAGCCGCCTCACCGAGGACAAGCTCGTCGTCGCTTTCGTCGCCGAGTTCTCACGGGGCAAGTCCGAACTGATCAATGCCCTTTTCTTCGCCGATCGGGGTGGCCGTGTCCTGCCATCCTCGGCGGGGCGCACCACGATGTGTCCGACCGAGATATCCTGGGACAAGGGCCAGTCGCCGCGCATCGCCCTGCTGCCGATCGAAACGCGGGCCGAGGGAGCCAGCATCGCCGACCTGCGCGGCGTACCCGAGGCATGGCGGAATTTCCCCTTTGCCGACAGTTCGGCGGAGAGCATGGCCGAATCCTTGCGCCGCGTCGGCGACGTCAAGCGCGTTCCCGCCGAGGCCGCCCAGTCGCTCGGCTTTGCCATCGGCGATGGCGCCGATGGCAGCCTGGAGCCGGATGCCCAGGGGCAAGTGGAGATCCCCAGTTGGCGCCACGCCATGATCAACTTCCCCCATCCGCTTCTCGAGCAGGGGCTGGTCGTCCTGGACACACCAGGCCTCAATGCCATCGGCGCGGAACCCGAACTGACCCTGTCCCTGCTGCCCAGCGCCCACGCCGTCCTGTTCATCCTTGCCGCCGACACCGGCGTCACCCAGACGGATCTCACCATCTGGCGCGACCATGTCGGCAGCGGACCCGGGCGGCTGGTGGTGCTGAACAAGATCGACGGTCTGTGGGACGGCCTGCGGCCGGAAGAGGAAATCAACGCCGAGATTGACCGACAAGTCGATTCTTGTGGCCGCATCCTCGACATTCCCGAATCGAGCGTGTTTGCCGTTTCGGCGCAAAAAGGCCTGGTCGCCAAGATCAACAACGATGCCGCCCTGCTGGAAAAGAGCCGCCTGCCGCGCCTGGAACAAGCCCTCGCCGAAGACCTGCTGCCGGCAAAGCGGGACATCGTCGCTCGCGGTACCGCCGCCGAGGCGCACCACTTGGCCAGTGAAGTCGGCCAGTTGCTGGCAACCCGGCGGGCCGCCATGATCGGGCAGTTGGCCGAGTTGAACGAGCTGCGTGGCAAGAACGACCTGGTCGTCGGCCAGATGGTCGCCAAGATCAAGGTGGAAAAGGAAACCTACGAACGCGGCTTGCGCGAGTACTACGCGGTGCGCAGCGTCTTTTCGCAACTCTCGGACACGCTCTTCACGCACCTGGGTATGGAAAACATGCGCAATCATGCCCGGCGGACACGGGACGCGATGCGTCAGGCGCGCTTCACGCCGCAGTTGACCGCCGCCATGGGCGAACTGTTCGCCGCCGCCCGGGAGGCACTGGATAATTCGGAAAAGGATCTCGCCGAAATCTCCAGCATGATGCGCGCCATGCACGAGAAGTTCGGCCAGGCCTACGGCGTGACGGTCGAGCCGCCCACCGCCCTCAGCCTGAAAAAGCGGCGCGAGGAACTGGCGGAGCTGGACAGCGCTTTCCGGCGGCAGTTCGGCGGTTTTCTCAACCTGCTCACGCTCGACAAGCGCACCCTTACCCAGCAGTTCTTCGAAACCGTCGTCTTGCAGCTCCGCAAGATATTCAGTCACGCCAACCGGGATGCCGACTACTGGCTACGCGCGCAGATGTCGCCGCTGGAAAACCAGGTACGCGAAGTGCAACGGCAGATGAAGCATCGGCTGGAAAGCGTACGGCGCATTCATGAAGCCGCCGAAGGTCTCGAGGACCGCATCGACGAGGTGGAGGACGCCACAGCGGTCCTCGACACCCAAATAGCGGACCTCAAGGAACTGGAAGTCGGTCTGCTGGCCGCCTTGCAGCCGCCGCGGGCGGCGGCGTAGAGGCGATTACTTGCCGGTCAGCTTGAGGAATTTCGCCATCAACTGATCCTGGCTTTCCACATGGTTCGGATCGCCAGGAATGCAGTCCACCGGGCACACCTCACGGCACTGCGGCGTATCAAAGTGGCCGACGCACTCGGTGCATTTGTCCGGATCGATGATGTAGATCTCGTCACCCTGCGTAATGGCGTTGTTCGGGCATTCCGGCTCGCACACGTCGCAGTTGATGCACTCGTCAGTAATAATCAGGGCCATGGTCGCTTACCTTTCTCAAGAACGTGAATTGAACCTCTCCGCCAACCGGGCCCCCACCTGTGGCTGGACGAACTTTGACACATCTCCACCGAGCGTCGCGATTTCCCTCACCATGGTGGCGGAAACAAACATGTACTGGTCGCCGGGCGTCAGGAAGACCGTTTCCACATCGGGATAGAGATTGCGATTCATCCCCGCCATCTGGAACTCGTACTCGAAGTCGGAAACCGCGCGCAGGCCGCGGATGATAACAGCGGCCCCCTGCTCGCGAAGAAAACTCATGAGCAGTCCATCGAAGCCCTTGACCTCGGCGTTGGGGAACACCGCCAGCACATCCCGGGCCATCGTCACGCGCTCGTCCAGGGAAAAGAAGGGGCGCTTCGAACGGCTTTCGGCAATCCCGACCACCACATGGTCGAACAGCTTGCAGGCACGACGCACCAAGTCCTCGTGACCGCGGGTCAGCGGATCGAAGGTACCCGGATAAACAGCGACTCGGTAGCTCATTCGTGTTCCAGCAAGTGATAGAAGACCTGACCCGCGCATCCCTGGCGAACCGCCCGCCAGGGCGCCGGCGGCACGATCGCCGCTTCCGCCTCGACATACAGCCGCGCCCCCCGATCCAGCATGGCCGGCAGCACCGACCACAGGCGATCCAGCCAGGCCTGCCGATAGGGCGGATCGAGAAACACCAGATCGAATCGCCGTCCCTGCCGGCCAGCGGCGGCCGCGAATTCTAGCGCATCCGCGCGCAGCACCTGCAACCGCGCATCCGCCAGCGTAGCGGCATTCTGCCTCAGGGTGGCAAAAGCGCGTTGATCCCGCTCAACCAGAACAACGCTCGCGGCTCCCCGGGAAGCCGCCTCGAAACCAAGCACACCACTGCCGGCGAACAGATCGAGGCAGGCGAGACCGGTCAAGTCCTGGCCCAGCCAGTTGAACAGCGTCTCGCGAACCCGGTCCGGGGTCGGGCGCAATCCAGGTCCGTCGATCACCTGGATCAGGCGGCTGCGCCACTCGCCGCCGGTGATACGAATACGGGACATCAGTCGGCGGCAACAATCACCGTCATCAGGCTCTCCGGCTTGACGTGCCGCGCAAAGGCCTCGCGCACGGCCTTGGCCGTCACCGCCCCGATCTTGACCGGAAAGTCATCGATATAGGTCAATGGCAAACCATAGAAGCCGATCGTCGAGAGATAGCCAAGCAACTTGGCGTTGCTGTCGATGCGCAGGGCCATGCCGTCGATCAGGTTCTTCTTCGCCGCCGCCACCTCGACCTCTGTCGGCCCGCTCTTCATGAACCCGGACAGTACTTCGTTGGCCACCTTGAGCGCTTCGCCGGCCTGCTCGCGCTTGGTCTGCAGGCCAATCTCGAAGGGGCCTTCCAGCTTGCGCGGCGCGAAGTAGGAATAGACGCTGTAGGCATAGCCCCGTTTCTCGCGCACCTCTTTCATCAGCCGGGAAACGAAGCCGCCGCCGCCCAGGCTATAGTTGCCCACCAGCAGCGCGTAGTAGTCGGGATCGCCGCGCCGCACGGCGGGCAAACCGACGTGAATGTGGCTCTGGGTAGCCGGATGCGCGACTTTGACGATCGCACCCGTAGGCTGCTTGACGGCGGGCAGCGGCGCTTCCGGCTCGCCGGCGGGCAGGCTCTCGGTCAGCGACTGGGCGATGCGCTCGGCTTCCGCGCGGGTGACATCGCCGATGATGGAAACCACCGCGCGCCTGGCGCCGTAGTGGTCCTTGTGGAAGGCCACCAGGTCGTCGCGGGTGATTCTTCCGACACTTGCCTCGGTGGCGCTCACGCCGTAAGGGTGTCCGGGGTAGATGGCCGCGACGAAGCGCTTGGCGGCGATACTGTCGGGCTTGGTATCCGCCTCCTGAATGGCGGAGATGGTGCGGGCCTTCTCGCGCGCCAGCACGGTCTCGGGAAACGTGGGCTTGGCCAGCACCAGGCGCAATACGTCGAGCGCGGCCTGTTTCTCGGCGGCATAGGACAGAGTGCGCATGGTCACGCCGGTGCGATCGTTCTCCGCCGAACCGTCGATCTGCGCCCCGATGTCGACCAGCCGGCCGGCAATGGCCTCCTCGTCCAGATCGCCGGCGCCGCCATCGAGCAGGCGATGCGTCAGTTGGGCGACGCCGGACTTGCCCTCGGGATCGAAGATGGTACCGGCGGAAAAATCGACTTCCACGTCGAGAATCGGCAGCACATGGGTCTCGACGAAATACACCCGGGCGCCGGAAGGCGCCACCCAGTGTTCGATCTTGACGCCGGCCTCGGCGGCAAACGAGCAGGCCAGGGCAAAGGCGGCAAACAGGATTCTGGTCATGTGTACTTTCCCAAAGGGTTCCTCAGCGGTGCTGAGCGGCGGCGGACTTCTTCGGCTTCGCCTGATCGACCGGCAGCGGATCCAGCACGGCGACCGTCAAGGTGTCGTCGCCAAAGTACTTCTTCGCCACCGCCTGGACCTCGTCGGCCGTCACCGAACGGAGCTTCTCCAGCAGCTTGTCGTAGTCGCGCCAGTTGAAACCGCTGGCCTCGAAGCGCCCGATCTCCATTGCCTGCGCCATCATCGAATCGCGCTTGTAGACCTGGTTGGCGACGATCTGGGTCTTGATGCGCGCGAGTTCCTCGGTTGTTACGCCTTCGGTCTGGATGCGCCGCAACTGGTCGCGCAGCGCGGCTTCCAGCTCCGCGATGCCGCGACCTTCGGCGGGCTGGCCATCGAGCACAAACAGCGATTCGCCACGGACCGTGCCATCGTAGCCGGCGCCCGCCGACTGCGCCACCTTCAGGCCGCGCACCAGGTTTTTCGACAGGCGTGCCGCATCGTTGCCATCCAGCACACCGGCGAGGACCTCCAGGGCGTAGGGCTCGCGGTCCTTGTCGACGTCCTTCAACCGGGGGACCTTCCAGGCCATGGAAAGATAGGGGAGCTTGGCCGGCGCCTTCACGGTCACACGCTTGATGCCGGTCTGCTCCGGCTCGTTCTGCGGCTTGCGCAGCGGCAGTGCCCGCGGCTTGACACGGCCGTAGGTCTTTTCGGCGTCACGGAAAACCTGTCGATGATCGACGTCGCCGACCACCAGCAAGTAGGCATTGTTGGGCGTGTACCAGCGCCGGTACCAGTCCCGCGCGTCCCGCGCGCTCATGTGTTCCAGATCGTCCATCCAGCCGATGATCGGCCGGCGGTAAGGGTGCGCCTGAAAGGCGGCGGCGTAGAGCGCCTCGTGCACCAGGGCCTGCGGGTTATCGTCGGTGCGCGTGCGCCGCTCTTCCATCACCACCTTGAGCTCGGAAGCGAATTCCTCCGCGGTCATCCTCAGGTTGGCCATGCGGTCGGCTTCCAGCGCCATCATCTTCGGCAGGGCGGTCCTGGGCACGATCTGGAAATAGGCCGTGTAGTCGAGACTGGTAAAGGCGTTGTCGCGGCCGCCGGCCTCGGCGACGATCTTGTTGAACTCGCCCGCCTTCACCTGCTTGGTGCCCTTGAACATCATGTGCTCGAGCACATGGGCTACACCGGAGTCACCGTCCTTCTCGTCCATCGCCCCGGTCCGGTACCAGACCATGTGCACCGCGGTGGGCGCCCGGCGATCTTCCTTGACGATCACGCGCATGCCATTGGCGAGCTGCTTTTCAAACGGATTCGCCCCGGCCGGCAAGGCCACCGAGCCGATGCTCAGAAGCGCCGCGAAACAAAGACCGCGTCCGACCGTCTTGCCTCTCGAGATTTTGCTCATTTCAGTGTAAGGGCTTCTGTTAAAATGGTTTTTGCCATCCGGGAATGATAACCCGGCTCCGCCTACGACACTGATCCCCATGCTTAGTTTCCTGAAGAAGAAAGAGGAGAGCACTCCCGCCGAGGAGAAGAAAGCCTCCTGGACCGAGCGCCTCAAGGCGGGTCTGGCCAAGACTCGCGCCACCCTCAACACGCCCGTCGGCGAACTCTTCTCGCGCGGCAGGATCGACGACGAACTCCTCGAGGAGCTGGAATCGACGCTGCTGATGGCCGATTGCGGCATCGACGCCACCCAGTGGCTGCTCGACGAGTTGCGCTCGCGCGTCAAGCGCGACCGGCTGGAAACCCCCCAGCAACTGCGCCAGGCCCTGATCGAACTGCTGACCGAGCTGCTCGCGCCGCTTGAGCGGCCGCTCGATGTGACGACGCATCGTCCGTTCGTCATCATGATCGCCGGCGTCAACGGCGCCGGCAAGACGACGTCCATCGGCAAGCTGGCCAAGCATTTCCAGAAGCAGGGCAAGTCGGTGCTGCTGGCCGCCGGCGACACCTTCCGCGCCGCCGCCCGCGAGCAGTTGGCCGAATGGGGCCGGCGCAACGACGTCACCGTGGTGGCCCAGGAATCGGGCGACCCCGCCGCCGTGGTGTTTGACGCCATCGCCGCCGCCCAGGCGCGCGGCATCGACGTGGTACTGGCCGACACCGCCGGCCGCCTGCCCACCCAGCTCAACCTGATGGAAGAGATCGCCAAGGTGCGCCGCGTGATTCAAAAGGCCGACCCCACCGGGCCGCACGAGGTCATTCTGGTGCTGGACGCCAACATCGGCCAAAACGCGATTCAACAGGTCAAGGCCTTCGACAAGGCCACCGCAGTCACCGGCCTGATCCTCACCAAGCTGGACGGCACCGCCAAGGGCGGCGTGCTGGCCGCCATTGCCCGCCAGTGTCCCAAGCCGATCCGCTACATCGGCGTCGGCGAAGGCATCGACGATCTCCAGCCCTTCCGGGTCGACGAGTTCGTCGACGCCTTGTTCGATCGCACGGCCTGACCGTGATTCGTTTTGACCGCGTCGCCAAGCGCTACCCGCCGGGCATCGACGCGCTCGCCAACGTCAGCTTCGAAGTCGCCGCCGGAGAACTGGTCACCGTCGCCGGCCATTCGGGCGCCGGCAAGTCCACGCTGTTGAAGCTGATCGCCGCGGTGGAGCGGCCGACCGGCGGCTCCGTACTGGTCAATGGCCAGAATGTCGGCAGCCTCAAACTCAGCGCGATTCCCTACCTGCGACGCAATCTCGGTCTGGTGTTTCAGGACCAGAAGCTGCTGTTCGATCGCAACGTCTTCGAGAACGTCATGCTGCCGCTGTCGATCACCGGCTTCCCGCCCGCCGAAGCCAGACGACGCGTGCAGGCGGCGCTCGACAAGGTCGGCTTGCTAGCGCGCGATAAGGCCATGCCGATCATGCTTTCCGGCGGCGAGCAGCAGCGGCTGGCCATCGCCCGCGCCGTCGTCAGCCGCCCCAACCTGCTGCTGGCCGACGAGCCGACGGCCCACCTGGACCAGGCGACCGCGCAGGACGTGGCGCGCATCTTCCTAGAATTCCGTGACGTCGGCGTCACCGTCTTCATCGCAACCTACGACGACAGCCTCTTCCCCGGTACGCGGCGGCTCGTCCTCGACCACGGACACCTCGTGTCATGAACGTCTGGCTCTCGCAGCACTGGCAAGCCTTCCAGCTGGCGCTGCGCCGCCTGGCCGCCTCGCCCGTGAACACATTGCTGTCCTTGCTGGCGATCGGCATCGCGCTGGCCTTGCCCGCCGGCGGTCAGATGCTGCTGACCAACGCGTTGCAGGTGGCCCGCGCCGCCGCGCCAACCCCGCAAATATCGCTGTTCCTCGACGTCGGCGCCGACAAGCGGGTCAGTCAGGAAGTCGAAGCCCGGCTGAGGAACAATCCCGGCGTGAAGTCGGTCCGCTTCATCGCGCGGGAGGAAACCCTGACGCGCATGAAGGCCAGCGAAGGCCTGGGCGACGTCATCGAAGCGCTGCCGAAGAATCCGTTCCCCGACGCCTTCGCCGTGCTGCCGGCCGACGACCGGCCCGATGTCGCGGAGCGGCTGGCCACGGAATTCCGCGGGCTGCCCAAGGTGGCGCATGTGCAACTCGACTCGGACTGGGTGCGGCGCCTGGACGCATTGCTGAAGATCGGTCGTACCGGCGTGGTGCTGCTGGCGCTGCTGCTCGGCGTCGGCCTGGTCGCAATCACCTTCAACACCATCCGGCTCCAGGTCTTGACCAGCCGCAGCGAGGTCGAACTGTCGCGACTGCTCGGCGCCACCGACGCCTTCATCCGGCGTCCCTTCCACTACTTCGGCCTGCTGCTCGGTCTGCTCGGCGGCATGGTCGCCTGGCTGGTCGTCGGCGGCGCGACGCTCTGGCTGAAGGCGCCGATCGGCGAGCTGGCGCAACTCTACAGCCTCGATTTCAGCCTCCGCCCCTTGTCCGCGATCGATTCGGCCGCCCTGCTGTGCGCGGCCGCGGCGCTCGGCTGGCTAGGCGCCAGCCTGTCCCTGCGCCAGCATCTGCAAACCGATTGAGCTACGCCAGCATCAGGCGAACACCACTGAAACGCGCCCGGCAGCCTTGGACCGCGAAGCGGTCCTGACGACGATCTCGACGTTTCGTCCCAGTCGGGTCAGACACTCAATCATTTTGGTCTCGGATATACCGCGAAATTGACCTCGCAACATATTTGAGAGCTTTGGCTGAGGAATGCCGAGCAGTTCCGCCGCGTGGGTTTGGGTCAGTTTACGCCGCTTGATGATTTCGCCAATCTTGGTGGCAAGTTGCGCCTTGACCAGCATCTCTTCCGCGTCCGCGATCCCCAGGTCCGCATAGACATTGGCACTGCCTTGTTCGATTTGCGTCATATCACCACTCCTTCCGCATGTTGCCTGGCCAACTTCAATCGCGCCTCGACGATATCCATCTCGTGCTTCGGCGTCGAGATGCCCTTGTGGGATTTCTTCTGGAAACAGTGCAGCACATATACGGCATTTCCGAAGCGAACCGTATAGATCGCCCGGTACGCGTTGCCATCGTCGTCTTCAATAACCTCCAGCACTCCGGCAGAGCCAAATCCCTTGAGCACCTTTACTTGATTGTGTTTGAGGCCTTGCTGTGCCAGATGGAGGGCGTAGCCCACGACATCAATAACGGTGTCGGGCATGGCCAACAGATCTTTCTTCGACGACGCAACCCATTCCAGAGGTTTGACCACTTGCTTGCCCATTGCGGGATTATATCCATATGGATATCGACAGCAATACTGGTTGGTTGAGAGCCAACCCTATGCTCAGCGAGGGGAACAATTGCTTCCCGCACGACAAGAACGAATTGCAGGCACGACTGGCCGGAATTGGCCGTTCGCGGGCGAATTCGACGCATTGATTCCACAGTGAATCCGGCTTACGGAACAAAGCGGCGTCTGTGCCCGGAACGGACTTTCAACAGTCAATTCCGGAGACCCCAAGAAAAATGCCCCGCCGAGGCGGGGCACAAAGCAGAAATACTGATCGATGCTGACCGGTGCGGCGGAGGCTCAGTTGAACGAGAGGCTGGCTTTCACCCAGAAGAAGCGACCGGGTTCGTTAACCCGCGCCGTGGCCGGGCTGTAGCCGGCAACGGTCGCTCCGGAGCGGCTGATGTGCTCGGCATAGGTGCGATCGAACAGGTTGTCGATGCCCGCCGACAGCAGAGCCATCTTGTTGAGGCGATAGGAGCCGTTCAAAGCCACGGTGGCGAAGCCGCCGGTCGCGCCGAGGTCCTGGCCGACGATGTTGCCGTAGCTGACATGGACGCGATCCTGCTTGCCGACCACACGGACCAGGCTGCCGACCGTCCAGGGTCCGGTCTTGTAGTCGACGCCCAGCTTGACCTCGTGCGGCGGCGTCTGCGCCAGGGGCACGTTCATCGTGTCGTTGTCGGCATGCACATAGGCATAGCTGCCGCGCATCGTCCAATCGCTGGCAAAGCGCCAGGCCACATCGGCCTCCATGCCGTAGCGGGCCGCGTCGATATTGAAGCTGCAGTTCCAGACGCCGGACATCATGTTCCTGGTGCCAGCGGGGCAAGCGCCTTGTGCCATGCTCGAATAGGTCAGCACGTAGTCGCTCATCTTCGAGTAGTAGCCCGAGACCGAGCCGGTCAGGTTGGCGCCATTCCAGATCAGGCCGGCGTCGAGCTGGGTATTCGTCTCGGGACTGAGCTTGCTGGTCGCCGTCAAACCGTTGTAGGTGGTCGCCTCCCAGTGGTCCATACCCCGCTGGGCACGGCCCAGGCCGACGTAGGCGGTCGCCGAGGGCGTGAAATCGAACTCGTAGCGCACAAAGCCGCCGTTCAGGTTCTCGTCGGTACTGCCCATGGCGGCGCTCGTCGTCGTGTTGTAGCGATCCGCCGCGTACTTGTCGTGGCGCAGGCCGCCGATCAGGCGCTGCTTGTCGCCCAGAGCGTAGGTGAGTTCGCCGAACAGGCCGGTGGTCGTCGCCTCCAGGTCCTTGATGCGCGGCTTGGCGTCCACGCTGACCAGCGTGGCGCCATTGTGCGTGCGCAGGGTATGGGAGTTTTCCTGCCGATCGACGCCCACCGTCAGCACCGCGGCCTGACCAAGCCCCAGATCCGCGCTGGCGCGCAGGCCGTGGGTTTCGCGATCCGGGCTGTTCCACATGAAGTTGCCGTTGCGCGGCCGCAGCGAGTAGTTGTCCATCACGTGATCGATGTAGTTGTAGTTGTACTGCGCCTCGACCTTGCGCAGCACGTCGGAAATGCGCTTCTTCTCGAACTTGACGCCGTAGCCGTCGCGGTCGAACAGCACACCGTCCATGGTGCGGTCGGCGTAGGCCGCCTTGGCCTCGCTGCGCACCGCCGACAGTTCCAGACGGGTGTTCTGGTCGGGCGTCCAGCCGCCCGCCACATTCACGCTCTTGCGGGTGAAGAAGGAATGGACACGCTTGCCGTCGCCGTCCTCGTAGTCGTCCGAGTCGGAATAGCTGCCCGTGCCGCGCAGGTAGAAGTTGGGCGTGCCGAAAGTACCGTCGCCGACCAGATCGACCCGCCCCCAGGAACCGGCCATCAGGCTGCCGCCGGCGCGCACGCCGTTCTCCGTGAAGGGCTTTGGGTCGCGCTCGAACAAGACCACGCCGGCCAGATTGCCGTTGCCGTAGCGTACCGTCTGCGGGCCCTTGACCACCGTCACCCGGTCGAAGGTCTCGGGGAAGACATAGGCGGTCGGCGGGTCCATGCGCATGCCGCAGCCACCGTGGAACTCGGCGCCATCGAGCAGCACGTTCAGCCGCGAACCGGCCAGGCCGCGCAACACGGGGTCGCCGTCGGTGCCAGCCTTGCGAATGACATTGAAGCCCGGGATGTTCTTCAGGAAGCTGGCGCCGTCGTTGGCCGGCACCGGCACCTGCGGCGCCTTGGGATCATTGACGATCACCAGCGGATCGCGCATCTGCGGCGCGGTGACAACGACTTCGGAAAGGCTCTTTTCCTGGGCGTGCAGAGCCAGGGGCAAGGCCGCGATGGCCAGGGCGAGGGGCAGGCGAGTGGTTTTCATGATCGGAACGAGGAATGAGAGAAGGGGTTAAGAAGGCTGCCGCGAATTCTAGGCAAGCAATCGGCCAGTCCCCTGCGACATGATGTCGCAGGGGATACGCTCACAATCCAAGGGCGCGGCGCGCGGCCGCCTCATCGACGACACCCGACAAGGCCGTCCGACCGCCGCGTCCGTCGAAGAAAATCGTGCGCGGCAATTCGCCGCGCCACTTGGGATCAAGCGCATGAGCAAGCGATTCCGGACTCTCCGAACCATAGGCAAACCGCTTGCCGGGAACGCCCAGACGATCCAACGGGACCGCCAGATCATCCGACAGCGGTTCCACGGCGACGGTAATCAGCCGCACTTGGGCATCGGCCGCCACCATGTCGGCGAACAGCTTGAGGTTGCCTTTGCAATGAGGACAGTCGGAGGACCACAGGGCGAGGATGGTGGGACTCGAATGGGATTTCGCCTCCACCAGCGCGCGCGCGGCCTGCCGGTCGATGGCGAGGAACGGCTCGCCGGCAACGGCGGCGGCCCAGACGAGTGCGAGTGCGCAGAGAAGGCCCAGACGCTTCATTGCAGCGCGAACAGACGCTTCATTGCAGCGCGAACAGACGCATGCCTTCGCGCTCGGTACGCCAATAGGCGAACAGGTCGCCACCACGCTGAATGGCGCGCGGATGGTCGGAGGCACCGTCGGCCGCGCCCAGCGTCAACTGCTTGAAGCTGTAACCACCATCGCCGGAAACCTCGGCCCGCAATTGCGTCCGCTCGCCGTCGAATTCCTTCCAGACGATCGCCACGCGCCGGTCGGCAACGACAAGGTCGGCATGAGCCGCTCTCTCGCCGCCGACAAAGCGTTGTCCCTCGACACCGCCGGCCACCAGGCGACCGTAAAAGACGCGACCCTCACCATCCTTCTGGTTAAACCAGACGGCGTGCCGCGTCCCATCCGGCGCCACGGCCAGCGACGGCCCGTGGTGGGGGCAACCGTCCACCTTCCAGCGGTCGAAGGTCGCCCGCTCGACGCTCGACGGCGTCCCATCCGGGTTGAGCTTGGCCAGCGCGTGATCGCGCTCGTTGGGCTCATAGACATGCCGCCAAAGGATCAGCGGCGCGCCGTCGGGGTCGATGGCCGTCGCGATGCGGCAGCACTCGCAGGAATGATCGGCGACCTTGACCTCCGGCCTGAAGCTTCGGCCACCGTCGTCCGACACCGTCGCGTAGATGGCCGCGCCACGATAGGGCTTCTTCGCCGCCTTCGCCGACTCGAGGTCCCGCTTGTCGATCCAGGCCAGATAGACGCGACCATCGCGGTCCATGGTCATCGCCTCGAAACGATGGGTGATCTCCTGTCGATCGCGGTGCGCCGTGATCGGCGGCGCGAACATGGCACCGCCGTCGCCGGAACGCGCCAGTCTGATCTCGCCGCTGAACGGCTTGCCGAGGGGGTGGGTCCAGGACACCAGCACCGAGCCGTCCGGCGCGACGGCGATCTTCGGACGGTTCTCGCCATCGGCCGAAATCGGTTCCGGCACCGCATTGACCGCGAGGGGCGCACCCCAGCTTCGTCCCTGGTCGCCACTGCGGTAAAGCATGACGTGCTCGCCCTGTTTGGTCACCGCAAGCAGCATGCCATCGGCGGCGAACGCGGCCGAGCTGCCGAGTTCGACTCTCGGCATGGCCATCTTCGCCATGCCCTGCGCCTGGGCGGCTCCGGCCACCAACACGCCCAGGCAGATCGCGAGTCGGACGCCGGTCATCGCAGCGCGTACTTCAGTTGCGCGACCCAAGTGCGCTGCGTGTAGGGATGGTAGGCGTAATACCGCTCGCTGGTCACGTTGTCGACACCGACCGCCAGCGAAAGCTGCTTGTCGAGACGGAAGTTGAGCTTGGCATCGACCACGAAGAAGCGGCTGACGCCGCCGTAGGTGTCGTCGTGGGTATCGCTGTTGTCGAGCTCGTTGTACTGCCGTCCGGAATAGCGCCCGGCCACCGTCAGGTCGACCCTCTCGCTCGCGTGCCAGGTGGCGGCCAGCGTCGCCCGCCAGTCGGGGATGCGCAGCATGTGTTTGCCGACGCTCGCCGGGTTCTTCTCGTTGGCCAGGATCTCGGAATCGGCATAGGTGATACTGCCGGTGAGGTCCAGTCCGCGTACGACGGCGTCGCGACGATGCAGCGTGGCCTCGACACCGCGTACCCGCACCTTGTCGACGTTCTGCACGCTGGTGACGGTCGGGAAGACGGTCGTGTTGGTCTGGCGCGTCAGGGCATCGGAAAGGTTGTCCTGGAACAGAGACACCCGCAGATTGCCTGCGGCGAGTTCGCGCTCCGCCGCCAGTTCCCCCGCCAGAATCTTCTCCGGCTTGAGGTTGGGATCGTTGTTCACGATCGAGGTGCCGGAAATCGAGCCCTGGAACAGCTCCGTCACCGTCGGGAAGCGAACGGCCCGCGACAGCGAGCCGCGCAACAGCCAGTCGTCGGTCGCCGCCCAGGACAGGGAAAGCTTGGGCGAAATGAACGATTCGTTGCGTTCGGCATACGGCAGGGTGGTCGTACTGCTCGCCTTGGTGCCGTCGTAGGCTCGCCACTGTTCGTGGCGGGCGCCGGCGGTCAGCTTCCAATCGGCACCCAGTCGGATCGCATCCTGGATGTAGAGCGCCTGGGTCTGCGTCTTGCCCGTCGCACCGGACGATAGTGCCCCGACGTTGCCGGCCAGCCAGCTCGTGGTGCCATAGGTGAGGTCACTCAGCACGTGGCGGTCGAAGTGATAGCCGAACGCCGCCTCGTGACCGCGACGGCCAGCATCCGGCCGCCAGTCTACCCGCAGGTCGGCGGTACGCCAGCCGGTTCCGTCCTGGCGCTGGACCTGGCCGGCGCCGCCACCCGACGCCATCGGCAGCGCCACGGTCGGCTTGAGCGTGGTGTCCTTGTCGATGTCGTAGTCGGTCAGCGCCGCCTCGAACGCCCAATCGGACCATGGGCCCGCCTGCTTTGGATCGAAGCGCCAGGTCAGGCTATTCATCCAGTGCTCCTCGTTGCGGAGGTTCGGCTGAAGGGCCGTTGCGGACAGCGCATACCGGTAACCGCCGATGCTGACGTTGCCGCTGTAGACCGGGTTGCCGGCGGCATCGCGCAAGTAGCTTTCGGCGCCGACGTCGGAATCATTGCGCCAGTGACCAAGCGTGTAGGTCAGCCGCGATGACGGCGAGAAGTCGTAGGCCAGCTTGATTTTGGCGTTGTCCTGCTTGGTGCGGTCGATGCTGGTGGCGCCCAACACGACACGGTCGTTGTTCTTCGGATCCTTGTCCCACCGGTAGCCGTTCACCACCGTGTCGCCACCACCGGCGGCCGTCGTCGATCGGGACGCGGTGGCGAAGGACTGCGGATGGCCGGTGTTCTCGAAATGGTTGAAGCCGAACGTCCAGCGCAAGTCGCCGTAACGGCTGCCGACGAAGGCACCCACGCGCGAACCCTCGTAGGAGTCGTCGGTGCCGTACAGGCTGAAATCCTGGCGGAACACCTGCGCGTCGGCATGCGCCTCGAACTTCTCCGGTAGGCGCGATTTCATGACCATGACGACACCGACAGCGTTCCCGGCGTAGGCCGCCGAATGTGCCCCGTAGCTGACATCAACCCGCTCGATCTCCTGCGGCATGATGAACCACCAGCGCGGCGCGAAGGCATAGGAATTGCCAAGCAGGTTCGACACCAGCACGTTGTCGGCATAGACCAGCGAGCGCGCACTGTCGAGCGTGCCGGCGTTGCGCGAGGCGACGATGGCGTTGCGGTCGCCGATGTAGCGCTTGCGGATCTGGACGCTGGGGAGATACTTGACCGCGTCCTCGGTATTGATGACGTTGGTGCTCTCGATCAGCTCACTGGTCGCGGCCTCTGTAGAGGTGGTGATGTTGCGGAACGCCGCCGGGCGTTCACCATAGACACTGACCGTGCCCAGGCTGGCATCCTGCGATAGAACGGCCGCCGGCCACACGGACAGCGCACTCAAGGTCAAGGGCACGATGGCCGGACGCATTGCTTTCAACTCGAAACCTCCCCGATGATCGCGCCCACCCGGATGGCAGAGCGCGCGGCGAATGATTCTAGGTGGCGACCGGGCGCTTACCCTGCGACACGCGGTCGCATGCGGCAACGTGTCGCATCGGGGAATCAGCGTTGTGCCGGCTCCGTGACGAACGCGATCTTGACGATACCGGCGCGCTGCGCCGCCGCCATTACTTCGGCGACCTTTTCGTAGCGAGTGTTGCGGTCGGCGCGCAGGTGGAGTTCCGGGTTGTCCTGGCGGACCGCCTCGAAGCGCGGGGCCAGGGCATCGCGGTGGAGCGCTTCGCCGTTCCAGAACAGACCGCCTTCGCCATCGATGGCCAACTGTATGACGTGGGGCTTCTCGTCCAGCTTGGTGGCATCGACCTTCGGCAGGTCGATCGGCACGGCCTGGTGGAACAGCGGCGCGGTGATGATGAAGATGACCAGCAGCACCAGCATCACATCCACCAGCGGCGTGGTGTTGATTTCCGCCATCGGCTGGAGGCCGCCGTTTTCGTTGAAGGAGCCGAAGGCCATGGCCGGCTCCTCAGGCGACGCGCGCCAACTGGATGCCGCTGTGGCTCTTCGCCCCGGTGGTCAGGAAGGCGTGGAGGTCGTGGGCAAAGCCGTCGAGCTGGACGAGGACGATGCGATTACCGCGGGTGAGCGCGTTGTAGGCGAGCACGGCGGGAATGGCGACGAACAGGCCGGCGGCGGTCATGATCAGCGCCTCGCCCACCGGGCCGGCCACTTTGTCGAGCACCACCTGCGTCGCGCCGGACAGTCCCACCAGCGCATGGTAGATACCCCACACGGTGCCGAACAGACCGATGAAGGGCGAGGTCGACCCCACCGAGGCCAGGAAGGTCAGGCCCTGCTCGATGCCCGCCTGGGTGCGCACGATCTGGTTGCGCAGCGCACGCGTGAGAAACTCGCTGCGATCGACACCGGCGCCGATGCCGCGCGCGCCGTTTTGCTCCAGGGCCGACTGGGCCTGGGCGCCGACGATGGCCAGTTGGGCAAACATGCCGCTCTTGTCGGCCGCCTTGAGCGCCTCGACGCCCTGCGCCAGCGATTCCGCCGACCAGAAGGCATGCATCGCCGACTCGTAGCTGCGGCTGGTCTTCCACTGCCAGGCGCCCCGGCCGAAAATCACCATCCACGAGGACACGGACAGCAACAGCAACAGGATGGCCACCGCATGGGTGACGAGGTCGCCCTGGGACCAGAAATGGGCGAGGCCCAGTTGAGATTGCATGACAGCTCCTATGCGGATTGCAGGGAAAAGACGATGGGCACGGAAACCCAGGAATCGATGGCGTCGGCGCCCCGTCGGGCGGGGACGAAGCGCCACTGCTCGACCGCGGCCTTGGCCGCCTCGTCGAGACGCGAAAAGCCGCAGGAATGCTTGACCTCGACGGCCCGCGCCGTGCCCTCGGCGCTGACATGGACGCGCAGCACGACCTTGCCTTCCTCGCCCAGGCGCCGCGAAGCGACCGGGTACACAGGTTTCGGGTTGGAAAGGTAGTCGGCATCGAAACGGGCGGCGGTCACGGCCGGCGGTGCGGCCGGTGCCGGCGGAGCGGGCGCGGGCGCGGCATCGATCGGCGGCAGCGTCGGCGGGGCGGGCGGCTGCGGCGCCACGGCGAAGCTGGCCACCGGTGCCGGCGCCTCGGCGGCGGCGGTCATGATGGGCGGCGGCGCCATCGGCGGGGGCTGTCGCGCGGGCGTCGGCTTGGGCCGCGGGGGCTCGGGCTGCTTCAGCTCCGGTTGCGGCGGTGGCATATCGATCAGACGGACCAGAACCTCTTGCGCGGCCTGGCGCACCTCCGGACGGGTGGCCAGCTCCAGCGCACCCCACAACAGCGCGAGGTGCCCGCCCAGGACCAGCGCGAACCGGAGGGCGCGCTGGCCCGGCGGGTCGGGGCGGACGAAGGGATCGGGGAACAGCATGGCGGTCAACGGTTGGCCTGGGTATCGCTCATGAAGCGACGTGGTTGGCGAGGGGGTGAATTCTCTTCGATTGGCGGCCGCCGTGGGTGCGACAATTTGTCGCCCTCCCCACCGCGCGCAAATCGGTAACATCCGTGTCAACAAGTCGCCGGGAGTTCGCCATGAGCACCACGCAAGCCAGGGAACACAGCAACGGCCAAGCGCCGCAAGCGTCGCAAGCGTCTGGTTCGTCGGCGACGTCGGAATTGCCCGCGCTGCTGCTCGGTGCCGGGTTCGCCCTGGCCTCGCTGATCCTGTTGCCGGCGGTCGCCCAGCGGGTCGGCCTCGGCTCCAGCCTGACCATCGCCCTGCGCGGCGCCTTGATGCGGGCCGCCAATCGGGTCTAGAAATCCCGTGTAGAGTCTCGCTTCGCCGCGACCCTGAGCGCCTTCGGGGCGGCAAGTCCACCGTTGCCGCCATGAACCCCCGCCCTTCCACTGTCGTTTTCACCGCCCTTGGCCTGCTGGCCTTGGCGTTCGGCGGCGTTCTTCTCGACGCCGCCTGGCTGAGCCGGCAGCGCGCCGCCGATGTCGGCGAAATGAGCGCCCTGGCGGCGCGCCTTGGCCTCACCGATCTCGCCTTGTTCACCGAGGCCCGCTACACTCGCCACCCTTCTCAGGCCGACCTGCATTCGGCCTTTCAGGACCACCCGCTGGCCCTGGAGCATTTTCCCAGCGGCTCGCTGATCACACCCCCCCGACATGAAATTCTGGTTAGAGCGACAGCGTCACCTGATTGATTTCACCCTGGCCTCGCTGGCCAGGCGCAAGGCGAAGAACCTCGGCCTGCTGGCGGTGTTCACCCTGCTGGTATTCGTGCTCGCCTCGGTGATGCTGTTCTCGCACGCCCTGCGCCACGAAGCCGCGCTGGTCCTCAAGGAGTCGCCGGAGATCATTCTCCAGCGGCTGGTCGCTGGCCGGCACGACCTGATACCCCCTGGCTATCTGGACACGATCGGCCGCATTCGCGGCGTTCAGAACAAGCAGGGCCGGCTGTGGGGCTACTACTACGATTCCGTCGTCAAGGCCAACTACACCTTCATGGTGCCGCCGGACGGCGGCATCGAAAAGGGGACCATCGTCGTCGGCCCGGCGCTCGAACGCGAGCGCGGGCTGGCCGAAAACAACGGCATTTCATTCCGCTCGTACAACGGCCAACTCTTCTCCTACACCATCGCCAAGGTGTTGCCGCGCCCGTCCGAACTGGTCAGCGCCGATCTGGTGCTGATGAACGAGGCGGACTTCCGCGCCTTTTTCACCTACCCGGAAGGCCACTACACCGACATTGCCCTGTCGGTCGCCAATCCCCTGGAAGTGCGCAACGTGGCGAGCAAGCTCGCCAACGTCCTGCCCGATTCACGCCCCATCCTGCGCGACGAAGTACTGCGCACCTATGCCTCGATGTTCGACTGGCGCGAAGGGCTGATGCTGGCGCTGCTCTCGGCCGCCCTGCTCGCCTTCGCCATCCTGGCCTGGGAAAAGGCTTCCGGCCTCTCGGCGGAGGAAAAGCGCGAAATCGGCATCCTCAAGGCGGTCGGCTGGGAAACCGGCGACGTCATCAAGATGAAGCTCTGGGAGGGCGGCCTGCTCTCGCTCACCGCCTTCCTGCTCGGCTTCGTCGGCGCCTACCTGCAGGTGTTCCGTTTCAACGCGCCGCTGTTCGAGCCGGTGCTGAAGGGCTGGTCGGTGCTCTATCCGCGCTTCGAACTGGTGCCGGCCATCGACGGCCTGCAAGTGGCGACGCTGTTCTTCTTCACGGTCTTTCCCTACATGGCGGCGGTGCTGGTGCCCATCTGGCGTGCCGCCGTGACCGACCCGGACGCGGTGATGCGAGCATGATCGAACTGCGCGATGTCCACAAGATCTTCAACCAGGGCCAGCACAACGAGTATTCGGCCCTGTCCGGCATCACCCTGACCATCGAGGCGAAGCGCGTCACCGCCCTGCGCGGCCCAAGCGGCTCGGGCAAGACCACGCTGCTGACGCTGATCGGCTGCCTGGCGCGCCCCACCAGCGGCCGCGTCAGCCTGCACGGCCGGGACATCTCCGGCCTGCCGGAACGCTTCCTCACCGAAATCCGCCGGCAAACCTTCGGCTTCGTCTTCCAGCAGTTCAACCTCATCAAGGGCATGAGCGCGCTGGAAAACATCATGCTGCCGGCCTACCCGACCGGCCAGCCACACGCGGAATTGAAGACGCGGGCCGAGGCCCTGCTCGCGCGCCTGCGGCTGGCCCATCGCGGCAATGCGAAAGTCGAATGGCTGTCGGGCGGCGAGCAGCAACGGGTCGCCATCGCCCGCGCGCTCATCAACAACCCGGAGGTTCTGATCGCCGACGAGCCGACCGCCAATCTGGACACGGCGCTGGCCAAGGAATTCATGGCCATCCTGGAGAGCTTCGGCCAGGAGGGCCGGACGGTGATCCTGACCAGCCACGACCCGCTGGTCGTCGAATCCGCCGCCGTGCATCGGGTGGTCAATATGCGCGACGGGTTGCTGGTCGAGCATCATGATTAGCCACGGCGCCCGCTTCGAAGCACCCCGCAACTGGCGAGCGCGGCGAGGAAGCGGGCTCCTCCCCGCGAGGGGAGGCCGGGAGGGGCGGGCATGATATTTCAGCCAGCCATCATCGCGCTGCTGCTCGCGTCGATCGTCTCGGTCGCCATGCTGGCGGCCGCCGCGCCCTTCGCCATCCAGGTCATCCGCCACTGGGACATCGGCAGCGGCTCGGAGCGCCAACTGCAACTGGAGCGGCGCACCTATCTGTTCTCGACCCTGACGGTATTCGTCATGGCCACCCAGTTGGCCGCCCTGCTGCTGTTCGTCTTCAACGCCGACAAGATGTCGGTGATGTTCGTCGGCGCCATGTGCGCGGTCGGCACGCTCAACGTCAATGCCTACGGCTTCCCGGCGCTGATCGCCCAGATGGCGGTGTTCTTCCTCGCCGCCGCCTGGCTGGCCGTCAACCACGTCGACACCCGCGCCCCGGACTACCCGCTGGTGCGCATCAAGTACGGCGCCCTGCTGTTGCTGCTGCCGGCGGTCGTCGCCGTGTTCGGCCTGCAACTGGAATACTTCCTGAACCTCAAGGCCAACGTCATCACGTCGTGCTGTGGCAGCATGTTCTCGGAGGATACCCAGGGGCTGTCCGGCGACCTGGCGGCGCTGCCGCCGCTGCCGGCGTTGATCGGCTTCTATGCGACGCTCGGCATTGCCTTCGCGACGGCCGTCTTCCACGCCCAGACGCGGCGCGGCGGCTACTGGGTCGCCGCGACCAGCGGCGCGGCCCTGGTCGCCGCCCTGGCGGGCGTGCTCTCCTTCATTTCCCTCTACATCTACGAGCACCCGCACCACCACTGCCCGTTCTGCATCCTCAAACCCGAGTACGACTACCAGGGCTACTGGCTCTACGTGCCCCTGTTCGCCGCCACCGCCGCCGGCATCGGCGCCGGCGCCGTGCAACCGTTCCGGAATATCGCCAGCCTGCGTGAAGTGATACCCCAAGTCTCGGCACGACTGGCCGTGGTAGCCACCGCCGGCTTTCTGATCTTCGCGGTCATCGCCACGGTTTTTGTGGCGCGGTCGAACCTGATACTGATCGAATGAGAGTCGGGCGTGGCGGTACGCCTCGTTAGGGGTAGCGTCTGCTCGGTGCCCGAGGCGGACACCCGACCTAATTTTTCTCGACTATATCGGCAACCCGAATATTTCGGTGGGGATCTGTATCTGACCGCATGCCAGCGATAACACCCTCTCGATCTGCATCATCCTTGTTCTGGCTCATCTTCCACTTTCCCTCGATTCGTCCGATAGGAATCTCAATGCCGATGATGGCCTTCATCTGGTTGGCTATGTAATCTGGTGGAGCGTCATTGACAGACCATGGTTGAAGCCGCGATCTCTCATGAAGCATCGTCAAGTCGTCCAACTGACGCCGTAGCCATGCAGCATCCTCGGTCACGGAAGCGTTACCCCAGACATGTACTGTTGCGTAGTTCCATGTCGGAACTGCCTTGTGGGCTTCTGCTTTGCTCGGGTACCACGACGGCGTGACATATCCCTCTGGACCTTGGAATACGACAAGACACTCGACACTCTCCGCAAGCGACTTCCAGTGGGGATTCGCTTTTGCCAAGTGCGCGCGAAGCATGCCGTGCTCGCCTTCATTGGCATAAAACAGAAAAGGAATGGGTGAAGCTTCAAGGCCGTTATCACCATGCGTGACCAGAAGGCCAAGGGGGTGCTTCCCAATCAGGTCATGAAGCCGCTCAATCCGGCTTTCCCTAAAACTGGCAGGGATATACATAGCAACTTGCTCTCGATGCATTCAGAGGGCTAAAGCATATCGTATGACCGCTTCTGGCCGTTCGAAGCCGTACCGCGACGGCTGACTCTTGCCGCCGCGGTACGAATCAGTTCCCTCGCTTCGCCGCCGCCACCAGTGACGGCCACTGGTGCAGCAAGAGGCCGGCGGTGATGAGGCCGGCGCCTAGCCAGACGCGCGGGCCGATTTCCTCGCCGTTCAGCACTTGCCCGAGCAGCAGGGCGAGGACCGGCGTGACCAGCGTGATCAATGCGACGCGGCCGGCTTCGAGGTGGCGGATGACGTAGTAGTAGAGCGCGAAGCCGAGCACGGAGCCGAAGATGCCGAGATAGGCGATGGCGGCTTCGGTGCGTGGAGGCAGGTCGACGGGCACGCCGCCATCGGTGAACCACCAGACCAGGCCGAACAAGGGCAGCGAGACGGCCAGCGTGCCAGTGGTGGTGGCGAGCGCGTGGCTGTCGTCGTCGATGCGCTTGAGCCAGACCAGGCTGACCGAGTAGAAGAAGACAGCGAGCACCAGCGCGGCGAGGCCGGCGCCGGCTTGCGCGTCGCCGGCACTTTCGCCATGGGCGAAGATGGTGGCCAGCCCGGCGACCCCGAGGACCATGCCGAGGACACGCAGGGCCGTCAGCGCCTGCTCGCGCAGCCAGAATGCGGCCAGCACGCCGGTCATCAGCGGCGTCAGGCCGAATAGCACCGAGATGAGCCCGGAATGGACGTGGCGCGCGCCCCAGTAGGTGAGCGTCATGGCGCCGAAGGTGCCCAGGCCGCCGGCCAGGTAGCTGCGACGGGCCTTGGCGTGCAGCGGCAGGCCGATGCGCCAGACGCCGAGCAACAGCGCGGCGAGCGCGGCGCCGACCAGCATGCGGGCGAAGACGGCGAAGGCGAAGCCCGCGCCTTGCGTGCTCCACTGGATGGCCAGCGGGGTGGTGGACCAGATGAGGATGATGCCGAGATAGGCGGCGGGTACGGACATGTCGACTCCTGAGAACAAGTCGCCCGGTAGGGCGGCAAACAAAAAGGCCGCGCACCTTTTGGGTACGCGGCCCGGACGATTCTGGGCAAGGCTCTATCGTTTCATCGTCGTTCCGGCCGCGCCAGCCATTTGGTATTCGTGCGGCGACGCATGACGCGCCACAGGCGGGCAACGCGGCGGGCGGACATGGCGGCGGGGAAGGAATCGAAATGCAAGGCCCGATTGTGCCGGGTACCCCAGTGGATTGTCAAAGAATGGCGCAATAATTGACTGATCGCGCCAATACACGCGGCCGGAGGCAAGGAAGTCCTCGAATACGTCCGCCAACCCATCCAATACCGTCGGCCGGTCGGCTACGACCGCGAACTGCTGGTGGAGCAAGCCGAAGACATAGGCTTCAACGCCTTCACCTTCTTCAACCTGCGCGCGCTGCTTTCGGAAAGCCTGCTCGCCGACCCCGGCGAGAGCGGGCGCCGCGCCAGCGCATTGTCGAAGTCAGCCGCTCGGTGTTTCACCCGCTGGACATCCTCCCCGGCGGATCGACGCCCATTTCCGCATGATCCTCGACAAGGCCGCCGCCATCGCCGATCCCGACCCGGCGCGGCTGCGCTACCGCGAAGCGATCATCGCCATCGTCGCCGGGATCGTGCGTGGCCAACAGGTACCGAGTGAAGCGGCGGTCCGCGCTGTCGCGGCGCCCCTGATTCCCCCCCGGGACCTGAACCGGGTAACGGCCATGGCTCTCGACGACCTGATGGATCTGCACGAGGGCAACGTCAGTCGCTATCGGCTGCGCTTGTCCGAGTACCGGGTTTGGCAACCGATCCGGCAGGCTGGGGCGACATTCGAACCTGATCCTGATTGAGTAGCGGCGTCTCACTCCCGTCCCGGTTCCCTGACTGGAGCAATACTCGGAGGGCAGGCTATTCCCGAAGCAGCCCTATGATCGCGATTTCGAGCACTCCGAGGTCGTGTTCGACGATGTTCCAGACGAGGGCAACGTCGACGCCGAGGTATTGGTGAGCGAGGATGTTGCGGGCGCCGGCGATTCGGACCCAGGGGACCTCGGGGCGCTGGGCGGCAAGGGTTTCTGGACCGAGGTCGCGGACGATCTGGCCAACGATCTCCAGATTGCGAATCACCGCGTCCTGGGTCTTGCCGTCGGACAAGAACGCATCACGCCCCTCAACGGTGTACTCGCGGATTTTCGTCAAGCATTCCCCGAGATGTTGCAGAAATACCCGCCGGTCCTTCATAGCGGACAAGCCTCCGCCAGGATGCGGTCGCGCAGGAGGGCATGCAGCGATGCCTCGGTAACGATGTCGGCCCGCCGGCCGACCAGGGATTCGATATCGAGTTGCAGACCGACGAGATCGTAGAGTGAACGATCCGGCGAGAAATCGACCAACAGGTCAACGTCACTGGTGCTGGTATCGTCACCGCGCGCGACCGAGCCGAAAACCCGTACATTGCGTGCGCCGTGGCGAGAAGCGGTGGCGAGGATTTCCGTTCGTCTGCTCCGCAGGGCGTCCAGTGTTCGCATGATGATTTCCACGATCGGCTGAGAATGGTGATGGAGTCTATCCGGATCGTTGGGCGGCTTCCAGTGACTCTTCATCCAGCGAGTCCCAAAATAGGGATTCCCAACATCACGCTGACTAGTGCTCTCCCGGTCCGCTGACAAAGCCGATCCTGACCGATCCCGCCCTGGCAGATGCGGCCATCACTTGTGCCCCCCGTCTCGCAATGCCCGTGCCGATCGGCAAGAAGAAGTAAGCGCAGCCCGCCGGCCCGGCCACCTTGTCCAGCGTGCCCTGCCCGCTCATGCCGATCTGTACCAGCGCATGGTAGATGCCCCATACCGTGCCAAACAACCCGATGTAGGGCGCCGCCGAACCGGCCGAGGCGAGCACGGTCAGGCCCTGCTCGGACTCCGCCGCCTCGCGATCCACCGCGTTGTTGAGCACGCTGGTCAGATACTCCGCCATCCCGCCGGCCAGCACCAGATTCTGTTCGCCGCCGTGAAGCGCGCACTGGCCAGTTTTGAAGCCGGAGGCGTCGACTTTCCGGACTGCCTGATCGTTGCCAAGGCCGGTGCCGCCGGCTTTAGCCGCATCCTGAGCTTCGACAAACGCATAGTGGCGCTGCCAGGCGTGGAACTCCTGTAACGCTTTCACCACAGCTCGAATTTGAAAGGTTGCAACGCGACAGCCCGCACCGGTTGGCCGTTGCGCGTGACGGGTGTGCAGCGCCAGGTGCGCACGGCACCCAGGGCGGCTTCGTCGAGGCGCGCGTGGCCGCTGGAACTGTTTACCCTGGCCTGAACTACGTGACCGGTTTCGTCCAGTTCCACGCGCAATACGACGACCCCTTCTTCGCCGAAACAGCGCGACTGGGCCGGATAGCTGGGCGCCGACCGCTCAGGACAGGCAACCGAGAGTTCGGAAGACATGGCCACCGGCCCGGCGGGCAAGGGCATGGGCGGAGCTTCGACGACCGGGGCTCGGATGGGTTCCGGCTTGGGCGGGGGCGGCGGAGCGACGTCGTCGGTGGGCGCGACGCTGGGCGTCTCGGCAACGATCTGCCGGGGCTGGGGTTTCTCGATGGGCTTCAGCTTGGGTGGCGGCGGACGCTTGGGTTCTTCCTTCTTCTCCGGCGCCGGCGGGGCGATGAAGAGCACTAAGCCGGCGATGCGTTCGGGTGCGGAAGATCAACCGTTGACACGCACCCGCTCCCCCGACGTCCGCAGCCACGTGGAGGCCCCGCCGCGACAGCGGGTCAGGACGCCGGGGGACAACGTGCCCTTGAGGTGGGGGACCTGGGGTCTGGGCCGCCGCGAGGACGGCCCAGAACGCGAACAGCAAGACGGCAAGGGCGGCTCATCCGTTGTGTTGCCGTTCCAGCGCAAGCTTGCGGTACTCTTTGCGCAGCTTGCGGATCATCGCCACCTCGGCGGCCATGGCGTTGTCGCCGACATGGATCGCCTTCGTCTCACGGTCGATGTTGAGCGAGAGGCTGATGGCCGCGCAGTGCGGCGAGCAGGTACCATCGGCGATGTCGTCGGCGCAATGCACCAGCATGCGCGAATGGCTGTACTGCTTCCGATTCATGCCGCAGTAAGGGCACTTCGGATATTTCTCGATGTCATTCTCGGCGGCCTTCGGATCGGCCGGCTTCTTGGGCACGAACTGGGCGGGGGTTCCGTCCGTCGCGCAGGCCGGCACCGGCGAGAAGGGAGAGCTTCAGCAAATCGCGGCTATCCATGATCGGTTCTTTTCGAGGTCGATGTCGTTTCAGGTTTCCACCGCGCCCTTCAAGGCATCCAGCCAAGGCACCCAACGGGGATCGGGGCCCGCGTATGCATTCCAGGTGGTGTTGTTGCATACATAGGCGACCGCGGTGCCGCTCTCGGGATGCGCGAAACCCAGGCGCCCCCCCATTCCCGGCTGACCGAACGAACCCTGGCCCAGCATGGGAGAGGCTGCATAGGGCAACTCATAGCCGAGGGAAAAACGTTGCTTCAACGGCGGCGGCAACTCTTTCCCGAACGCCGGGGCGTACAGGCCCCTCAGGAAGGAAGGATAGGGGACCAGCGGCAAGGAATCGGTCCGGGGCGTGCGCGCCCGTTCCATGGTTTCCCGGCGCAACAATCTCACGCCATCGACTTCGCCGATCAGGGCGGCATACATCCGCGCCAGGGATCGCGCATCGCTGACGCCGTTGCCCGACGGGATCTCCGCGACAAGCGCCTCGCGCAGGTTCATGAACCAGATGAACGGCCCCCCCGCGAAATTGCTGTTGAAAACCGGCGCCACCCGGCCTTCTTCGCTCAAGGGCAAGCCGATCCACAAGCTCAAACCCAGCGGCTTCGCGACCTCGTCGGCCAGGAAACGTCCAACGGATTTCCCCGAAACCCGCCGCACGATTTCTCCGATCAGATAGCCGTGCGTGGCCGAGTGATACTGATACGCCGTTTCCGGCGTCCAGAGGGGCTTCATGGCCGCCAATGAGGCGATGCACCGCTCCCAGTCGACCAAGCCCAACATCTGGACGCCGCTATCCGGCGTAAACCACGACAATCCCGACGTATGGGCAAGTACGGACGAGACGGGTATTTGTTCCTTGCCGTTGGCGGCGAACTCGGGCCAGTAGCGCGCGACCGGGGCGTCGAGATCGACCAGCCCGCGCTCCGCGAGCATATGCAAGCAGGTTGTGACCATGCCCTTGGCCGCGGAAAATATCACGGTGACCGTTTCACTGGCGAAGGGCCGCTTATTGACCATGTCTTGCCCACACCATAGGTCGACGACCGCCTTGCCATGGCGATAGACGCAGAGTTGCGCGCCGCCCGGGTCATCGGCCTGGGCGGCGGCAAATGCCTCGCGGACCGCTTCGTAGCCTTTCGCAACGGTTCCTTCCACTCTGACGGATTTGCTTTCTGGTGGAGACGCCTCCACTTTGGCCGTGGACGCACAACCACCGACCTGACTGCCCACGCCCAACGCGGCGGCGGCGGTCATGAAGCCCCTGCGGCTCAGTTTTTCCATAGTCATGGCAGGGGTCCCCAATGCTGCCTTGCGTCGATTCCCTGGCGCGACATCAGAACGACACCGTGCCTCGGATGCCGATCGTCCGCGGTACGGCACGGGTCGCAAAATTGACCGGGTTCGGGAAGATCTGCCCGCGATCATTCAGCAGGTTTTCACCGTAGAACTCGACACCGTACTGCTTCCGGCTCAGCGAGAGGCGCAGATTCAGCAGGTCCAGCCTGTCGTTTGTCGCGGTGGCATTGAACGTTCTCTGGGCAAAGACCGAACTGCCACGAACGCTGTAGTCGGCCCTGAAGCGTGCCTTGACATCGTTGGCAAGGTTGGCCTGTGTTTCTATGAAGAACGCGTAGTTGCTTTTCGGAATGTAGTTCAGCCGGTCACCCACCGCATAGGAACTGTTGGCTTTGACGGAGACCACTTCAGTGTCCTGCACGGTGCCGTTCGCCCCGAATGAGACCCAGTCGGCGGGACGAACTCGGAACGACCAATCAAGACCCTGGATGTGCGCGCGACCAATGTTGTCGGTGTAGAAGATGTTGGGCGCCGCCGCCAGGGTCGCTGTCTGCATATCGGTGTAACGACTCACGAAGCCGGCGATCTGACCGCCCAGCATGCCACCCATGGCTTCGAACTTCGTGCCAAGCTCATAGCTCCAGACACTTTCAGGCTCGAAGGAGCCCGGGAACAAGGGATTGACGGCATTGAAGCCGCCACTTCGGAAACCCTTGGCAGCGCTCGTGTAGACATTCCAATCCCGCATCAACTTGAACGAGGCATAGACGCGGGGATCGATGGAATCGAAGCGCTGACTGGCTTGCCCGGCACCGGGCGCGGCTTGTTCGTCGGTAAAGTAGCGAAGGCCGCCGCCAATCTGGAGCCGGTCGGTGAGGTCGAAGCTGGTGTTGCCGTAGACCGACCAGCTTTTCGATTTGACTGGCGTCACCGTGACGGTGCTGGGGACAGGGAGGGGCGTGAGGCTGTTGACGGCACCCATCCGGTAGGACGTCACCGTCTGGCGATAGTCGACATCGCGGTAGAGGCTGCCGACAGTCCATTGCCAGCGACTGGCGTTGTCCGACATGAGGCGCACCTCGGCACTCTGCGCCTTGTCCCGATTGTCGAATCTTGAGAGGACGCCGATGAGACCATTGGGTGTTGTACTGTAGTAGCCGCCATCCGAGTCATTGCGGAACGCCGAGCCCACGGCAAGCAGCCTGATGCCATCCACGGGTTCCCAGTCCGCGGTCAGGCTGTAGAGTTGATGGTCGTTGCGAGCTGACTGAACCGCGTTGGGGGCGAACGCCGGCAGGACGAGATTGCCACTGGCATTTTCGCCGTTGTTCAATGAGCCCACCTCATTGCGATGAATCTGGACCATCGGAATCAAGGACAGCCGGTCGGTAACGTTGAACAACCCCTTGACACGGATCTGCGAAAGCTCGCCGTCGTTGATGTCCTTCTGTCCGGCCGTCGGAGCGTCGATCCAGCCACCGGTGTTCTCGAAGGTGCCGGCGATGCGCAGGGCGGCTCGATCATTCAACGACACGTTCGCCACCCCGGTCAGCCGGTTCGACGGCGCGCCACCTTTCGTGGTCGATACATCGGCGGCGGCGGTCATGCTCGTCTTGCCGATCACCGGGTTGTGGGTCAGAAATCGAACCGTGCCGCCCATGGCCCCCTGGCCATAGAGTGTGCCTTGAGGTCCGTTCAGTACCTCGACGCGCTGGATGTCCAGCGGACGGACATCCAGCCCACCTCGCAGCGGGCCGTCAACGGCCACCTCATCCAGCCTGACTCCGGCCAGCGGGAAATTCCCGCCACCGGCGCCTTCGCCGATGCCCCGCAGCATGACCCGGTTCTGAGCCATTCCCGTAACCACGGTTGTCATCCCGGGGACGGCCAAGGACAGGCTCTGAAGATCGGTGATGCCGCGATTCGCAATCTCATCCGCGCTCAGGGTATTGATCGTGATCGGCACATCGATCTCGCGCTGCTTGCGTTGCTGCGCGGTCACAACAATTTCTCCGAGTTCGACCGGATCGGCCGCTTTGGCGGCGGTGGGTGTCACATGCGCCCTCGCGCCCGGGGCCGCCTTGATCGCCACCGCCTTGTCGCCGGTGAACTGGTAGGTCAGCCCCGTTCCCGCCAGCGCCTTGTCGAGCGCTTCGCGCAGGCTCAGTTTGCCCTTGACGCCGGGACTCTGCACGCCCTTCACCGCCCCTTCCGCGTAGAAAGGTTGCAAGCCAGTCTGTTTCGCCAGCGCGTCGAGCACTTGGCTCGCCGGCTGGGCAGGAATGTCGAAATCGTAGGTGGCTTGCTGCGCCTGGACGAAGGCGGATGCGACCGCCAGGCAGATGGCGGCGACGGGTTTGTTGAAATGCTGCATTGTTGCTGGCCTCCCAAGGTGACGTGGTTGTGTTCCCTGTGAGACCGGGCGGCAGGCAAAAAGCCGCCACTCCCGCGCAACAATCGGAATCGTCCTATGCCGGGGTTGCCCATGCCGTCCCGCCGGCGCCAACCTTTCCTGACGCCGGTCAGTGTCGGTCGATTCGCCAACTCCGTTCGCCGATTCGGGTGAGGCGAATCGGCAGGGTGGCGGCGATGGTCTGCATGGCCTGCGGCAGGTTGTCGGTGGGGAAGACGCCGCTGACTTTCGTGTCCAATATCCCCGGCGCGGTCACGGTCAGGCTGGCGGGCTGGTAGCGGCCGAGTTCTTCGAGCACCTCGCGTAGCGGCTGGGCCTTGAAGACCAGCCGACCTTCGCGCCACACCGAATAGGTGGCGATATCGATGGTGCGCACGGGGCCCACATCGCCGCTCGGTCTGTAGCTCATCTGCTGCCCGCGTCGTAGCGGCACGGGCGCCGCGCCCGGGGCGCCCGCGACCTCGACCTCGACCTCGACCTCGACCTCGCCATCAAGAACCGCGACGGTGACCCCGTCGGCACCATGACGAACATCGAACTGGGTGCCGATGTCGCGAATCTTCCCTTTGCCGGCAAAGACATGGAAGGGGCGCGGTTCATCATGCGCCACGGTGAAGACGGCCTGACCGCGAAGGAGGTGGACTTCGCGGCCGTGGCGGGAGTAATGCACTTTGGCTTCGGTGGCGACATTGAGTTCGAGCCGGGAGCCGTCGGCGAGATCGATGGTCCGGGTCTGGCCTTGGGCAGTTTGGTAGGTCCGGTCATCGAGGTAACTGAGCGGATCGAGCTGCCAAATGATACCGGCGGCCAGCAGGACGAGCGCCGCCGCCGCGAAGCGGCGCAATACGGGCTGACGCCGCTTGCGCGCCAGAAAGGCGCGGGCGTCGTCCAGTTGCCTGTCCGCGACCGTATCGAGGCTGCGCATCTGTTCCCACAGGGCTTCGGCCCGCTCATAGGCTTCGTGGTGGGCGGCGCTGGTGTTCAGCCACACGAGAAAGGCCCGCTGATCCTCGGCACTGTGCTCGCCATTGCTCCGCCGGGCCCGCCATGCGGCGGCCTGTTCGAGAGCATCGGGTTGAAGGTCGGAAGCGGACAAGAGTCTGGCGGCGGACGATTGGGGCGGTCATTGTATAAGACCGGTCCAGCCCGTCAAAACCGCCAAGGCGGGCGCGGAGCGGGTTGCACCCTTTTCAGGCAATGCGCCAGCGCCTTGGCGATGTAGCGCTCGACCGTCCGCTTGGGAATGCCAAGGGCTGAGGCTACGTCGCACTGGGCCATGCCGTCGACGCGATGGAGGAGGAAGACGTGGCGGCAGATCTCGGGCAGTTCTTCCAGGGCAGCCTGGCAACATCGTAGCGCATCGCGCGCGGTCACGGTCGCCTCGGGGCCGGGAGTTGGCGAATGAAGCGCGTCCGGCTCGATATCGGGCTCGGCCCATTCCGCGCGTACCTTCGACTTGGCCCCAAGGTCGTTCGCAACGTTGGCGGTAACCCGGTACAGATAGGCGCGGGGATTCTCGATGGTGGCATCGCCGGCATAGTCCAACATTCGCAGGTAGGCGTCGTGCACGACATCTCGTGCCTCGTCGCCCCCGACGCGCTGGCGTGCGAATGCCTCCAGTTCCCGGGCATGGGTTTCGTACAGGACGTGAAGCTTAGGTTTTGCGGAATTCGCCATCGATACAGAGGGACAGCTCGCCCGGGGCGTTCCCGCGGCGCGACACCGAAGGTCCAGCGGCTGACCAGGCGGAGTGTAATCACGCCGCGCGCGAGATTTCGTGCGGCATATCGTCGCAGATGGGGTCAAGAAGTTGGCGTGAGGCGCCACGGATTCCGCCCCGCCAGCGGCGGCGCGTCGACACGGACCGATTGCGCAAGGTGCGGCGACTGGGCGCAAACATGCGGCGGCCATCTGCTTGCAAATTCTAAAGTCCGACTTTAGTATTTGCAGAATGCTTCCGAGACAGCTCCAGAACCATATCGCCACCCTGCTGCGCCATTTCCCGTGCGTGGCGGTAAGCGGTGTGCGCCAGTCGGGCAAGACCACGCTGCTCGGCAACCTGCCCGGTGACTGGCGGCGTTTCGACATGGAAAGCGCCAGCGACCGCTCGCAGGTGCTGGCCGATCCCGATCTGTTCCTGCGCCTGCATCCACAAGGCGTGGTCATCGACGAGGCACAACTGGCGCCACCCCTGTTCCCGGCGTTGCGCGTCGCCATCGACAAGCAGCGGACCCTCAAGGGCCGCTTCGTCCTGTCCGGTTCCAGTTCGCCGGATCTGGCGAAGAATGTCGCCGAGACCCTGGCCGGTCGCATCGGGCTGGCCGAGCTGGCGCCGCTCTCGCTGGCCGAGGCTTATCGCCTGCCCCAATCGCCGCTCTACGAACTGCTCGCGAACAAGGCAGCGCCGCAAGACGTTGTCGCCGCCGGCGCGCCGCGCCTCGACTTGCGTCAGGTGCTGGAACACTGGTTCCAGGGCGGCTACCCGGAGCCCTGGAGCAGCGCAGACCCCGAGTTCCGCCGCCTGTGGCACCGCAACTACCTCGATACTTATCTGATGCGCGACATCGGCGCGCTATTCCCCAACCTGAATCGCGACCGCTATCGCCAACTGATTCAATTGCTCTGCAATCTCTCCGGCACCATCCTTAACAACGCTGAAATCGCGCGTTCGCTGGGTGTCTCCGAACCGACGGTGCGCGACTGGCTGGCCATCGCCCACGGCACCTACCTCTGGCGCCACCTGCCGGCCTGGGATCGTTCGCCGCACAAGCAACTGGTGCGCCACCCGAAAGGCTGGCTGAGGGACAGCGGCCTCGCCCATCGCCTGCTCCAGATCGCCGACGCCGACGCTCTGGCCACCCATCCGCTGGCTGGCCGATCATGGGAGGCTTACGCCGGCGAGCTGCTGCTGCGCGGGTTTGCCGCGGCCGGCATCCAGGTCGCGCCGTACCACTTCCGCACCCGCGGCGGCGCCGAAGTCGATCTGGTGCTCTCTGGCGAAGTCGGTACGCTGCCGGTGGAGATCAAGCTCGGCTCCGCAACCGAGCCGCGCTCGCTGCGCGCCCTGGCCGACTTCGTCGCCGAGCAGGATTGTCCGCTGGGCCTCGTCATCAACAACGACGAAAGGCCGCGCTTGCTGGCCGAACGCATCGTTTCGGTTCCAGCGGCGGCACTTTGATCAATGGAGTACGCGTGCCTTCCATGCTCTCCGCCTCGTTCCTGTTCGGCACGCTCGGGCCGCGCCTGCGCGACTGGCGCTCAGAAGGTGCTGCGCAAACTGAGCTCGTAGTTGCGCGGCTCGCCAATTCTGGCCTGGATCGAGTCGCCCTGTTCGATATAGAACTTGTCGGTCAGGTTTCGGCCACGCAGGACGAGCGTCGAATTTCTGTTCACCTTCCAGGACAAACTGGCGCCGAGCAAGGTATAGCCACGGAAGCGCTGGGTATTCTCCACATTGCCCCACTGCGCGGAGACATTGCGAACGTCGCTGGCCATGGTCCAGCCGGGGGCAAAGTCCCAGCCGATGTGGACGTTGGCGATGCGGTCGGGAACGGAGATCGGCGTGTTGCCGGCGCGCGAAACACCGACGCCGGCAACTGTCTGGACAAACACATCGTAGCGGGCGTCGACCAGCGCGAGGTCGCCGCGCAGGCTCCAATGCGGCGAGAGCTTGACACCCGCCTGAAGCTCAATGCCTCGCGAAGACTGCTGGCCAACCGGAATACTGACGGTCGGGTTGGCGGGATCCGGCATCGACAGGTTCTTCCGTACGATCCGGTAGGCCGCAATGGTCGCGTTACCCTTGCCATCGAGAAAGTCGAATTTGCTGCCCACTTCCAGTTGGCGACCAGTGGTCAGATCCCAGTCCTTGATGCCGCCATAGTTGATGGTGCTAAGACCACCGCCCGAGGGCGCATCCGCCGAGGTGCTGTAGGTGACGTAGGCGTTGGCCTTGGGCGCGAACTGGTACATGGCGCCCAATCGCCCGGTGACGGGATTGAAGTCGCGCTGGAAGTACAACGGGTTCGCCGCGTTGATCGCCCGGTGATTGACCGCGTCGATCTTGATGTGTTCCATGCGCAGGCCCGACAGGATGCTCCACGACCCGTTCAACCGGGTATGGTTCTCGGCGTAGAGCGCCTGTGTCCAGGTGCGATTGTCCTGATCGGGATTGGTGGCCGGCAGCACACCGGGAATCTGGGCGATCAGTTCCGGCGTGAAACTGTAGGGGTTTACGGTGCTGAAAACGCCTGGCGCCGAATACGGATAGCGCGTCTGGTTGTTGCGGCTGAAATCGGCACCGAATGACCACGTGGTCGGCATGCCGAGCAAATCGGTCTTGTGCAGCGCCTCGACGCGGTTGCCGACGATACTCTGGCCGTGCTTCTGTATGTAGACCTTGGATCGCTGCACCTGCGTGTTGGTCGCGTTGAATTGATAGCCTTCGACGTTGCGCCAGTCGCGCTCGGCATCGTAGTGATAGAAGGTGTTGCTGAGCGTGGTCTGGTCCGAAAGCCGATACTCCAGAATCGAGCGCAACCATTGCACTGTCTGCTCGTAGGCGCCGTCCGCCGAGTTGTAGTTGTTGAACCGTGTCGCCATGTCGATTTTGGCCTCGGTGGTCGGATTGAGCAGTGGCGTGCCCCAGTAGTTCTGCTGGTCCTTGGTCTGGTACTCGTAAGCCAGCGTATGCGTCAGTCGGGGCGTGAGATCGGCCAGCCATGACGCGGAGAGAACCAGCGAGCGCCCGTCGGTCCGGTCCACATAGCCGTCAGTCCCCTGATGACTGATCGCAAGGCGGCCAAAATGGCCGGAGCCTTTGCCGCCGATTTCGCCATTGACGTCGTAGGCCGCCTGGTAGGCTCCAAAACTGCCGGCCCGCAGCAGGGCGTCTTGCTGCAATGGCTGACGGGTGGCCACTTTCGAGATGTAGTTCACCGCGCCGCCCACCGCACCCTGACCATAGAGGAAGCTCGATGCCCCGCCCAAGACTTCGACCCGGTCGAGCAACCATGAATCGAGCGGATTGGTGGCGCTGCCGTAGCCGACGTCCAGGCCATTGAACAGTTGCGTGACGGTCGCGCCGTAGATGGAGGAGAAGCCGCGCATGGAGACCGATCCGCTGGCACTCCTGAACTGATGCGCGACAACCCCGGGAACGCTCTTCAGGGTTTCGGCCATGTCACGAGCCCCAGTCGCCTCAATCGTGTCGCGGTCCACGACATTGATGGTGGCGGCTGTTTCGCGCGCCGTCAGCCCCAGCCGACTGCCGGTCTGGCTCGCGATGTCGAGCGGCAGTCGGGCGTTCGGTTCGATGCCGGTATCGGTCACCGTAATGGCGGGAAGACTGGTTTCCGCATGAAGCGGTGGCGCGGCGATCAAGCCGGCCGTGGCAAGCGCCCAGCAAGACGCGCAAGATAGCCGGTTCGCATGAGACATCTGGGTGTTCATCGTGTTTCACCTTGAAGTGTTGTGTCGGTCGAGGCAACGGGTTGGCGGGGCATGGCGCAGTGAACTCGGGATGCCAATGTCCGCCTAGAAATCCATTTGGGCGGCAAGCTTGATCGTTCTTGGCAAGCCGGCATGTAGCGTGGGTGTCGCGGCAGCCCAGTAGTTCTTGTTGGCGAGATTGTCGACGTTGGCGCGCAGTACGGTCTTCTTGCCGACGAAACGCGTCTCGTAACGCAACCCGGCGTTGAGCAGTCCGTAGCCATCGATATAGCGGCCGTTGGTGGCGTCCAAGGCACGGTTGCCGACATATTGATAGCCCGCATTGATGGCAAGACCCGGCACCGCGCCAATGCGATAGTCGGCGTATAGACCGAATGTCCGTTCGGGAACGTTGATCGGACGTTTGCCATCGACCAGCGCATTCCCGGTTTTTTCGGCGGTCGGGTTGAGCAGCATGAATCCGCCCTGAATACTCAAGCTACCGGTAACGCTACCGGTAGCGGTGACCTCGATCCCCTTGTGCACCTGGCGACCGTCCTGTACATAGCGGTTCGCCGCCGTGTCGGTGTACTCCAGTCCCTTGTCGATCTTGAACATGGCTCCCGTCAGGCCAAGAGCGGGTGCGACGTCCCACTTGACGCCCGCCTCGATTTGCTTGCTCTTCAGAGGACCAAATACCTCGCCCGCATTGACTCGCCCGGCTGGGGCGGTGCCGCCCTGCTCGAGACCTTCGACAAACGAGCCGTACAAGGAAAGGTTCCCCCACGGCTTGATGACAATTGCGACGGACGGGGTGGTTGCGCTCTTGTCATAGGCCGATGTTTGCGCACCCGAGAAATTGTAGTTTCGCTGGTCGAGGGATGTCCGCCGCAGACCCACGACGAACTGAAGTCTCTGGCCAAGAGACAAGGTGTCGGAAAGGAAGACTCCCCGCTCTTCGTAGCTGGCGTTCTTGTACTGCGGACGTACTGAATAGATGGCACTTGCGGGGGCCGCCACGGGATTGACCAAGTTGGATGGGTAGGCGCCGGCAAAGCTGTAGTCGCCGCGATAGCTTTGGTTGGTATTCCGGGTCAAGCCGGTGGCGACGTCGTGTTTCACACTGCCGGTCGCAAACTTGCCGGTCACGGCGACCTGCGCCGAGCGGGCGGGAAATGCCTGCACAGCGTCACGCTGGGTGGTAACCGACATGGCGCCGCTGGCGTTGGTGATCGCGCCGGAGCTGAACCAGGCATCTCGCTCGTGTCGATGATCCAGAAACTTTGCGCTCAATGCCCAATCGGTGCCGATGGCCCAGTCGGCGCGCAAGCCTATCATCGTATCGTCGGTGTTATAGGTCGCGTAGCTGACGCCGTTGAACTTGGTCAGGTCGGGAGCGCTTGGCACCGGAACTCCCGCGGCCAGACTGTAGTAGAGCGGCTGTCCGGTTGGCCTGATACGGTGGCTTTCCATATCGAGAGCCAACACCAGATCACGAGTCACTCGCCAATCGAAATAGGCACTGGCGAGAGTACGTCGGACATCGACGCTGTCAATCGAGGTTTCACCTTGTTCGCGTACCAGGTTGACGCGATACCCAAACTGGCCGCCGTCGGCGGATCGCCCGCCGAGATCGCCGTGCAGCAAGAACAACGACTGCGAAGTGATTCCGGCGCGAACCGACGCATATGGCTGCGCCGTGGGCTTCTTGGGTACCACATTGACGATTCCGCCGGGAGCCGCAAAGCCATTCAGGAAGCCACTGAGCCCCTTCAGAACCTCGACCTGCTCGACATTCTCGAAGGGCGTTTCACTGAAATGAGTAAAGGGCAGCCCATCACGCCGATAGTTGGCGTTGTAGTTGAGGGCAAACCCGCGCAGGCTGACTGTCTGGTAGGAGCTATAGCCGGACCCAAATCCAGGGACGGCCGACGGCTCGTTGCGCAGCACCTCCGTCAATAGCCGTGCTTGCTGATCGCTGATAAGAGATTCAGTAATGACGCTGATCGAGAATGGTGTGTCGATCACCTGTCGGCTACCGAGTGCTCCCGCGGCGCCAGCCTCCTTTGCCTTGTAGCCCCCAACGGCTCGGTCGGTGACTACAACGGCGTCCAGCAGCGGCCCTTGCTCGTCGGCCTGCTGGGCCTTGGCGGCCGACGCCGTGACGACGCTGGCGAAGGCGCCAAACGCCCAGTACAAGAGACGTCGATCGCTCGTCCCGAGTTGATTCACATTCAAGGGTGACGCACCGGCGTTCATCGTGGTTCTCCTTCGGGAAATTGCGTAGGTCACGGCAAATGGTCAAGGGCTCTTGTTGGCGAAGTGGCCAAGATTGGCCGGCAGCGCCGTCTAGTTGACGGCGAGGCTAGGCACCGGTCCGTCTGGGGTTTGATCGAAGCCGCCAGATGGGCGACCTGAAACTGGCCGTGCTGTCCTTCAGACGTCGCCAGCCGATCCTGAGCGAGGTGACGCTCAACGCCAGGCCGACCAGGCTCCAGATCACCATCCAGACATCCCAGACGGGGCGGCGATAGAGCACGCCGAGGTCCCAGTTGTGCAGGGCATAAAACAGCCAACGATAGGCGCGGCGGCTATTGTCGATGCCGAGCACGGGGCGGCCTTCGGTTGGATCGACGTAGAGACGGTGGCCCGCCGAGTCGGCGAAATCGACCCGCAGGACAGGCAAGGGCCGATCAGTCGTCGATCTGCGATGATTGGGATAGTAGTAGTCGTCGTAGTCGGCGAGCAGGGCTACGGCGCTGATCGGTGTGTCCGGCACCAGCCGTTGCGCGGCCTTGAGCAAGGCCTGCTCCCTGTCATTCGACTGCGCAAAGGGCGCCGGCACCTGCGCGTTCCCGGCCGCGTCGTAGGCGTAGGAAAAATGGTGGTCGCCGACCGTGCGCAGGGCAACCTCGACAGCTTGCCCGCCCTTCGGCAAGAGCGCTTCCGGACGGATCGCCAAGACCTCCGCCGGCAGTGCCCCCCCCTGGAAACGCAGCAGTTCTTGTTGATTGAACCTGGCCTTGGAGAATATCTCCCAAGGGTTGTTGACCAGGAAGCCGCTCAAGATCCATGTGAAGGTGAGCACCCCGCCAACCAGGCCCAGCCAGAAATGCCAGCGCGCCCATGGCTCGCGATAGGGCTGGGTTCGCCCGTTCGAATAGGTGTGGCCGCCAAGCCATCCCGGCCGCCAGCGCAGCCAACCGACGATCAAACCCGCCAGGACACCGACGGTGGAAAAGAAGGCGGTCCAGGTCAGCACGGTCCGGCGCTGCTCGCCGAGCCCCATGTTATCGAGGAAGCGCAGGAAGTGCAGCCAGTCGCCACAATAGGCCAGTATCCGCTGCAACCGCGTCGTCGCGACGACGACCTCGCCGGTACGCGCCGAGATGTCCAGCTCGGTTCCGGAGGCATCGCGCAAGGCCACCTTGTGGAACGGCCGGTAGCCATCGAGCGCCATCATCCGTGTCGCCAGATCCCTCTCCAGAGTCTCCAGCAGACGCGGTGCGGTGCCCTCGCCGCCCCATTGGCCGGCAACCCGCAGCGCCGCCTCCGGCGAAATGATCTGGACCTCGCCGCTGCGCGCCGAGAGGGCATAACGGCGTCCTTGCGGGTCGGTCACCCGCCAGACCGGTTGGTCGTTCAAGACGGCCAGGCGCGCTTCGGCAATGCCATCGAGTCGCCCATCCACGGCCGTGTCCGGCGTGCCGTGCGCATGACCTGCCGGCTTGGTCTTCGCCTCGCGGGCAAGGGCGCCGCGCTGCCGCTCGCTAAGTTGCCATGCCTCCGCCAAGCTCAGCCACGTGTCGGCACCCTGGAGCGGAATTTCCTGCGCATGGGAAAGGCGATCACGCTGGTCGATGGCTGTGCTGCCGGTATACACCATGACCAGACCGGAAAAGAACCAGAGCAACATGAACAGACCGAGGGCGATGCCCAGCCAGCGGTGCGTTATGTAGAGCAGGCGCTTCATCTCAGTAGTCGTACTTCAGTTCCGCGAGGAAAGTCCGTTGCGGCGCTGAGTTGAAGGCGAAGTACTGGTAATCGTTCAGATTCTCGATGCCCGCCGACATGCGCCATTGCTTGTTGAATCGATAGTTGACCCGCACGTCGACCATGAACAGTTTGCTCGTGCCGCCGTAGGTCTCGCGGTTGATGTCGCTGTTGTCGAGCGTGTTGTACTGCTTGCCGACATAACGCACCCCCAGTGCATACGACAGGGCATCGCTCTGTCGATAGCTCGCGCTCAGCGCGGCACGCACGGCAGGTATGCGCGGCTGGTTCTTGCCCTCCGTGGCCGGATTCTTGGCGTTGGCCAGAATCTTCGAACGCGTCAGGGTCAGGCTGCTGGCCAGGTCGAGGCCGCGAATGCCGATGTCGGTGCCTTGATGGGCGAACTCGACGCCTTGCGAAAGGATCTTGTCGACGTTCTGGATATTGGTCACATTGGTGTAGGCATTGGTCTGGGAGATCAGCGCGTCCTTCATGTTCTCCCGGAAATACGAGGCGCGCAGGAGACCGTTGCCGAGGTCGCGCTCGGCGGTCAGCTCGGCGGAGAGCGCCTTTTCCGGCTTCAGATTGGGATCGTTGTTGACGATCGCGCCCGCGGTGATGCTGCCCTGAAAGAGTTCGGTGACGGTCGGCATGCGATAGGCCTGCCCAACGGCGGCACGCAGTTGCCAGAGGGGGTCGGCCTGGAAGGACAGCGCCAACTTGGGAGAGATGAAGTTCTCGCTGCGCGAGGGGTGGGACAGCCTGCTGGTGGCGTTGGCCAGCACACCATCAAAGGCTTGCCAGTTTTCGAAACGGCCGCCCAGGGTGGCCTTCCAATCCGGCGCGAAGCGCCAGGCATCCTGGGCATACAGCGCCTGGGTTCGGGTCTTGCCCTCGAAGCCGGAAAATCGGCTGGTCGGGCTGCCGGCCTTCCAGTCGGCCGTGTTCGACACCAGGGTGTTCAGCGTGTATTGATCGAAGTGGTAGCCGAAGCTCAACTGGTGCGCGCCGGCCTTGCCCCGCGGGAAGTAGTTGCTGCGCGCGTCGAAGGTCTCCCAGCCGGTGCCCTTCATGTCGGTGATGCGCCCGGCGCCGCCACCCAGCGCGGTGGGCATGGCCACCGTCGGCTGGCGATAGATGTCCTTGTTGAAGTCGTACTTGGTCGCCACCAACTCCCAGTCCCAGTTGCCGCGCTGCTTGTCGCGCAGCGAGAGGCTGTGCATCAGATGTTCCCGGTCGCGATTGCCGATCAGGAAACTGGTGTTGAGCAGGGTGTAACGGGCGCCATCGATATTCACCGTACCGCTGTAAACCGGGTTGCCGGCGGCGTCGCACAGATAGCTGGCGGCCTTCTCCCGCTGGTCCTCCTGCCAGAAGCCGAGCGTATAGGCGGCTTGCAAGGTGGGCGAAAAATCGTAGGCCAGCTTCAGCTTCGCCTGGTCCTGCAAGGTCTTGGTGATGTTGTTTTCGCCGAGAATCACGCGTGGCTTGCCGTCCACGCCGATGTCCCGCACCGCGCCGGTCACCACACGGTCGGCGGCGGTGGCGGCGGTGGCCGAGCCGGGCATCTGCAAGTAGGCCTGCGGCATTGCTGAATTGCTCAGGTGATTGACACCCAGCCGCCAGGACAGATCGCCCGCCCGACTGCCAAGCGAGGCACTCAATTGCTGGCCGGGAAAGTCGGCGTCGGTCTTGTAGAGGCGATAGTTCTGGGTAAAGAACTGCGCTTGGGCGTGGGCTTCGAATTGACTCGGCATGGCCGTCGTCATCTGAATGACCGAGCCGATCGAATTGCCGGGGTAAAGCGCGGAGTACGGGCCGTAGATGATGTCGACGCGCTCAATTTCCTCGGGGCTGACCAGGCCAAAGCGCGGGGTGTAAGTGGGGCCGTTACCGAGAAAGTTCGACAGCAACACATGGTCCGCATAGACGGCCACGCGGGACGTCACCAGCGTACCGCTGGTCCGTGAGGTAACCACGGCATTGGTGTCGCCGATGTAGCGCTTGCGCACCTGCACGCTGGGCAGATACTTGATCGCGTCTTCGGTGTTGATGACATTGATGCTCTCCTGCATCTGCCTGGCGGTAACGCCTTCGGTAACCGCCGGCAGGTTGGCCGGGACCAGGGGCGCCCGGCCGGCCGAAACGGAGATCGGCGACAGTTGGACATCGGGCGCCTCGCCCACCGGCACCTCATCCGCGCGCTTGCCGGGTTCCCCCCCGCTGGCGGCCTGCGCGAGGCAGGTCGCGGCGCCCAGCACGCCCACCACGGTGGCCACGGCCAGCGCCAGCGGGCGACACGCGGGTTTGTCCCCATTCGGCTGCCGATACGCGGGGATTGACAGGTGTTCATTCGAGAAGCGCATTTGGACACTTACCGGTAGCCGAGGAGACCGCATTTGATCGGAGGAATCCGCCCCCGAGAATGTGGCAAATGGTCGCGCGACAAGTTGTCGCGCGACCATTTGTCCGATTCCCGCCGCCGGCAAGCCGGCATACCATGCGCTCCGTTCCCGGCGCGACACGCGCTCCCAGTTGTCCTCCCACCTCAGGGACAATCCGCACGCGCCGGGAACACCCGGACTGAAGAAGACATCCCCTTCCGGCATTCCCATGACCCCGAATACCACCGACGTTTATTGCAAAGGATTGATTCATGAAAACAACGACCTTCGTCGCCACCTTGCTTGCCTCCTCACTGGTCTTCGCAGGGCCGCCGGCCCCGAAGAAAGAGGGGATCGAAGGCAAGGACTACAAATGGAACGCGGCCGAAGGTGAAAAGGTCGAGGCGCTCAAGCTGAAGGGCGACCCCAAGAACGGCCGCGAGACCTACGAGGTCTGCGGCGCCTGCCACCTGCCTTCCGGCGCCGGCCGTACCGACGGCACCTTCCCGCAACTGGCCGGCCAGCACGCCACCGTGCTGATCAAGCAGATGGCCGACATCCGCGAAGGCCTGCGCGACAACCCGACCATGTACCCGTTCGCCAAGGAAGCGATGAACAACCCGCAGGAAGTGGCGGACACCTCGGCCTATATCCAGACCCTGTGCATCCCGACCGACCACGGCGTGTATGAAGGCAAGGACGCCGCCGAGCAGGTCGCCAAGGGCAAGGAACTGTATGAAAAGCAGTGCAAGGAGTGCCACGGCGCCAACGGCGACGGCAATGCCGAGAAGTTCTATCCCGTCATCGCCGGCCAGCACTACAAGTATCTGCTGCGCCAGATGACCGAGATCCGCGACGGTCACCGCCGCAACGCCAACCCCGACATGGTCAAGGTCATCAAGCCTTACACCAATGACCAACTGGTGGCGATCTCCGCCTACCAGTCCAGCCTGTCGATGCCCGGCAAGATGTGCGCGGCCAAGCCCGCCAAGGGCGGCAAGAAGAAGTAAGCGCAGCCCGCCGGCTGGCAACCTTCACGATCTCTGCTACCATCGCCGCGGTACAAATGGCGGGGTTCGGATGCTCGTGAAGTCTGATATTCGTGGTGGCCTGGTTCTGGTCGCGCTGACCACCTTCATCCTCGCGGCCTGCGGCGGCAAGCCGCCGGCCAAACTCAACATCGGCGACATCGCTCCGACCTTCCAGACGGTGCGACTGGACGGCATGCCCGCGCACTTCCCGGCCGCCTGGGCCGGCCGGCCGGTGGTGGTCCGCTTCTGGGCCGACTGGTGCAAGTTCTGCGAAGGCGAGATGAAGGCCATCGAAGCCGTCTACCAACGCCACAAGGGCTCGGGAGGCCAGGGGCTGGACATCATCGCCATCAATGCCGGACAGGACCGGAAGACCGTCGACGCCTTCATCAGGAAGATTGGCGTCAGCTACCCGGCGCTGATGGACGAGCAAGCGAAGATCGCCCGGAGTTTTGGCGTGGTTGGCCTGCCCACCACCTATTTCATCGATGGCAGGGGCATCGTGCGCGCCAAGGTGGTCGGCGAGGCGGACGAAGCCACCTTCGAGCGCCACGCGCTGGCCCTGCTCAAATGAACGATCCGCAACGACCCTGCGACTTGTGCAGCCTGCCGGTGGGCATAAAGCCCTTCGCGCTGCGCGCGCCGGACAAGACCCTGGAATTCTGCTGCGAAGGGTGCTTGGGGATCTACCAGATGTTGCACGATATCAAGGACGCGCCACCGCCGTTGGCGCAGAATTCCACGACTTAGTTTGCCTGAGGAGCACACACCATGATGACCGAAGAGATGATGAAGCAGATGCCGCACATGATGGGCGGCGGCATGGGCGCCGGCATGGGTTCGATGATGGGCAATCCGCTGACCCAGGGCGCGATGATGGCGGCCACCGGCTTTGCCGCCGGGCGCGGCCTGTTCGGCTTCGCCCTGCTGCGCAACCCGCTGCTGCTGCTGGCGGGTGGTCTGGCCGCCGGTTATCTGCTCCACAAGTACGAGAAGGAAATCGTCCTGGCCGTTTCCAAGGCCAGCGGCATGGGCAAGGACTTCGTGCTGCACCAGAAGGAGAACCTCGAAGACCTGGTCGCCGAAGCGCAGGAAAGCGAAGCCCAGCAGGCCCAGCCGACGCCCGACACCCCCGCTGCTTGAGGCCTTCGAACCATGGATGCGGCCCGCCTGTCACGCCTCGTCACCGTCCGCCACAAGGAGCCGGGGCACTTGCGACTCGAACTGCCGCCCGAGCTTGGCGGTCCGGCCGCCAGGGCCCACCTGGAGACCGGGCTGCGCGCCCAGGCCGGCGTCTATCGAATCGAGTTCGAACCAGCCAGTCGCCTGTCGATCCGCTTCGACGCGCATCTTTGCGGTCTGCAAGACGTGGCCCGATGCCTGCGCGGGTTGCTCGATGGCCTGCCCGCCGAAGCCGAAACCACTGCCACTGACGCAACCGAGCCGGCGGCGGTCGCCGACCCGCTGGCCAGCGCCCGGCAGGCCGTGGAACGCGGCGCGCGGCGAGTCAATGAGCGAATCCATGGGCTGCTGGACAAGCTGCGCGAGCCCGGCGGCGCCCCGGCCGGCACCCTGCAAGCGCGGCTACAGCCGGTCCTGAAGGGCGCGCTGACGGAAAAGGCGGCGGTCAATTTCCTCAACGACGTGCTGATGTTCTATCTGATCCGGGTGCATTGGGACCTGATCACCAAACAGTGGATGAAGAATCCGGTGCGCCACGCCGACGCCTGGCTGACCACCTTCTATCTGGTATTTTTACTCGTTCGGTATCGCAAGTCGCTGAAGTGAAGCACGCCCGTATCGTCCACCGCCTCGCGCGCCGCTTGCGCCTGATCGCGCCGTCGCTGGTCAAGCAGCCGGAGCGCTGCTACATCCTGGAAATCCTGCTGCGCAAGCACCCGGCGGTCAGCGACGTCCGCGCGGTGCCGGGCATCGGCTCGGTGACGGTGCATTTCGATCCCGCCACGCTGCCCGAAGAACGCCTGCTGGCCACGCTGGACGCGGTGATCGGCAATATCGCCGCCGCGCCGCCTCCCAAGCCCGCTGACACAACCGGCACACCACCGGACGGCCCGCTCCAGGAATGCAACGTGGCGGTGGAAGGCATGACTTGCGCCTCCTGCGCACTGTTGATCGAGATGTCCCTGCAACGCGACCCGCGCGTCGGCAGCGCGACGGTGAACTTCGCCGCCGGCACGGCCACGGTGACGGGACACCTCTCCCGCGACGAACTATTCGCCACCGTCAGCCGCTTGGGCTACGAGCCGCGCCCCATGGATACGCTGTCCCAGCGGCGCCTGCTGGTCGAACGGGAAAAGGAGCGTCTGGCGCTGGCGAAGAGGAAGCTCTGGCAGGCGGCCCTGATGACCGCGCCGGTGATGATCTCCGGCATGCTCATGCATCGCAATCCGCTGCTGCGGTTGATGGAGTTCGCGCTGTCCACCGCCACCGTGTTCGGCCCGGGCGGCGACATCTTCCGCAAGGCCTGGGCGCTGGCCAGACATCGCGAGGCCAACATGGACACGCTGATCGCCGTCGGCGCCGGCGCCGCCTGGGCCTACAGCCTGCCCGGCGTGCTGCGCCCCCAGCATCACGTCTATTTCGAATCGGCCGCCGGCATCCTCGCCTTCGTGCTCGCCGGCCGCTACATGGAGGAAAAGGCCAAGGGCCGCGCCTCCGAGGCCATCCGCAAGCTGATCGAATTGCAGCCGGCCACGGCGCTGCGCCTGCGCGACGGCGTCGAGCAAGAAGTGGCGGTCGATGACCTCGTGGTCGGCGACCTGGTGCGCGTCCGCCCCGGCGACAAGGTGCCGACCGATGGTGTGGTGGTCGAGGGCGGCTCGGCCATCGACGAGTCGCTGCTCACCGGCGAATCGCTGCCGGTGGCCAAGGGGCCGGGCGACGCGGTGGCCGGCGGCTGCCTGAATGGCAACGGCGCTTTCGTGATGAGTGTCAGCGCCGTCGGCGGCGACACGGTCCTGTCGGGCATCATCCGCATGGTCGACCATGCCCAGGGCACCAAGCTGCCGGTGCAGAAGCTCGCCGACCGCATCTCCGCCCGCTTCGTGCCCGCCGTTGGCGCCATTGCCGCGACCACGCTGGCCGGCTGGCTGCTGGCCGGACATCCGGCCTCGCGGGCGCTGGCCCATTCGGTGGCGGTGCTGCTGATCGCCTGCCCCTGCGCGCTGGGGCTGGCCACGCCCACCGCCATCATGGTCGGCACCGGCCAGGCGGCCAAGCGCGGTATCTACATCCGCAACGGCGAAGCGCTGGAAACCGCCGCCAAGCTCACCACGCTGGTCTTCGACAAGACCGGCACCATCACCGAAGGGCGGCCGGTGGTGACCGACTTCCTGGTCCGCGCCGGCCAGGACGAGGCCTTGATCCTGGCTGCCGTTGCCGGCGTCGAGGCCGGTTCAGAACACTTCCTTGGCCGGGCGATCACCGCCTGGTGCCGCGCGCGCGGCGTCAGCGCCGCGCCGACGGCCGGCTTCCGTGCCCTGCCGGGCCACGGCGTCGCCGCCAGTTGCGGCGGCGTGCCGGTGCTGGTCGGCAACGTCACGCTGATGGAGCAAGGCGACGTGTCCGTCGACGACCAGCGTGCGCAGGCCGACGCCTGGGCCAACCAGGGCAAGACGCCGGTGTTCGTCGCCCTCGGTGGCCGCTGCGTGGCCCTGTTCGCCATCGCCGACCGGCCCCGCGAGGGCGCCCGCCAAGCCATCGCCCTGCTCCATCGCCTCGGCCTCACCACCATCATGGCCACTGGCGACGTGCCCGCCGCCGCGCAACACATCGCCCGCGAGGTTGGCATCGACCGAGTGGTCGCCCGCGCCACTCCGGCCGACAAGCTGGAGCTGATCCGCAAACTGCAAACGGACGGCGCCAGGGTGGGCATGATCGGCGACGGCATCAACGACGCGCCGGCCCTGGCCGCCGCCGACGTCGGCTTCGCCATCGGCGGTGGCGCCGACATCGCCGTCGAGTCCGCCGACATCACCCTGGTCGGTGGCGACATCGGCCGCGTCGCCGCCGGCATCGAACTCTCCCGGCGCACCATGAGCATCATCCGCCAGAACCTGTTCTGGGCGCTCGGCTACAACGTCGTCGCCATCCCCGTCGCCGCCGCCGGCCGCCTCAACCCGATGATCGCCGCCGCCGCCATGGGCATGAGCTCGGTCTCGGTGGTGACCAATTCGCTGCGGCTACAGCGGCGGGGAACCTGAGGCCCGAGGCAGTCCCGCGTTTCACCGGACCATCGAGACGTCGGCGCAGATTGGAGCCGTCGCAATCAGACGGTCTGGTCGGCAGGATCGTGCCCGAAGCGGAAGCAATGATTTCCCGGAAACCGTCGTTCAACGCCAGTGCTCAACCACAGACCGAGCGAAGAGATTCGCGAGGAACACCTGGTTGGGCACGTCGATCGTCATGGCACGACGGCAAGGAAAAGAAATGCCGAAAACAAGATCAAATGGACAGCGCCTTGAAGCACCGTGGAGCGCCCACCGCCCAAAGTCATAGCAGAGATCATCAAGGTCAGCACGAGCAACACCATTTCCTTTGGAGGCAGCCCGAGCTCCAATCGTAACTCCAAGGCCACGGTCGTCGCGGCTACAGCCGGTATGGTCAGACCAATGGTGGCAAGCGCGGAACCCAGTGCGAGATTGAAGCTGGTCTGCATGCGATTTCGGACCGCGCTCCGAAGAGCTGCCCAGGTTTCAGGTAGCAGGACCATAAGCGCGATGGCAATGCCGACGACCGAATGTGGGGCCGATGTCGCTTTCACAACTGCCTCAATGTTTGGGGCAAGCGCCTTGGCAAGGCCCACAACGTCAACAAGGCACAGGAACAACAGAGCGAGACTAGCAAACGCCGAAGATGTGGATGGCGGCGCCGCGACTATCACGTCCTCAGATTCCACCTCGACGGGCAGAAAGTAGCTCCGATGGCGCACCGTCTGGACAAAGACAAAAACACCATAGAGCGTGAGTGAAACTACGCCAACAAAGGCCAGTTGGACCGGGGCCAGCGTCGGACCGGGTGTCGAGGAAGTGAACGACGGCAACACCAGCGTCAAGACGGCGAGAGTGGCAAGCACCGACAACGCTGGTGTGGTTCCTTCAATCCTGAAGACGAGCACACGATGTCGCAATGCCCCCATCAACAAGCACAGTCCCACAGTGCCGTTGCAGACAATCATCACGGTCGCAAACACTGTGTCCCGGGCCAATGCGCTGGCGGCCTCTCCGCCGGATAGCATCAGCGAGACGATCAACGACACCTCAATGATGGTGACAGCCAAGGCGAGCACCAGTGTGCCAAACGGTTCGCCCACGCGATGTGCTATGACCTCGGCGTGATGCACGGCCACGAGGACTGCCGCGATCAATGCGGCCACGATGCACAAGAGGAGAATCGAGCCCAGAGGGCGGCCCCAGACTGCAATGAGCAGCAAGCAGGCAGCTACCGGAACGACAACACTCCAGGCTGGCGCACCGAAAAGCGATCTGCGGATCATTTCAATAGCATCGAACGAGGCGGGAACTGCTGTATGGCATCGGTGCATCGTGCCACGGGGCCAATCGCAACACAACGTCGACCGTCCGCTCCTGGCCGGTTGTGAGCATCAGGGATTCCTGGCGTAAGCCGTCCTTCCCGCCGTGAGCTAAGAATCAGACTCTAATCAACAACGAAGGAGTCTGTCATGGGATCCAATCAACACCGGTAACCCTGGCGCAAAGGCAAGCCGGTTGCTCCACCCTACCCTGCCGGCCAGCGGAAGATCCGGAAACCCAAGAAGTAGTTGACTATTTTTATCAACTACCACACTCTGGATCGGTGGAATCCTCCCAGCCATCCGGCGACGGGAATGGAACCACAACACTCCTCAAGGAGGACACCATGAAAACCCTCAACGCTTCCCAACTGTTTCCTGGCGGAACCACTACCTCTCGCTTCGAGTCCGCCAGGGCGCTTGCCTTTTCCCTTGCCGAATCCGATGGCCAACTCATCGAACCCGAACTGGTCGCCTGGATTGATCGCCACTCCAACCACACGTCTCCGGTCCTTGATGGCTGCGGCGGTCCGGACGGTTGGCGAGACTATGGCGTTTCCCACGATGGGCGCCTCGAGGTCGACATCAACGACGAGGCCTGTTTCATCTTTGCCGAGTCGAGCCCGTTCGACTCCTATGATCACTTCGGCCCTGGACCCTTCCGCAACATTCGCGACGCGCAGGGCAACGAGTCGGTTTGCCGCGCGGAGGGTTTGGACTGTGTCCCACTGAATGACTGGACCAGCCAATTGACCTGACAAATGGATATCCCTCCGACCGGCACCCGCGCCGACGCCGATGGGAGGGCACGCGCCATTGGGCGATTCCAGATTCTTGATTGCGTCTGATGTTTTCTTGAAGGAGATCAACATGACAGCCAACACCCCTACCGATCGCGCCTCGTTTAACAGCGCGCTGAGCGCCATCCTCGCGGAGCATGCCACCCTCAGGCACTTGGCGGCAACCGCGGCAACTCGCTCCAGCCATTCCACCGACGACACCATGTCCCTGGCGGATGCCATGACCACCCACGAACGGACTGAAGCCGGCCTGTTCGCCCTCCCGTTCGTCACCGAGCCGCCAAAGTCCGTCACCTCGACGGGCGCCAAAGCGCGCCAGTGTTGCTTTGACTACACGTCAGGAAGAGTCCGCGCCAAGGACCCGAATGCGGTGGCCGCCCACTTCATCGATGCACTGCTGGCGCATCTCGACGCCGAGGAAGCCTGGCTAGCCCACGAAAAGGAGCACCAACATGAGCGCCTCAGCATCGCCGCCTAATGTCGTTTGGAACCAAATCAGCGAGTCAATGACCGCCGTTTGAAAAACCGGACATGGAGGGATGCGACGGTCCTCCTCCGTGGCGCTGGGCCAGGTTGGCGGCGATCGACGGCCTCAGAACAATCCCCCGAAGAGACCCTTGTCGTCTTTCTGATTGCGCCCTTTGCGTTCCGCCGGCGCATTGAGTGGTTGCTGCTGAGGCACTTGTTGGACTTGCGGATTCGGTGGCTGGGTTTGAGGCCCCGTTTGGGCTTGGGGAGCCACTGGCGGCTGCTGCGCTTGCCGACTGTCGCCGGGGGTCTGCCGGAGCACGCCGCCGGTCTTTAGCTGCCCGACGGGTTGTGGCGGCGTCGGCTGGGTGGTTGCCGGTGCGACCGCCCCGCCGGTCACTTGCGCGAGGGATGCGGCGCTGACCAGACAACCAAGCACCAATGTCATGCGCGTCTTAGCAGCCATAGTGAACTCTCCATTCAGTAATTGAGCCGATGGTCTGACGGTTCGAGCCTTCAGCATACGCTTTCAGGGAACCACCCCCTCAACGGCATGTTCGAAAGAGCATTCCGAACCTGGGCCCATAGGCTTGGTAACATTCGCCCCCTTGGCGAGATCGGTTTCAACATGA
>JBGAQX010000003.1:0-103577 GCA_044220545.1 Rhodocyclaceae bacterium | reverse complement strand
GCCATATTTTTTGTCCGATTAGATGTGGTGAGAGAGTGCGGCGGGCGGTGCGAAATGGTGCGGAAGCGACTGGCCGGCAAGGATATTCCTGTCTTTTCCAGTTGGGAAGTGTCATTTTTTTGCCATTAATAAAAACAATGACTTACGTGATTTTCTAGTGGTTGAGCAAGCCCCATGCCACTACCGGTAGTGGGTGGGAAATTGGGAAAGTCCAGTCGATTCAGGGGCTTGGCGCCAGGGTCGGGCGCGCGACGAGAAATGCCGCATGAATCGCCCGACAAGCCCTTCGGGAAAGCCTTACAATTTCGCCCGTGCCGGCATAGCTCAGTTGGTAGAGCAACCGCCTTGTAAGCGGTAGGTCCCCAGTTCGAGTCCGGGTGTCGGCACCAGTATTGAAGCGGCTCTCCACGCGGAGGGCCGCTTTCGTTTCCGGGTATCGTGGTGCTCTATGAGCACTTTGTAACGCTATTCCGGAATACTTTCGGGCGCCGAATGGTGAAACCCCCAAAAGACCAGGAGAAAACGGCGTGGCTATTTGGGGGTTCGCGGGAGCCTCACATGGCTCAATAGACAAAACGGGCGACCCCCGCTTCGCGTTTACGCATTCTTCTGTTGCATATTGGCACGCGGCGCAGTGACGCCTGGCAATGATGGATCAGTCCCATGGTCGTCCGGATGAGACGGCGCGTCGCAACTTCAATACCCGCGCGTCGAAGCGCATGGCCGTGGTTTCCTGCTTTGACGAACTGGGGTTCGTTGTAATATCGGCCGCCATGATCAACGGCGCGACGACACCGGCGGAAGGCGACTGAAACGATGGCGAGCATGATCGGGCGTTTCGAGATTCGCCGCGAGCTGGGACGGGGCAGTCAGAGCGTGGTTTATCTCGCCTGGGACCCGCAGTTGCAGCGCGAGGTGGCGATCAAGACGCTGCATTTTTCCGATGCCGACCCCGAGTTCAACGCCGTGCTGCTCGACGAGGCGCGCACGGTCGGCAAGCTGCATCATCCCAACGTGGTGCCCATCCACGACGCCGGCGAGCAGGACGGCGATCTCTATCTGGTTTTCGAATACGTTGACGGTGGCAGTCTGCTGGAGGCCTTGCAGGCCGACGGACCGCTGCCGCCGGTGCGCGCCGTCGAGTTGATGCGCCAGGTGACCGACGCCCTGGCCCAGGCGCACGCGCTGGGCATCATCCACCGCGACCTGAAGCCGTCGAACATTCTGCTCGACGCGCAGGGCTTGGCGCGGGTGATGGACTTCGGCATCGCCACGCGGACCTCGGACATCAGCACCGCCGGGGCCGGCGCCGGCCAGGGCCTGGTCGGTACCCCGGCCTACCTGGCTCCGGAATACATCACCCGGGGCGAGATCAGCGAGGCGACCGATGTATTCGCCGCCGGCCTGGTATTGCTGGAAATGCTGACTGGCGAGCGGGTATTCCGGGGCGGGGGCGCCGAGTCGCTGATCCGGCGCATCGCCAGCGAACCGGTGACGCTGCCGAAGGAGGCGGGCATCGACGAGCGGCTGGGCGACATCGTCCTGCGCGCCTGCGCGCTGGATCCCGCCAAGCGCTTTCGGACCGCCGCCGAGATGCGCCAGGCCTTGGAAGCGTATTTGAATAGCGGTGGCGACGGTGGCGGCGCGGCGGCGGACAGCGAGGCGAACCAGCAGAGCACCCTGGAGTTCCTGCTGCGGCGCATGCGCCACCGGACCGACTTTCCCGCCCTGTCCGATTCGGTATCGGCGATCAACAAGCTGACCAACTCCGACCGCGAAAGCATCAACAAGCTCTCCAACACCATCCTCAAGGACTACGCGCTGACCAACAAGATCCTGCGCCTGGTCAACTCCGCCTACTATCGCCAGGCCGGCGGCGGACGCATCAGCACCGTGTCGCGCGCGGCGATCGTGCTTGGCTTCGACGCCATCCGCAACATCGCCATCACCGTGCTGCTCTTCGAGCACTTGCAGGACAAGGCCAATGCCCGCGAACTGAAGGAGGCCTTCCTGCGGGCCAACCTGGCCGGCCTGCTCGCCCGCGACGCCAGCGGCGGCCTGCTGCCGCGCGAAGGCGAGGAGGCCTTCATCTGCTCGTTGTTCCACGGCCTGGGGCAATTGCTCGCCCAGTACTATTTCCCCGAGGAGGTGGACGAAATCCGCAAGCTGATGCAGGCCAGGCGCATCGGTGAAGAAGCGGCGGCGGCTCGGGTGCTGGGGCTTTCCTTCGAGGAGTTGGGTATCGGCATCGCCCGTAGCTGGAGTTTCCCGCCTTCCATCGTGAACAGCATGCGCCGGCTGCCGGCCGGGCCGATTCGCGGGCCGGCGACCCGCGACGAGACCTTGCGCCTGATGGCCGGGTTTTCCAACGAGCTGTGCGACCTGATCGCCGGCAGCGCGCCCGCCGACCGGGACAAGGCGGTCCGGGCCGTCACCGATCGATTCGGCGCCAGCATGCGAATGAGCGCCAAGCAACTGGAGACGACCATCGAGGCATCGTCGACCGAGCTGGCCCAGGTGGCGGCGATCCTGCGCGTCAACCTCAAGCAGAGTCCGTTTGCCCGCCAGGTACGGGCCTTTGCCGCCGGGCCGGCCACCGTAACGGCCCGGGCCACCAGCGCCGACGAGGAGGCGACGCTGATCGCCACCGCCCTGGGCGGCACGGCGATCCTGGGCGTCGGCGACATGGCGCTGGACGAGGATGCCGGGGCGGCCGGGGACGCCGCCGAGGTGGCCGAGGTTCCGGAAGACGCCCAGGCGATCCTCACCGCCGGCATCCAGGACATCAGCAACTCCCTGGTCGATGAATTCCAGCTCAACGACGTCCTGCGCATCACCCTGGAAACCATGTACCGCGCCATGGGCTTCAAGCGCGTGCTGCTCTGCCTGAAGGACGGCAAGACGGGCCAGATGGCGGGGCGTTTCGGTTTCGGCCCGGACACCAACGAGATGGCCCGGCGGTTCCGCTTTCCGTTGACCTACACGGCGGATGTCTTTCACCTGGCCACCTCGAAGGCGGTGGATATCATCATCACCGACATCGACGATCCGAAAATCGCCGATCGGGTGCCGGCCTGGTACCGGCAACTGACCACGGCGCGCACCTTCGTCCTGTTCCCGCTCAACATCAAGGGCAACCCGGTCGCGATGATCTATTGCGACAAGGACAAGGCCGGCTCCATCGCCATTCCGGAAAAGGAACTGGCGCTGCTCAAGACGCTGCGCAACCAGGCGGTATTGGCGATCAAGCAGTCGATCTGAGCGCGCTTTTGCAGTAGCATTTACCCATTCGATTTTGTCGGAGAAGACCGTGAAACGCTGGCTTCTGATTTCCCTGCTCGCCTCGGCGCTATTCGCCACCGTGCCCGCCTGGGCCAAGAACTACGCCCTGCTGATCGGCAACTCGCACTATTCGATCGGCGAGCTCGACAACCCGGCCAACGATGCCAGCGACCTGGCCAACACCTTGCGCGCCATCGGCTTCGAAACCACGGTGAAGGTCAACGTCGACGCCAACGGCATGAAGAGCGTGATTCGCGATTTCGGCGAGAAGCTCAAGAACAACGACGGCATCGGCTTCTTCTTCTTCGCCGGCCACGGCGTGCAGGTCAATGGCGAGAACTACATGCTGCCGGTGGGCTTCCCGTTCAAGAACGAGCAGGAGGTGGAGAAGAACGCCGTGCAGGCGAACATGATCCTGCGCTACATGGAGGATTCGAAGAACCGCGTGAACGTCGTGGTGCTCGACGCCTGCCGCAACAACCCGTTCATCAAGACCCGTTCGCTGAAGACGCGCGGCCTGGCGCCGATGGACGCGCCGTCGGGTTCGCTGGTCGCCTTTTCCACCGCGCCGGGCACCGAGGCTTCCGACGGTTCCGGCCGCAATGGCTTGTACACCAAGCACCTGATGGCGAACGTCAAGGTGCCGGGCCTGACCGTCGAGCAGGTGTTCAAGCGCACCCGGGAAGGCGTCGAGTCCGAGTCGGAGCGCGAGATCGGCCGCAAGCAGTCGCCGCGCGAGGAAAGCAGCCTCAAGGGCGGCGACATGTATTTTGTCCCGCCGGTGGTCAAGAAGGAGGGTGGCGCAACTTCCGCCGAGGTCGAACTCGCCTACTGGAACTCCATCGCCAACAGCAACAACCCCGCCGACTTCGAGTCCTACCTGTCGCAGTATCCGGGCGGCAAGTTCGCTCCGCTGGCCCAGAACAAGCTGAAGGTGGCGAAGGGCGGCTCCGCCGGGCGCGGCGAATCCCGGGCGGTGGATGAGTCGTCCGGTTCCTATGCCCCGGCGGCCGGTTCCTCCTACACACCGCCGCCGCCCCCGCCGCCGCCGGCCAAGGTGGCAATGGCCAAGCCCGGTGGTGGCGTTTTCAGCAGCGGCGGTTTCAGTTTTTCCGACGGTGACGGCACGGTGAAGGCGGCCGAGTTCCTGTCCATCACCTGTCGGGACGCGATCCGCAACAAGCGGGTACGGCTGGAAGTCACCGAAAAGGGCGGCAGTGGCGCGCCCTTCAAACAGGCCCTGGGCCAGAAGCTGCAATCCATCGGCGTGCGCATCGCCGCCGCCGGCGGCGCCGCCGACCTGATCGTCAAGGGCGTCATCGAAACCTCGGCGGGAGTCAATCGCACGCTGCGTATCGATGAAGTCGAGCTGGATGCCGACTTCTCGCTGCGCCTGGCTTCGGGCAAGACGGTGTCCACGGCGTCCGTGTCCGGCGGCGCCTATTCCGACCGCAACACCAAGCGGGCCGTGCGCGATGTCTGGGAAGAGAAGAGCGAGGAAATCGTCGGCAAGCTTTTCGAGGCCTATTGCGCCAACCACTGACCGGCGGACCGCCCATGAGCAAGGCCTTCGTCAAGGAGGGCGGCGACGATGACGAGGATCCGCCCGAGGTCGCGGCCCTGCCGCCGGGAACCCGCAACTATATGACCGTCGTCGGCCATCGCCGATTGCTTGACGAGCTGGCGCACCTCGTCAAGGTGGAGCGGCCCAACCTGGTTCAGGTGGTGTCCTGGGCGGCCGGCAACGGCGACCGGTCCGAAAACGGCGACTACATCTACGGCAAGAAGCGTCTGCGCGAGATCGACCGGCGTATCCGTTATCTGAGCAAGCGCCTCGAAACCGCGGTGGTGGTCGATCCGGTCGAGCAGGAGAACGTCGGGCAGGTGTTCTTCGGCGCCACGGTCACCCTGTGCGACCAGGGCGGCGACGAAGCGACCTACCAGATCGTCGGCGTCGACGAGGCCGATGCCGGCGCGGGGCGCATCAGTTGGCTCTCGCCGCTGGCGCGGGCGCTGATGAAGGCCCGGGATGGCGACCTGGTGCGCTTTCAGATCCCGTCGGGCTGGCGCGAGATCGAGGTCGTCGATATCCGTTACGAGTGACCGTGAACATGAACATGCCCGCTTTCACCTGGAATCAAGCCTTCTTCACCGGTATCGAGTCGATCGATGCGCAGCATCGCGGCCTGGTCGACATTGCCAACGAGCTGGGCGATCTGGCGCTGACCGGCGACGAGATGTCCGAAGGCCGCATGCAGATTCTCTTCAAGCAGCTCTCGGACTATGCGCGGGAACACTTTGGCGACGAGGAAGCGCTGATGCGCCGCGTCGGACTGGATGCGCGCCACGTCGAGCCGCACGTCAGCCATCATCACCACTTCGTCGAACAACTGACCTCGATGTGGCGAACCCGCGCCGCCATGAAGCATCCGACCGAGACGCTGCGCGGCTTTCTGGCCGCCTGGCTGGCTTTTCACATCCTGGGCGAGGATCAGGCCATGGCGCGCCAGATCGCCCGCATGGAGGCCGGCGAGTCGGCGGAAATCGCCTATGAGCTGGAAGCGCAGCCCAAGGACAACAGTTCCGCCGCCTTGTTGCAGGCACTGAAGACGCTCTACGTACTATTGGCCGAACAAAACCGCGAACTGGCGGAGACCAATCAGCGTCTGCTCGAGGAAATTGCCGCGCACCGGCCGTGATCGGGGGCTTGAAAACCCCATTGCCGACCCTATTTCTCCAGTTCGCTCGTTCGGAGGAAATGCCATGACCACTGCAACCGATTCCCGCCAGGAAACCCTGGGCTTCCAGACCGAGGTGAAGCAACTGCTCCACCTCATGATTCATTCGCTGTACAGCAACCGTGAAATCTTTCTCCGCGAGCTGATCTCCAACGCCTCGGACGCCTGCGACAAGCTGCGCTTCGAATCGCTGCACAACGCCGGCCTGCTGGAAGGCGGCGCAGACTTCAGGATTCGCATCGGTTACGACAAGGATGCGCGGACGCTGACGATCGCCGATAACGGGGTCGGCATGAACCGAGACGAGGTGATCGCCAATCTGGGCACCATCGCCAAGTCGGGCACCCGCGAGTTCTTCGGCCAGCTCACCGGCGACCAGCAGAAGGATGCCCATCTGATCGGCCAGTTCGGCGTCGGCTTCTACTCCTCGTTCATCGTCGCCGACCAGGTGACGGTGCGTACCCGCCGCGCCGGCGAGGGCGTCGATCAGGGCGTCGAATGGATTTCCGACGGCGGCGGCGAGTTCAGCGTGGCGATGATCGAGCGCCCCGAGCGCGGCACCGAGATCACCCTGCATCTGCGCGACGGGCAGGACGACCTCCTGTCCGCCTGGAAGCTCAAGTCGATCGTCCACAAATATTCCGACCACATCGTCCAGCCCATCGTGATGAAGGCCGAGAAATGGGACGAGGAGAAGAAGGCACAAGTCGAGAGCGACGAGGACGAGACCGTCAATCAGGCCTCCGCCCTGTGGGCCAAGCCGAAGAGCGAGGTTGGCGAAGAGGACTACAAGGCCTTCTACAAGCATGTCGGCCACGACTACGACGATCCGCTGGCCTGGACGCACAACCGCGTCGAGGGCAAGAGCGAATACACCCAGTTGCTTTACATCCCCGGCCGCGCGCCGTTCGACATGTGGGATCGCAACGCCCGCCACGGCATCAAGCTCTATGTGCGTCGGGTCTTCATCATGGACGACGCCGAGCAACTGATGCCGCTCTATCTGCGCTTCGTGCGCGGGGTGGTCGATTCGGCCGACCTGCCGCTCAACGTCTCGCGCGAGATTCTCCAGGAAAGCAAGGACATCGAGGCCATCCGCAAGGGCTGCACCAACAAGGTCCTGGGCCTGCTGGCCGATCTGGCCGAGAAGGAAAAGGAGAAGTACACCCAGTTCTGGGGCGAGTTCGGTCGTGTGCTCAAGGAAGGCGTCGGCGAAGACTTCGCCAACAAGGAAAAGATCGCCGGCCTGCTGCGCTTCGCCTCGACGCTGGCCGATACCACCGACGAAACCGTGTCGCTGGCCGACTACGTGGCGCGCATGAAGGAAGGCCAGGAGAAGATCTACTACGTCACCGCCGAGACCTTCAACGCCGCGAAGAACAGCCCGCACCTGGAAATCTTCCGCAAGAAGGGCATCGAGGTGCTGCTGCTCTCCGACCGGGTGGACGAATGGGTGGTCAGCCACCTGACCGAGTTCGAAGGCAAACCGATGGTTTCGGTGGCCAAGGGCGATCTCGATCTCGGCAAGCTGGAGGACGAGGCGGAAAAGAAGGAGCAGGAATCGGCCGCCGGCGAGTTCAAGGACTTGACCGACCGCATCGCCAAGGCGCTCGGCGAGCGGGTCAAGGAGGTGCGCGTGACGCATCGCCTCACCGACAGCCCGGCCTGCCTGGTGGCCGGCGAGCACGACCTGTCCGGCAATCTGGCGCGCATCCTGCAAGCCGCCGGCCAGAAGGGCCCGGACATGAAGCCCATCCTGGAAATCAATCCCCGCCACCCGGTGGTGCTGCGCCTCAAGTACGAGGATAAGAAGTTCGACGACTGGGCCGCGGTGCTGTTCGATCAGGCCCTGCTCGCCGAGGGCGGTCAGCTCGACGATCCGGCCACTTTCGTGAAGCGCATCAACGACCTGATGCTGACCATGTCGCTCGGCGGCAACTGAGCTTGAGTCCGCTGACGGGCCTGCCGCCCGTTATCGACCAACGAGCCCGGGCGCTGATCCTGGGCTCGTTTCCGTCTACGGCGTCGCTGGCGGCGCGCCAGTACTACGCCCACCGACAGAACCAGTTCTGGCGCATCCTGTCGGCGGTGTTGGGCCAACCGCTCGCCGAGCTGGACTACGCCGCCCGCCAGGCCGCCGTCATGGCCGCCGGCCTGGCGATCTGGGACGTCTATGGCCGTTGCGAGCGGCAGGGCAGCCTCGACACGGCCATCCGCAACGGCCGGGCAAACGACTTCGATTCCCTCAAGACCACGGCGCCGCGACTGGTCCGGGTTTGCTTCAACGGCCAGGCGGCCGGCAGGTTCGAGAAGACGCTGGCGCTGCTCGGCTATCAGACCGTGGTGCTGCCATCGACCAGCCCGGCCAATGCCGGCTGGAGCTTCGAGCGCAAGCTCGCGGCCTGGAGCGTGGCGCTGGCGGCGTAGCGGGCGGGCGGATCGGGCGGGCGGATCGGGCGGGCGGATCGGGCGGGGATGGCGGCATGGCGCCATCGTTCGCCTGCTCACGGCCTTGCGCGTTGCCTATTGATGGTCCGGAGCCAAAGCGCCGCTTCGACGATGCCATACAGGGCGAGCAAGCCCAGCACGATGCCCCGGGCCAGGCCGATCTGAATAGTCCGTTCGGGTGACAGCGCGTCGATGCCGTACTTGGTGGCAAGCAGAATGGCCGGCACGCAAAGCGCGGCGCGCAACGCGACCTTGCGCCAGGGATAGGGGCGACCGATGGCGTCGGTCAGCCGACCCATGTCCTGGTTCCAGGCCTCGTCGCGCACGCTGAGTGTCTGGCGGCCGACCAGTCCGCGCAGATCCGCGGGCAGTTGCTCGGCCGAGGGGAGCTCGGCCCCCTGAACCAGGACGGGAATCACTCGCTTGCCCGAACGAAGCGCGGTGGCCACCTCCATCCGCACGTAGTCGGGTTCAGGCCTGGCCAGGCGGGAGGTCAGTTCAGCGAGCCATTGCTTGCCGATCAGCACGACGACGGCCCGCGTGCCGGCCAACTCCCCGTTCAGGACCGCATCGAACTCCTCACCGGCGGGGATATCGTCCGTATCGCGAAACACGCAGGCGGCGTCGAGCAGGTATTCCAGGGAATCGGTGAGCCGCCCGGCCTCGCCCCGGGTGTCGCTGCGCCGGTAGCTGACGAATACGGAGTTCCTGGCCATGGCTGCTCCTCGCTGGAACCACGTTCACAGACTGCTGAGAAACTTCCAGAGCCGCCCTCGTTCGAGGTGAACATAGGCGGACAACGGACTCGGCGCGACGAATTTCGCTTCTTCCTTGCCTCGCTTGCGGAACTGATAAATCAACACCGTGGCGCGATGGCCCTCGGAGAAGGGCATGGCGCCGATCGCTTCGGGCAGCGCGGTGACGCCGCCGGTGGCCCAGCGCTCGATTTGCGCCTCGTCGGGGGCGCCGGCCGAGTGCGTCCACTCGGCATCGGTGACGATGAACACGATGGCCCGGTAATGCCCGGCAGGCGCATGAGCCAGTGCCGCGATGAACTCCAGCAGCGAGAGATTTCCGACCGATGGTGTGCCGACCTTCCACCGGTCCGCCCCGGGCAGCGGGGTTCCATCGGCCGCGATCTGTTCCAGGTGGGTCGCCAGCGCGAAGCCGCGCGGCACCGCGTAATAACTCAGTTGGCTGTATTCGGCCAATTCCAGCGCCTTCCGCAACAGGTTGGCGACCTCGGCGAGCGAGGTGGAATTCCCCTTGCGGAGCCACTTGTCCGGGATCGTCTCCTGCGCGGAAGCATTGGGTGGCGGCCAGTCGAAGCGGGGAATCGCCAGCGGTATCCCGGGATCCCGATTCCTGACGGCGGAGCTCGGCGGCGGCGCCCCGACATTCACGGCGACCTCGTCGCGTGACCCGATCCGCTGGCAGGCGCCGGCGCCGAGAACGCCCATGACGGCAAGTACGATCGCCCACGCGCGGCGGGACACAAACTTTCGGGCACGAGACCGGATGGGCACGATGACTCCTGTCGTCCAGGCATTGCGGGCCGACGGGGCGGCCGGACAAGGGAGAGACTATGCATTTTTCAAGTGTCATGCAAGGTCGTTGGATCGCGTGTTGGCTCGCGCGTCGGTCGAAGTCTCTCCGTGATCACGCCGGTCCGCCTTGCATCCCGCCCGTCCGAGGCTCATGCTGTCGGTGGCAAGGAGGACAGCACGCATGCGCATGACGTTTCTCGGGGCGGCCGGCGAAGTGACCGGCTCCTGCTATCTGGTGGAAACAGGCGACCACCGATTCCTGGTCGATTGCGGCATGTTCCAGGGCGGGCCGGAGGCTTACGGCAAGAACGTCAAGGCGCTCAACCTGCCGTTTGATCTCCGTGACATCGACTTCGTCCTCCTCACCCATGCCCACATCGACCACTCCGGCCTGCTGCCGCGGCTGGCCATGCTCGGCTTCCGGGGGCCGATCCACGCCACGGCCGCGACCATCGACCTGCTGGCGGTGCTGCTGCCCGACAGCGCCCACATCCAGGAGAAGGAATCGGAATGGCAGTTGCGCCATCGCCAGCGCCGGGGCAAGGGGCCGGGCGGCATCCTGCCGCCGCTCTACACGGTTGCCCAGGCCCAGGCCTGCCTGCGCCTGCTCCGGCCGGTGGCCTACGGTGAAACCATCGAGGTGGCCGAGGGCATCAAGTGCCGATTCAGCGACGCCGGCCACATCCTCGGCTCGGCGATTGTCGAGGTCTGGCTCGGCAAGGATGGCGGCGGGCGCAAGGTGGTCTTCTCCGGCGACCTCGGCATGCCCGATCGGCCGGTGCTGAACGACCCGACGGCCATCGCCGAGGCCGACGTGCTGCTGGTCGAATCCACCTACGGGGACCGCCTGCACCGGACGATCGGGGAGACCGAAGAGGAAATCGTCGAGGCTTTCCGGCGCACGCGGCGGGATCGGGGCAACCTGATCATTCCCGCCTTTGCCGTCGGCCGCACCCAGGAGATCCTCTACGTATTGGCCGACCTGGTCCGGCGCGGCCGACTGGCACCGCTGAAGGTGTACGTCGATTCGCCGATGGCCAACGCGGCCACGCGCATCACCCTGAGCCACAAAGCGCTGCTCGACAGCGAAACCCGCGCCCTGCTGGACTGGCAGACGGCACATCCGGAGAAGATGAAGATCGAGTTCGTCGCCGACGTCGAGGCCTCCAAGGCCCTGAACGACGTGCGCCATGGCGCCGTGATCATCTCGGCCAGCGGCATGTGCGAGGCGGGGCGGATCAAGTACCACCTGCGCGAAAACCTGTCGCGGCCGGAATGTGGCGTGCTGATCACCGGCTTCCAGGCGGCGCGAACCCTTGGCCGGCGGCTGGTCGATGGCGCGCGGCTGGTGCGCATCTTCGGCCAGCCGGTGCCGGTGCGGGCAACCATCCACACCGTGGGCGGCCTTTCCGCCCATGCCGACCGGGACGCCCTGCTCGGCTGGCTGGGCCATTTCCGCAAACCGCCGCGGACCTATGTGGTGCACGGCGAGCCGAGTTCGGCGAATGCCTTCGCCGAGGCGATAGTCAGCCGCTACGGCTGGCCGGATGTGAGCGTCGCGCGTCGGGGCGAATCCGTCGACCTGTGATCGGCGCGGCAACCCACGCCCTGGCGTTCCGCTACTTGAACTTGTAGAACTGGGCGTTGAGGTAGGCGGCGACGTTTTCCTCGTCTTCCGGGAACCACTTGGCATTGGTCTGGCTGGCGCAGACGGCGACCCGTTGTCCGAGCGCCGACAGGGTGTTGATCAACCGGGGCGAGCGCGTGTAGACCTTGTTGCCGTCTCCCCCGAAGCGCTGGACGTGGCAGGCGACGCACTGCTGGTCGTGCAGGGGCTTGCCGAGCTTGGGATCGCCGGCCGCGCTTGCCGAGGCGGCCAGGGTGAGCAGCGAGAGGGTGAGGAGGGGGTGGCGCATGGTCGTTCCTTTCATGAGGTCCGTGGGGGTGGCTGGCGGTGCCGCCGTCGGCATAGTCTACTTCGACCAGTGGGGCGATCGTTTCGTTCGCCGACGCTCCGGGTGGTCGTGGACCGACAAATGCGCCCCCCTTCGGATCGTGCCGCGGGGCAGGCGGCAACTCGGTGCGGTTGGTGTCGAGCACCTCGCTGAACCGGGTCATCTTCATCACCGGCATCAGTCGATTCTAGTCAGGCGTTTCAAGCCATTTGAGCAAGGTGGCATAGAGCACCCCGGGGTTCGCCGGTTTTGCGACGAAATCGTCCATGCCCGCCGCCAGGCAGGCGTGCTTGTCGGTGTCGAAGGCGTTGGCGGTCATTGCCAGGATGGGCGTGGCCCGCCGGCCGGGCAGGGCGCGGATCAAGCCGGTCGCCTCAAGACCGTCCATCTCCGGCATTTGCATATCCATCAGGATCAGGTCGTAGGCGGTGTCGCCGGCCATGGTTACGGCGACTCGACCATTCTCGGCGGTATCGACGAGCAGCCCGACGCCGTGCAGCAGCTCCAGCGCCACTTCGCGATTGATGAAATCGTCTTCCACGAGAAGCAGGCGAGCGCCGGCGTGGCGTAGCCGCAGCGCGGTCTCGGACTCGATCTCCGGTTCGGGCCGCGGCGGCGCCGCGGCCGGCATGACGCCGTGGTGGCGTTGCAAACGGGCTGTAAACCAGAAGGTGCTGCCTTGCCCCGGCTGGCTTTCCGCGCCGGCGTCGCCGTTCATCATCCGTGCCAGTCGCTGTGCGATGACCAAGCCCAGTCCGGTCCCGCCATGCTTGCGGGTGGTGGACCCATCGGCCTGTTGAAAGGCGACAAAGAGCGTGGGCAGCACCTCCGGCGAGATGCCGATCCCGGTGTCCTGGACCTCGAAGCGCACCAGCAGGTTGCCACCATCGTCCATCAGTTGTCGGGCGCGCAGCCAGACGGTGCCTCGTTCCGTGAACTTCACCGCATTGCCGGCAAAGTTGAGCAGGGCTTGGCGCAGCCGCATAGCGTCGCCGCGCAGCCACAGCGGCACCTGGCCGCCATCGACAACGATTTGAATCCCCTTGGCGTTGGCGGCGTCCTGGATCAGCGAGCGGACGTGATCGAGGACGGCGCTTAGGGAAAAGTTCTCGTCTTCGAGTTGCAGCCGACCGGCCTCGATCTTGGTCATGTCGAGAATGTCGTTGATCACCGCCAGCAGGTGTTGCCCGGCAACGTCGATCTTGTCGAGCCACACCACCTGTTCCGGTACCGTGACCCGCCGCCGCAGCATGTGGGTCAGGCCGATGATGGCGTTCATCGGGGTTCTGATCTCATGGCTCATGTTGGCGAGAAAGGTGCTCTTCGCCTGGTTCGCGGCTTCGGCCTGGACCTTGGCTTCCGTCAGCTCGGCGGTCCGGCTCGCCACCAGCTCCTCCAATCGATGGCGGTACCGATCCAGTTCCGCTCCGATCAGCTTCTTTTCGGTGATGTCCTGCTCGACCGCGACATAGTGGGTGATGCGGCCGTCGGCTTGCCGCAGCGGGGTGACGATCGTAAAGACGATATATCCGCCGCCGTCCTTGCGCCGGTTGCGAAACTCGCCCTTCCATGGGTGGCCACCGGTAAGCGCCTTCCACATGGCGTCAAAGGTCTCCCTTGGCGTATCGCCGGAATCAAGCAGGCGCGGGTTCTTGCCGTACACATCCTCGCGACGGTGGCCGGTGACCAGCGCGAAGGCTTCGTTCACATACACGATGTTGGCGTCGAGATCGGTAATGATGACGCTGTCCGGACTCTGTTCCACCGCCAGGGAAAGCTTGCTCAGTTGTTCCTCGGCGGCGCGGCTTTCGGTGATGTCGACCCCCGAGGAGAGCGTGCCGACAATGTCGCCCCGCTCGTCGCGCAACCATGCGTTGTGCCAGGCGATCAGACGTTCGCCCCCGTCGCGGCGGCGGACGCGGTTCTCTAGGTATTCCGCCGACTCGATACCCTCGGCCATGACCCGACGAAATATCGGCAATACCTCGGTCATGCCCGCCGGTTGGGGCAGGCAGGTCTCGAACCAGTTTTGGCCCAACAGCGCATCTTCCTCGTAGCCCAGCAGCTCGCGGCCGGCACGGTTGATCATGGTGACACGGCCCTCGCTGTCCAACGCCACCATGATCGTTTGGACCGTATCGAGGTAGCGCTGGTTGATGTCGCGTTCCTCTTGCAACGACCGCTGTATCGTCCGCAGCGCCGCCTGCTCCCGGAGCGAGGCGGCCAGCTCGTCGCGTTGGCACAGAATTCGGCCACGGATCAGGGCGGCGAACAGGACGAGCAGTCCGGTCAATCCGACCAGCAGCGCTTCCGGCAGCGCCTCGGCGAGGACTTCCGTCCGGTCAATCTTTGCCACCAGGAACCAATCGGTGCCGGGCACGGCGCGCGCGGCGCCCAGTACCGCCGCGCCGCGATAGTCGACGCCCTTGATGTGGCCGTTGGCCGGCGCTTCGCCGCGCAATACCATGGCGGCCAGGAGATTCCTCTCGGTGAGCGGCCGCGATAGCCGGGCCGCCGAATCGGCCTGGTGGCGCAGTTGATTCAGGAACAGGACGCCGTCGCCAGCGCGCAGAAAGAGCAGGACTTCGCCGCTTGTGTCGGGGGCTGGCCACGCGTGAAGGTCGGAAAACAGGCGTTCGCCGGGGTCCGCGTGGAGGACGAAGATCGGTCCGGGGCGGTCGCCGCGCGGCGGCGGTGTGACGACGAAATCCAGATGCAGGCGTCCGGTCGCGTCGTGATAGGGCCCGACCCGGCTTACCGATCCCTTGCGGGCCTCGGCCACGATCCGGGCACGGCTTTCCGGGTCGAGCGCCGGGGGCGCGGCGGTTTCCCATAGCGAGCCGCCGGCTTCGTCGAGCAGGGCGATCTCCTGGAAGATGTTTTCCCGCTTGTAGTCGGCCAGCCGGGCGATCAGCCGATCATGCGAATCGTGGTCGTCATGGTCGCGCCACTGGCGATACTGATCGATGAGGAAGCCGCTGTTCAGAAGCAGGCGCGCATTGGCTTCCCTTTCCTTCAACCAGTCGCCGATCTGGCTGGCCTTGATGTCGGCGATGGCCTGGAGCCGCGCCGACTCCTTGTCTTCGTGGTAGCCGGCGACACGGATGATGCCGCCGGCGGTGAGCGCGGCGATCAAGGCCGCGAGCAGGAGCCTGGGCATGGTCCGGGGGGAGCGGCTCAAGACGTCTTCTTGACCGGGGATGTCAGCAGGGTGGCGATTTCCCCGATGGGCACGATGGCGTTCAGCACGGGGCATTGGTTGATCGGGGTGGCCGGGTGGCAGTTTTCGATCATCACCTGCAACTCGCGCTTGATACGATGCAGTTCGTCGATCCGGCCTTCCAGCTCCTCCAGCTTGCCGACGGCACGGCAATGCAGGTGTCGACAGGGAGTGTCTCGGTTGTCGAACAGATGTAGCAGTTCACCGATTTCGGAGAGCGAGAAACCGAGGGTCTTGGCGCGACGCACCATCTGCAAACGCGCAAGCACTTCAGATGAGTATCGGCGGTAGCCGGCGGCTGTCCGGGGTGGCGGGGGAATAAGCCCCGTCCGCTCGTAATAGCGGATGGTGTCCACCGGGACGCCCGCCAAGCGGGCTAATTCGCCAATCCTGTAGCCGTCCATTTGCCCTCAAACCGGTTGAGTAAAGCAGTGAGTCGGCAGACTTATAAACCTTGGAGTTGCTCCAAGGTCAATAGAAGGAATTGACGATAAAGAGACAATGGGAAAATTCTGATGGTATCGATGGGACTATCGGCCTACGAAATAGTTCCGCGACAGTCTCCCCTGCCGAGTGTCCGCGTGTCAGCGCTTGGCACCCGCCATGGCGTCGCGCAGGCATTGCCGATGCGTGGGGCCGGCCTTGGCCTTGCAGGCTTCCTGCGCCGCCTGCATGGCGACGCAGCGTGCCGGATCGGGCGCCTTGCCGCAGTCGGGCGGCGGCGTTTGTTCCTTGACGCATTGCCGGCGCTCGGCGCCGCGCTTGTCACCGCAAAGCGCCCGTGCCTTCTGGCGTGCTTCGCAGCGTTCCGGGTTGCGGGCCTTGGCGCAATCGACCGCTTGCGCCAAGGTGGGCTGGGCCAGGGCGACCTGGCCGGCCAGCACGGAAATCAGGGTTGCGGCGATGATGCCGCGCAACGGTGTGGCTGGCTTGTGCATGTCATACTCCGGAATGGCTTGTCCTGTCGCCAATGATAGTCCAGGCACCGTTCCGGCATGGGCGCCGGGGGTAGAATCGCCGGCGCACCCAGGAGCAGAGACGATGAAGAAATCCGCGGATCCCGTTGAACAGCAAGATCGCCGCCTGGCATTGGCGGAGGTGGTCGACGCGTTGGTGGCCGACGGTCTGGTGGCCACCGACATCGCCGAGAAGTTCAAGCAGGAGCGTCGTTACTTTCGGGGCGACATCCATCCGCTGGTGGTGATCGCCGAACAACGCTGGAAGACACCCCAGCCGCCGCACCGCACGCTCGATCCCGACGCCCTGGCCCAATGGCTGGCGAAGTGGAGCGGCCTCGACTACCGGCATATCGATCCGCTGAAGATCAACGTCGCCGCCGTCACCGAGGTGATGTCGAGCGCCTATGCGACGCGTTTCCGCATCCTGCCCCTGGAAGTGCGGCCGCACGAGGTGGTGATCGCCACCGCCGAGCCCTTCCAGCGCAGTTGGGAAGCGGAGCTGGAGCCCATCCTGCGCAAGAGCATCCGGCGGGTGATCGCCGACCCGGACGCCATCAGCCGCTATCAGGTCGAGTTCTACAACCTGGCCAAGTCGGTGAAGAAAGCCCTGGCACGGGGCGACGTTTCCGGTGTCGGCATCTCGAATTTCGAGCAACTGGTCGAGATGGGCAAGGCCAAGGGTTCGCTCGACGCCAACGACCAGCACGTCGTGCTGATCGTCGACTGGCTCTGGCAATACGCCTTCGACCAGCGCGCGTCGGACATCCATGTCGAGCCGCGCCGCGACATGGGCATCGTCCGCTTCCGCATCGACGGCGTGCTGCATCAGGTGTATCAGATTCCGATGCCGGTGCTGAACGCCATGACCAGCCGCATCAAGATTCTCGGGCGCATGGACGTGGTCGAGAAGCGCCGGCCGCAGGATGGCCGGATCAAGACGCGCACGCCCACCGGCCAGGAAGTGGAGCTGCGGTTGTCGACCATGCCGACCGCGTTTGGCGAAAAGCTGGTGATGCGGGTCTTCGACCCCGAGGTCCTGGTGCGCGACTTCGCCGACCTCGGCTTTGGCGACGAAGACCTGGCCCGCTGGCAGCAGATGACCAGCCAGCCGAACGGCATCATCCTGGTCACCGGCCCGACCGGTTCGGGCAAGACCACGACCCTGTATTCGACCCTCAAGCTGCTGGCGACCCCCGAGGTCAATGTCTGCACGCTGGAGGATCCGATCGAAATGATCGAGCCGAGCTTCAACCAGGTGCAGGTCGTGTCCGACATCGGCATGGGCTTCGCGGAAGGCATCCGGGCGCTGATGCGCCAGGACCCGGACATCGTCATGGTCGGCGAAATCCGCGACATCGAAACCGCCGAGATGGCCATCCAGGCGGCGCTGACCGGCCACCTGGTGCTGACCACGCTGCACACCAACGACGCCCCGACGGCGGTGACACGCCTGCTCGACCTCGGTGTGCCGCCCTACCTGCTGCAATCGACCCTGCTTGGTGTCATGGCGCAACGACTGGTGCGGACGCTGTGCCCCAAGTGCAAAAAGGCGGGCGGCATGCGCGCCGAGGACGAGCAGGCCTGGCACGATCTGGTCTCGCCCTGGAAGGCGGGCAAGCCGCAGACCCTCTATATGGCGGGTGGCTGCCTGGAGTGCCGGATGACCGGCTACCTGGGGCGGATGGGGCTCTACGAGATCATGGTGACCTCGCCCGAGATCCGCAAGCTGATCACGGCCCATGCCGACCTGGCGCACTTGCGGGAGCAGGCCACGCGCGAAGGCATGAAGCCGCTGCGCATTTCCGGCGCCAAGAAGGTCGCCGCCGGCCTGACCACCATCGAGGAAGTACTGAAGGTCGCGCCGCCCGTCCAGGGCTAGCGACCGCCCGGCGTCACCTTTCGGCCGCCCGGCGCAGGCAGTCCAGATAGGCCGCGCCATCTGGCGGCGCCTGGTCTCGGCTGGCTCGCCAGACCGTTTCGCCCAGGCAGTCCAGCACCGCGTGCAGCGCGGCATGACGATCGCCGTGGTGATTCTTCAGCAACTGCTCGAAGGCGGCCCGAATGCCGGGTGGCTGGTCGATCGAGAGCTGTTCTTCGATGGCCAGATGCAGGGAAAGATGCAGGAAGGGATTCGTGTCGCCCTGCTCGGGTGTCCATTCGCGGCTCAGCGCCGCATCGTCACCCGCCAGCAACTCATGGTATTCAGGATGCAGGGTGACGATGTCCGCCGCCAGCACTTCCATCGGCGTGGCCGGCAGCCTGGCGCAACGTTTGCGCCAGGCATCGGCGAGAAAACGCCGGGCCTGGTCGCGGCTAGGGGAGAACATGCGGGCTCCTTCCGATGCTCACGGCGCGGGTGTCTTGTCCGGGTAGTCGCACAAGTCCTGGAGGGTACAGCGGTAGCACTCCGGCTTGCGCGCCTTGCACACATAGCGGCCGTGCAGGATCAGCCAGTGGTGGGCGTGTTGCCGAAATTCGTCCGGCACCACCTTGAGCAACCGGTCTTCCACGGCGCGGACGTCCTTGCCGGGTGCCAGGCCGGTGCGGTTGGCTAGGCGGAAGATATGCGTATCGACGGCGATGGTCGGTTCGTCGAAGACGATGTTCAGGACGACGTTGGCCGTCTTGCGGCCGACTCCCGGCAGAGCCTCCAGCGCGGCACGATCATGGGGAACTTCACCGCCATGCCGGTCGAGCAGCAGGCGGGTGGCGGCGATGACGTTCTTCGCCTTGGTCTTGTACAGACCGATGGTCTGGATGTAGCCAGCCAGCCCTTCCTCGCCAAGGTCGACGATCGCCCGCGGGGTCGGCGCATCTTGGAAGAGCGGCCCCGTGGCGCGGTTGACGCCCTTGTCGGTGGCTTGTGCGGAGAGGATCACGGCGACCAGCAACTGATACGGCGTTGCGTAGCGCAGTTCGGTTGCCGGCTCCGGATTGGCCGCCGCCAGGCGGGCAAACAGGGCGGCGCGCTGCTTCGGCTTCATGCCACGCGGAAGCGGCCGACCTGCTCCTGTAGCGACGCCGACTGGCCGGCCAGACCGGCGCAGGACTGATCGCAGGAAGCGGTCTGGCCCAGAGTGTCGTCGATGCTGCGGGCAATCTTCTCCGCCCGGCCGACGATGTCGTCGGCCAGGGTTTGCTGCTCGCCGGCCAGGGAGGTGATGCGGGCCATCATGGCCGAAACGCCCTGAACGCTGTCCAGTATCTCGGCGAGTGACTGGCCGGCCTTTTCGGCCCGGCCGACACCGGCGTGGACGTGGTTGCGGCTTTCTTCCATGCTGACCACGGTCTGTTTGACCTGAGTCTGGATGCCGCCGATCATCTGGCTGATTTCCTCGGTGGCGGACCCGGTCTTTTCCGCCAGTTTGCGGACTTCGTCGGCGACCACCGCGAAGCCGCGGCCTTGCTCGCCGGCCCGCGCGGCCTCGATGGCGGCATTGAGCGCCAGCAGGTTGGTCTGCTCGGCGATGCCCCGAATGACGGCAATGATGGCGCCGATCTCGTCGGAGCGCTGGCCAAGCTGGAAGACGTCGTCCGAGGCGCTGGCCACCGTGCGCTCGATTTCGCCCATGCCCCTGACCGTTTCGGCGACCACCGAGGAGCCGCCGCGCGCCACTTCGACGGCGCGGCTGGTCGATTCGGCCACCTGGCTGGCGGTATCGGACACTTCGGCGCCCTTGCTGCGCATCTGTTCGAGCGCGTCCACGATCTGGCCGGTCTCGGCATGCTGCACCGTGAAGCGTTCCCGGATGCCGCCCACCAGGTGCTGGATGTTGCGCGTGTCCGAATCGACGTTGCCGCTCAGGGTGGCCATGCCGCCGATCAAGTCTCTCAGGGTGACGGCCATTTGATTGAAGGCATCGATGATTTCCCCGATGGTGTCGGCGCTTTCCATGGCACAGCGGTGGGTCAGGTCGCCGTTGCCGATCGAGTTGGCCACCTCGGCGATGCGGCGCAGGCGGCTGATCAGGACGCGATTGACGATCCAGTAGTTAACCGCGCCGACGGAGGCTCCGGCCGCCAGCGCCGCGACCGAAAACCAGCCATACATGCCTGGTTTCCAGGTGACGAACAGATCCGCGAAAAAGGGAAAGACAAAGCCGATCGCCAGGCCGAAACCCAGTGAGGCGAACAGTACGTTGCGCAAGACGCTGGGTCGCATGGCTATTCCACTCGCTGGCTGACGATGATGCCGCCATGGTGCCAGCGCCCGAAGGTAAGGCAACCGACGACAAGGGTCGGTAATCGGCATCTTTTCACACCTTATCCACCGACTATCCACAGCTTGTCCCCTCGTCAGACGCGCTTCCCCCCGGTACACTTGCCGCGCTAACTTTGGAGGCAACTTGCCCATGGCCCAGGCCCGCCTGACCAACGCCAATCCCATTTCCGACGCGCAGGTGGCGGCGCTCAAGCTGCCTCCGCACTCGATCGAGGCGGAGCAGTCGCTGATCGGCGGCCTGCTGCTCGACAACGCGGCCTGGGATCGCATCGCCGATATCGTCGCCCAGGGTGATTTCTACCGCGACGACCACCGGCGCATCTTCACCCACATCGGCAAGCTGATCACGATGGGCAAGCCGGCCGACGTGGTGACGGTCTACGAGTCCATCGAAAAGAGCAACCAGGTCGAGCAGACGGGCGGCATGGCCTATCTGGGCGAAATCGCCAACGCCACGCCGTCGGCGGCCAATATTCGCCGCTATGCCGAAATCGTCCACGAGCGGGCCGTGCTCAGAAAACTGGTCACCGTCGGCGACGATATCGCCGCCAGCGCCCTCAACCCCGCCGGCCGCGACGCCAAGCAACTGCTCGACGAGGCCGAGCAAAGGGTGTTCGAGATCGCCGAGGCCGGGGCCAAATCGGTGCAGGGCTTCCGGGCCATCACGCCTTTGCTGGGCGATGTCGTCGACCGCATTCAGCAACTTTACGACCGGGAAAATCCCTCCGACATCACCGGCGTGCCGACCGGCTTCCACGATCTGGACAAGATGACCTCCGGTCTGCAACCGGGCGACATGATCGTCGTGGCCGGCCGCCCTTCGATGGGCAAGACCGCTTTCGCGCTCAACATCGCCGAATACGTCGGCGTCGAAATGCAGTTGCCGGTGGCTGTCTTCAGCCTGGAAATGTCCGGCCCGCAGATCGCCACGCGGATGCTCTCGTCCATTGGCCGCCTGGACCAGCAGAAGACGCGCAGCGGCCGACTAACCGACGAAGACTGGGACAAGATGACCGTCGCGCTGGGCAAGCTGCACGACGCGCCGATCCATATCGACGAAACCGGCGCCATCAACGCCACCGACCTGCGCGCCCGCGCCCGGCGCCTGCATCGCCAGTGCGGCAAGCTCGGCCTGATCGTCATCGACTATATCCAGCTCATGACCGGTAGCGCCGGCGCCTCAGAGAACCGCGCCACCGAAATCTCCGAGATCTCCCGCTCCATCAAGGCCCTGGCCAAGGAGTTGCAGGTGCCGGTGATCGCGCTGTCCCAGTTGTCGCGCAAGGTCGAGGAGCGCAACGACAAGCGGCCGCTGATGAGCGACCTGCGCGAATCGGGCGCCATCGAGCAGGACGCCGACATCATCCTGATGATGTACCGAGAGGAATATTACAAGCAGGACACCACCGAAAAAGGCATCGCCGAAGTCATCATCGGCAAGCACCGGAACGGCCCGACCGGCACGGTGAAGCTCACCTTCCTCGGCGAATACACCAAGTTCCAGAACTTTGCCGCGCCGGGCAGCTACTGACCCGTCGAAATGAAGCATCCCCAGGCCCACATCCCAGCCGTTCTCGCGCGCTTGCCCTTATTCCAGGACCTCGACAGCGAACTGTTGGAGCGCCTGGCAAGCGCCGCCCGGGAACGATGTTATGCCCGTGGCGAGGTCGTATTCCGCGTTGGCGAGAGACCAACAGGGCTGTTTGTGGTGACGGCGGGTCTGATCAAGGAGGCGTGCATGTCGCCGGACGGCAAGGAAAAGATTCTGGAACTGGTCGACGCCCAGCAGAGTTTTGGCGAGTCGGCGCTCTTTCTGGACACGCCTTTTCCCTACTATGCGGCCGCGCTGGTCGACACCCGGCTCCTGCACATCGACCGGGCGATCTTTCTGGAGCTTGCCTTCAGTCAGCCCAAGCTGGTCCAGCGACTGCTGCGGATGCTTTCCGGACGGGTGCTGACCCTGGTGCGGGATGTGGAATCCTACGCCACACACAGGCATGTCCAGCGCGTTGCCTGTTACCTGATCAGTCGATGCGGCGACACCGTCGCGCCCGGGGCCAGCATCCTGCTGCCGGCCTCGAAACAGGTGATCGCCTCACGCCTTGGCATGACGCCGGAAACTTTTTCCCGCAACCTGCGCGATCTCGTCGATGCCGGCCTGATCGTGGTGCGCGGCGACCGGATCTCGGTGCCCGATCTAGCCGAGCTCAAGGCTTTCGCGGTCTGACCGATTGGTCCGGTAGCGGACCAAGCCAATCCCCAGGAGGGCCATGCCGAACAACATCAGGCTCGCCGGCTCGGGCACGCTTCGGATTGCCAAGGTCTCGGCCCAGTTTGGCGCGCCGGGTTGCCCCCACCAAGGCAGAGAAAGATCCACCCAATTGACGCCATCAAAATAGTCGCCGACACCAGGGGCATTGCCCCAATCGCAGTGGTTGTAGTTAACGTTGTCGACGAAGTATCCGGTCGCACACGCCGCCTCTCCGGTCAATAGTGCCGTGGGATAGGCAAACCACGCGCCGCTGATCGGGTCGCCAGTCTGATAGCCCACGTTGGCTCCCGGAAACTGGAAGTCCAGCGGGGAGGGAGCAAGGAGCAGTTCCGTCGCCGTGGGTAGGCGCCAGCCCAACGCGGATTGATAGGAAAAATCGGGGACGAAGCCCGCATAGCTGCCATCCGGAGCCACTGCGAACATCCAGGCCCACTGATAGCCGTTCTTGGTGATATAGGCATTCGCTGGCAATGGTGCTTCAACGAGCGGCGTGGCAAGCGCGCCTGACAGCATCGCCAGCAAGGTGCAGCCAAGAAGAAGTTGGCGAATTCTGCTCATGACCATAACTCCTCTCTTCAATGTTCAGCAAGCCTTCTGGCGCTTGCCAAACCAGCCGGCGGTGAAGTTCGCGGGCATGCAAACATGGAAGCATCAGACATACCCGCCAATATCGCCCCAGGAATTACTCCATAACTTTGAAATGGTTATCCGTCGGGTCGGCCAGGGTGAGGCGCGGGTGGCAACAGCAAGGTTCCGGGAATGTAAAGAGATCCGACACGAACCATCTGCCGCGCCGTGAGCGGCCATCCGACACGGCTTTTGGCGTCGTGGAGATAACGCAGGTGGCGGTGGCACTCGTCGAGCGCGTCGGCGCTGGTCGAGCGAGCTTGTGCGGTCAAAGGACGATGCCCTCGCGGCGGGCGATGGCGAGGATCGGCAAATCGCCGTCCGGCGTCTTGATGACGAGGTCGATCTTGCGCCCGCCGAGTATGCGGGCGAGCCGCGCCAGCATGCGCAGGCGGCGACGTTCGGCTTCATCCGCCGGGAGTTCGGTTTCCAGATAGAGGCCAATGTCGCCACCGTGAGCGGAGTCGTCAAGGCGCGAGCCGAACAGACGCACCGGCGCGCCGAACAGCTCGGTGGCGGTGCTGCGGATGATGGCGGCGGTATCGTTACTGAGCCTCATGGCGGGCGTAATGAGGCGGCCATCGCTCCTACGCTGGCTACAGCACCTCCGCCGCATGATCGGCCAGCCGCGAGCGTTCGCCGCGCTGGAGGGTGATGTGCCCTGAATGGGGCCAGCCCTTGAAACGATCCACGACATAGGTGATGCCCGAACTGCCCTCGGTCAGATAGGGCGTGTCGATCTGGGCGATGTTGCCCAGGCACACCACCTTGGTACCGGGGCCGGCGCGGGTGATCAGCGTCTTCATCTGCTTGGGCGTCAGGTTCTGTGCCTCGTCGATGATCAGGAATTTGTTGATGAAGGTGCGGCCGCGCATGAAGTTGAGCGACTTGATCTTGATACGGCTGCGGATCAAGTCCATGGTCGCGGCGCGGCCCCAATCGCCGCCGTAGGCGCCCGAACCCCCGGGGCCGCCCTTGTCACTGGTCTCGGTCGGCTTGTTGAGCACGTCGAGGTTGTCCTCGATGGCGCCCATCCACGGCGTCATCTTCTCTTCCTCGGTGCCGGGCAGGAAGCCGATGTCCTCGCCGACCGGCACGGTGACGCGGGTGATGATGATCTCCGAATAGCGCTTGGTTTCCAGCGTCTGCGTCAGACTGGCGGCCAGCGTCAGCAGCGTCTTGCCGGTGCCGGCCTGGCCGAGCAGCGTGACAAAATCGATCTCGGGGTCCATCAGCAGGTTGAGCGCGAAGTTTTGTTCGCGGTTGCGCGCGGTGATTCCCCAGACCGCATGCTTCTGATGACCGTAGTCGATCAGGGTGGTCAGCACGGCGCTCTTGCCGGTGCCTTCGCGGACGATGGCCTCGAAGGGCTTCTCCTGGTGGGCGTCGAGAAACAGGAACTGGTTGACCAGCAGGTCGGGGCAGAGGGGGCCGGTGACCTGGTAGAGGGTGCGACCGTCCTGCTTCCAGGATTTCATGTCCTGGCCGTGGCTGTCCCAGAAGTTGGATGGCAGTTCCAGTGTGCCGGTGTAAAGGAGGTCCGTGTCCTCCAGCACCTTGTCGTTGAAGTAGTCCTGCGCTTCCAGGCCGAGGGCGCGGGCCTTGATGCGCATGTTGATGTCCTTCGACACCAGGATGACATGGCGCTTGGGCTGCGCCTTGCACAGGTGCATCAGCACGGCCAGGATCTGGTTGTCGCCGCGCGAGGTCGGGAGCGACGCGGGCAGGTCGCCGTTCATCGCCTCGGTCTGGAGATAGAGCCGGCCGGAGGCGAGTTCGCGCGACACGGCGCCCAGCTCGATGCCCTGCTTGATGGCGTGCTCGCAACCCGAAACAATTTCGTCGAGCAGGCGGCTGGCCTGGCGGGCGTTGCGGGCGACTTCCGACATGCCCTTCTTGTTGGCGTCCAACTCCTCGAGCGTCATCATGGGCACGAAGATGTCGTGCTCCTCGAAACGGTAGAAGCAGGTCGGATCGTGCATCAGCACGTTGGTGTCGAGTACGAACAGCTTGGTCGCTTTGGCCGATCGTCTGGCGGGCTTGGCGTTCATGGCGGTCTCGCGTGAAGGGACCGCTTCACGATAGCGACCGGGCCATGCCGGGAGCGCGGCAATGAGGCGGTGCTTTTCGCGCCAATTCGGTCGAATTACAGTTCCGCGACAGCCTTCAGAACGTCGGCAGCGTGACCGTCGGCCTTGACGCCGCGCCACTCGCGGGCCAGTCGGCCGGCGGCGTCGATCAGGAAGGTGCTGCGCTCGATACCGCGCACGTCCTTGCCGTAGAGCTTCTTCATCTTGATGACGCCGAAGAGCCGGCAGGCGATCTCGTCGCCGTCGCCGAGCAATTCGAAGGGCAGGTCAAGCTTGGCCTTGAAGCCTTCGTGGGACTTGATGCTGTCCCGAGAAACCCCGTAGATCGGGCAGCCAAGGCGGGCGAACTCGCCGTGGAGGTCGCGGAACTGGCCCGCCTCGGTGGTGCAGCCCGGCGTGTTGTCCTTGGGGTAGAAGTAGATCACCAGCGGCCGGCCGCGATTGGCGGCAAGGCTGAAGATCGTGTCGCCGGTGGCCGGCAGGGAAAAGTCGGGCACCATCAGGCCGACGGCGGAAGCGGAGTCGTTCATGCGGCCTCTTTTCAGGTCGAGAGAAATTGTTCGCCTTGGCGCATCAGGGTGCCGGTTCGTCCCGCCACCTCACCGCGCACCATTTCATGACGGGGCAGCGCCGCGACGTTGAGACGGCTGGCAATGTCGTTCAAGGCGACGAGCTCGTAGCCTTGTTCGCGCCACCCGGTCAACAGGCGTTCCAGCACCGGTGCCAGCTTCATGCCTTCCAGTTCGGCGTGCAGCGTGAAGACGTGATCACGCGGCTGGCCGGTCAGGGCCAGCAGGCGCTCATGGACGTTGTCGTCGGTGGTGCCATCCAGGCCGATCAATTCGTCGAGCGTTGGCAGCGTGGTCGGCAGTTGTGGGCACAAGACGAGTTCGCCGTTCCAGACCGGGACGAAGGGATGCGTACCCCGGCAGTCGGAGGCATAGGCGAAGCCGAGCCGCTGCGTGAGCCGCAGCGCATGGGCATTCATCTGCCAGCCGGCGGCGCCGTGGGCATGCGGAGCAACGCCGAAAATGTCCGTGAAGCGCTCCACGGCGCGCCTCATTTCCCGCTCCGTCCAGGCGGCATCGGCCTTCTCGACGCCGTCCTGCCAGCGGATGTGATCCCAGCAGTGGATGCCGACCTCGTAGCCGGCGTCGCCGGTGCTCCGCAGAATGTCCTTGCAGCGGCGGCCGATATCGGGCCCCGGCAGCAGGGTGCCGTACATCAGCGTCTTGAGGCCGTAATGGCCGACGACGGAAGTCCGCGACACCTTGCCGAAGAAGCCCGGCCGGAACACCCGCCGGATGGCCCGGCCGGTATGGTCGGGCCCGAGCGAGAACAGGAAAGTGGCGCCCGCGTGGTGGCGGCGCAGGATCTCGACCAGATGTGGCACGCCGACCAGCGTGCCCCGGTAAGTGTCGACGTCGATCTTGAGGGCGAGACGGGGCATCAGTCCATCAACTTGCGCGCCGCGGCGACATCGCCGCGATACGCTTCGAAAATGCCGCGCAGGGCCTCCTCGAACGTCACTTTGGGCGCCCAGTCGAGGTCGGTCATGGTGTTGGCGATCTTGGGCACGCGATGCTGCGTATCCTGGTAGCCCTGGCCGTAGTACTCGCCCGAAGTCGTTTCGAGCACTTTCACCTTGGCGACGCTCTCGGCGTACTCGGGATACTGCTTCGCCAGGTCGAGCATCAGCTTTGCCAAGTCGCGGATCGAGTAGTTGTTCTTCGGGTTGCCGATGTTGTAGATCTTGCCGTTGGCGATGCCGTCCTGGTTGTCGATGATCTTCATCAGCGCGTCGATGCCGTCGCTGACGTAAGTGAAGGAGCGCTTCTGGGCGCCGCCGTCGACCAGCTTGATCGGCTCGCCGCGCACGATGTGGCCCAGGAACTGGGTGATGACGCGCGAGCTGCCTTCCTTCGGCGTGTGGATCGAATCGAGCCCCGGGCCGATCCAGTTGAACGGCCGGAACAGCGTGTATTGCAGGCCTTCCTGCTGGCCGTAGGCGTGGATCACCCGGTCCATCATCTGCTTGGCGCAACTGTAGATCCAGCGCGGCTTGTTGATCGGGCCGAGGATCAGCTCGGAGTTCTCGGGGTCGAACTCGGGGTCGCGGCACATGCCGTACACCTCGGAGGTCGAGGGGAAAATGACGCGCTTCTTGTACTTCACCGCCTGGCGGATGATCGGCAGGTTGGCCTCGAAGTCGAGCTCGAAGACGCGCAGCGGTTCCTTGACGTAGGTGGCCGGCGTGGCGATGGCCACCAGCGGCAGGATCACGTCGCACTTCCTGACGTGGTATTCGATCCATTCCTTGTTGATCATGATGTCGCCCTCGAAGAAATGGAAGCGAGGGTTGGCCATCAGGTCGGCGACGCGCTCGGAGTTCATGTCCATGCCGTACACCTCCCAGTCGGTGGTGTCGAGGATGCGCTGGGACAGGTGGTGGCCGATGAAGCCGTTGACGCCGAGGATGAGAATTTTTTTCACGATATTCAGGAGAGCTTAAGCAAGTTGCGGAAGGGTTTGCCGTTGCCGGCAAGATAGACGGAAAAGTCTTTGTGGTCGATGGTGACGACTTCGGTCAGCTTGAGGCGGGCACCGAGCCAAACCAGCGTCGCATCGGCGAGGTCCATGCGGTCGCCGTACTGCTCGATCAGGGTTTGCACGGCGGCGACGTCGGCGTCCGCAATCGGGTGCAGGCGCAAGCCACCGCGACGTATCCAGGTCAGCAGCTTGGCCTTTCCCTCGGTGTCCAGAAAGTGACAGGCTTCCGCGACCACGGGCCATGTGGAAATCAAGGGCCGGGAATTGCCGCCAACGAATTGCATCGACGCCTGATGGTACGGATCCTTCTCGCGAAACAGCGCGATGATCGGGCCGGCGTCAGCGAGAATACTTTGCACGCAGTTTTTCTTTCAGCAGCTTCTTGTAGTTGCGTGACACTTCCAGACCGTTGTCTTCGCTTTTGTCCGCACCAAAAAGGTCGACACCTAGTTCGTAAGGCGTGCGTTGTTGTCGCAAGGTATTCAAAAAGTCGCGCAGCGCCTGGGTGACCACCGCCGACTTGGTGGTCCCTTCGGCCTGACAATAGTCTTCGAGCTGATTTTCCAGTTCGGGTTCGAGACGGACTGTCAGGGTCATGACAGCGGCCTCCGGGTGGATGTAATACGGCGATATTACAGCCTCCTGGCGGTGCCGGCAAGGGTCGCCGCCAAGGCAATGGTCGCGCCATCCCATGTGCCGTCCCATGCCAGCAGGCGCAGCACGCGGCCATCGGCGCAATCGGCCAGCACATCGTCGCCGTCGCGGTAGAGCGTCGGTGTCGGGTGGCGCGGCGCGCGAACGGGAGCCAGCAGGGTTCGCAGCACGCGCAGACGGCAACCGTCGGGCAGGTCGAAGAAGGCGCCGGGGTAGGGCGGTGCGACGGCGCGCACCAGGTTGTGGATTTCCCGCGCCGGCCTGGTCCAGTCGATGCGACCGTCTTCCGCCTTGCGGCCGCCGAAGTAGCCGCCGGCCTTGAGATCCATCGGCAGATGCGGCGCGTCGCCTCGCAGTAGCCCTGGCAGCACGCCCGCCAGGCAGATTTCCGCCGCGACGACCACCTTGTCGAAGACTTCTCTGGCCGTGTCGTCGGGCAGGATGGGTACGGCCTGCTGGGCGACGATCTCGCCGGCGTCGGGCTTCTCGACCATGCGATGCAGCGTGGCGCCGGTTTCGGTCTCGCCGCGCAGGACGGCCCAGTTGATGGGCACCCGGCCGCGATACTTGGGCAGCAGCGAACCGTGCATGTTGTAGGCGCCGCGCGACGCCGCGCCGAGCAGCGCCGGTTTCAGCATATGGCGATAGTAGAAGGAAAACAGAAAGTCGGCGCGCAGGTCTTCCAACCGGGCTAGAAAGGCAGGTGTGTTCGGGTTCTCCGGCCGGGTAACGGGGATGCCGTATTCGACGGCGGCGCGGGCAACACTGTCGAACCAAATGTTCTCGTTCGGGTTGTCCTCGTGGGTGACCACCAGGGCGACGTCGACGCCCTGCGCCAGCAGCACCTTCAGGCAGCGGACGCCGACGTTGTGATAGGCGAAAACGACGGCGCGTGTCACTCCTTGCGTTCCAGAATGGCGCCGATCAGGTAGCGCGGCCGGTGGCGAACTTGCTGGTAGATGCGGCCGACGTATTCGCCGAGCATGCCGACGCCGAACAGCGTCAGACCGATGAGGAAGAAGGCGATGCCGAACAGGGTGAACAGACCTTCCGCCTCCGGGCCGACGATCAGTCGCCGTACCGCCAGGACAACGACGAACAGCGCCGAAAGCAGGGAAATGGCGATGCCGGCCATCGAGAACCACTGCAGGGGCACCACCGAGAAGCCGGTCATCAGGTCGAAATTGAGCCGTACCAGGCTGTAGAGCGAATACTTCGATTCGCCGGCGTGGCGCTCCTCGTGCGCGACCTCCACTTCGGTCGGCCTCTGCGCGAACGAATAGGCCAAGGCGGGAATGAAGGTGTTGACCTCCCGGCAGCTATTGATGGCATCGACCACCGAGCGCGAATAGGCGCGCAGCATGCAGCCCTGGTCGGTCATCTTGATGCGGGTGATGCGTTCGCGCAGGCTGTTCATGGCCTTCGAGGCCCAGCGGCGAAACGGCGTGTCCTGGCGGTTCAAGCGGATGCTGCCGACGCAGTCGTAGCCCTCCCGGGCCTTGGCGACCAGTTTGCCGATCTCTTCGGGCGGGTTTTGCAGGTCGGCATCGAGCGTGACGACGATGTCGCCGCGGCAGTGCTCGAAGCCGGCCATGATCGCCATGTGCTGGCCGGCGTTGGCGGCCAGCAGGACGACGCGGGTTACGTCAGGGCGCTTTTCCCATTGCGCGCGCAGCACGGCGGCCGATCGATCACGGCTGCCGTCGTTGATGAAGACGATTTCGTAGCTGGTCGCCAGGGCGTCGAGGGCCGGGTAGAGACGGCCGAACAGCTCGGGAAGCCCGGCCTCCTCGTTGTAGACCGGGATGATGACGGAGACTTCGGGAGTTGCGGCGATCATCGGCCGGTCCTTGCCAGGGGGTTATGTACTTTGGCGCCCAAGGTCCTGGCGGCTGTTGCGAGCTGCGTGTCGCAGGTGACCAGGGCCGCTTCGGCGTGCCGACTGAGGGCTACATGCAAGGCATCACCGGCGCGCAGGGGCAGGTCGAACCGGGTCAGCAGTCGTTGCGCCTCAGTCTGATGGTGAGGGGCGCAGGCGATCATTTCGCAGGATTCCCGGGCGAAGGCCGCGATGGCGTCGAAACTGTGGCCGGCGAGCGACGCAGCCATCTCGCCGCGACGAACCCGGATGCCGAGCGCCGAGGCGCACTCGGTCAATCCCCAATCGCTGAAAGCCAGCGGCTGCCGCCGGCCGGTGACCCAGGTGTCGACGGCCGCGGAATTCGCATCGCGCACGAACAGGGAAAGAACGACAGCCGCGTCCAGGTAAAGCATCAGCGGTCGGCGTCGCGCATTTCGCGGACCAGGTCAGTGGCTGTCGTCCTCATGAGTGGCGTCGACTCGCGGAAAGCGCGGATCGCTTGCCAGTCAGCAGGACGCTTCGCCGGATGCACCGGTGTGATCTGAGCCACCGGTCGGCCACGGCGGGTGATGGTCAACTCCTCGCCGTTCTCGACCCTGGCAAGCAGTTCAGACAAGTGGGCCTTGGCTTCGGCGACGGTGCAGGTGGTCATGGCTGGTAAGTGGTCATCTAGATGACTAAATTGTACTGTGCGAGCGGCACGGCGGCAAGTCGTGGGCGACGCTCATGAATCGCCAGTGCCGGCCTTAGGCTGCATCGCGGTGGCAAGCTTTCTTCGCCCGATCGATTGCATGTCACTATGCGGGATGGGGCTTAATTTGCAAACCCCGCTTCAACATGGTTTTGACGGAGACTGGCATGAGCGGCATGGAACGCATCTATCAGATAGATGCGCTCGACCGGCTCATTGCCGCCCATGCCGTGAGCGTTGGCGCCACCCTGGTCACCAACAACGAAGCGGACTTCAACGACTACCCTGGCCTTGTGGTGGAAAATTGGGTGGAAAACTGGGTCTCCGCCGTCACGACTTCCCGATAGCGAGTACGTCCCCGATAGCGAGTACGTCCCCGATAGCGAGTACGTCCCCGATAGCAGTGCAAACCCGGTCGATATCCTCTTCCGCCATGGCCGGGAACAGCGGCAGGGTCACGGTGCGCCGGCCGATGTCTTCGGCAGTGGGGAAATCGCCTGCCTGCCAGCCCAACTGGCGATAGAGGCTGAACAAGTGCATGGCGGGATAGTGGACACCGACGCCGATGCCGTGATCCTTCATGGCGGTGATGAAGGCGCCGCGATCGGTGCCATGCGGCAGCAGCGGTTGGAACATGTGCCAGTTCGAGTTCTCGAAGTCGGCGACGGGAAGTGTCAAACCGAGCGTGGGATCGAGTCGCTCGAAGTAGCGGCGCGCCAAATGGCGGCGCCGGGCGGTGAATTCGCTGAGATGGGGTAACTGGCCGAGGCCGATGGCGGCGGCGATGTCGGTGAGGTTGGCCTTGCCGCCCAGCACGTCGACGTCCATGCCGCCGTCGGGGAAGCGCTTGACGCCTTGCAGGCGCAGGCGTTCGCACAGCGCAGGATCGACATCCGCCGGCAGCATCAGGGCGCCGCCTTCGCCGGTGGTGAGGTTCTTGTTGGCGTGGAAGCTGAAGGAGACGAAGTCGCCGCTTGCGCCGATTGGTCGGCCTTTCCAGGTGGCGCCGAGCGATTGTGCGGCGTCCTCGACGACCCGCAGCTTGTGCCGGCCGGCGATGGCGTAGAGCCGGTCGCGATCGACCGGCAGGCCGGCGAGGTCGACGGGAATGATGGCTCTCGTTCTCGATGTGACAGCCGCTTCGATGCGATCCAGATCGATGTTGCGGGTGGCCGGATCGACGTCGACGAACACCGGTCGGGCGCCGACTTCGAGGATCACGTTGGCGGTGGCGACCCAGGAGAGCGGTGTGGTGATCACCTCGTCACCCGGGCGGATGCCGGCCAGGCGCAAGGCCACCGCCAGCGTCGCCGTGCCCGAGCTGAAGGCGCGCACCGGGCGGCCGCCGCAGTACGCCGACAGGGCGGCTTCGAAGGCTTGTACCTTGGGGCCGCTGGTGATCCAGCCTGAGCGCAGTACCTCGGCGACGGCGGTGATGGTGGCTTCGTCGATGCTCGGTCGGGTGAAAGGCAGGAACGATTCGTTCATGAGCGGGCCACCAGCCAGACGCCGATGATGATGAAGCCGATGCCGAGCAGTTTCTGGCCGGCCAGCGTTTCGCCGAACAGGAAGTAGGCGGCGAAGGCATTGACGATGTAGCCGATGGACAGCATCGGATAGGCGATGGAGACCGGCACGCGGGAGAGCGCCATGATCCAGACCACCACGCTCACCACATAGCAGGCCAGGCCACCGAGGATGTGTGGCTCGAAGGCCAGCTTCATGCCAACCGGCAGGACGTTGTCGAGATGGAACTCGAAATGGCCGACGGCCGTGGTGCCGGCCTTGAGCAGGAGTTGCGCGGCGGCGTTGAGGAGCACGCCGGCGAGGATCAGGGCGAAGCTGACGGTGGTCATGACGGAGGCTTTCGGACGACCACGCGGCGGGTATCGCGGGCAATTTCGTTCATGGGCAGGCCTTCCTGGCGCAGGGCATCGTACTCGTTCGGTTCCATGACCGCGAAGGCGTCGGCATCGCCGTGCCAGCGGCGCTTGAAGTCACCGGTGGTCGGCAGCCATTTGGCCGGTTCCTGTTCGAGGCCGAACGCCATCTCGTCCTGATATTCGACCAGGGTCACGGTGCGGCCGAGGTAGAAGGTCAAGGTTTGGTCGTACATGCGGATACTGTAGAACGGTACATCCGCCGGCAACAGCGGTTTCACCCCGACGGCCAGATGATAGGCTGAGTTGGATCGGCTCAGGTTTTCGTGGCCAAGCAGCGTGACCAGCCCGGCCGTGAATGAGAAGGCGGCGAGCAGCAGCACCGCCGCCGTCGGCCGTTCTCGCCAGGCCAGGGCGATGGCCGCCAGGCTGCCGGCCAGCCAGATCGCGGCGGCCGCGGTGAGCCAGTCGGCATAGGCGCCGATCATCTCCAGCGGGGTGATCTGGTCGGCACGTTCGGCCACCCGGGGCGCGAGGATCAGGCAGCCCAGGGCGACGGCCGCCACAAGTCCCAGGTGGCCAAGCAGGGCCTTGCGGCCGATGCGCGGCAGCGCGTCGGCCAGCAACAGCGCCAGCGCCGGGAACAGCGGCAGGATGTAGGAAGGCAGTTTCGAGCTGGAAACGCTGAAGAAGGTGAACACCACCAGGCACCACAGCAGCAGGAAGCGACGCGGCTGGAAGGTCGTCGCCGTTCGCCGCGACCAGGCCTGGGCTGCCGATTGCAGGGCAAGCGTCGTCCAGGGCAGCGCGCCGAGCAGGAAGATTGGCACGAAATACCAGGCCGGCTGGTAGCGCCGATGGACGCTGGTCAGGAAACGCTCGAAGTGCTCGTGGATGAAGAAGAAACGGGGGAACTCCGGGTTGGCCAGCGACACCGCGACAAACCAGGGCGCGACGATCAGCAGGAACAAGGGCAGGCCGCGGGCAAACTCGAATTTTCGCCATGGAGAAACGTCACGCGTCAGCAGGGAGTAGAGCACCAGGGTGCCACCGGTCAGCACCAGGGCGACGATGCCCTTGGAAAGCACCGCCAGGGCCAGCCCGGTCCAGGCGATCAGCATCCAGCGCCGGCCGCTGTCCGGGCTGGTCTGGGCGAGCAGGAAGCCGAACACGGCGAGCTCCAGGAAGAAACCGAGCCCCATGTCGAGCGTGTTCATGTGGCCCATGGCCAGGTAGAGCAGGCTGCTGGCCAGCGTGGCGGCGGCAAGCACGCCGGCTTGCGGCCCGAACAGGCGCCGGCCGGCAAACCCGGCCAGCAGGATGCCCAGGAAGCCGGTCAGCCCCGCCCAAAGGCGCGCTGTCCATTCGTTCGCGCCGAATGCCTTATAGGCTGCGGCGGTGGCCCAGTACTGGAGCGGTGGCTTCTCGAAGTACTTGATGCCGTTGAGGCGCGGCGTCAGCCAGTCGCCGGAGACGGCCATCTCGCGGGCCAGTTCGGCGTAGCGGCCCTCGTCGGGCTTGATCAGCTTGCGATAGTCGAGGCTGCCGAACCAGGCCAGCAGGAGCGCCACCACCGCCACCAGCAGTCCGGCGCGGCGACTCATTCGACGATCAGCGCCGCGGCCACCGCGCGGCCTTCGGCGACCAGGATGTTGTAGGTGCGGCAGGCCGCGCCGGTGTCCATGACCTCGACGCCGATACCGGCTGCCACCAGCGGTCGCAGCAGCGGGGGTGCCGGGAAACGCTGGCGGACGCCGGTGCCGAGCAGCAGCACGGTGCCGGTCAGCGCGGCGAGGCTGGCCAGATGGGCTTCGGTGAGCGCCTCGGGGCTCTCCGGCCCCCAGTCGGCCACGATCCGGTCGGGTAGCAGCAGCAGGCTGCGCTCGTAGCGCCGGCCATTGATCGCCACCCAGCCGGCGCCGTAACCCGTCACGTGGTGCTGGCCGCTGCGGGGGTCGGAATGAAGTTTCATGGCCGGGAAGGAAAATGGCGAAATGGGGCGAGGCGGCGGAAATGTCAGGGACCGTCTCGATTGCGGCATCGCATGGGCTTCTGTAGGATTATACCTTTTCCCGAAATTGGCCCATCGGTCACGATTGAGCCAGGAATGGACCGCCCAATGCAACCCGTATCGAAGTCCGCCAAGCTCGCCAATGTCTGCTACGACATCCGTGGTCCGGTGCTCGACCGCGCCAAGCAGATGGAGGAGGAGGGCCACAAGATCATCAAGCTGAACATCGGCAACCTCGCCTCGTTCGGCTTCGACGCGCCGGAAGAAATCCAGCAGGACATGATCCGCAACCTGCCCAACGCGGCCGGCTACACCGATTCCAAGGGCATTTTCTCCGCCCGCAAGGCGGTGATGCACTACACGCAGGAGAAGCACATCAAGGGCGTCACGCTGGAAGACATCTACCTCGGCAACGGTGTTTCCGAACTGATCGTCATGGCCATGAACGCCCTGCTCAACAACGGCGACGAGGTGCTGGTGCCGTCGCCCGACTATCCGTTGTGGACGGCGGCGATCAGCCTGTCGGGCGGCACGCCGGTTCATTACCTGTGCGACGAGGCGAGCGAGTGGCAGCCCGACTTCGACGACATCGAGCGCAAGATTTCGCCGAACACCCGCGCCATCGTCGTCATCAACCCCAATAACCCGACCGGCGCGCTCTATCCGCCGGAGGTATTGCAGCGCATCGTCGCGCTGGCCCGCAAACACGGCTTGATCATCTATGCCGACGAGGTGTACGACAAGGTGCTTTACGACGGCGCGACGCACACCTCCATCGCCTCGCTGTCGGAGGACCTGCTGACCATCTCCTTCAACGGTTTGTCGAAGAACTACCGCTGCTGCGGCTACCGTGCCGGCTGGATGGTCGTTTCCGGCGACAAGAAGTGCGCCGCCGACTACATTGAGGGACTGACCATGCTGGCCTCGATGCGTCTGTGCGCCAATGTGCCGGGGCAGTACGCGATCCAGACCGCGCTGGGCGGCTATCAAAGCATCAACGACCTGGTGGCGGAGGGCGGGCGGATGCGCCGGCAGCGCGACCTGGCGCATGAGCTGATCACCGCGATTCCCGGCGTGACCTGCGTCAAGCCAAAGGCGACGCTCTACATGTTTCCGCGCCTCGATCCGACGATCTATCCCATCGCCGACGACCGGCAGTTCATTCTGGAGCTTCTTCAGGAGGAGAAGGTGTTGCTGGTTCAGGGCACCGGCTTCAACTGGCCGAGCCCGGACCATTTCCGGCTGGTCTTTCTGCCCCACGAGGACGACCTGCGCGAGGCCATCGGCCGCATTGCCCGCTTCCTCGAACATTACCGAAAACGTCACGGCAACTAGAAAAAGAGAATTGAGAACAGCGCTATGAAACCCATCAACGTAGGCCTGCTTGGCATCGGTACCGTCGGCTGCGGCACCTGGACCGTCCTCGAGCGCAACCAGCAGGAAATCACCCGCCGCGCCGGCCGGCCGATCCAGATATCGGTCGTCGCCGACAAGAACCTGGCCCTGGCGCGCAACGTCACCGGCAGCCGGTGCAGGCTCACCGACGACGCCTTTGCCGTGGTCGCCGATCCCAACGTCGACATTGTCGTCGAGTTGATCGGCGGTTACGGCGTCGCCAAGGATCTGGTGCTGAAGGCCATCGAGAACGGCAAGCACGTGGTCACCGCCAACAAGGCGCTGCTGGCCGTGCACGGCAACGAGATCTTCGCCGCCGCCCAGAAGAAGGGCGTCATGGTCGCCTTCGAGGCCGCCGTCGCCGGCGGCATTCCAATCATCAAGGCCTTGCGCGAGGGGCTGACGGCCAACCGCATCCAGTGGATCGCCGGCATCATCAACGGCACCACCAACTTCATCCTGTCGGAAATGCGCGACAAGGGCCTCGCCTTCGACACCGTGCTGAAGGAGGCGCAGCGCCTGGGCTATGCGGAGGCGGACCCGACCTTCGACATCGAAGGCGTGGATGCGGCGCACAAGCTGACCATCATGTCGGCGATCGCCTTCGGCATTCCGATGCGGTTCGACAAGGCTTACATCGAGGGCATCAGCAAGCTCGAAGCCGAGGATATCCGCTACGCCGAACAACTCGGCTATCGCATCAAGCTGCTCGGCATCACCCGGCGCACGCCGGCCGGCATCGAGCTGCGCGTCCATCCGACCCTGATTCCGACCAGGCGCCTGATCGCCAACGTCGAGGGCGCCATGAACGCCGTGCTGGTGCAGGGCGACGCCGTCGGCGCCACGCTCTACTACGGCAAGGGCGCCGGCGCCGAGCCCACGGCCAGCGCGGTGATCGCCGACCTGGTGGACGTGACCCGCATGCACACCGCCGATCCGGAGCATCGCGTGCCGCATCTGGCTTTCCAGCCCGATGCGGTGGCCGATATTCCGGTGCTGCCGATGGCGGAAGTCGAAACCAGCTACTACCTGCGTTTGCGCGTCGAGGACAAGCCGGGCGTGCTGGCCGACATCACGCGTATTCTCGCCGACCAGCATATTTCCATCGACGCGATGATCCAGCGCGAGCCCGACGAGGGTGAGATGCAGACCGACATCATCATGCTGACCCACGTGACCAAGGAGAAGAACGTCGATGCCGCCATCGCCCGCATCGAGGCGCTGCCGGTGGTCAGGAAGAAAGTGATCCGGTTGCGTCTGGAGGCGCTCGGCTGATGCGGTACATCTCTACCCGTGGCCATGCCGGAGGCGAATCGTTTTGCGACATTCTGCTCGGCGGCCTGGCGCCGGACGGCGGGCTCTACCTGCCGCAACACTATCCGCAAGTCAGTCCGGCCGAGCTGGCCGAGTGGCGCGAGCTGCCCTATCACGCCCTGGCGCTGCGCGTGCTCCAGAAGTTCATCACCGACATTCCCGCCTGCGACCTCAAGACTCTCGTCGACCGTACGTACACGGCGCATGTCTATCGCCACTGCCGTCCCGGGCGCGATGCCGGCGACATTACGCCGCTGACCACCCTGGAACCCGGCTTTCATCTCCTTGAACTGTCGAACGGTCCGACCCTGGCCTTCAAGGACATGGCCATGCAGTTGCTCGGCAACCTGTTCGAATACGTGCTGGCCAAACGGGGCGAGGAAATCAACATTCTCGGCGCGACTTCGGGCGACACCGGCTCGGCGGCGGAATACGCCATGCGCGGCAAGCATGGCGTGCGTGTCTTCATGTTGTCCCCCGACGGCAAGATGTCGGCGTTCCAGCGGGCGCAAATGTTCTCGCTGCCGGACGAGAACATCTTCAACATCGCCATTCGGGGCATGTTCGACGACTGCCAGGACATCGTCAAGGCGGTATCGAACGATGCGGCCTTCAAGGCCCGCTACAAGATCGGCGCGGTGAACTCGATCAACTGGGCGCGCGTGGCGGCGCAGATCGTCTATTACTTCAAGGGTTACTTCGCCGCCACTGAATCGAACGACCAGCGGGTGGCGTTCTGTGTGCCTTCGGGCAACTTCGGCAACATCTGCGCCGGCCATATTGCCCGCATGATGGGGCTGCCGATCGGTCGGCTGGTGCTGGCGACCAACGAGAACGATGTTCTCGACGAGTTCTTCCGCACCGGTCTCTATCGGCCGCGCAAGACCAGCGAAACGCATGTGACCTCGAGCCCCTCCATGGATATCTCCAAGGCGTCGAACTTCGAGCGCTTTGCCTTCGACCTGGTCGGCCGCGATCCGGCCATCGTCCGTCAACTGTGGTCGGAGGTCGATGGTGGCGGCAGCTTCGATCTGGCCGGCACGCCGTTCATCGAACGGCTGCCGGACTTTGGCTTTGTCTCCGGACGTAGCAGCCACGCCGACCGGCTGGCGACCATTGGCGATGTCTGGCAACGTTACGGCGTCATGATCGACACCCACACCGCCGACGCCGTCAAGGTGGCGCGGGAACATCGGGAGGCGACGATGCCGATGGTGGTGTTGGAGACCGCGCAACCGGTGAAATTCTCGGAGACCATCCAGGAAGCGCTGGGCCGCGATCCCCTGCGTCCGGCGGACTTCGACGGCATCGAAAGCCTGCCGCAGCGCGTGGCGGTGATGGACGCCGATATCGAGGCCGTCAAGGCCTACATGGTTGAACGGTGCGTGTGAGGGTGCGTACCGCCGCTTGGTAGCGACGTTATGGGACGGACGGCGACCGTCCGCTCGGTAGGCTTAGAGGTAGATCACCGCCGGGAATACCGTCACGGCCAGCGCCAATACCAGCCATTCGAGGTTGTGCCTGGCCAGAAAACCGGTGAAGTGCAAGACCAGGATGGTGATGGCGATGATGTAGTAGAGGATGAACAGCATCTCGTCATTCTCGCTTTCTGTTGAGTCCAGGGCCGGTCCGGGCTGGCGGAGAGGGCGGGATTCGAACCCGCGGTAGGCTATGAACCTACACACGCTTTCCAGGCGTGCGACTTAAACCGCTCATCCACCTCTCCGCATGAGGCGCGGATTCTAGCACCGAATATATCGCTATTGCTCCATGTGGCGCAATGACAGGTCGATGGCGCGCACGTCCTTGGTCAGGCCGCCGATGGAAATGCGGCTGACGCCGGTTTCGGCAATCGCCCGCACGCTGTCGAGACGCACGCCGCCGGATGCTTCGAGCTCGGCGCGCCCGGCGGTGATCGCCACGGCCTCGCGCATCTGCCGCAGGTCCATGTTGTCGAGCAGAATCATCTTCGCGCCACAAGCGAGCGCTTCGCGGAGTTGCTCCAGCGTCTCGACCTCGATCTGGATGAAGACCGTGCCGCTCGCCAGACGGCGCGCCTGGTCGAGCGCCTGCGCTATGCCGCCGGCCGCGATGATGTGGTTTTCCTTGATCAGGATGCCGTCGTAGAGGCCCAGCCGATGGTTGGCGCCGCCGCCGCAGCGGACCGCGTACTTTTGCGCCAGGCGCAGTCCGGGCAGGGTCTTGCGGGTGTCGACGATCCGGGCACCGGTGCCGGCGATCGCATCGACATAGCGGCGGGTCGCGGTGGCGGTGCCGGAAAGGAGTTGCAGAAAATTGAGGGCCGCGCGCTCGGCGGTCAGCAGCGCCCGGGTTTCCGACTGGATCTCGCATAGCACCTGGTCGGCCGAGACCTGTTCGCCATCGCCGACCGTCCAGTGGATTTCCGCCGTCGGGTCGAGTTGCTGGAAGCAGGCGTCGAACCACGATTGGCCCGCCAGGACGGCGTCTTCGCGGCTGATCACAGTGCCGGACGAGCGACGGCCGCCCGGGGTAAGCAACGCTGTGAGATCGCCGCCGCCGATATCCTCGACCAGCGCGGCCGATACGTTGCGGTCGATTTCCGCACCGAGGTGCAACGCGAAGTCCATGTCTTGTCCCCTTTTCATGCCTGATTCCGGTTTGAATCGATTCTACGCGCACCGGCCCGCTCCACGAGGGCGACGGCGATGCCGCTCGCCACGATGATGCCCATGCCGACAATGGAAAGCGCATCCGGCCACTGGTCGTAGAAGAGCCAACCGAGCAGCGCGGCCCAGAGCAGTTGGCCGTAGAGAAACGGTGCGAGGGTCGACGCCGGAGCATGGCGGAACGCGTGCGTGAGCAGGAAGTGGCCGGTGCCACCATAGATCGCCAAAGAGCAGATCATCAGCGCTTGGAGGGGATCTGGCGCCGGACCGGTCCATATCCACGGGAGCGCCAGCGACATGGCCACCGTGCCCACCAGCGCCGTGTAGAAGACCATGGTGAGCGGCTTTTCGGTTGCCGCCATCTTGCGGGTTTGAATCTGATAGACGCTATAGCAGATCGCGGCAATCGTTGTGTAGAGAACGCCCTCCAATGCCAGTGCGCCGCCGGGTCGGGCGATCAGCAAGGTGCCGGCAAAACCGACCAGGGCCGCCAGCCAGCGCGCCTTGCCAACCCGTTCGCCAAGAAAGGGGCCGGCCAGCAGGGCGACGATCAGCGGCGTGACGAACAGCAGGGCGGTGGTTTCGGCCAGCGGCATGACGCGGAAGGCGGCCATGGCGAAGCCGGTCACGCCAACCAGCAGCAGGGCCCGCAAGACCTGGGCGACCGGCCGGTTTGTCGCGACCAGTCGCGTCCCTTGCGAGGGGCCGAGGAACACCAACATCAGCAGACAGTGCACGGTGTAGCGCGCCCAGACCAGCAGCGGTACGTTGAAGGTCTGCGATAGATGCTTCGAAGTGGCGTCGAGCAGCGCGAAACAAAGCAGGGCCGCCAGCATCAACGCCACCCCCTTCAGGGGGCGATGCTCAGGCATTGGCGAGCCAGCGGTTCAACAGTGCGCGGGCGGCGTCGATGAGTTCGCCGGCGGCCAGCCCGACCGGGCCAGTGCCGGCCGCGGACAACGCATCGGCGGCCGCGCCATGCAGATGAACGGCCGCCAGCAGGGCTTCCGTTGGTGGCCAGCCCTGGGCCAGAAAGGCGGCTATGCAGCCGGTCAGGACGTCGCCGGTGCCGGCGGAGGCGAGCCCGGGGTTGCCGGTGGTGTTGATGTACCACTGCCCAGCGGGTGTGGCGACGATGCTGCCGCAACCCTTGAGCACGACCAGTGCCTGGCCGCGTCGGGCCAGTTCCAGTGCCGCCGCGACACGATCCGCCTGCACCGCCTCGGTGGCCACATCCAGCAGGCGAGCTGCTTCAGCCGGGTGCGGTGTCAGGACGGCGGTGGCGGCGCGCCGGGCCAGGTGCTTGAACAGGGTTGGGTGGGCTGCGAGCAGATTGAGCGCATCGGCATCCAGGACGAGCGGCAGGGGGGATTCGATGGCCCGCCGCAGCAAGGTGAGCGCCGTGTCGGACTGGCCGAGGCCGGGGCCAGTGGCGAGCACAGTCGCCAGCGACTGCGTTTCGTCGGCCGAGCGCAGCATCAATTCCGGCTGGACCGGGTCGACCGGCAGGTGTTCCAGCAAGCCGACGTAGACGCGACCGGCGCCGAGTTTCAGTGCCGCGCGGCCCGCCAGCAGAGCGGCGCCAGCCATGCCCGGCGCACCACCGATGACACCGACGGAGCCGAAGCTGCCCTTGTGGCTGTTGCGACGGCGGGGACGAAGGCAATCGCGAAACAGGTCGGTGCCGATGAGGCAGCCCTCGGACATACCGGTCTCCAGCCCGAGCGTATCGACCATCACCTGGCCGCAGTGATCGGGGCCGTCCAGCGTGAACAGCCCCGGCTTGCCGGCGATGAAGGTGATCGTCCGCGAGGCGCGAACCGCTTTGCCGAGCACGCGCCCCGTATCGGCGCAGAGGCCGCTGGGAATATCGACCGCCAGGACTGGACCGGGCAGGGCGTTGATATGTTCGATGGCTGACAACGGCTGGCCTTCGACGGGCCGGGTCAGGCCGATGCCGAACAGCGCGTCGACGACCAGCGCAAAGTCTTGCCGGGGAATATCGGCAAGCACCCGACCGCCGATGGACTGCCATGACCGCAGCGCGGCGCCGGCATCGCGCGGTAGACGGTCGGCCGCGCCGAAAAAGACGACAACGACTGACAGCCCTTGCTCCCTGAGCCGACGGGCGGCGACAAAACCATCGCCACCATTGTTGCCCGGCCCGGCGACGATCAGGATCGGTTGTCGATCCGCGCCGAGCATCGCGCTCGCGGCGGCCGCCACCGCCGCGCCGGCCCGCTCCATCAGCGGCGGTTCGCTGCCGGCGGCGAACCGCGCCTCGATGGCCCGGATGCCGGGGGTGCGGAAAATCGCCGTGGTGCCCATGGCGGCATTGTAGCCGCCGGGTGCTCAGGCGTGCGCCTGCGTGCGACTTCCACAACGCATTGGGCCGAGTCGGACTCGCCAGCACGCGTGATCTGGGCAAGTCCCCGGAGGCCCTTGGGATGGCGTACGGAAGCGCTAAATGGTCTCGTGCGGCGCTTGATGATAGAGTGCGAACGTCATTCAATAGCGGCGGGAATTCGTTATGAACATGGTCCAAAAGGTTTTTGACGAGGTTCGTTCCTTGCCGGAATTCGAGTTGCGCGAAGTGCTGGACTTTGTCGGTTTCCTGAAGGCAAAGCATGGCATTCCCGCGACGCTGCCCGCCAACGAGATGGCCGCCCTGGATGATGATGGCGCGGATTGGGCGGAGTTCGAAAAACTCGCCGGCATCTGGTCAGGCAATTTCAATCGCGAAGACTGCTATGTCCGCAAGGTATTTCGCTGACACCAACATCGCGATCTACGCGCTTGACGCCGATGAATCGAAGCGGCGGCAGGCGCTGGCCATCCTGCGCAAGCATCCGACGATCAGCACGCAGGTCGTCAATGAATTTCTCGGCGTATTGCTGGGGAAGCGGAGGCTGGAGCGAGTCGAGGCTTACCGCTTGGCTCGTGTACTGATGCGGCAATGCGAAGTCGTGTCCGTAACGCCGGAAATCACGGAGCAGGCCATGACGCTCGGGGAGCGCTATCGGATCAGTCATTGGGATTCGGTCATCGTCTCGGCGGCCCTCAATGCGCGCTGCGACACGCTCTATTCAGAAGACCTGCAGGACGGCCAAGTGTTCGAGAATCGACTGACAGTGAAGAATCCGTTCGCCGATCAGTGATTCCATGGCGGCGCCGTTTGCCGGAATTGCAGTCCTGCCACCCCCCCTTGGCTTATTTTCACGGTTGCGAAACAAGATCGCCGTGGTGCCCATGGCGGCATTGTAGCCGCCGGGTGCTCAGGCGTGCGCCTGGGCCTGTCCGTCCAGCAAACGCCGGCGGGCGCGTTCGTTGGCCCGGGCATCGAGCCAGTTGCGGCTGGCGATCATCAGGCCGAGGATGAAGAATGCGCCGGGGGGGAGCATCGCGACGAGAAAGCCGGGATAGTCCTCTGGCAAAACCTGGATGCCCGCCAGGCCGGGCAGGAGCATTTCGATGCCCGAGAACAGCGTGCCCTGGCCAATGAACTCGCGGATCAGGCCGAGCAGACCGATGACCCAGACAAAGCCGACCCCCATCATGATGCCGTCCATGGTCGAGGCGCCGACCGGATTCTTTGCCGCATAGGCCTCGACGCGCGCCAGAACGATGCAGTTGGTGACGATCAGCGGAATGAAGATGCCGAGTACCAGATATAGATCGTGCAACCAGGCGTTGAAGGACAGGTCGACGACCGTCACCAGGGCGGCGATGATGAGGATGAAGACCGGAATCCGGATCTCGTAGGGAATGAAGGTGCGCAGGGACGAGATGGCCATGTTCGCCAGGGCCATGACGATGATGGTGGCCAGGCCCAGGCTGACCGCATTGACCGCGCTGGTGCTGATCGCCAGCAGCGGGCAGAGGCCCAGCACCTGGGTGAGGATGACGTTCTGTTTCCAGAGGCCGTTCCTGGCGATGTCCCGGTAGAGGCTCATTTTCGCTGCTCCTCGAATTTGGCGCTGATCGGCAGGGCGAACAGCCGGTCGCGTCGTTCGGCCGCCCAGGCCATGGCCGTGCCCGAAGCGTTGGTGACCGCCCGGGCCGAGATGGTGGCGCCCGTGCGGTAGGCAAACGGCCCGCCGTCCTTCCTGACCTTCCATAGTCCGCCCAGGGCAAGATCGTAACCCTGGCCGTTGAACTGAGTGATCCAGGGACTGGCCTTGTTCTTGTCCTTCTTGGGGTCGATGTAGTCCCCCAGTCCCGGTGTTTCCTTGTGACCGGTGACGCGCAACGCCGTCAGGCGGCCGTCCGCCGCCACGGCGAGAACCAGGCCGATACGACCGGCGTAGCCATCGGCGGCGGCCGCTTCCAGCACCAGGGCGACCGGCTGGCCGCTCTTTCTGGCCCGGTAGAGCTTCGATTCGTCTTCCAGGCCCAGCTCCCTGGTCGGCTTGACGACGATGGCGTCGGCCAGGAGGTCGTTGTCGTAACTGTTCGGCGGCAGGACCTCATTGATCAGCTTGAGCTTTTCGGCCTGCGCGCTGGCGTCGAGCAGTGGCTTGGTCGCGCTGTAGGTGAACGCCATCAGGCCGGTGAACACCAGGGTAAACAAGAGCAGTACGACGGCGGAGCTGGCCGAGATACGCAGCGATTCCTTCACGCCTGGTCCCCCTTCCCGCCTTTTTCCTTCTTGTGCCCGAAGACCGGCGGCTGGGTATGCATGTCGATCAGCGGTACGCAGATGTTCATCAGCAGCGTGGCGAAGGCAATGCCATCCGGGTAGGCGCCGAAAACGCGGATCACCCAGGTGAGCAGGGCCAGGCCGGCCGCGAAGATCAGCTTGCCGCGCTGGGTGGTGGCCCCGGAGACCGGGTCGGTCGCGATGAAGAAGGCGCCGAGCATGGCGCCGCCCGTCAGGACATGGAAGACCGGTCCGGCGTACTTGTCGGGGTTGGCGAGGCTGGCCGTCAGCGCCAGCACGGCCAGGGTGCCAAGAAAGGCGGCGGGCACGTGCCAGGTGATGATGCGCTGCTGGATGAGCCACAAGCCGCCGAGCAGGTAGCCGAGGGCGATCCACTGCCAGCCGGGGCCGCCGATGTTGCCGAAGGTGGCATGGGTGCCGAGTACCCCGGCGACGGTGGCGCGCGCTTCCGGTGTATGCAGGGCGGTGCGCAGGGCATCGAGCGGCGTCGCCATGACGATGGCGTCGAGCTGGCGCTCGCCGAAGATCGCCTGCAATTGGGCGCCAAAGTCGGTGAAGCCGATGGCCGGCCACTGGGACATCAGTTGCGGGTAGGCGACGATCAGAGAACAAAACGCGACCATGGCCGGATTGAAGGGGTTCTGGCCGAGGCCGCCATAGAGATGTTTGGCGACGACGATGGCGATCAGCACACCCAGCACCGCCAGCCACCAGGGCGCGATCGGCGGCAAGGTCAAGGCCACCAGCCAGGCGGTGACCAGGGCGCTGCCGTCGGAGAGAAACATCCAGATGGGTCGCCGGCGGATGGCCAGCATTGCCGCCTCGGCGGCCAGGGCGGTGACCGACGCGATGGCGATCTGCACCAGGACGCCGGCGCCAAACACCCAGACGTAAGCGGCGATGCCGGGCAGTAGCGCCGCCAATACCTTCAGCATGACTATCTGAACGCTGGCCGGCTGGCGGAAGAACGGCGAACTATTCGGCATTGGCTTTGCTTTCCACCGGGGCGGCCGCCAGGGCAAGACGGGCTTCCGCCTCGGCGACCTGAGCCTGCTGATCAGGAGCGAGATTCTCGACATTGGCCGGCGCCACCTGGGCCTTCTGTTGTTGCGCCCGCGCCATGGCGGCGGCGATCAGGTCCTTCTTCGGGTCGGCGGTCGCGACGCTGGCGCTGGTGGTACCGGCCGCGGCGGCGGCTTCCTGCTGGGCGAGCTTGGCCTTGGTTTCCGCAGCCTTGGCGGCAAGCTTGGCGGCCTTTTCCTGCTTTTCCCGTTCTTCGCGCGCCAAGCGGAATTCGTAGCGTTGCCGCGCCTGATCGGCGGCCTCCTTTTCCTGTTCGCGTGCCCAGATTTCGCTCTTGGCGAACCGGTAGTAGTCGACCAGGGGAATCCGCGAAGGGCAGACGTAAGCGCAGCAGCCGCATTCGATGCAATCGAACAGGTGATATTCCTGGGCCTTGCCGAATATCTTGGCGCGGCTGAACCAATACATCTCGAACGGTTGCAGGTCGACCGGGCAGGCACGCGCGCATTCGCCGCAGCGGATGCAGGGCATTTCCGGTCCCGGTGGCGGGAACAGCGCCGGGGAACCGACCAGGACGCAGTTGGTCGCCTTGACGACCGGCACTTCGTCGTCCGGCATCCGGTAGCCCATCATCGGCCCGCCCATGATGATTCGGTCGGTGTCCGGTCTTGGGCCGCAGAGCGCCACCAGGTCCTTCATGGGGGTGCCGAAGCGGACTTCGTAGTTGCGCGGGCGCTCGACATTGCCGGCCACGGTGACGATACGCGAGACCATCGGCCGGCCGAGATCGAGGGCGTCATGGACGGCGTGCGCGGTACCGGTGTTGAAGCACTGCACGCCATAGTCGGTGGAGCGCTTGCCATGCGGCACCTCGATGCCGGTGAGTACCCGGATCAACTGCTTGGCCCCCCCGGCCGGATAGCGGGTCGGCACGGCGACAATTTCCATCCGGTCGGCACTGCCCTCGACCTTGAGCCGTTCGACCGCGGCGCTCATGGCGGCCACCGCCTCGGGCTTGTTGTCTTCGATGCCGATCAGCACCTGCCGCGCCTGGGTCAGATCGCGCAGGATGGCGGCACCCTTGATGATGCCCTCGGGCCGCTCGCGCATCTGCATGTCGTCGCAGGTGATGAAGGGCTCGCATTCGGCACCGTTGATGACCAGTGTGTCCAGATGGCCCTGCTTGCCCGGATTGACCTTCAGGTAGGACGGAAACACCGCGCCGCCCAGACCCACCACGCCGGCGTCGCGCAGGGCATTGCGCACGTCGCCGGCGGCGAGGGTCCGCCAGGGAATCGGCGCGTGTTCCACCCATTCGTCCCGGCCATCCGGCTCCAGGATGACGCACAGCGCCGACAGTCCCGACGTGTGCGGCATGCGGCGCATTTCCAGGGCTTTGACCGTGCCCGAGGTGGTGGCATGCACCGCCGATGAGACGTTGCCATCCGGGCCGCCGATCAATTGGCCCTTGCGAACCTGCTCGCCGGCCTTGACCAGCGGGCGCGGTATGCCGCCGATGCTCTGATGCAGGGGAATGACGAGTTCGGCGGATAGCGGCGCTTCGGCGATCGGTTGCCGGTTCGACGGCGCCTTGTTGTAGTCCGGCTTGACGCCGCCGTTGAAACTGAATAGTTCGCGGATCATTGCGCGGGTTTCTGATTCAAGACGAACACCGGGTACTGCCACTTCCAGTTATCGACGGTTACGGCAATCGGCTCCATGCGGATGCAATCAACCGGACAAGGTTCTATGCACAACTCGCAACCGGTGCATTCGGCGGCGACGATGGTATGCATTTGCTTGGCCGCGCCGACGATGGCGTCCACCGGGCAGGCCTGGAGGCACAAGGTACAGCCGATACAGGTGGCCTCATCGATGACGGCGACGCTCTTCGGCTTCTCGATGCCGTGCTCGCCCGAGAGCGGTTTGAACTCGCGGCCGAGCAGGTCGGCCAGCTTCTTGATGCCTTCCTCGCCGCCTGGCGGGCAGCAATTGATGTCAGCCTCGCCTTTGGCGATTGCTTCGGCGTAGGGCTTGCAGCCGGGGTAGCCGCACTGGCCGCACTGGGTTTGCGGCAGGATGGCATCGATCTTCTCGACCAGCGGGTCGCCTTCGATGCGAAATTTCACCGCGCCATAGCCGAGTGCCGCGCCAAGCACGACGGCACCGAGCGCCATGACGAGAAGGGCGCTGAGCATTACTTGTACTTGTCCAGGCCGGCAAAGCCCATGAAGGCGAGACTCATGATGGCGGTGGTGACCATGGCGATGGCCGTGCCGCGGAAATAGACCGGCACGTCGGCTCCCTCCAGCCGTTCGCGGATGCCGGCGAAGAGGATCAGCGCGAGGGTGAAACCGAGCGCCGACCCGAGCCCGAACAGTAGCGATTCGAGGAAGTTGTGCTTGAGGCCGACATTGAGGAGCGGCACGCCGAGCACGGCGCAATTGGTGGTGATGAGCGGCAGGTAGATGCCGAGCACCTGATGCAGCACCGGGCTGGTCTTCTGGATCACCAGCTCCGTCAGTTGGACGATGGCGGCGATGGTGACGATGAAGGACAGTGTGCGCAGATATTCGAGGTTGTTCGGCAGCAACAGCCAACTGTCGATCACGTAACTGGTGCCGCAGGCCAGCGTCAGCACGAAGGTGGTGGCGGCGCCCATGCCCATGGCCGTTTCCAGCTTCTTCGAGACGCCCATGAACGGGCATAGCCCGAGGATGCGGACAAGGACGACGTTATTGACGAGTACGGCGCCTAGGACAATAAACAGGTAGCTGGCCATGATGGGGCGGTGATCGGAGATTCAACCGGCATTTACCGGTGAAACGGGCCGGAAATTATCGCCTGTTGCACCGCGTTAGACAACCATGAACCACAAGCGGGCATAGGCCAGGAACAGCGTTCTACCCGGTTGGCGGCGGGTTGTTTCCGGCGCGGGAGTCAATTGGGGTGTTCGGTGGACGCGATACATTCCTTCACCAGATCGGGTCCGCGAAAGACGATGCCGGAATAGAGTTGCACCAGGCTTGCCCCGGCGTCGAGTTTGGCCCTGGCTTTGGCGCCATCGGTGATGCCGCCGGCGGCGATGATGGGCAGTTCGTTGCCCAAGGCCTTGGCCAGGGAGCGCACCACGGCGGTCGATCTTTCGAACACCGGCGCGCCGGAAAGGCCGCCCGCCTCGCCACCATGCGGCAGGTGTTCGACGCCAGCCCGCGACAGGGTCGTATTGGTGGCGACGACGGCGTCGATGCGGTGGCGGCGCAAGGCGTCGGCTATGCCGGCGATTTGCGGCTCGTCGAGGTCGGGGGCGATCTTCAATGCCAGCGGCACATAGCGGCCATGCCGCTGCGCCAGCTCGCCCTGCCGCGCCTTGAGCGCGCCGAGCAGGGCGTCGAGCTCGGATTCGCCTTGCAACTGACGCAGGTTCTTGGTGTTGGGACTGGAGATGTTGACCGTGACATAGCTGGCATGAGGGTAGACCTTGGTCAGGCCGATCAGGTAGTCGTCGGCGGCCTTCTCGATCGGTGTGTCGAAGTTCTTGCCGATGTTGATGCCGAGTATGCCCTTGAACCGCGCCGCCTCGACGTTGGCGACCAGCGCGTCGACGCCGCGATTGTTGAAACCCATGCGGTTGATGATGCCTTGCGCCTCGGGCAGCCGGAACAGGCGTGGCTTCGGGTTGCCAGGCTGCGGTCGCGGCGTGACGGTGCCGATTTCCAGGAAGCCGAAACCCCAACTGCCCAGCGCGTCGATAATTTCGCCGTTCTTGTCGAGGCCGGCGGCGAGGCCTACCCGGTTCGGAAAGTCGAGTCCCATGACGGTTAGCGGCGCCGAGCGCGGCGGGCGGTAGGCCGGCGCCAGTCCGGCCTTCTGGAGAGCGGCGAGGCCGGTCAGCATCAGTTCATGAGCGGTTTCCGGGTCGAGCGCGAAGACGAAGGGCTTGACCAGGCAGTAGGGCAAAATCATGCGGAATCCTTGTTGTCAGGGCGTCGTGTGGCGCGCTGGCGCCACGCCACGATCAGGTAGATGCGCCAGGCGAGCCGGGTCGCCAGGTAGCCGACGGCGGCCAGGGTCGAAGCGAGCAGGAGCAAACCGACGGCCAGCGGCTTGCCGAGTCGGAACAGCCAGCCAAGCAATGCATCGATCCAGGCCAGAAGACCGTCGACACCGTACTCGGGCGGTGCCACGAACTGCCCGGCGGCGGTAATCCCCACCGCGGTAAGAGAGAACTTCCCCAGCTCAAACGCCACGACGTAGAGGGGGACGATGGTCAGCGGGTTGGTGTAAAGGGTGGTGAACAAGGCCAGGGGCAGATTGACCCGGAACACCAGGGCGCAGATGGCGGCGCCAAGCATCTGGAACGGCCCCGGAATCAGCCCGCAGAAGAGACCGACCGCCACCGCGCCCGCCGCCGAGTGACGGTTCAAATGCCAAAGACGCGGATGCAGCAATGTCGACTCAAAGGGTGCCAGCCAGCGGTTGGTGCGAATCGCTTCGTGGTCGGGCAGGTACTTCCGCAAGTGCTTGCGCATCGCGGAATTTTAGCGGAAAAGCCATCGCCTTCTGGTTAAATGACTTCCGGGAATGCCTTCGACATGCGACTAGCCATCCTCGCCTTTGCTGCCGGTAGTCTTGCCTTGCAGTTCCGTGCCGAGCTGCCGGGCGTTGCCATGCTGGCCGGCTTGTTGTTGTCGGGCGTCATGCTGTTGGTCGTGGCCGCCGGCCGCCGGCCGCTGCTGCTTGTTCCGGCCGGGGCCGTGCTCGGCTTCGCCTGGGCTGGCGGCCTGGCGCAATATCGACTGGCCGATGCCTTGCCCGAGCAGGGCGAGGGGCGCGATGTGTCGATCGTAGGGGTGGTCGCCAGCCTGCCGCAGCCTTTCGAGCACGGCGTGCGCTTTGATTTCGATGTCGAGCGCGCCGGAGCCGCCATGCCGTCGCGGATATCGCTGGCCTGGTATCGGGGCTGGCGGGTCCAGGAGGACGATGACTTCCATGTCCTGCCGGCAATGGCGGCGGGTGAACGTTGGCACCTGACCGTGCGTGCGAAGCGGCCACACGGCAACCTCAATCCGGATGGCTTCGACTTCGAGGCCTGGCTGTTCGAGCGCAACGTCCGGGCGACCGGCTATGTCCGCAAGGCGGAGACCAACCGCCGGCTCGACGGGTTGGTGATGGCACCGGGCTATCTGGTCGAGCGCCTGCGGCAGAATCTGCGCGATCGCTATTTGCGCGTGCTGGGCGACGCGCCGTACGCCGGTGTTCTGGTGGCCCTGGCCGTCGGCGATCAGAGGGCCATCGACCCCGAACTGTGGCAGGTATTCGCCCGAACCGGCGTTACCCATTTGCTGAGCGTGTCGGGCTTGCATGTCACCATGGTCGCCGGTCTGGCGGCCTGGCTGCTTGGTTGGAGCTGGCGCCGTTCGTCCTGGCTCATGCTTCGTTTGCCGGCGCAGAAGGCCGCCGCCGCCGCCGGATTTCTCGCCGCGCTCACATACACTTTGCTTGCCGGCTTCGCGGTGCCGGCGCAGCGCACCCTCTACATGCTCGCCGTGGTTGCCTTGGCGCTATGGACCGGACGGACGACCGTGGTCAGCCGTGTTCTGGCGCTGGCCTTGCTGCTGGTGCTGCTGCTCGATCCGTGGGCGGTGTTGTCGGCGGGATTCTGGCTATCGTTCGGCGCGGTTGGCCTGTTGTTCTATATCGGTGCCGGCCGACTGGCGGCAGGTCATTGGTTGTGGTCCTGGGGCCGCGCTCAATGGGCGGTCACGATTGGCATGATTCCGGCGCTGCTGGCACTGTTTCAGCAGTTTTCGCTGGTGTCGCCGATCGCCAACGCGGTGGCGATTCCGCTGGTCAGCCTGCTGGTGACGCCGCTGGCCTTGCTGGGCGCGTTGCCGTTAGCGGACCCACTGCTTTGGTTGACCCATGGGCTGACGGCGCTGCTTATGCGGCTGCTCGACTGGCTCGCCGCATCAGGCTGGGCGGTCTGGCAGCAGCAGGCGCCGCGTGGCTGGGCCGTGCTGCTGGGGACGGCGGGTGTCGCTTGGCTCCTGCTGCCGCGCGGCTTTCCGGCGCGCTGGGTAGGGATGGTCGCGCTCATTCCGCTGGTGGCCGTTCCGGCGCCACGGCCGGCGATCGGCGAGGCGCTGGTCCGCGTACTCGATGTCGGCCAGGGGTTGGCGGTGCATGTCCAGACAGCCGATCACGATCTACTCTATGACGCCGGCCCGGCCTACTCGGCGGATGCCAACAGCGGCAATCGCATCATCGTGCCGTACCTGCGCGCAGCCGGGGCGCGCCGACTCGACATGATGGTGGTGAGCCATCGCGACAAGGATCACGAAGGCGGCGCCGAGGCCGTGCTCGAAGCGGTGCCAACCGCCTTGCTGCTTACGTCCTTGTCGGTTGATCATCCGCTGTCGGCCATGCCGGTGGCGCACCGGGCCTGTGTCGACGGCGAGGCCTGGCAATGGGACGGGGTGCGGTTCGACGTGCTGCACCCGACCGAAGCGGGCTACTCGACGGCAAAGACTACCAACGAGCTCTCCTGCGTGCTGAAGGTGTCGGCGCCGGGTGGCGCCATTCTGCTGACCGGCGACATCGATGCGCGCACCGAAGCGGCCCTGCTGGAGCGACACGCGGCCGATGTCGGCGCCGAGGTCCTGGTGCCGCCGCATCATGGCAGCCGGAGCTCTTCCAGTGCGGCGCTGGTGGCGGCGGTGCGACCGCGCCAGACGATCTTCTCGGCCGGTTATCGCAACCGCTTTGGCCATCCGGCCCCGGAGGTGGTGGAACGATTTCGTGCCGTCGGCGCCGAGCAGCATTCCATCGCCAGCGAAGGCGCGGTGACCGTACGTCTCGGCCGCGACGGCATCGACGTGGAGTCGGAGCGGTCAAGTCGGCGGCGCTATTGGCACGGCCGCTGATAGACTGCCGACGGAGGTAAGCGATCATGAGCGAGATGCGCCAGCATACCGTGCAGTGCCTGAGTCCGGCAGGCTTCCATGACATGGCCTATGTGGAGTGGGGAGATCCGGACAATCCACGGGTTCTGGTTTGTGTCCATGGTCTGACGCGTTGCGGCCGGGATTTCGACTTCCTGGCACGGGCGATGGCCGATCGGTACCGTGTCGTCTGTCCCGACGTGGTCGGGCGTGGCCGCAGCGACTGGTTGCGGGACAAGAGCCACTACGCCATTCCGCAGTACTGTGCCGACATGGTGACCTTGCTGGCGCGCCTGAACGCGGCAACCGTGCATTGGGTCGGCACCTCGATGGGCGGGCTGATCGGCATGGCGCTGGCGGCGCAGCCGGGCAGCCCTTTGTCCCGCTTGGTGATGAACGATGTCGGACCGGTGCTCACCGCGGCCGCTGTTGCCCGGATCGGCGAGTATGTCGGCAACGCGCCGCGCTTTGCTTCCATGGATCAGGCGGAGGCCTTTGTTCGTTTCGTTTCGGTGCCGTTCGGCGCGCTGACCGATGAGCAGTGGCGGCACTTGACCGTCCATACCATGCGTCCGGTGGCTGGCGGGGGCTTCGAAATGGCCTACGATCCAGGCATCGCCGAGCCTTTTCGGCAGGCGATGGGGCAGGGGGGGGATGTCGAGCTCTGGCCGATCTATGATGCTGTTCGTTGCCCGACGCTGTTGCTGCGTGGTGCCCAGTCCGATTTGCTGAGTGCCGCCACGGCGGGGCGGATGGCCGAACGCGGGCCGCGGGCCAGGGTGGTGGAGATCCCCGGCGTGGGGCACGCGCCGGTGCTGATGGATGCCGGGCAGATCGGCGTCGTGCGCGACTTTCTTCTGGGTTAGAATGCCGCGTGGCGGGTCTCCCCGCATTGTGGCGCGGTCAATCTGGTCAGGTCCGGAAGGAAGCAGCCACAGCCGATGTCCGCAAGTGCCGGGGGTCAGGCTCGCCACCCCCCTCCTTCAGTCGATGTTGCCGGGGCCGTGGCGCCGCCAGGCAACATCCTCTTACAAATCCCGCGCTGTTCGACACACGGTGCTTACCGCCAGGCGGTGAAATGGCCTTGCCAATCAGGCATCGACAGGAGACAGCTATGGAATCGAGCAGGAAAATCTTTGCGGCCATCGTCGCGGCGGGCATCATGGGTGTCGGTGCGGTTGCCTCGGCGCAGCCTGGCCCGGGGGGTTGCGATGGCGGTATGGGCATGATGCGGGGCGCGATGCGAGGCGTGAACTTCGATCCCGCGGCCCGTGCCGAGCGGCGTCTGACCCAATTCAAGACCGACTTGAAGCTTACCGCCGCGCAGGAGCCGCTCTGGCAGGCGTTTGCTGAAAAGGCCAAGGGCGAAGCGGGCAAAGGCTTCCAGGCCATGCGCGATCAGGCACAGGATCTCAGTCTGAGTGCGCCCGAGCGGATGTCGCGAAGAACCGAAGTCATGAAACAACGCGTGGCGGCCATGGAGTCGATCAACGCCTCCTTCAAGACGCTCTATGACGCACTGACCGTCGATCAAAGGCGGGTGGCCGATATTCACGCCTCGCGCATGGGCGATCGCGGGCGCATGGGGCACCGCGGTCCCGGAGGCCCGATGGGACCACGGGGTGCCATGCAGCCGCAAGGTATGGCGGCCCCTATCAAAGGTTGAAAGAGAGTTTTCGAGCGAAGGATGAACGGGGGTACCCCCTCTCCGGGAGTGCCCCGTTTGCGTTTGGTAGAATCGCGCAATGAGTTATCAAGTATTGGCTCGCAAGTGGCGCCCCAAGTCCTTCGCCACCCTGGTGGGACAGGAACATGTCGTCAAGGCGCTGGCGCACGCGCTCGACCAGCAGCGGCTGCATCACGCCTATCTATTCACGGGAACCCGCGGCGTGGGCAAGACCACCATCGCGCGCATCATGGCCAAGGCACTCAATTGCGAGACCGGGGTCACGTCGACGCCTTGCGGCACCTGTTCCTCCTGCACGGAGATCGATAGCGGTCGCTTTGTCGATTACATCGAGCTGGACGCCGCCTCGAATCGTGGTGTCGAGGATATGACCAGCCTGCTGGAAAAGGCGACTTACGCACCGACACGCGGTCGCTTCAAGGTCTATGTGATCGATGAAGTCCATCAGTTGTCGGGCCATGCCTTCAACGCCATGTTGAAGACGCTGGAGGAACCGCCGGAGCACGTCAAGTTCATTCTGGCCACCACCGATCCGCAAAAGATTCCGGTGACGGTACTGTCGCGCTGCCTGCAATTCAACTTGAAGCAGATGCCGCCCGGGCACATCGTCGAGCACCTCACCCAGGTGCTCGGCGCGGAGAGCGTGCCGTTCGAACCGGCGGCGCTGCGTCATCTGGCCAAGGCGGCCGCCGGCAGCATGCGCGACGCGCTCAGTCTGCTCGATCAGGCGATCGCCCATGGCGCTGGACGAGTCGAGGAAGCCGGGGTGCGCGATATGCTGGGCACGGTTGGCGACGACTACCTGTTCGCCATTCTCGATGGTCTTCTGGCGGGGAATGCGCCGGCCATGCTCGAGGTGGCCGACGCCATGGATGCCCGGAGCCTCGCCTTCGACTCGGCGCTTCAGGAACTGGCAACCTTGTTCCACCGCGTCGCGCTGTTGCAATTTGCCCCCCAGGCACTGTCCGACGACGCGGAACGCGCGCGTCTGGCAGCGTATGCCGCGGGTTTCGATGCCGAGTTCCTGCAACTTTGCTACCAGATCGCCATTCATGGCCGAGACGATCTGGCCTTGGCGCCGGATGAATTTGCCGGCTTTGCCATGACCTTGCTCCGACTGGCGGCTTTTCGACCGGAAACGGCCGCACCGCTTGGCGCGCAGCCGACCCGGACGAAGACGGTACAGCACACCGCCGCGCCGCGGCCGGACAACGCGTCGGCGGCGCCTGCCGCAACCCGCGAGGCCGCACCCGTGCCAGTGCCGCGAAAACCGTCGGCGCCCGTCGCCGGGGCGGGCGAAAACGATTGGCATCACCTGGTGGCGAGTTTGTCGCTGTCGGGCCTGCCCCGGCAGTTGGCCCAGAATTGCGAGTTGGCGGAACTGGGCGAAAGCCAGGTCACGCTGCGCTTGCCGCCCGCCCACAAGTCCTTGCTGAACACGAAAATACCCCAGGACAAGCTGCAGTCCGAGTTGCAGCAGCGCTTGGGGCGACCGGTCAGACTGGTTATCGTCTTGGTCGAGCCGGAGAGTGAGACGCCGGCCGAGCGGAGCAAGGCCGAGAAACGCGAGCGTCAGGAACAGGCCATTGCCGCCATCGAGGGCGATGCCTTCGTTCGCGACGTTATCGACCTGTTCGACGCCAGCATCGATGAATCGACGATCAAAGCGATATAAGGAGTCAGTGATATGTTCAACAAGGGCGGCATGGCCAACCTGATGAAGCAGGCGCAGCAGATGCAGCAGAACATGGCCAAGGCGCAGGAAGAACTGGCCAGCCTGGAGGTCGAGGGCCAGGCCGGCGCCGGCATGGTCAAGGTGGTGATGACCTGTAAGCACGACGTCAAGCGTGTGACCATCGATCCCTCGGTGATGGACGACAAGGAAATGCTGGAAGATCTGATCGCCGCCGCGCTGAACGACGCCAGCCGGCGGGTCGAGCAGACGACGCAGGACAAGATGAGCGGCTTCACAGCCGGGCTCAACCTGCCACCCGGTATGAAGCTACCCTTTTGACCGCCGCGCCCTCCAGCCTCGACGAACTGATCGAGGCCTTGCGGTGCCTGCCCGGGGTTGGTCCCAAGTCGGCCCAGCGCATGGCCTATCACTTGTTGCAGCGCGACACCCGCGGGGCTGGGCGCTTGTCCGCCGCGCTCGATCATGCGCTGACGACGCTGCGCCACTGTGCCCGCTGCAATACCTTCACCGAAGAGGAGGTCTGTAGCCGCTGCCTATCGGCGAAACGCGATCCCTCGCTGCTCTGCATTGTCGAGATGCCGGTAGACCTCAACACCATGGAGCAGACGCACGCCTTCAACGGCCTCTACTATGTGCTCATGGGGCGCCTCAGTCCGCTGGATGGTATCGGCCCGAAGGAGCTGGCCTTTGACCGTCTGCTGGCCCGGGCGGCCGACGGTGTGGTGCGGGAAGTAGTCTTGGCGACCAACTTTACCAATGAGGGCGAGGCTACGGCCCACTATCTTTCCGAATTGCTCCATGCCCGCGGTCTGAAAGTCAGCCGCATAGCCCGAGGCCTGCCGGTGGGCGGCGAGCTGGAATACTCCGATGCGGCGACGGTGGCGCAAGCGCTGATCGAACGCCGGGACTACTGACGGACGGGCTTCAGGCACGACTTGAGGCCACCGGTTCAACGTTGGCGTGGCGGGATTTCATAAGGTTTCTCTAATTCGGGCTTTAACCGGCTGCCTGACTTCTGTATAATCCACCGGTTTTTCGGGATAGCCTTCTCCATCATCAGGAATGACACCATGAGTTGTGACGAAAAAGTGGATTGCGGGCGGCGTCGCCTGCTCGTAGCCACAGCGACCGCTGGTGGTGTCGCGGGTGTCGCAGCCGTCGTGCCGTTCGTCGCCAGCATGCTTCCGTCCGAGCGGGCCAAGTCCGCCGGTGCTCCCGTAGAGGCCGATATCAGCAAGCTTCAACCCGGCGAGATGATGACCGTGGAATGGCGCGGCAAGCCGGTCTGGATCATCCGCCGGACCAAGGAGATGCTCGACGGTTTGACCAAGCTTGACGACAAGCTGGCCGATCCCAAGTCTGACAAGCAGATGCAACCTGAGTACTGCAAGAACGAATATCGCTCCATCAAACCCGAATACATGATCGCGGTGGGCATCTGTACGCACCTGGGCTGCTCGCCGACCGACAAGTTCAAGTCCGGTGCCGAATCGGGTATCGATGCCGATTGGGCCGGTGGATTTCTCTGCCCCTGTCACGGTTCGACCTTCGATCTGGCCGGTCGCGTTTACAAGAGCAAGCCTGCGCCAGACAACCTGGAAGTTCCTCCGCACAAGTATCTCAGCGACGCCAAGATCGTGATTGGCGAAGACACCAAGGGAGCGTAAGGTCATGGCCGCCAGCAACTTCGAAAAGTTCAAGTCCGATGGCACGCTGCTTGGCAATGTGACTGAGTGGGTAGACGCGCGCTTCCCGCTGACGGCGATGTGGAAGGGGCATCTGTCCGAATACTACGCACCGAAGAACTTCAACTTCTGGTACTTCTTCGGCTCTCTGGCCCTGTTGGTGCTGGTGCTGCAGATCGTTACCGGCATCTTTCTGGTCATGCACTACAAGCCGGATGCCTCGCTGAATGCTTCTGGCGTGCCGGTGGCGTTCGCCAGCGTTGAATACATCATGCGCGATGTACCTTGGGGATGGTTGATCCGCTATATGCACTCGACCGGCGCGTCGGCGTTCTTTATCGTCGTCTACCTGCATATGTTCCGCGGTCTGATCTACGGTTCCTACCGAAAGCCGCGCGAACTGATCTGGCTGTTCGGTGTGGGAATCTTCCTGGCGCTAATGGCGGAGGCCTTCGCCGGCTACCTGTTGCCGTGGGGGCAAATGTCGTACTGGGGTGCACAGGTTATCCTGAACCTTTTCTCGGCCATTCCCCTGATTGGCAACGACTTGGCGACATGGATACGCGGTGACTTCGTCATCGGCGATTCCACCCTGAACCGGATGTTCTCCTTCCATGTCATCGCCATTCCGCTGGTGCTGATCGGTCTGGTCGCCGCCCACATCCTGGCGCTGCACGAAGTCGGCTCCAACAACCCGGATGGCGTCGAGATCAAGAAGAAGAAGGATGCGCACGGTATTCCGCTCGACGGTATTCCCTTCCACCCGTATTACACGGTGAAGGATATCGTCGGCGTGGTTGTTTTCCTGATGGTGTTTTCGGTGATTCTCTTCTTCATGCCCGAGGGTGGTGGCTACTTCCTCGAGTACAACAACTTCATACCCGCCGATCCGATGGTGACGCCACAGCACATCGCACCGGTCTGGTACTTCACTCCGTACTACTCGCTGCTGCGCGCCGTGACCTATCCGTTGTTCGGTATCGATGCCAAGTTCTGGGGTGTGGTGGCCATGGGTGCCGGCGTGGTGATCTTCGCCTTCCTGCCTTGGCTCGATCGCAGTCCGGCAAAGTCGATCCGCTACCGCGGCCCGATATTCAAGGGCTTCCTGGCGGTCTGGGTGATTTGCTTCTTCATCCTTGGTTATCTGGGCGTGTTGGCACCGACCCCCGGTCGCACCTTGGTGGCGCAGATCTGCTCGGTGATCTACTTCGCCTTCTTCCTGGCCATGCCGATCTATACCAAGCTAGACAAGTGCCAGCCCGAACCGGATAGGGTGACTTTCAAATGAAAAAGCTGCTGCTCTCTCTGCTGATGGCACCAGTACTGGCTTTCGCTTCCGGGGCCGAGCTGCATCTGGACAAGGCGCCCGATCGCGCGGGCGACATGGCTGCGCTCCAGAATGGCGCCAAGGTGTTCGTCAACTATTGCCTGAACTGCCATTCTGCTTCCTACATGCGCTACAACCGCCTGAAGGATATTGGGCTTTCCGATGACCAGGTGCGCGAGAATCTGCTGTTTACCGCCGACAAGGTGGGTGAGCCGATGCGCATCGCCATGCAGCGTGCCGAGGCGAAGCAATGGTTCGGTGCCGCGCCGCCCGACCTGACGGTGATCGCCCGTGCCCGTGCCTCGGAGTTTGGTTCGGGGGCGGACTGGCTCTACACCTATCTCCGTACGTTCTACCGTGATGACAGCCGCCCGACGGGATGGAATAATGTCGTGTTTTCCAACGTCGGCATGCCGCACGTACTGTGGGAGCTTCAGGGTGAGCAGGTGATGGGCGAAGATCATCAGCTCAAGCTCGCCAAACCCGGTAAGCTGAAAGCGGATGAATACGACGCCATGGTTGCCGATCTGGTCGGCTACCTGACGTATATGGGGGAACCGGTTAGCGGGTTTCGCAAGAATCTCGGCGTGGCCGTGTTGATCGCACTGGCAATTCTGTTTGTCTTCTCGTATGCGCTGAAACGCGAATACTGGAAAGACATTCACTAACTTAATCGAAACCGAAAATATGCTGCATATGGGGCATCGTGAAGTCAGCGCGCCACTCGTTCGCAAGGTGGTGCGTGATGCCGACTATTCGTGGGGTACGAGTGCCATGATGAATTTGTACTCGGGTACCACCTGCCCGTTCAGCCATCGCTGCCGGATCGTCTTGTACGAAAAGCAGATGGATTTTCAGGTGATTGACGTCGATCTGTTCAACAAGCCGGAGGACATCGCCGTCATCAACCCGTACAACCGCGTGCCGGTGCTGGTCGATCGCGATCTGGTCCTCTACGAAGCGAATATCATCAACGAGTACATCGATGAGCGATTTCCGCATCCGCAACTGATGCCGCCGGACCCGCAGACGCGGGCGCGCGCCCGGCAGCTTCTGTTCACCATGGAACACGAGTTGTTCAGCCACATCGATCCGTTGGAAAAGAGCAGCAAGTCAGCCGACAAGTCCCGGCTGCATGTGCGTGATCGGCTAACCGAACTGGCGCCGATGTTCGCCAAGCAAAAGCACATGCTCGGCGAGGAGTTTTCCATGCTTGATGTGGCCATCGCGCCATTGCTGTGGCGTCTCGATCATTACGGCATCGAACTGCCCAAGACGGCCGCGCCACTGATGAAGTACGCCGAAAGGATTTTCTCGCGTCAGGGGTTCATCGACGCGCTGACGCCCTCCGAAAAGGTGATGCGCCGCTAAGGCGTGGTTGGCCAAGGGTTCATGGTTTCCACCAAGCCTTACCTTGTGCGGGCCATTTTCGAATGGTGCGTGGATCAGGGTTTTACGCCGTACATGACCGTCGTGGTTGGACCTCGTACTCGGGTACCCCGCGAGTTTGTCAAGGATGGCCAGATCGTTCTCAATGTTGGCCCGGATGCGACCAACCAGCTCCTGCTGGGTAACGAGGAAATCACCTTCCAGGCTCGTTTCAACGGCGTCGCCTTTCCCGTGGTGGTGCCAATCGATGCCGTGGCGGCAATCTACGCCAAAGAGAATGCCCAAGGCATGGCCTTCGAAGTAACGGCCCATGCCGATGCTGAGATGGGCGCGGTGGACGACGCTTCTGCTGAGCCACCGGCTGACGATACCACCGATCCCTCGCCGAATTCTCCGGCCGGCCGGCCGCGCCTGACCCGAGTCAAGTAGCGACTCGGAGTCGTTCCGCGGCTTGTCCGCTCGGCATTGGTCCGACTGGTGGTGGAACCCGGATTGAATTTCGAGGCATCGCGGGTCGTCGCCGTCGTCCGCTATTTCGCGGTTAGCCTCTTGATTCGATTCCTGGCAATCTCCGAAAACTGCCCATTCGGATATCGTCCCAAGTAGGCGCGAAAGTCATCCGCGTCTCTGCTCTCCCTGATCGATTGCCAGAACAGCAGTTCAGTCTCGGAACGAATCGTGTCGCCGATCGTTCTGGCCAGCGGCCGAAAAAAGAAGTCGCCGGTCAACGACGATGATTCCCAGGGAACCTGATGGTCGCCGGTGGACCGGGACACATCTCCCCGCACCCGCTTGAACACGCTCTCCACGGGAAGCCCGGGTTCGTCGAGGGCCCGCAAGAGGGCCGTGGTGTAGGTACTGTTTTGGCCTTCGCCATCCAGTGCAACCCGGCCGGGGGCGGTTGCATAGGCGATCAGTGTTCCCTTGGGCGCGTCGACCTGGGCCAGTCCGCCGCCGCTGCCCCGAAATCGTCGCTCGAACGGGTTGTTGCGACAAGCGTCCAGGACGACCAGACTGAACTGCCCACCCGAGCCACTCAATTGGTCGAGGATCTGATCCAGATCGACCGATTCACTGCGCGCGGAGGCTTCACTGGTGATCTGCGCATCCACCGGCAGCAGGTAGTTTCGTCCCTTGACCTGCATGCCGTGGCCGGCATAGAAGAACATGCCGACGCCCGCGCCGGCGGCCTTCTCGCCAAATCGGGTAATCAACCGGGTCATCTCGCGCAGTCCAAGGTCTTCTCCGAGCATCACCTCGAAGCCCAATGCGCGGAGTTTGTCAGCTATGGCCCGGGCGTCATTTCTTGGATTCTTGAGCGGGGCTTCCCTATAGGCCCCATTGCCAATGACCAGTGCCACCTTTCTTGGTGACGGTTGGGTCGGACTCGGCGGCGGCGCCACCGTTGGAGGCGTGGCCGTTGGGGGTGGCAATGTAGCTACAGGCGGGTCGGGGGCCGGCACTGTGGCGTCTTCCGTATCCGATGGCGTCTTGGCGCGCGGGCTCTTTGGTCCGAAAAGCCATTTGATCGGGTCGCTCTGATGAGGACCCTGAGACTTGAAGACCCATTGGGTCGGGTCGCCCTGCCGCAGCGTCGGCGGAACCGCAGGCGGTATCGGCGCTTGCGGCATTGCCGGCATGTGGATCGAGGATTGGGCAAGGCTGGTGGCGAGGACGCCTCGTTTTCCTTCCTCCTCGCCAACCAGGCGCAGCTTGGTCTGCAAGGCCGCCAGATTCAACACCATGTCCTGCAAGATGAAGTAGTTCCTTCCGGCAACCGTCTGAATCTCGAGGCTGTCCGGAACATAGGGTCCAATGGACCGGGACGAAATGGTATGAAATCCCGGTGGAACCTCCGTGTATAGGTAGGTCTTGATCGCCGTTTGACCTATTGGATTTCCGTCAACCTCGACGGTAATGGCAACCGCGCTCGCGTACAGAGCCTGTTCGCGGTAGATGTAAAGACCCGCAACCGCCGCCTTGGTCGGAAATGACTTCAGTATCGAGTCGTCGCGGCTGTCTCCCATCGGCACCGTCGCGCAACCGGCAACAATCATCGCGACACCAGCTATCGACCAAGGACGGAAGAACCGCCAGATACGAAATGCAACGCTGAACGCTACAACTCTGCCGGCGCACGCGGTGCTCATGACTCTGCTCCTCGGTGTCCCTCGAACCCCGCCACCTTCGATACGCGATGGGGCATAGGCCCATTTCCGCGCAAATTGGACGTGTAGACTTTGACCGGCATCAACAGACCGAGCAGAGGGAATATTTTTCGTTGTTTCCGTTTCAGGAGCGCCCTGAGGGCGAAAAAACTGTACAATGCGCAGCCTTTCAACGCGCCCGTAGCTCAGTTGGATAGAGTACCTGGCTACGAACCAGGGGGTCGTGGGTTCGAATCCTGCCGGGCGCGCCAGTCACACCAATAACAAGAACAAGCAAAAGGCCACCATTGCGGTGGCCTCTTTGTTTCCTTCGTTTGCGTTTGTCGGCAAACCAGGATTTCGCCGCTTTTTTCGTCGCGTTTTGGCGGCCAGCAGCAAACGGAGCGAGTTTCCGGGTCCAGCCCGGGGCAAGCTTGAAGTGTTCATCGCAATGTTCAAGATTCTGCCATGGCCGACACTCTTTACTGCTATCACTGCCGAACCTACCATCCTCGGGAAGAAATGCGCCAGATCGACACCAAGGGCGGCAAGCGCTGGCGTTGCATCAAGAGCATCGAGGCGACCAAGCGCAGCGCCGAAGAGCGTGAGGCCTTTGGCAAGCAAATGACAGCCATGAACAAGGCCGAGGCGCAAAGCAAGGCCCGTATTCTCAACGGCCAAACCTAGGTTCAACGGGTTCTTCCCTCGTCCCGCTCGCTAGTCGGCAGTGCCTACCCTGGAAATAGCCAGCCTCGTCCTGCTCGGCGCGCTTGGCTGGTTCTGGTTGGACAGCCTGAAGGCCCGAGACGCGGCGATCGTCGCCGCCCGCAAGGCGTGCGAATCAGAGGGACTGCAATTTCTCGATGAGACCGTGGCCATCGGCGGCCTCAAGCCGGCCCGCAACGACGATGGCCATTTGCTCCTCCGTCGTGTCTACAAGTTCGAATACAGCGATACCGGCGACAACCGCCGTCAGGGCAGCGTGGTGCTGCTCGGCCAACGCGTCATGGTGCTGAACATCGGCCTGCGGCCGACGTTCGAACCACCGACGCTGCATTGATCAGTCGCTCGCGACCATCGACGTCGGCTTGAGCTTGGCGGCAATCGTCTGGCCCTTGCGGGCGCGGCCGCCGCGATAGCTCGCCATGTCCTTGCCCGCGAGCCGCCATTCCTGGGCCTTGCCGCCCCGGCCGATTCCCTGAACGGTGAATGCGCCGCCGTTGCCAACCGCCACGGCCGCCAGTTCGTCCTTGGCGGCCAGATCCTGAATGATCAGGCCGCGACCCTTGGCCATGGTCTTTAGCTCGGCCAGGGGAAACACCAGCAGCCGGCCACCGGTCGAGACCGCCGCCACCACTTCGCCGGCCACGCGCGCCGGTGGCAAGGGCTTTTCACCCTTGTCCAGGCTCATGAACGCCTTTCCGGCACGGTTGCGCGAGATCAGGTCGGTGACCGAAGCGATAAAGCCATACCCCCCCGAGTTGGCGAACAGGTAGCGGGCTTCGGGGGCGTCGGTCAGCGCTCGGGCCAGCTTGGCACCGTCCTGAAACTCGATCAGGGTCGTGATCGGCACGCCATCGCCACGCCCTCCCGGCAGGTCCGCGACCCGCAAGCTGTAGGCGCGGCCGAGACCGTCCAGAATCACCAGCGGCCAGATCGTGCGCGACTCCGCGACCAGGAACGGATAGTCGCCGGTCTTGTAGGCGATGCCGCCGGCGTCCAGCCCGTGGCCCTGACGGGTGCGCACCCAGCCATTTTGCGACAGGATCACCGTTACCGGCTCATCGGGGATTGCCACCTCGGTTGCCGCCGTGGGAGTGACCGCCTCAATGAGCGTCCGCCGGTCGTCACCGTATCTCTTCGCGTCCTCGGTGACTTCCTTGACCACCAGTTTGGTCAGTTCGCGGCGGTCGCCGAGGATCTTGCGCAGACCCGCTTCCTCGTCGCGCAGTTCGCCGCGCTCCTTCTCGATCTTGATGCCTTCCAGCCGCGCCAACTGACGCAGGCGGATTTCCAGAATATCCTCGGCCTGGATTTCCGTCAGGCCGAACCGGGCCATGAGATCGGCCTTCGGTTCGTCGGATTCGCGGATGCAGCGAATCACCTCCTCGATGCGCAGCAACACCATCAACCGGCCTTCGAGGATGTGCAGACGTCGTTCCACTTCCGCCAGTCGATGCCGGCTGCGCTGCTCGACCGTGGCGTGGCGGAACTCGATCCACTCGTGCAGGGCCGCCAGCAGTGGCTTCTGCCGGGGCTTGCCGTCACGGCCCATCATGGTCATGTTGACCGAAACACCCGCTTCCAGACTGGTGTGGGCCAGGAGTACCGTCATGAATTCTTCCTGGGGAATCCGCGAGGAACGCGGTTCCAGGACGATGCGCACGTGAGCCTTTTCGTTGGACTCGTCGCGTACCGTGTCGAGCACGCCGAGCATCACCTGCTTGAGATTCTTCTGCTCCTGGGAGACGTCTTTCTTGCCGGCGCGAGGCTGGGGATTGGTGGCGGCCTCGATTTCCGACAGCACCTGCGCCGTGGAGACGCCGTGCGGCAGTTCATGAACGATGACCCGCCACTGACCCCGCGCCAGGTCTTCCACCCGCCAGCGGGCGCGCATGCGCAGGCCACCGCGACCGCTGGCGTAGGCGTCGCGGATGTCGCCGGGCGTGGAGATCAATTGCGCGCCGCCGGGGAAGTCGGGGCCTGGCAATAGGGTCAGGACTTCCTCCAGACTGGCTTCGGGTTTTCGGATCAGGAGCTTCACCGCCTCGGCGACTTCGCGCAGATTGTGCGGTGGTATCTCCGTGGCCATGCCCACGGCAATGCCCGAGGCGCCGTTGAGCAGCACGAAGGGCAGCCGCGCCGGCATCAGCCGTGGTTCGGTCAGGGTGCCGTCATAGTTGGGCAGAAAATCCACCGTGCCCCGGTCGATCTCGGCCAGCAGCAGTTCAGCGATCGGCGTCAGCCGGCATTCCGTATAGCGCATGGCCGCGGCGCCGTCGCCGTCGCGCGAGCCGAAGTTACCCTGGCCGTCGACCAGCGGGTAGCGCAGCGAGAAGTCCTGGGCGACGCGCACCATGGCGTCGTAGACGCTGGTATCGCCGTGCGGGTGGTACTTGCCGATCACGTCGCCGACCACGCGCGCCGACTTGACGTGCTTGCCGGTTGATGCCAGCCGCATCTCGTTCATGGCGTGGAGAATGCGCCGCTGCACCGGTTTGAGGCCGTCCTCGACCTGGGGCAGGGCGCGCGACTTCACCACGCTCATGGCGTAGGCGAGGTATGCCCGCTCGGCGTAGTCATCCAGGGCCAGCGCGTTGTCGTCGCCATTGTTGCCGTCGAAGCCGTCGGCGGGGGGAAGAGGCGGTGGCGGCCCGGGTGGGGCGGCAGATTCGGCGGCCGCCGTGTCGAAGAGATCGGGAGTGTCGTGGCTCATGGTCATGGGTCGATGGGTTTGGCCTGTCTTGCCCAGCGGCGGCAATTCGCCGCCGCCACTTGGGCGATTGGCGTCGATAATGCCGCCTTGGCCGGGCGCCGGCGCAATGTACCAGAAGGAGCAGGCTTGATCTCCCAAATTCATTGGTCCGAGGCGGGTCGGGAACTTGCCGCCCGCTGGCGCTCGGAAGGGGGCACGGCGGCCCCCAAGCGGGTGGTGGTGGCCGACGACACCCTAACCGCCGACGCCGCCTATCGCCTCGCCTGCGAAGGCACGGCGCTGCTCTGGCGCGGCGACTTTCAGAATGCCCGCCAGTTGCTACAGGCCATGGCACGGCGCGTCGACAGGAAGCCCGGCGAGTCGCGCCAGCCGTCCGCGCCGGCCGCAGCGTCAGCCAAATCGTCGGCCGAGGTCTTCCATCTTCATCGCCAGGCCCAGGCGCAGCGGGCCCGTACGTTGGGCATGCTGCTGCTGCCCCTGTCCGCCGACTACGGTATTCCGCTGCGCCGGGCGCCCGACGTTCGCCAGGCCTGCCTGGAAGCCTATGGCCTCGGCGACGCGGAGGATGGAGATGCCGTGGTCTCCCTGCGGGAACTGCTGGGCCTGATCGGTGCTCATGAGTGGCGCAAGAAGGGCGTAGACGTCCCGGCATTGGGCGGCCGCATTCATCCCCACTACGGCGTCTTTGCCCCCGTGCGAGGCGAGTACGTCGATCTGGTGGCCAAGGCAGCTTTGCCGGTGGCGCCGCCGACTCTGGCCTTCGATATCGGCACCGGCACGGGCGTGTTGGCGGCGGTGCTGGCCCGCCGGGGTGTGGAGCGGGTCGTTGCCACCGACCAGGACCCGCGTGCGCTGGCCTGCGCCCGGGACAATCTGAGTCGGCTCGGCCTCGCGGATCGCGTCGAGGTGGTGCGGGTCGATCTCTTTCCCGAAGGGCGGGCCCCTCTGGTGGTCTGCAATCCGCCCTGGGTGCCGGCGCGGCCGAGTTCCCGCCTCGAACACGCGGTCTACGATCCCGACAGCCGCATGTTGCATGGCTTCCTGGCCGGTCTGGCGGCGCACCTCACGCCGGGCGGCGAAGGCTGGCTGATCCTGTCTGACCTGGCTGAACATCTGGGGCTGCGGTCGCGAGCCGAACTTCTGGCGGCGATCGAAGCGGCTGGACTGGAGGTTCTCGGGCGGATGGATGCGCGACCGTCACATCCTCGCGCCGCCGATGCCAGCGACCCGCTCCACGCAGCGCGCGCGGCCGAGGTGACATCGCTCTGGCGCCTTGGGGCGCGCGTTACAAGTCGATAAAGAAGCGCTGGCTCAGTTCTTCGAGACCCAAACTCAGTAGCAATGCACGCAACCGCTCGGCAGGTACTCGTCGCGGCAGGTCGTTGTAGCGGGCGACGATGAGCTCGTTCTTCATCGAGTGCTCCCAGCCCACCAGTTCGGTGACGCTCACCTCGTAGCCGTGGGACTGGAGCTGGAGACAGCGCAGCACATTGGTCGCGTGGCTGCCAAATTCGCGGGTATGGATGGGATGGCGCCAGAGCTCGCTCAAGGGATTGGCCAGGGCCCGGCCCTTGTTCTTCCGCAGCACGGCGGCCACTTCGGCCTGGCAGCAGGGCACCAGCGCGATGAAGCGCGCCTGACGCCGGAGGGCGAAGCGGATGGCGTCGTCGGTGGCGGTATTGCAGGCATGCAGGGCCGTGACCACATCGACCCGCTCGGGTAGCAGGCCGGAATCGACCGACTCGGCCGCCGACAGGTTCAGGAAAGACATGTCGGCGAAGCCCAGCCGCTCGGCCAGTTGGCGCGATCTTTCGACCAGTTCGTCGCGGGTCTCGATGCCGTAGATATGGGCATCACCCGTCAGTGCCTTGAAGTACAGGTCATGGAGAATGAAGCCGAGGTAAGACTTGCCGGCACCGTGATCCACCAGACGGATGTCGGCATGGACTTGGCGGACCTCCTCCAGCAGCGGTTCGATGAAGCGATAGAGGTGGTAGACCTGCTTCAGCTTGCGGCGGCTGTCCTGGTTCATCCGCCCCTCGCGGGTCAGGATGTGCAGCTCCTTCAGCAGCTCGACCGATTGGCCGGGGCGAATGTCGTCATGGCTAGTTGGCATGGTTGCGGGCGATTGTTTGCGTGCGGTCATCGATTCGGCCAATAGAATGGGGTTTTGATTCGGAAAGAAAGCGCCCCATGGCCGGAGCCAGTCTGCTTGCCCTGCTCGACGATATCGCGACGGTTCTCGACGATGTCGCCCTGATGACCAAGGTGGCCGCCAAGAAGACGGCCGGTGTGCTGGGCGACGACCTCGCCTTGAACGCGCAGCAGGTTGCCGGCGTGCGGGCCGAGCGCGAACTGCCGGTGGTCTGGGCGGTGGCGGTCGGCTCGCTGAAGAACAAGCTGATTCTGGTGCCGGCCGCGCTGGCGATCAGCGCCTTCATTCCTTGGGCGGTGACGCCGCTGTTGATGCTGGGCGGCTTCTATCTCTGCCTCGAAGGCGTCGAGAAGCTGGCGCATAGATGGCTGCACGGTCCCGATGCCGATGCCGCCCACCATGCCGAGGAACTGGCCGCCGTGGCCGACGAGACCGTCGATCTGGCCGCGTTCGAGGCCGACAAGATCAAGGGCGCCATCCGCACCGACTTCGTGCTGTCGGCGGAAATCATCGTCATCGCGCTGGGCACGGTGGCTGGGCAGCCTTTCGCCACCCAATTGGCGGTGCTGGCCGGGATAGGCGTAATCATGACGGCCGGCGTCTATGGCTTCGTCGCCGGCATCGTCAAGATGGACGATCTCGGCATGCATCTGCTGCAAAAGGCCAATGCGACGGCGCGGATCATCGGCAAGGGGCTGCTGCTCGCCGCGCCGAAGCTGATGAAGGCGCTGACGGTGGTCGGCACCGCGGCGATGTTCATGGTCGGTGGCGGCATCCTTGCCCACGGAATTCCCGCGGCGCATCACGGCATTGAACAGCTTGCCGCCGGCACCGGCCTGTTCGGCGGCATCGTGGCGCTGATGCTCGACGTGGTGGTTGGCGTCATTGGTGGCGCACTGGCCTTGCTGGCGGTCAAGGGCTTTGCCAGGCTGAAGGGCGCCATCAAGCCCGGCAAGACCTGAGCACGACATTGCGTCCGGTCGCATCGGTGCGCGACTATTCGACGCCCTGGCTGGCCAGATATTCCTCGTAGCTGCCCCGGTAGTCGACGATGCCGCCGTCGACCTTGATCTCGATCACGCGCGTCGCCAGCGACGAGACAAACTCTCGGTCGTGCGAAACGAACACCAGCGTGCCCTTGTAGCGTTCCAGTGCGTTGTTGAGTGACTCGATCGATTCCATGTCGAGGTGGTTGGTCGGCTCGTCCATCAGCAGCACGTTGTTGCGCAGCAGGATCAGTTTGCCGAACAGCATGCGGCCCTGCTCACCGCCGGAGATGACCTTGACCGACTTCGTCACTTCGTCCCCGGAGAACAAGAGCCGGCCAAGCGTGCCGCGCATCAGCGTTTCGACGTCGCCGCCCGTATAGCCGCCGGCGCGCACCCACTGGCCCATCCAGTCGGTGAGGCTCATGTCCTCGGCGAAGTCGGCCGCGTGGTCTTGCGCGAAATAGCCGGGCCGGGCCTTCTCCGCCCACTTGATCTGGCCGTGCTGCGGCGTCAGGCCGCTGAGCGCTTCGCCCGCCAGCAGGCGCAGCAGCGTGGTTTTGCCGACACCGTTTTCGCCGATGATGGCAACTTTGTCGCCGGCCTCGATGGTGGTCGTGAAGCCCTTGATGACCGGTTGCTTCGGGTCGTAGCCGAAGACGAGCTTCTCGATCTCGACGGCGTGTCGGTGCAGCTTTTCCTTGTCGTCGTAGTCGAAGCCGATCCATGGGTACTGGCGCGACGAGGGCTTGATGTCCTCGATCTTGATCTTCTCGATCTGCTTGGCGCGAGAAGTGGCCTGCCGTGCCTTCGAGGCGTTGGCCGAGAAGCGGCGCACAAAGTTCTGCAAGTCCGCGACGCGCTCCTTGGCCTTGGCGTTGGCCGCCGACTGCCGCTCCCGCGCCTGGGTCGAGGCCTCCATGAAGTCGTCGTAGTTGCCCGGATAGACCGTGATCTTGCCGTAGTCCAGGTCGGCCATGTGCGTGCATACCTGATTCAGGAAGTGGCGGTCGTGGGAGATGATGATCATGGTGCTGTCGCGTTCGTTGATCACGTTCTCCAGCCAGCGGATGGTGTTGATGTCGAGGTTGTTGGTCGGCTCGTCGAGCAGCAGGATCTCCGGGTTGGCGAACAGTGCCTGGCAGAGCAGTACGCGCAGCTTCCAGCCCGGGGCCACTTCGCGCATCGGGCCGTTGTGCTGTTCGGTGGGAATGCCGACACCGAGCAGCAGTTCGCCGGCGCGTGCCTCGGCGGTGTAGCCGCCGTACTCGCCGAAGTGGTGCTCCAGGTCGGCCGCCTTCATGTAGTCGTCCTCGGTGGCCTCCGGGTTGGCGTAGATCGCGTCCTTCTCCCGCATGCAGGCCCACATCTGCTCGTGGCCCATCAGCACCACGTCGAGCACGCGCTGGTCCTCGTAGCCGAACTGGTCCTGGCGCAAAAAGGCCATGCGCTCGTGGGCGTCGAGGCTGACATTGCCGGCGCTCGGTTCCAGCAGTCCGGCCAGGATCTTCATGAAGGTGGACTTGCCGGCACCGTTGGCGCCGATCAGGCCGTAACGGTTGCCTTCGCCGAACTTGACGGAGACGTTCTCGAACAGGGGCTTGGCCCCGAATTGCATGGTGATGTTGGAGGCGGCGAGCACTGGGAAATCCTATGTTGGGCCGGAACTCCGTTAGAGTTCCGGCCATGAAGAAGATGACGCTGGACAGAATTCTGCAAACCCAGGGCTTTGGTACCCGCAAGGGCTGTCGGCAGTTGATTCGCGTCGGCGCGGTCGCTATTGCCGGCGAGATTGTCACCGCATTCGATACCGAACTGGTGACGGAGAATCTGATCTTCACCGTGGATGACGAGACTTGGGCCTACCGCGAGCAGCTCTATATTGTACTGAACAAGCCGGCCAACTATGAATGTTCGCGCAAGCCCAGCCATCATCCCGGCGTGCTGACGCTGTTGCCCGAACAATTCCGCTGGCGCGATGTCCAGCCGGTGGGTCGGCTCGATCACGACACCACCGGCATGTTGCTGCTATCGGACGATGGTGCCTTCATTCATGCCCAGTCGCACCCGAAGCGCCATGTACCGAAGATCTATGTCGCCACCACCCACGACCCCGTCACGCCGCGACTGTTGGCGCAATTGCAGGCTGGCGTAAAGCTGATCGACGAACCGGCGCCACTGATGGCCGAAGCGCGTCAACTGGATGCGTACCGGCTGGAGATCATCGTCGATCAAGGCAAGTACCATCAGGTGAAACGCATGCTGGCGGCCGCCGGCAACCACTGCGTCGCCTTGTGCCGAACGGCCATTGGCGGCTTGGCGCTGGAATCTCTGGGGCTCGCGGAAGGCGAGTGGCGCTACCTTGAAGCGGCCGAACTGGCGCTACTGGGGCCTTCGCGAGAGTAGCGCGGCAAGCTTCGGCCTAAATGTCCGCGTCCGCCAGATGTCCCTTGACCTCCATCCAGGCGCGCCGCCCTGAGGCCTCGCCCTTGCCCATCAGCAGGTTGAAGAGCTTGATCGTCGCGGCATGGGCCTCGTCGCCCGCGCGCTCGACCACCGGCAGGACACGGCGGGTGGCGGGGTCCATGGCCGTTTCACGTAGTTGCCCGGGGTTCATCTCGCCCAGGCCCTTGAAGCGGCCGACCTCGATGGCTTCGGGCCGGAAGCCTTCCTTGGCCAGGCGGTCGCGGATGGCCTCCAGTTCCCCCTCGTCGAGGGCGTAGAGCCGCCTTGCCGGGCGCTTCTTGCCCTGGGCTGGCACATCGACGCGGTAGAGCGGCGGTTGGGCGATGAAGACATGGCCGCGTCGGATCAGCGCCGGGAAGTGGCGATAGAAGAGGGTCAGGAGCAGCGTCTGGATATGGGCGCCGTCCACGTCGGCGTCCGACATGATGACCACCTTGCCGTAGCGCAGGTCGGCGAGGTCGGGTGTATCGGCGGGGCCATGCGGGTCGACGCCCAGGGCGACGGCGATGTCGTGGATTTCGGCGTTGGCGAACAGCCGGTTCGGTTCGATCTCCCAGGAATTCTGTACCTTGCCGCGCAGCGGCAGGATGGCCTGGGTCTCCTTGTCGCGGGCCATCTTCGCCGAACCGCCGGCCGAGTCGCCCTCGACCAGAAATAGCTCGTTCTCCGCGATATCGGTGGACTCGCAGTCCGAAAGCTTGCCTGGCAGCACCGCGACCCCGGACTGTTTCCTCTTCTCGACCTTCTGCGCATTCTTCTGTCTGGCCAGGGCCTGCCTGATGGCCATCTCGGCGATGGCCTTGCCGGACTCGACGTGCTGGTTGAGCCAGATCTCGAAGGGGTCGCGCATCTGGCCGGACACCAGTTTGACCGCTTCGCGCGAGTTGAGCTTTTCCTTCACCTGGCCCTGGAACTGCGGGTCGAGGATGCGTGCCGAGAGCACGAAAGCCATGCGGGCGCAGACGTCCTCCTGCTGGAGCTTGACGCCCCGCGGCAGCAAGGCGCGCTGCTCGATGAAGGTCTTCACCGCCTCGAACACACCGGCCCGCAGGCCCGATTCGTGAGTGCCACCCGCCACGGTGGGGATCAGATTGACATAGGATTCGGAGGCCACGGCTTCGGCATACCAGCCAATCGCCCAGGCCGCGCCTTCGCCCTCGGCGAAGCTCTCGTCCTCGCCCGATGCGTATTTCTCGGCGGCGTAGAGCGGTGCCACGGGCTCTACGCCGCCCGCCTGCTCCTTGAGGTAGCCGGCCAGGCCCTCCGGATAGCGCCAGGTCTTCGCGAGCATCGTTCCATCGGCCTGCTCGACTTCCAGTACGACCTGGACGCCGGGCAGCAGCACCGCCTTGGAACGCAGCAGGCGCTCCAGCTCCGCCTGCGGCACCTTGGGTGTGTCGAAGTATTTCGCGTCGGGCCAGACGCGCACACGGGTGCCGGTCTGCCGGCCGCAGGTGCCCGTGGCCACCAGTTCGGTGACCTTCTCGCCGCCTTCCGCGAACCGGACCGCATGCACTTTGCCCTCGCGGCGCACCTCCACTTCGACACGCGTCGACAGGGCGTTGGTCACCGCCACGCCAACCCCGTGCAGGCCGCCGGAAAAGGCGTAGGCGGAATTGCCTTCCCGCTTGTTGAACTTGCCGCCGGCGTGCAGCCGGGTGAAGGCCAGCACCACCACCGGCACCTTTTCCTCGGGATGGAGGCCGACCGGAATACCGCGGCCATCGTCGGTGACCGACACCGAGCCATCGCGGTGCAGGGCCACGTGGAGATTCTTGGCGAAGCCAGCCAGAGCCTCGTCGGCCGCGTTGTCGATCACTTCCTGGATGACGTGAGCCGGCGAATCGGTACGGGTGTACATGCCCGGCCGCTCGCGAACCGGCTCCAGTCCCTTGAGGACGCGGAAGGAAGATTCGTCGTAGTGTTGTTTGGTCATGGGTGACGTGTGAGGATCGGTGCCAGTATCAGCCGGTCGGCGGTCAGTCGGCGATGTCGCCGTCGACATAGAACCAGCGCTGGTCTTGCCGGACGAAGCGGCTCGTCTCGTGCAACCGATGGGCGCGGCCGGCGACGCGGTAACGGGCGACGAATTCTACCGTTCCGCTGTCCGGGCCGGTTTGCCGATACTGCCTTATCTCGAGCCCCAGCCACTTCGGCGACGGCTCCATGGTCAGGTCGAGCGACATCGGGCGGGTTTCCGGTGCCCAGGTGGCCAGCAGGTAGTCCTCCAGCCTGAGTACGTAGGCCGCATAGCGCGAGCGCATCAGCCTCTCGGCATCAGGCGCGGCGGCCCCGGCATGCCAGCGTCCGCAACAGTCGGCCAGCGCGAGGCCCGAGCCGCAGGGACAGGACGGAACGGACATCTTCCTGGTCAATTGTCCGTGACGTCAGCCGAACAGGTTGATCAGTCGCCCCACGCCGTCGATGGCGATCTCCACGGTGTCGCCAGACCGCATCGGTCCGGCCCCGACTCCCGTGCCGCAGGCAATCACGTCGCCGGGTTCCAGGGTCATGTCGTGCGACAGTCGGCTGACAATTTCAAAGGGCGAGAAAAACATGTCGCTGACCGGATAGTTCTGCCGCTCCTGGCCCGAGATCACGGCGCGAATGCGCAAGTCCGCCGGGTCGAGGCCGCGGGCGATTACCGGCCCGAAAACGCCGAAGCCGTCGAAGCTCTTGGCGCGGGTCCAATGGACGAAGGTCGGATCGAGACGCAACAGATCGCGGGCGGTGACGTCATTGACGCAGGTATAGCCGAAGATCGTCGCCGGGGCGGCCGCCACCGAGACAGCGGCGCAGCGTTTGCCGATGACGATGCCCAACTCGGCCTCGAACACGACCTGGCCGTCATAGCCGGCCGGACGATGGATTGCTTCGCCATGGCTGGCATAGCTACCGGGACTCTTCAAGAAGTAGGGCGGGTGGGCTGGTTCGGGCAGATTTTCCCGGGCGGCCCTCTCCCTGGAGTTGTTCCACAGCCCGATCAGCTTGCTTGGCCGACACGGTGTCAGCAGGCGCAGATCGGCCAAGGCGTGGCGGCGATCCGTCGCCTCGGCGCCGGCGAACAGATCACCGGACCATTCGGTCACGGTATCGCCACTCAGGGTGCCGAAGCGATCGGCCCCATCGAGACTGAAGCGCAGCCAGTGGCTGACGGTCGTCATCCCGCGGCTGTCCGCTATTTCCGCCGCTTCGGCGCCTCGGGTGCTTCCGTGCCGCTCGCCTCGGCGCCGGTTTCGTCGTCCGCTTCGCTGAAGCGCACGATACGCACGCCGGTCGGCAAGTCGGTCTTGCGTCGCGCAATGTCCGCCAACCAGGGATTGCCGGGCGGGGTGAGGATGTCCATGAGGCTCATGGATTGCGAGGTCATCGTTGACTCCTGTCTCCCTGGAATGACGAAGGCCCCGATAACAGGGGCCTTCGGATGGTCGGAGGGAGGAAACCGACCATCTATGGGGAGGTTTTACCCTAACTGTTCAGGTAGCGGCGTGAATCGGCAAGAAATTTTTCAATGGTGGCGGATTTCATCAAGCAACTCTCCACTCGTTGTGGTTCGGACAACAAGTAGATGGTATTGCCGGCGCCGAGTTCAACGGCAATTTGCAACAGATTGTTACCAATGCGGTTTTCCTGCCTGGAGTGCGCCTTGCCGCCGATTCAGGTCAGTGCCGCGACCGTCCCGACCCTACGTGCGCGCAGTTGGCCGCAGCCGCCGTCGATGTCCTGGCCGGCCGACTGGCGCAGTTTGCTCAGGATGCCGTGCCGGTACAAATGCAGCGACATCGCGGCGGCACGCTCCCAAGATGGGCGGCGAAAGGTGAGGCCATCGATCGAGTTGTACGGGATCAGGTTCATTACCGCGTACTTCCCCGCAAGAAGGCGAACGATCCCCGCCAGTTCGTCGTCGCCGTCATTGACACCTTCGAGCAGCGTCCATTGATACTGGATCGGATAACCGGTGGCACGGGCGTAGGTTTCGCCGAGTTCCACCAGTTCAGCCGGGTCGATGCGCGGCGCGCGGGGCAACAATCGGGCGCGCAGATCGGCGCGCGTCGAATGCAGCGAAAGCGCCAGCGCCGGCTTGACCGTGCCCCGCGGCAGCCGTTCGAAGACGCGCCGGTCGCCGACCGTCGAGAAGACCAGGTTCTTGTGGCCGATGCCGCCGGTCGTGCCGAGCAAGTCGATCGCCTCGAGCACATTGTCCATGTTGTGCGCCGGCTCGCCCATGCCCATGAATACGACCTTCCTGACGGGCCGCCGCGTGCGGCCGAGTACGACCTGGGCGACGATTTCGGCGCTGCCGAGCTGGCGTTGCAGGCCATCCCGGCCGGTCATGCAGAAGACACAGCCGACCGCGCAGCCGACCTGGGTGGAGACACAGAGGCCATCACGCGGCAGCAGCACGGTTTCCACCGTCTGGCCGTCGGCCAATTCCACCAGCAGGCGCGACGAGCCGTCATCCCCGCCATGCTCGGAGCGCACGCGAGCGAGCGCCGACAGCTCGGCGGTGATCTGTGGCAATGCCGCCCGGACTGTGAGCGGCGGCAGACGCTCGGGCGCGCAGACCTCACTATGCAACGGCCTGCCGTTGGTCCAGTCGCGCAGCATGCGTTCTTCATGGCAGGGCTTCGCGCCCGAGGCACGGAGGCGCTGGCGAATGGACTCGATACGCATCGGAACAGCGCGCCCCGGCGGGCCTAGCGTGGCAACTTGAGGATGGCTTCGGCCAGCAAGCGTGGATCTTCGGCGCCGACGATGATCTGCTGGCCATCGAGAATGAAGGTCGGCACCATGCTGATGCCCCGTTGACGCGCTTCGGCTTCGCGTTGCCGGACCAGGTCCGCGTCCTGATCCGAGGCCAGATAGGCCTCGACGGCCTGAGCGTCATAGCCGCACTCGGCTGCGCAGGCCACCAGCACGGCCGGATCGCCGACATGCTCGCCGCGCTGGAAGTTGGCCGCGAACAGCCGCTCCACCAAGGCATCCGCATCGCCTTGTTGCTGCGCCCAATGCAGCAGACGGTGGGCCTTCAGTGTGTTTGCCCGCCGCTCGATCTTTTCGAAGGCGTACTCGATGCCGTAGGGCGCGCCCGCCGCGCGAACCCGGTCGAAAATGGCTTCCACCTGAGCGCGGCCGCCAAACTTGCGTTCCAGGAACGGCAGGTAGGGTTCCCCTTCGGGCGGGGTGTCCGGGTTGAGAAAGAAGGGCCGCCAGATCGTCCGGCAGCGCAAGTCGGGGGCGTCCTGTCGTACCAGGGCGAGGGCGGTGGCCAGTCTGCGCTTGCCGATGAAGCACCAGGGGCAGACGACGTCGGAAACGATTTCGATATTGAGCATGGCCGCCATGATACCGCCGCCGAGGAGCGCCGTCATTCGCGCCATGCGGCGGATTCAGGCATACCGGCCGCGGGCGGCGTCCAGCTCGGCACGCACCGCGCTCTTGAGGGCGGCGGGCGCGAGCACTTCGACGCTTGCGCCGTGGCGCAGGATGTCCATGACCAACTCCGTCGGGTTCGCGTAAGGCACTTGCAGCAGGTAGTTGCCGTCCTGGTCGAATGACGCTTTCTGGTCCGGGTGCCACTGCTCGGCTGACACCCAGCGAGCCCGCGCCGGCGAGAATTTCAGTTTCGCCCATTCGATCTTGGCGCCGGAAAATATTCCATAGCCGGCGCCCAGAATCCCGTCCAGTTCGCGCTTGGCGACTTCCTTGGCGCGGCGGTCGACCAGGGTGGCGTGCCGAATCGCGTCGACGGCGAAGCTTCGGACCTCGTCGCGCAGGTGGCACCAGGAATCGAGATACCAGTTGTCCCGATAGTAGATCAGGCGCTGGGGGGAGACCTCCCGCTCTGTTTCCCGGTCGGTGCCGCGATGCCAATGGCGGATGAGCAGGCGCCGGCGCTTCAGCAAGGTCGAGGCGATCAGGTCGAAGTACTTGAGGTCGGCGTTGCGCTTGGCCGCATGGACAATGCGGATGCGCCTGGCGACGTCGGCCGGCGCGTCGTCCTGGCTGCCCAACAAGCTTTTCAGGCGGGTCTGGAGCGGGGCGATGTGCGGCCCCAGCAGGCCCGGCTGAACACCTTCGAGGAGGCTTTGCATCATCAGCAGGGCATGGATCTCGGAGGCGTTGAACCAGAGGCCGGGCAACTCGAACTTCGGCGCGTATTTTTCCGGCGTCGCGAAGTGGTAGCCGCCCGCGTCGCGGTTGAAAACGATGGGCGCATTCATCCGGTCGCGCAGGTACTGGAGATCGCGTTTGACCGTCGCCCGGGAAACGCCGAGCGCTTCCCGTACCTGCTCGAAGGTGGCGAACCGGTATTCGTGGAGCAGTTGCTCGATCTTGTAGAAGCGTTCGGTACGGTCCATATCAGTCTCGCCGGGCTCGCGAATTCGGCAACTGAGGCCCCGATTGCAGATTCGCCGGTGGTGGCCTCCGGTTTACAGCTTCTGATGGGTGCCGTCGCACAGGGCACCGTTCTTGCCATGTTTGCAGCCACAGAAATAGACGGTGCCCGATTTCTCGGCCTTGTACTCCAGCGGATTGAAGCCGCTTCCCTGGTGGCTGCCATCGCAGAACGGCTGTGTCTTGCTCTTGCCGCAGGCGCACCACCAGTAGCTCTTGCCGGCTTCCACATCGACGGGGAAGGGTGACTTCTGGGCGATGATCGGTTCGGTCATGGTGGTTCTCCTGGCGAGTTGGGTTGCGTAGCTTATTCCTTGACGGCTTCGATGGCGATGGTGATGGTGACATCGTCGCCGACATGGGGGACGTTCTTGCCGGCGTTGAATTCCGTGCGTTTGACCGTGGTGGTGGCGTTGGCGCCGATGGCGTCCCTCTTCGCCATGGGATGGGGCTTGGCCTGGAAGCCTGTGATGGTCAGCGTTACCGGCTTGGTCACGCCTTTCATGGTCAGGGTGCCGTCGACGGTCACCGGCTTGTCGCCGTCGAACTTGACGCCGGTCGACTTGAAGGTGGCGGTGGGGTACTTCGCGGTGTCGAGATAGTCTTCGCTCTGGATGTGTTCGTTGAACGCGGTCGAGCCGGTATCGACCGACTTCATGTCGATGACGACATCCACCGAACCGGTCCGGGCGGCCTTGTCCAGCACGATCTTGCCGCTGGTCTTGTTGAAGCGGCTGGCCTGGATCGAAAAGCCAAGATGGCTATAGGAGAAGGTCGGAAAAGTGTGGTTGTTGTCGATGACGTAGGTCTCCGGGGCGGCTAACGCCGGGGCCGAGAGGGCGGCGACAGCGGCAAGCAGGGCGATCTGTTTCATGGTGAGTCTCCTTGGGGTGGGTGAGAGGCAATGAACTTACTTCCCGGCGCTGGCCAGGAAGCGGAACTTGATCTGAATTTCATTGGCGACGGTGCCGAAGTCGGCCCAGGCGCCCTCGCCGATGGCAAAGTCGGCGCGCTTGAGCACGAACGCGCCGTCGACCACGGCCCCACCGCCTTGCGGCGTAAGGGTGAACGGCGCCGACACGTCCTGGGTACGGCCCTTGATGGTCATCTTGCCGCTGACTTCATACCTGTTGCCACCCAGCGCCTTGACGCCGCTGGAGACGAATCGGGCCTGGGGAAAACTCCTGGTGTTGAACCAGGCCTTGCCCGCCACTTCGTCATCGGCCTCCGGGGAACCGGCATCGATGCTGGCGAGATCGACATCGAGGGCCGCCTTGCCGGCCTCGGGCCTGGCCGGGTCGAAGCTGATCTGGGCGGCGAATTTCCTGAAGCGGCCTTCCACCGGCACGCCCATCTGCTTGTACACGAAGGTCAGGCTGCTCTTGTCGGCGGCGATGGCGTTGTATTCGGCGGCGCGGACCGGCGCGAGCAAGGCCAGGCCAGCCAGTGTCGCGGCGAGAACGCTCGTTTTCATCAGTGGGCTCCTTGGCATGCGGTCATTTTCCGTGGCGGGGCAACATGCGGGTCAGCACGTCGTCCTTGTCGATCAGGTGATGTTTGAGCGCCGCCCCGACGTGGCCGACCACGACGAAGGCGAGCAGGAAGTTGAGCATTTCGTGCACCTCCTTCAGCAGGTCGCCCAGTTCCTTGTTCTTCTCCAACAGGTCGGGAATCGGCAGTACGCCGAAATAGACTGTCTGAAAACCCTTGGCCGAACTCATCAGCCAGCCCGATAGCGGGATCGCGATCATCAGCACGTATAGCACCGCGTGGCCGGCATGGGCGGCGAAGCGCAGCGGCGGTGGCATCGCGGCGGGCAGCGCCGGAGGCCGATGGGCATGCCGCCAGGCCAGGCGTGCCAGCACCAGCAGGAAGGCCGTGACGCCGGCCCACTTGTGCCAGGAATAGATCTTCAGCTTCCAGGGCGACAGCGGCAGTTCGTGCATGTACAGGCCGACGGCGAATAGGCCGACCAGCAGCAGGGCCATCAGCCAGTGCAGGGCGATGGCGGGCGCGGTGTAGCGATGGGCGTCGATCGTGGGCATGGTCAGTGTCCGGTCTGGAAAGTGAAGGCATCCATGGCGATCACATAGTCGTCGATGCCGGCGTGGAGACGGGTCACCGGCGCCCCCGGTCGGGCGGCGCCAAGGGCGACGTATAGCGGCAGCAGATGGTCGTCGGTGGGGTGGGCGCGCAGAGCACCCGGGGCCTGTCGGCGGTAGTCGAACAGGGTGGCGATGTCGTGGGTTTCCAGGTGTCGCCAGATCCAGTCGGCGAATTCGCGCACGTAGGCGGGAGCGGGGCCACTGGTCCGGTGGGCCAGCTGGAAGTCCGCCAGGTTGTGGGTCAGGTTGCCCGAGGCGACGATGAGAAAGCCTTTTTCGGCCAGGGGCGCCAGAGCGCGGCCAATCGCCCAGTGGTGGGCGGGGCCGAGATGGGCCTGGATCGACAGGGGAATCACCGGTACGTCGGCATCCGGAAACATCAGCCGCAGCGGCAGCCAGGCGCCATGGTCAAGGCCGCGCGCATCGTCGCCCTCGGCGGCGAAGCCGGCTTCGGTCAGGCTGGTCAGCACTTCGATGGCCGCTTCCTTGCAGCCGCTGGCCGGATAGTGGATGGCGTAGAGCTCGCGGGGGAAACCGCCGAAGTCGTGGATGGTTCGCGGCCGGTCGGCGAAGCCGACCTTGGGCGCCGCCGTGTTCCAGTGGGGGCTGACGATGACGATGGCCCGCGGATGCGGCAAAGTCGCCGCGATGCGAACCAGCGCCGCGCCGGCGGCGCCCGGCCGCAAGGCGAAGGTCGGCGCGCCGTGCGGCACGAACAGACTGGGCTGAGTCGCTGGTTTGGACAAGCCTGGGTTCGAGTTCATGGCCGCACTGTAGATGAATCTGATGCCGCAAAATAGGTCACAATAAGGAATTGTTTGTTGCCAGGAATGCAACAATGGATCGACTCGACGCCATGCGTCTGTTCATGCGGGTCGCGGAGCGTGGCAGTTTTTCGGCGGTGGCGCAGCAGATGGGCTTGGCCCGTTCGGTGGTCACGCGTCAGGTGGCCGCCCTGGAGGCTCATCTGGGCGTCAAGCTGCTCGCCCGCAGCACCCGCCGGCTGACCTTGACCTCGGCCGGTGCCGCCTACCTGGAAAAATGTCGCGTCATCCTCAATCTGGTCGAGGCGGCGGAAACCGGGTTGGCGGAGGAACGCCAGGTGCCTCGCGGGCCGATCCGCATGAGCCTGCCGCTCAGTTTCGGCATTAGTCATCTGGCTCCCGTGTTGCTGGAATTCGCCACCCGTTACCCGGAAGTCACACTGGACATGGACTACAGCGATCGGCGCAGCAACCTGTTCGAGGAAGGACTCGATCTGGCCATTCGCATCACCGGCCGGCTGGAACCCGGCGACGTGGCGCGGCGCATCAGTGGCGGACGCATGATGGTCGTGGCCGCCGCCGACTATCTGGCCCGCCATGGCGAGCCCCGGCACCCCTCGGAGCTGATCCACCACGAATGCCTCGGCTACACGGCGGCCCCCAACCCCCACAGCTGGGAATTCCTCATCGACGGCGAACCGCGCAACTTCCCGGTGCGCAGCCGGCTCCAGGCCAACAATGGCGACGTGCTGATGCAGGCGGCGATCCGGGGCTTCGGCCTTGCCTACGGGCCCACCTTCATTTGTGCCGAGGCCCTGGCGGGCGGCCAGGTGCGTCGGGTTCTCGCCGACTTTCCGATTCCCGACCTGGGCATCTACGCCGTCCTGCCCGGCAATCGCCACGTGCCGCACCGGGTGCGGGTGCTGATGGACTTTCTCGCCGAGCGGCTCGGATCCAGTCCGCCTTGGGAGGCGCTGGCGGACAGCGTGGTCGGTCGCTGACCGGTGGCTGCCTCAGAGGCCGAGTCGCGCGCCGGCGCCGAGCAGCGTGGCGATGCCGAGAACGGCGAAGATTGCGGCGGCGATGGCATGAACCAAGTGGACAGGTATCTTGTGGGCGATCCGGTCGCCCAGAAACACCGCCGGAACATTGGCGATCATCATGCCCAGGGTCGTTCCGGCTACCACCGATACGATGGCGTGGTACTGGGCGGCAAGCGCCACCGTTGCCACCTGGGTCTTGTCGCCCATTTCGGCGAGAAAGAAGGCGAGCAGCGTCGTGCCGAATACCCCGAAGCGCGCGAGTCTGGCCTCGTCATCGTCGAATTTGTCGGGGATCAGCGTCCAGATCGCCATAGCGATGAAGGAAATGCCGAGCACCCAGCGCAGCGTTTCCGGTCCGATCAGCGAAGTGATCCAGGCACCAATCGCGCCGGCGAATGCGTGGTTGGCCACTGTGGCGACGAATATGCCGAGGACGATGGGCAGCGGCTTGCGGAACTTGGCGGCGAGGATGAAGGCCAGCAGTTGCGTCTTGTCGCCGATTTCAGCCAGGGCGACAATTCCGGTCGAGACGAGGAACGCTTCCACAACGTGACTCCACAAGGAGGGGCGCGATTCTACGAGGCGGCCGCGCCAGTGTCCATTGGTGCCGGGCAACCGTCAGAGAGCACAAGGGCAACAGAGCAATTGACATCGCATCCGGGCAGGCATAGAGTCGAATCGCATTCGACGTGAAGGCTTTCCGAGGAGGACTTAGCGCTGAACAACGGATCGCGATGTAGAGCAGCAATCTGACGCAGCAGACTAAACGAGGGGTCTAACCGACCTGAGCCCAATGGGGCAGCGCCGATTTGAGTTTCAGCTTGCGGGCGCGTTACAAGTACAGCTAAAGCGGAGAAGAAAAGCCCGTTCCGGCGCGTTGCTGAAACGGGCTTTTCGTTGAAAAATTCTATGCAAACCCTGGCCTTTGTCGACCTGGAAACCACCGGTGCCACGGCGGCGGTGGATCGCATCACCGAGATCGGTATTGTCGAAGTCGACGAGTCCGGCGTGCGTGAATGGAGCCAGTTGGTCAATCCCGAGGCGCCCATTCCCCTTTTCATCCAGCGGATGACCGGCATCACCGACGACATGGTGCGCGATGCGCCGACCTTTGATCGGCTGGCCGCGGAAGTGCTCGACAGGCTTCAGGGGCGCCTGTTCATCGCCCACAATGCCCGCTTCGATTACGGCTTTCTCAAGAACGAATTGCGCCGCGCCGGCCATGATTTCCGCGCCACGGTGCTATGCACGGTCAAGCTGTCCCGGCGGCTCTTCCCCGAGCACCGTCGGCACAGCCTCGATGCCCTGATCGAACGCCATGGCCTGCAAGCCCAGGGGCGGCACCGCGCGCTGGCCGACGCGCAGCTCATCCACCAGTTCTGGCAGTTGCTGAGGCGCAGTCGACCGGAAGAAGAGCTGGCGGCTCTGGTCAAGGAACTCACCGCCCGACCCAGCCTGCCGGCGCAGATCGATTCCAGCATTGTCGACGACCTGCCGGACGGCCCCGGTGTCTACGTCTTCTACGGTGAGAATGCCGTACCGCTCTATGTCGGCCGGGCCAAGGATATCGGGAAGCGCGTGTTGTCCCATTTTGCCGGTGACCGTGCCTCGACCCGGGATGCCAACCTGGCCCGGCAGGTACGGCTCATCGACTGGACCGTCACCGGCGGCGAGATCGGCGCCCAACTCAAGGAAGCCGCGCTCATCAGGCGCTTGCAACCAACCCTCAACCGGCCGCCACGGCACAGCGACCCATTGCGCGCCATTGCCCCGGCCGACCATGGTCGGCTCCTGGCGCAGCCGCAGCCGCCGCCCTGGCCGTATGCCGGGCCGGCCTGCATCAAGGAAGGCGATGAGGTGCATGTGGTCGACGGTTGGTGCTACCTGGGTTCGGCAAGATCGGCGGACGAACTGTGGCCCCTGCTCGAACAGGCCCGGCCGCCATTCGACCGTGATGTCTATCGCATACTCGCCAAGGCGGCGGCCAGAATGGTCCCGCTGAGGCCGGGCAGCCAGCCTTGACGACCGCGTCCTACCGGATGGCGGCGAGAATCGCGGTCAGCAGATGCCAGGTCCGGCCGACCGCGGCGATCTCAACGGCTTCGTCCGGCGCATGGGCGCCACGGATGGTCGGGCCGAAGGACACGATGTCGAGGCCCGGATACTTCGCCGCGATGAGCCCGCACTCCAGTCCGGCGTGGATGACATGTACGGTCGAGTCCTCGCCGAATTCCCGCTGGTAGGTCGCCTGGCACAAGGCCAGCAGCGGCGAATCCGGATTGGGCGTCCAGCCGGGGTAGTGGCCCGAGGCGTCGGTCCGGGTACCGGATAGCGCGAACAGGCTGGCGATCTCCGCCGCCAGGGCCTCGGCGCCGCTGGTCAGCAGCGAGCGGATCATGAAATTGCACGAGCCGCCGTCGGCGCTCAATTCGACCATGCCCAGATTGTTGGAGGTTTCCACCACACCCGGGACGCGCCGGCTCATGCGCCAGACGCCATGGGGTGCCGCGTGCAGGGATTGGAGCCAGACGGCCTGTTCGCCGGGCGCCATCAGTCGCGCGGTTTCGGCCGGTGCGCAGCTCAGGGTCAGGCCGTCGTCGATACCGGTCAGTTCGCGGTGGAGCAACGTCTGCCAGTCGGCCAACCTCGCGCCGAGAGCTGGCTCCTGGCCGGCGGGAATGGCGATCGTGGCGAATGCTTCGCGGGGCAGGGCGTTACGGGCGCTGCCACCGCGCAAGGCGGCCAGACGCAGCGGCAGCCTTTGTTCCAGATCGCGCAGGACACGCACCAGCAGTTTGATGGCATTGCCGCGCTCCTCGTGGATATCGACGCCCGAATGGCCCCCGCGCAAGCCGCGCAGATCGATCCGGTAGGCCTGGAAGCCGGCGGGCAGGGGTTCCGCCGTGCCGGGCCTTGAAACGTTTACGTCCATGCCGCCGGCACAACCGACATAGAACCGGCCCCATTCCTCGGTATCGAGATTGAGCATCAGGCGGCCGGCCAGAATGTCGCCCGCGAGGCCTCGGGCGCCGCCCATGCCGGCCTCTTCGTCAACCGTGAACAGCGCCTCCAGCGGCCCGTGCGCCAGCGTGGCGTTCTCCAGCACGGCAAGGATCAGCGCGACGCCCAGGCCATTGTCGGCGCCCAGCGTCGTGCCCGGTGCCGTCACCCAGCCGTCGCGCACCACGGGTCGTATCGGGTCGCGCGTGAAGTCGTGGGCGACGTCGCCGTTCTTCTGGCCAACCATGTCCAGGTGCGCCTGCAGCACGACACCGGGCACATGTTCGCGGCCGGGACTGGCCGCCTTCCGGACAGCCAGATTGCCGGCCGGGTCGACGGTGGTGGCGAGGCCCAGCCCGGTGGCCCATTCCCGCAGGTGATCGCGCAGCGGGCCCTCCTGCTTCGACAGGCGAGGAAAGCCGCAGAGTGCCGCGAAGTGGGCCCAGACGGGCCGAGGCTCAAGGGCGGAAACGCTTGGGTCAAACAATTCGTCGGACATTTCGGAAATTCGCTTTAAATAGTCGATACGCTGCCGTTATAGGAAAACGCTACACAACAATTAACAAATCTCGAGCCATGATTCCAGCATGGCAACGATATGATCTTAGGCCAACTTTTCCTGCAAGCCATCGACAGAGCGGCCTGACGAATGACAGAAAACACCGATCGAGTGACAAGTTCCGCGCGGGAACATCCACCACACTCGGACCTGGGCGTTCCGGAGCCGGAATTCAGGATCGACTATGCCACTTTCCATCTCGATGTCGGTTCGGCGGACGAGGCGATGCGGTCCTATCTGGCGCAAAAAGTGGCTGCCGCCCCAACCGACTTGCTGGCGCACACCCGGCGGATACTGCTGGCGCAGCGGTGCAATGACCGCCAGGAGGCGCTGGGCGCCCTGGTCGATCTCTTCATTGCCACCGGCGCCAAAGGGCAAGGGTTGCGGCAACGCCTCCTGGACGCCTGCGGTCCGGTGCTCGCCGACGAACATCGTCGCTTGCTGAACGAAAAGATGACCACGGGATGGCCGGCGGACCTGCCGTCGCCCAGTCCGGCGAGCCTGCTGCCGTCCGGCCGGATCGGCTCGGCGGCGATCGTCTCCAGAAGCGATCCCGACAAAGACGCGGTGGTGGCGAAATGACCGCCGCCAAGCCTGCAATCATGAAGATCTGCCTGTTCGGCATGAGCGAACGGGTCGTCAAGTCGCTTGACATCATTTTTGAACGACATATGGCGGGCACGTGCGTCGTCGCGGAAGAAGCCAGTGCCCATGTCGCCATGATCGATCTGGATGCCCAGGGGGCGAAGGTGGAACTCGAGCGGCAATCGAGCCAATACCCCGAACGGCCGATCATCGTGCTCTCGTTCAGCGAACTGGTCCCGGTCATCCCCAATGGTCTTCTGGTGACCAAACCCGTCAAGGTCGATCAGTTTGTCGAGGTACTGCGGCAGCTTGCCAGCCGGCCCGCTCCGGAAAGTGTCGCCAGCGCCGATCCGGAAAGCGTTGCCAGCCCGGTTCCTCTCATGGTCGAGGATACGGACGACGATCGGCGCAAGAACCGTCGTGCGGAGCTGGGGGCGGGCCAAACACCGGTCGGCCAGACGGATCGTGCCGTGGCGGACCTCCAATCGAGAGAGCGCCACTATTACATCGGCTCGATGCCCGATGTGGACCTGAACGTGCCGGAGCAGCGGAGCAAGGTGTTCTACGACACCAGCCAGTTCTTGCAAGGCTTCCTGCAGACGGCGATCAAGCTGGGAGTGGATAAGGGGTCGGTGGTGTTCCTGTCCAGCCCCGCCTTTGGCCGGATCGAGGTCTACCCGTTTGCCCGCAAGGTACTGACATCCGCCACCGGCGCGACGCTTTACGCGGTGAGCCGCATACCATTGCGGCCCGGCGACGTGGCGATCGAGCTGGCTCCGGATGCGCCGCAGTTTCCGGCCGCCGACGAGCGGGTCGAAGCGCTCGATGCGTTCCTGTGGAAGTTGGCCTTGTGGGCGTCCCGAGGGCGCCTGCCCGTGGGGACCGATCTCGGCGCGCCGGTCGTCCTCAAGCACTGGCCCAATCTGCCCCGCCTGCTGAATCCGCCGCAGGCGACCCGTATCGCCGGGCTCTGGTCGCGTCGGGCGACATCGTTGCCGACCACGGCGGACGTCCTGCGCATCCCGCAACGCAACGTCTTTGCCTTCTACAGCGCCTGCGTGGCGCTGGATCTGATCGTTCCCGACCGGCGCGGGGTGATCCGACCCCCGGCGCCGGAAGCGCCCCTGCCTCAGGAAAAGCGGACTCTATTCAAAATGCTGATGCACAAACTTACCGGAAGCCGGGGCGATTGATCCGTATGAAAAAGACCAAGAACTACAAGATTATTTTCACTGGACCGGTCGGCGCGGGCAAGTCGACGGCGGTGTCCGCCTTGAGCGATATCGCGCCGGTTCGCACCGACCGGGTCGCCACCGACATGGCCAGCGACAGGAAGCCCGAAACGACGGTCGCGATGGACTATGGCCTGGTCAATCTTGGCGACGGAGTGGCCATTCATCTCTATGGCACGCCGGGGCAGGAGCGCTTCGACTTCATGTGGGACATTCTCACCGAGGGCGGAATCGGCCTGGTACTGCTGATCGACAATTCCCGGCCCGATCCCTTCGTGGATCTTCGATTCTTCCTCAACGCGTTCCAGAAGTTCATCGCCCAGACCAGCCTGGTGGTCGGCGTAACGCGGACCGACGAGCGGGCTTTCCCGATGCTCGAGGACTACTACCGCGAACTGGCGGTGCTCAACCTGTCCGCTACGCCGGTATTCGAAGTCGATGCCCGCGTGCGCAAGGACGTCAGTCTGCTGGTCGAGGCATTGCTCTGCTCGCTCGATCCCACGGTGGAGGGGTAATTTCAGCATGAACTATTCGTTAGATCGGCGGACCTACCTGATGCCGACCCCCGCCGGGGCCTACAGCGCCGCCTCCGGGCCCGCCGCGAGTCGCCTCCAGCGCTTCGTCACGGCACTGTTCGGCTATGCGGAGTCGCCGCCGCTGTCCGAGCAGAACATTGTCAAATGGAGCGGCATCGAGGATCCGCAAGGTGCCCTGGAACTTGTCTGGCGCATGCAGGAGCTCGGGTGGATTCAAGCGGTGGACAGCCCGCGCGCCGCTCCCGCGGGGGCGATCGAGGAGGTCCTGTCCAGCCTGATCCCGTCCCTTACCCGGGGCAAGAAGGCGTTGCTGGCCGATGCGCTTGGCTTCTACTTGTGCAGCCAGGGTTTTTCCCACGAGGTGGCGGAGGAGCTCTCCGCCCTGTCCGCCGACCTCGCCAGCCTGCATCAACGGCGCAGCGGATCGCTCAATTCGAATCTCGGCATGACGGGCGGCGCCTGGGGCCTGATCGACGCGGCCGGACAGAGCCAACTGGGCTTCTGGCCGCTATTTGCCGGCAAACAGCGCTTCGTGCTGGTCGTTGCCGGGACACCGATGTTTAACCGACCGGAGTTGGTCGACCTCGTCTGGGTTCTGCATCAGCGCTACGCCGTGCGGAACCCTTCTTAGTGCTTGAACCACCACAGGAGAAACCCAATGCTTGCCGACATGCTCAAATCCGTTCTGAACGAACTCAACGGCAGTTCCGCCGATATCGAGGCCTCCGCGGTCATTTCCATCGACGGCCTGATGATGGCGTCGCTGATGCCCCAGGGCTTCGACGAAGATCGCATGGGTGCCATGAGTGCCGCGATGCTGTCCCTGGGCGACCGCACCGCGCAGGAACTCGCGCGTGGCACGCTCGAACAGGTGCTCATCAAGGGTAGCACCGGCTATGTGTTGCTCACCGGCGCCGGCAAGGAATCGGTGGTCACCGTGCTGGCCAAGCCGAACGCCAAGCTGGGTCTGATCTTCCTCGACGTCAAGCGCGCCTCCGAGGCTGTCGCGAAGATGATCTAAGCAATTCGGGCCGGCCGAACGGATCGGCTGCCCGCTAGTCAATTCCGGAAGGACTTGCAATGAGCGCATTCTTTTTTCAACGCATCAACGATCACATCCAGTATCTCCGCCGCCTCGAGGCGACCTTGAACGACAAGAGCGACTTCCAGGGCACTGATTGTCACCTCTGCAAACTCGGCCAGTGGATCGACAACGAAGGGCCCAGCCAGATTCCGCCGGGAATGGAGAGCGCGCAATCGGTGTTCCAGGAAATGACCGGCGTCCATGAGCATTTCCACAAGGCGGGCGCGCGGGCACTGGCGGCGAAGGACGCGGGCGACGCGGCCGGCGTGCGGCAGGCCGTCACCGACATGCTCAAGGACTCCAATTTCCTGGTGGCCAAGCTGATGGAGCTGGATCGAGTCTGCAAGACCTAACCCCCTTTCCCGAGGACCTCCCATGAACGACATGGATCCGAGCCGCATCGTCGGCACGGCAGCCGAGCATCTGCTCAGGTATGCCGATGGCAGCCAGCGCAAGGTGCTGGTGACCGACATCGAAACGCCTTACCCGGACGGCAAGCTGATCGTCTCGCGCACCGACACCAAAGGCGTCATCACGCACTTCAACCAGGCGTTCGTCGACATGTCGGGATACGACAAGGACGAAATCGTCGGCCAGCCGCACTACGTCCTGCGCCATCCCGACATGCCCAAGGCGGCCTATGCCGATCTATGGGCCACGATCAATGCCGGCAAGAAGTGGCACGGCTACGTCAAGAACCTGCGCAAGGATGGCGGCTACTACTGGGTTCACGCCGTCGTCGTGCCGAACGTGCGCAGCGGCAAGATCGTCGGCTTCACGTCGGTGCGCCGCAAGCCGTCGCGCCACAAGGTCGAAGAGTCGACCGCCCTGTACATCCAGATGAAGGCAAAGGAAAACTCATGACGCTCAACCTGACGGTCAGTCCCGATTTCAGCCCGGACAAGCTTGCCGGTTGGCACATCTTCAATACCTGGCTGCAACGCAAGCTGTCGGTCGACTGCCATCTCGAGCTCTACAGCAGTTTTGCCGCCCAACGCCAGGCGATCGCCGAAGACAAGGTGGATCTGATCTACGCCAATCCCTCCGATGCCGCGATGCTGGTGCGGGAAAAGGGCTTCGTCGCGGTCGCTCATCCACAGGCGCTGCCGGACGAGGCGGTCGTCGCGGTGGCGGCGAACTCCGCGCATCAAAAGGTCGAGGATCTGAAGCCCGGCATCAAGGTGGTGTCGAGTGGCGACCCGGATGTCAGCATGATGGGCATGATCCTGCTCGAACCCGCCGATCTGAACGCCGGCAATGTCACCACGGAGACCTGCGCCACCTACGTGCTGGTGGCAAAGCAGCTCATGAGCGGCTCGGCGGATGTCGGCATCTTTCCGGCGCGCGCCTACGACGGTTTGTCGTCCATGGTGCGCAACTCGCTTCGGCCGCTGGTCCGCAGCGAAATCAGCGTCATCCGGCACATGTTGCTGGCCGGGCCGAAGGCCGCCCCGCTGCTAGCCAACCTGCAAGCCGCCCTGGTCGGCATGGCCGGCGACGAGAAGGAGGCCGCCATCCTCAAGGATCTGGGCTTCCCCGGCTGGGAAGCAAGTTCCCAGGAGGATGTCGAATTCATGATCGACCTCATGGACACCTTGATCGGGTAACGCCCCCGCCTCCGCCCCGCACCGCGCAAGGCAGTCCATCTTGTCGGTGCGAGCGGGCGGCATGGCCTAGAATGGACGTGTGGCGGGCGCCTGGGGCCATGGAATTACGGCTGTTGGACTGTCCGCCCGCTATCCACAGTGAGGGCTATCGGGGGGATTCAATGGGTAGAGCGACCGATCTGTTTCGCCGCCGCCTGTTGCTGGGTATCGCGGCGTTGGCGTCGGGCGCCGCCCTGCCGCGTCGGGCCGTCAGCGTCGACCGTTCCAGTGCTACCCGGCCAATCGAGATCGGTGTCCTGCCGTATATGCCGACGGCGACGCTGATCTCCGGCCATCAGGCGTTGCGGCGCTATTTCGAGGAGCGCTTGAAGCGTCCAGTGGCGATTTCGACGGCGCCCGATTTCCGCAGCTTCCAGAACCGGGTGCTGGCCGGTGATTTCGATTTCACCATCATTGGCCCCGGGCCGGGGTGGCAAGCTCATCTCGATCGCGGACACCAGGTGGTCGCCGTCAGCAAGCGCATGGTGCGAATCTATATCCTCGTCGCCAAGGGCGGTCCGGTCAAGAGCCTCGCCGATTTACGTGGCGCGACGCTGGCCACCATCGATCCACTCACCGTCACCTCGCAAACGACCATGGCCGTTCTGCGCGACAACAAATTGCTGCCCGGTACCGACATCCAGGTGCGCCACGAGAAGACGCCATTCAATGCCGCGCAGGCGCTGGCGCTTGGCGAGGTGGCCGCGGCCGGCTTTCCCAACGTCGCCTATCCGAACCTGCCCGCCGACATCCGCGACAAGCTCAGAATCCTCATCGAGACCGACGGCATGCCCGGTGTCCTGTTCATGGCTCGCCCCGCGCCCAACGTTCCCGCGCCTGAAGAATTCCAGGCCGTGCTGTTCCGCTTCGTCGAAACCGCGGAAGGCAAGGCCTACGTCAAGGAGTTCAACCACGACGGCCTGCTTCGTCCCGACCTTGACGCTCTACGCGCGCTCGAGCGTTTCGTGCCGGAAACCCGGCGCTTGATGGCCGGCCCCTAGGGAGCGCATCCTTGGCCTTGCGCGGCGTGTCCGCCCACTCCTTCCAGATCAAGCTGATCGCCGCGGCCCTGGCCGCTCAGTTGGCGATGCTCGCCGTGCTGACATGGCAGGGCTGGAACCTGATGGATAGCCAGTTGCGCGAAGTCCTGCGCGGCAATGTCGAGAAAAACAACACCCTGTTGGTCGCCGCGCTCGGCTCGCCGCTCGCGCAACGCGACTATGCGGCGATCGGCGACCTGCTGGACAAGCTGGTGGAAGGCAGGATGCTCGACTACATCGTCGTCGAGGACCATCGGCAGCGTCGCGTCGCCGCGACGGGCTGGCCGGCCGAGCAGGCATTGCCCGAGGCCAGCCAAGGGATCGAAAGTACGCGTTCCGGTCAGTTGCATGTGCGTCAGCAGATTGCCTTTTCCGGCGAACAACTGGGTGAGGTCCAGTACGGCCTGTCGCTTGGCTTTCTCAACAAGGCGCGCGCCATGCTGGCCAACAACATGCTGCGTATCGGCGTGGTCGGCATCGTCCTCGGCCTGGCCCTGCTGGTATTGCTGACGTTCTGGCTGTTGCGCCGCCTGAGCGTCCTGGAGGACGCCGCCCAGCGACTCGCCGACGGCGACCTCGGCCAGCGGATCACCTTGAGCGGCAATGACGAGTTGACGCGCTTGGCCGGCGCCTTCAACAACATGGCCGACGGCATCGCCCGCATGGTCGTCAGCCTGCGCCGGAGCGAAGCCCGGTTTCACCACGCGGTACAGGGTTCCAACGACGGCATCTGGGACTGGGACCTGGAGGGCGGGGAGTACTACTTTTCGCCCCGCCACAAGAGCATGCTCGGCTATGCGGACGACGAGATCCCCAATAGTCGCGATGCGATGGAGCAACTGATCCATCCGGATGATCGCCAGGCCATGCAGGATGCGATCGAGCGTCACTTCACCGAGCGCGGACCTTTCGCCATGGAGGTCCGACTGCGCCACAAGGATGGCCATTACCTCTGGTGCTCGTCGCGCGGGCAGGCGGTCTGGAACAACGAGGGTCGTGTCATTCGCTTCGCCGGCGCCACCACCGATGTCAGCGAACGCCACAAGGTGCAGGATCAACTGGTGCATCTGGCCCACTTCGACCCGCTGACCCACCTGCCCAACCGAATGCTGCTCGGCGACCGGATAGACATGGCGCTGTCGCAAGCGCGCCGCCATGGCAGCCGCGTTTGCGTCGGGCTGCTCGATCTCGATGGCTTCAAGCCGGTCAATGACAGCTTTGGCCACGAAGCCGGCGACCGTGTCCTGGTCGAGGTTGCCAGTCGGCTGCGCGCCGCCGTGCGCGAGGCCGACACCGTGGCGCGCCTCGGCGGCGACGAATTTGTCCTGGTCCTGGGCGGCGCGGTCGACAAGGGTCGTGAACCAGTGGCTGGCGAGAAGATCGAGTACGAGGGCTTGCTGTCGCGGGTGCTACAGGCGCTGAGCGAACCCTTCGCCGTCGATAGCACCAGCGTCTCGCTTTCCGCCAGCATCGGCGTGACCTTCTTCCCCGATGACGACGCCGACTCGGATACGCTGCTGCGCCACGCCGATCAGGCCATGTATGTCGCCAAGCAGAGCGGCCGCAACCGCTTCCACGTCTTCGACGCCGCGGTGGACCGCGACGTCCGGACGCGGCGGGAGGCCCGCGAGCGCATCGAGGCGGCCCTCGCCGCCGGAGAATTCATCCTTTACTACCAGCCGAAGGTAAACATGCGCGCCGGCTGCGTGACGGGTGCCGAGGCGCTGATCCGCTGGCGGCATCCACAGCGCGGCCTTCTTTCGCCCGCCGAGTTTCTGCCGCTGATCGAAGGCACCGAGCTCGATGTGGCGGTATCCGAATGGGTGATCGACGCGGCGCTTCGCCAGATGGAGGCCTGGCGGCAAGCGGGGCTGGACCTGCGCGTAAGCGTCAATATTCCCGCTCGCCACCTCCAGGAAACGCGGTTCGTGCCCTACCTGCGCGAGGCGCTTGCCCGCTACCCGACCATCGAGGCGGCCAGCCTCGAACTGGAAGTCATCGAATCCGCCGCGCTGGCCGATGTCGTCGGTGTATCGGGCCGTATGGAGGAGTGTCGCCAGTTGGGCTTCCGCTTCGCCCTCGACGACTTCGGCACCGGCTACGCTTCGCTGGCCTATCTGCGCCGCCTGCCGGTGGAACTGCTCAAGATCGACCAGTCCTTCGTTCGCGACATGTTGCACGACGCCGACGATCTCGCCATCGTCGAAGGCGTGATCAGCCTGGCGATGGCGTTCCGCGACGAAGTCATCGCCGAAGGCGTGGAGACGATCGATCACGGCATCATGCTGATGCATCTGGGCTGCGATCTGGCGCAGGGCTACGGCATCTCGCGGCCGATGCCGGCGGAGAACCTGCCTGGCTGGGTCTCGTCGTGGCGGCGCGATCCGGCCTGGGCGGAGGCGGCGAATGTGCAACTGGCGCGCCGGGATTTTGTGCTGGCCTACGTCGAGGTGGAACATCGTGGCTGGGTCGATGCCATCGCCTCCTGGCTGGGTGGCAGGGCCGGCGCGGCCAGCGGTCCCCCGTCGCTGGGCAGCGACACCTGCCGCTTCGGGCAATGGCTGAACGGCGACGGACGCGCCAGCTTCGGCGAGCTGGCGACATTCAAGGCAATCGATCGCCTGCACGAATCGGCGCACGCGCTGGGCCGGGAGTTGACCCAGCTCGCGGAGGAAGGCCTTGCTGCGCAGGCCCGGCAACGGCTGCCCGAACTGTTTGCCCGTCGCGACGAGCTGATCGTCGAGCTGCGCAAGCTCATTGTCGACGTGACCAGCGCCGGATAGTCCGTCCATTCCCGGCGGCCCAGGCCGGGCTGTGGTGCGACGCGGCAGCGGTGGCCGGCTTCAGCGCTCGACGGGGCTCCGCGTCGGCAGCGAGGAGATCAGGATGCCGGCGACGATCAGGATGAACGCCATGCCATGGTAGGGACTGGGCAACTCGCCGCTCACGGCGGCGGACAGCACCGCCGTGAACAGCGGTGCGAGGTTGTAGAAGATGGCCGCCAGGGTCGGCCCGGCGCTCGCCACCGCCAGGCCCCACAGGCGATAGGCGATGATGGATGGCCCGATGGCGATGAACACGATCGCCAGCAACAATGAGCCGGACCATCGGGTCGGTGCCGACGGCGCGATGATGTCGCCGGCACCGGCTGCGCCGACGGCCCAGCAGACGCCAAAGACGCACTGCACGAGGAGAAACTCCGCCCAGTTCCAGGCGGGGCGCGCATCGCCGGTCATGTGGGCCGGTGGTCGCGCCAGCATCCAGCTATAGACCGACCAGCCAAGTATGGCCAGCAGCATCAGCAGGTCGCCCTGGACCAGTTGCACGCGCAGCAGGCTGCTCGGGTCGCCACGCGACAACACGACCGCCACGCCGGCCAGCGAGAGCATGGCGCCGATCACCTGAATCCGGCGCGGCCGGACGCCATAGGCGATGGTGCCGATGATCATGGTCCAGATCGGCGCGCTGGAGGCGATCAGCGTCACGTTGACCGGTGTGCTGGTGCGCAGGGCCAGGTATTGCAGGGCGTTGTAGGCGCCCACGCCGAATAGGCCGAGCACAGTCAAATACCGCCAGCGACTGGCGATGGCGCGGCGCGCCCCGGGCGTGGCGATCGCATGCCAGCCCAGCGGCAACAGCAGGACGAAAGCCAACAGCCAACGGAATGCATTCAGCCACAGCGGGTCCATGCTGCCGATCGCGATTCGGCCGATCACGGCATTGCCGGCCCACAAGAGCGGCGGGACGACCAGCATCACCATCAGCCTGAAGTCGATGTTCATCCGAATTCGACCGGCAACGGCGTGGTGGTCGAGGGCACGTCATGATCGTCGCGGGCTGCCATGGCTATTTCCTGGTGTTCGAGACGCAGAAGGTGCGGACGATGCCGAGGAAGGAATGCAGGACCGGCGACTCGTCGCCCAGGCGATAGATGCAACTGAGATCGACCTCGGGCGGCGGCACCCGTATCAACGGGCGATAGACGATGCCGGGCAGTTTGAGGTTGGTGGCGGACTCGGGCACGATGCAGATGCCAAACCCCGACGCCACCAAGGCGACAGCATTGACGGCGTCGCCGACCTCCTGCACCACCCTGGGCTGGAAGCCATCCTGCTGGCAGAGCTCGAAGACCCGGTCGATGAAGCTGGGCCGCGTTCCGCTCGGAAACAGCACCAGCGGGTGATGGGCCAATTCCCGCCAGGGTACCTCGCGCTCGCGGGAAAGCGGATGGTTGCGGTTCACCGCCAGGTAGAGCGGCTCCATGAGAATGACCTCGGACTCGATGTCGGGCTCGTCCTGGAGCAGGCGATTGAAGCCGACGTTGAGGCGGCGCTGGCGCAGCGCGGCCACCTGCTCGCCCTTGTTCATGCTGTGCATGACGATGTTGACCTCCGGGTAGGCCTGGCGATAGGCCAATAGCAATTTCGGGATGATGCCGAAGATGCCGGAGCCGAAGATGCCGATGTCGATGCGGCCAAGCTTGCCCTGGCCGGCCCGGAGCGTCCGCTCGGCGGCCTGGCCGGCGAGGGCGAGGATGTTGCGCGCCTCGTCGAGGAACAGCGCGCCGGCCTCGGTCAGTTCGATGCCGCGCGCCGTTCGATTCAACAGCGGCGTGCCGAGTTCCTCCTCCAGTTGATGAATCTGCCGCGTCAGTGGCGGCTGCGTGATGTGCAGCCGCGCGGCGGCACGGCCGATGCCGCCTTCCTCGGCGACGGCGACAAAACTTTTCAGCAGGCGCAGTTCCATGTCGGTTTCACGAATTGATTGCGCCGATTATGTCATACCGGAAAGGTATGGGTAATGGCTTTCAATAGTATTGGACGGAAGGTCGGCGGCTCCTTATCGTTGCCCACACCAAAGAGGTCCAGCCGGCATCGGCTGGCTTTGTTCAGATAAGAAGACAGGAGGAGTTCGACATGGCGATGACAGGTGTATTGCGACCGGGCCACGCGCAGATTCGGGTGCTCGATCTGGAGGAGGCCGCGCAGTTCTACGGCAACGTGCTCGGACTGGTGGAGACCGGCCGCGACCCGCAAGGCCGGGTCTATTTCAAGGCCTGGGACGAGCGCGATCACAGCAGCGTGATCCTGCGCCAGGCGGACCGAGCGGGCATCGATTTCTTCGGTTTCAAGGTGGACAGCAAGGCCACGCTCGACAAGTTCGACCGGGACCTGCGGGCCTACGGCCTGAAGACCGAGCGGCTACCCGCCGGCGATCTGCTCGAGACCGGCGAGCGCGTGCGCTTCGAACTGCCCTCAGGCCACCTGATCGAGCTTTACGCCGAGAAGAAGGAAGTGGGCAACGGCCTGCCGGAAATGAATCCCGGCCCCTGGAACGAACAGTCCGAACATGGCATCGCCCCGGTGCGCATGGACCATATCCTGCTCTATGGCCCGAATATCGCCGAGAACAAGAAGATCTTCACCGAGGTGCTGGGTTTCTACCTGGTCGAGCGGGTCCTGATGCCCGAGGGCACGCCGGGCGAAGCCGCCATCTGGCTGTCCTGTTCGATCAAGTCCCACGACATCGCCTTCGTCGAGCACCCGAACCCCGGCAAGCTGCACCACGTTTCGTTCTGGCTCGATAGCTGGGAAAAGACGCTGCGCGCCGGCGACATCATGTCCATGAACAACGTGCCCGTGGACATCGGGCCGACCCGCCACGGCATCACGCGCGGCACCACCATCTACGCCTGGGATCCGTCCGGCAACCGCTTCGAGACCTTCAGCGGCGGCTACCAGCCCTACCCGGACTGGACGCCGAAGACCTGGACCTTCGAGAACCTCGGCCAGGGCCTCGATTTCCCGCAGCGCAAGCTCCACGAGACCTTTCTCACCGTCGTGACCTGAGTTTCGCGGCATCACCGGCCGGCAGCCGCCCATGGGTGGCTGCCGGTGCTTGCGCATCGCTTTCCGCCTCACCCGACACCGAGATCCAGACCCATGAAGACCATTGCCAACTTCATCGACGGCGAGTTCGTCGCCACCAGCCAGGCCTGCCTGTTCGACAAGCGTTCGCCGCTGGATAACCGGGTGATCGCCCGCGTCGCCGAGGCCTCGCGGGCCGATGTCGATGCGGCTGTCGCCGCCGCCAAAGCGGCTCTGTCCGGCCCCTGGGGCAAGCTGACCCTGGCCGATCGCGTCGAGCTGCTCTACGCCATCGCCGACGAGATGACCCGCCGCTTCGATGACTTCGTCGCCGCCGAGGCGGCCGATACCGGCATGCCGGCGGCTGTGGCGCGCCATGTCTTCGTGCCGCGCGGCGCCGCCAACTTCAAGATCTTCGCCGACGTGGTGAAGAACGTGCCGACCGAGTTCTTCGAGATGGCCACCCCGGACGGCCAGGGGGCGCTCAACTACGCCATCCGCCGGCCGGTCGGCGTGGTCGGCGTCATCTGCCCGTGGAACGCGCCACTGTTGCTGATGACCTGGAAGGTCGGTCCCGCCCTGGCCTGCGGCAACACCGTCGTGGTCAAACCCTCCGAGGAGACCCCGCAATCCGCTGTGCTGCTCGGCGAGGTGATGAACCAGGTGGGCGTCCCCCGGGGCGTGTACAACGTGGTCAACGGCTTCGGCCCCGGCTCGGCCGGCGAGTTCGTCACCAGCCATCCGGATGTCAACGCCATCACCTTCACCGGCGAGACGCGCACCGGCGCGGCCATCATGAAGGCGGCCGCCGAGGGTGCGCGGCCAGTGTCCCTGGAGATGGGCGGCAAGAACGCCGCCATCGTCTTCGACGACTGCGACTTCGAGGCCGCCATCGACGGCACCCTGCGCTCCTGCTTCCAGAACACCGGCCAGGTCTGCCTGGGCACCGAGCGCGTCTATGTCCAGCGCGGCATCTTCGAGCGCTTCGTCGCCGCCCTGAAGCAGAAGGCGGAAGCCATGAAGATCGGCGCGCCCTTCGAGGCCGGCGTCGGCATGGGGCCGCTGATCTCCCGGGAGCATCGCCGCAAGGTACTCTCGTACTACGAGAAGGCGGTCGCCGAAGGCGCCACGGTGGTCACTGGCGGCGGCGTGCCGGCGATGGCCGGCGATCTGAGCGAGGGCTCCTGGGTACAGCCGACCATCTGGACCGGCCTGCCGGAAACCGCTTCGGTGGTCCGCGAAGAGATCTTCGGCCCGTGCTGCCACATTCGCCCGTTCGACAGCGAAGAGGAAGTCGTCGCCCTGGCCAACGACACCCGCTATGGCCTGTCCTCGGCGATCTGGACCAGCAACCTGCAACGCGCCCACCGGGTCGCTGCCGCCGTCGAGGCGGGCATCGTCTGGGTCAATTCCTGGTTCCTGCGCGACCTGCGCACACCCTTCGGCGGCATGAAGCAATCCGGCATCGGCCGCGAAGGCGGCGTCCATTCGCTCGAGTTCTATACGGAACTCAAGAACGTCTGCATCAAGCTCTGATCATGACCCCCGAAAAGATCCAGCATTACGGCGACCAGCTCTACGCCGCCTGGCTCGCCCGCATGACGGTTCCGCCCCTGCTCGAGCGCGAGCCCGACATCACCCTCGACGACGCCTACCGGATCCAGCGGCGCTTCGTCGACCGGCGGGTGGCCGCCGGCGAAACCATCGTCGGCAAGAAGATCGGCGTCACCAGCAAGCCGGTCCAGGACTTCCTCGGCGTGTTCCAGCCGGACTTCGGCCAGCTGACTTCCGGCATGGTGTATCAGGACGGCGACACCATCGATCTGACCACCCTGATCCAGCCCAAGGCCGAGGCCGAACTGGCCTTCGTGCTCAAGGCGGATCTGGTCGGCCCCGGCATCACCGCCATGGACGTGATCCGTGCCACCGACTACGTGGTGCCCTGTTTCGAGATCGTCGATTCGCGCATCACCGACTGGAAGATCAAGATCCAGGACACCGTCGCCGACAACGCCTCCTGCGGCGTCTACGTGCTCGGCAAGACCAAGGGCGACCCGCGCCAGCTCGACATCACCCTGGCCGGCATGGTGCTGGAAAAGAACGGCGAGCTGTTCTCCACCGGCGTCGGCGCCGCCGTGCAGGGTTCGCCGGCCAATGCCGTGGCCTGGCTGGCCAACACGCTCGGCGTGCTGGGCATCCCCTTCAAGGCCGGCGAGGTGATCCTCTCCGGTTCCCAATCGGCCCTGGTGCCGGTGGTCGACGGCGACCACATGGTCTGCACCGTCGGCGGCCTCGGCAGTTGCAGCGTCCGCTTTGCCGGAAGGAGCGCCGCATGAGCCTCACCTTGAGCCGCGAGGACATCGTGCGCCTGTGCGAGCGCGTCGAAGGCGCCCAGACCCGCGCCTATGCGATACCCAAATTGACCGACGAATATCCGGCCATGACCATCGCCGACGGCTATGCCGTCCAGGCCGAACTGCGTCGCCGCTACATCGCCCAGGGGCACAAGCTGGTCGGCTGGAAGGCCGGCCTCACCTCCAAGGCGAAGATGTTGCAGATGGGTGTGGACGTGCCCTCCATCGGTTTCCTCACCGACCGCATGGCCCGGCCGGAGAACTCCGTGGTCGGCACCGCCGACCTGGTCCATCCGCGCGTCGAGGCCGAGGTGGCCTTCGTCACCAAGGCGGTGCTGCGTGGCCCGAACTGCACGCGCGAGCAGGTGCTGGCCGCCACCGACTATGTGTTGCCGGCCATCGAGATCATCGATTCGCGCTTTTCCGGCTTCAAGTTCGACCTGCCCAGCGTCATCGCCGACAACGGCTCCAGCGCCCGCTTCGTCGGCGGCGGCCGGGCCCGCTACGCGGACGACCTGGATCTGCGCACCCTCGGCGTGGTGCTCGAGAAGAACGGCGAGATGGTCGCCATGGGTGCGTCGGCGGCCGTACTCGGCCATCCGGCCGAGGCCATCGCCATGTTGGTGAACATCCTGGCCGAGCAGGGTGAATCATTGCCCGCCGGCAGCTTCGTCATGAGCGGCGGCATCACGGAGGCCATCGCCGTCAAGCCGGGCGACAACGTCATCGCCCGCTTCCAGGAACTGGGCAGCGTCTCGGTGCGTTTCTCGTGAGGACACTCGCTCTCAGCGGCGCCCTGCTGGTTTTGGCGGGCTGTACAGCGCAGGCTGACCTGTCGGCCATCGACGCCGAGCGCGCCCGATCGTTACACCGCTACGACATCGTGCAGTCGTTGGTCTCGAACGGAGGGGTGGTGGTGGGTTCGAGCCAGGCGGGTGCCGTGGTCGTATCGAGCGACCAGGGCAAGAATTGGGTGAGGACCGTCTTGGGTCCGGTCAGCATCCTGGGCCTGGCGACCTGTCCGAACGGCGAGTTCATTGGCATCGACTTCAACCACAAAGTCTGGAGCGCGGACAAGACGGGTGGCAACTGGCGGAGCGTCGCCCTCGACAAACCCCGTGTCCCCCTCGCCGTCACCTGCGATGGCCAGAACCGCTGGTGGGTCACCGGCTCCGGCGCCAGGATCGCCGTCAGCGCCGATCGCGGCGCCACCTGGACGCTCACCGATCTCCAGGAAGACGCCCAGCTCACCACCATCCAGTTCGTCGACGACAGCCTCGGCTTCGTATTGGGTGAATTCGGCCACGTCATTGGCACCGACGATGGTGGCGCCACCTGGAAGAAGATCAGCCAGATCCCTGGCGAGTTCTACCCCTACGCCGCCCTGTTCAAAGACCGCCAGGAAGGCTGGGCCAGCGGCATCGCCGGCCACATCCTGCGCACCACCGATGGCGGGCATACCTGGAGCGAGACCGAGAACCGCGCCGGCGCCCCCCTGTACCGCCTCTTCTGGCACGCCGGCCAGCCCTATGGCGTCGGCGCCGGCGGCGTCGTCGCCCGGCTTGAGAACGGCGTCTGGCAAAGCATGGCCTATCCCGACGCCGCCCCCGTCTTCCTCGGCGCCGGCGCCAGCCTTGGCGATCAACAAAACGCCCTCGTCGTCGGCGGTCCCGGCGGCCTCGTCCGCGCCATCGCCACCCACGGCAACCCAGGAACCCCAGGAACCGGATCATGAGTACCCACAGCCTTCGTCACCGCGTCACCCACGCCCTGCACCGGGGCGAAGAATGGCTGTTCGCCAACCCCAAGATCGTCCTCGGTCTCATCTTCGCCGCCACCCTGCTGTTCAGCCTCGCCCTGCCCAAGCTGCGGGTCTATTCCGACTTCGCCGACCTGTTGCCGCAGAACCACCGCTACATCCAGGTCTACAACCGCATCAAGGAAAGCTTCGGTGGCGCCAACATGATCATCATGGCCATCGAAGTCGAGAAAGGCAGCCTCTTCAACGACGACACCCTCAAGCTCATCCACGAAGCCACGCAAGGGATAGACAGCCTGCCCGGCGTCAATCACAACCTCGTTTCCAGCCTCACCCACCGCACCGCCCGCAAGGTCTATCTCAGTCCCGAAGGCGGCTTCATGTCCGAGTCCTACTACGACCCCCAGAAGGGCCCCCGGAGCGTCGCCCAGCTCGAACAGCTCAAGAAGGACGTCATCGGTAACCCGACCATTTACGGACTGCTGGTCTCCCCCGACCTCAAGGCCGCCCTCATCAAGGCCCAGCTCAACGAAGCCGATCTCGACTACGCCAGGACCTTCGCCGAACTCCAGAAAGTTCGGGAGAGTCTCGCCCGGCCCGGGCACCAGATCCACGTCACCGGCAATCCCGTCCTCACCGGCTGGGTCTATACCTACCTCAACCAGATCCTCACCATCCTCGCCTGGACCCTGCTGCTGCTGGCGGCGCTCCTGATCCTCTACTTCCGGCGCCTCTACGGCATCGCCCTGCCGCTCCTGGGCATCGCCCTCTCCTCCATCTGGGGGCTGGGCTTCATGGCGCTGATGGGCATCAACCTCGAACCCCTGAGCCTGCCCATTCCCTTCCTGATCGCCGCCCGCGCCACCTCGCACGGCGTCCAGTTGGTCGCCCGCTACTACGAAGAACTGGCCAAGGTCCATAACGGCGCCAAGGCCGCCAGAAACGCCCTCGACGCCCTGTTCCGGCCCGGCAGCCTGGCCATCATCGTCGACGCCCTGGGCATCGCCGTCCTCGTCCTCGGCGCCGCCCCCTTCAACCACAAGCTCGGTGTCGCCGCCGGCTTCTGGGGCTTCTCGGTCATCTTCACCGTGCACTTCATGGTCCCCCTGGCCCTGACCATCCTGCCGCAGCCCAGGACCATGGAGAACAAGAACGAAGGCGTGCGCAACTTCCTGGGCAAGGCCATGGCCATGACCGGTGGCACCGACGGCGGCGCCCGCAGCATCCTGATCCTCGCCGCCATCGGCGCCATCGGCGGCGCCTGGTTCATCGCCCAGGTGCAACTGGGCGAATCCGAGCCGGGCAGCCCGCTGCTGCACCGCCATCACGACTACAACCAGTCGACCAAGGCCATCAACAATCTCTTCCCCGGCTCCGAAGAACTGCACGTCGTCGCCCGCACCGACGAGAAGGGCGGCATCAAGCGCCCCGAGGTCATGGCCGCCATGGAACGCTTCCAGGCGCACATGCTGGCCGATCCGACCCTGGGTGGCACCAAGGCCATCCCCGGCGTCGTCCGGGTGGTCAATCGCCTCACCCACAACGACGACCCGCGCTGGATGCAGCTCCCGGACAACGCCGAGGAAGTCGGCGGACTGATGTTCGCCTACCTCGCCAGCAGTCCGATTCCCGGCGCCCT